>DATAPH010000078.1:0-28324 GCA_036265325.1 Actinomycetota bacterium | reverse complement strand
CAGGCGTTCACCGCGCTGGTGTACGGCGGGTTCCCGATCGACCGCGGACGCGGCGGGTCGACCGCGATCGAGAAGGCGCGCGAGCTCGTCGACGACGGCTGGTCGATCGTCGTGTTCCCCGAGGGAACGCGGTCGCCCGACGGGCACATGCAGCGGTTCCGGCACGGCGCGTCGCGGCTTGCGCTCGACCTCGGCGTCGGGCTGGTGCCGGTCGCGATCATCGGCGCGTATCAGGCCATGCCGAAGGGCCGGTGGTGGCCGCGTCGCGGCCGGCCGGTGGTGACGATGCGCTACGGCGAGGTCTTGTACCCCGAGGAAGAGGAGTCGCACCAGCACCTGTCAGCTCGGATGCAGCAAGCCGTCATGCAGCTGTTCGACGAGGACCGCACCGACTGGTTCCACGCCCTCACCCGGGCGGAGCGCGGCGAGACACCGTCGCTAGCCGGTCCCGTCGGCGCCGGGTGGCGCCGCACGTGGGAAGGGTCACGGCCGGTTCCGCGGCGCGGACGCCCACAGACCTGGAAGTAACACGCATGCCACGGACGGGGGGCGAGCGACGGCGCACCACGATCGTCGAGGAAGCCATCCGGCAGTTCGGTACCGAGGGTTACACGGGGGCGTCCCTCGATTCGATCGCGACGGCGGTCGGCGTCCGCAAGCAGACGCTGCTCTATTACTTCCCGAACAAGGACGCGCTGCTCGAGACGTGCCTCGCCGCCGCCGGCCGGCGGGTTGCCGAAGAGATCGCGTCGGCGCTCGAGGGTTCGCCCGACCCCGAGGAGCGAGCCGAGGCCGTCATCCACGCGGTGTACGAGCTCGCGGCGGAATGGCCGGAATTCCCGATGTTCATCCGCGAGGCGGGCCGGCTCGGGCCAAACGCGTTCGATCGGTTCGGGTCGGCGTTAGAACCGCTTCGCGTCCGCGCGATCGGGTTCCTCAAGGCGGGGATGGAGGCGGGACAGATCCGGAAGCAGGACCCCGCGCTGCTGCTGTTCACGCTGTACACGGCCGTGATCGGATCGCTTACGGAAGCGAGCGTGCTGGCGTCGTTCGTCGGCCAAGACGACGCCCGAACGTCGCTGAAACGGCGCGAAGCCGAGCTGGTCGAGCTCGTTCGAGCAGCGCTGGCTCCATCGTGACGCGCTTCAGCGGTCGAGCCGGTTCAGGACGGGCGAGCGCCGTGGTCGTCTCGGTCGTTCTCGCAGCGCTCGTTATCGGGGGCCTCGCCTGGGTTCGTCTGCGCATCCCGTCGACGCCCGAACCTTCGGTCGTCGCACCGGCGCCGGCGCCCGTACGGATCATCCCGGCCTCCAACGGTGTGATCGCATTCGCGAACGGGAGCTCGCTGTTCACCGTCGATCCCGAGACTGGGGACGCTCGCGCGGTGCATGGAACGCCCGCGGGAGCCTGGCTGCCGGCGTGGTCGCCGGACGGGGCGCACCTCGCGGTCGCCGTCTTCCCGCCGGCGGGCGGCCAACGGCAACTCTGGGTCATGAACGCGGACGGGTCGGATCCTCACCTGGTCGCGAGCGCTGACAACATCGGTGCGCCCTCGTGGTCACCCGACGGTTCGACGATCGCGTATGTGGCTGCTACCGCTCAGGGCTCGGCCATCCACTTCGTCTCCCCGGATGGGAGGGCCGACCGGATCGTGGGGGACGCGATCCCCGCCGGGCAACGGAGCTACTTCACCGCGTCGTTCTCGCCCGACGGCAAACAGCTCTTGTTCGACAAGGGCACCGACTCGGGATTCGGGATCTTCGTCATGAGCACCGATGGTTCGCACGTCCAGCAGCTCTCGACGGGGACGAGTGACTACAACCCCTCTTGGTCACCGGATGGGCGCTCCATCGCATTCACGCGGCAGGAGGGTCCGATGGAGTCCGACATCTTCACGATGAACACGGATGGAAGCGACGTGACTCGGCTGACGGACGACGGGCCCGGCGCGACGAACCTCAATCCTGTGTGGTCGCCGGATGGGCGTGAGATCGCGTATGCGGCCGGCAAGAACGGAGGACCGGGCGGTCTCGTCGTGGTTCGCGCCGATGGGGCCGCTCCACGGACGCTCGTGCATGACGGCGTGCTCGGTATCTCGTGGCAACCGATCTGATCACGACATCGGTCAACCTGACCCACGACGGCGTGGAGACCGCTCGTCAGCCGATGCCGTAGATCTGGCCGCCGCGCGTCCCGACGTAGATCATCCCGTGCCATACCGCGGGGGTCGACTCCTCGCAGCCGCCGAGCTGGATGTTCCACAGCTCCGGCGGGGCGACGGTCGGGTTCGAGATGTCGTAGTCGTGGAGCACACCGGTGCAGTCGCCGATCAGCAGGTTGTTGTCGATCGGGACCGGGGACATCCACGCGTTCCCGGGGAGGTTCACGGTCCAGTCGACGTTCCCCGTCGTCGCGTCGATGCCGACGAACGCGCCGTTCGTGAGCGTGTCGTAGACCATGCCGTTGTAGAGCGCGGGCGTGCCGAGGCTTCCTTGCCCGCGCGCGATGCTGCCCACGTTCGCCGACCACACGACGGGGTTGGTCGGGTTCGTCGGATCGAGCTTCATGATGTTGCCGAGCTGCTGGTCTCGCGCCGTCGCGGCGGGCCGCGGCTCGTTGTCTTCGATATGCCGCGCGACGTAGAGGTAGCCCTCCGGGTCGATCACCACCGATGGGTCGATGTCGCCGCCCGCCCAGAAGCGGAAGACCTCCTTGTAACGCGTTCCGCCGCGCAGGATGTCGGAGATGTCCCACCCTTCCACCAAGCCGCCGGAGTTCCCGAAGTACACGACGCCGGCGTGGAACGAGACCGAGCTTTCGATCGAGACGTCATCGTCGCCGATCGTGTCGAGGAGTTGCTGGTCGTAGCCCGGCACTTTCATCACGATCTCGGGGTGGACGGTGACCAGGCCCTGCGCGTTGTACCCGCGGTGCAACCGGATGACGTAGAGCCATGAGTTCTCGCCGCCCTCGATCAGGTAATCGCCGATCTGCAGTGGGGCGCCGTCCCAATCGTTGTTCCACACGGGGCGGGGAACCGACGTCATGGCGTCCAGATCCCAGAGGACGGTTGGGCGCTGGCGGTCCATCGCGACGACGCGGAGCTGGTTGTCCCGAGAGCCGCCGTAGTAGAGCGGATAACCCTGTGAGTCGGAGGTGGCCGAGCCTTTCGCGAGGTCACCCGTCAGCAGATCCGGCCGAAGCTGCGCGCCGGTGGCCCCGTTGAGGAAGTGATAGGCCCCGTCGTACGCGCCCTCGCGCACTTCGACCGTGCCGTCGGGACGTTGCAAGACGTTGGGTTGACCGGTCCATCCGGTCCCGCACCATTCCTGCATCGGTCCTTGGAACGTCAGGCCGTTGTCCGCCGACTGCATGCACATCTTCCCGTCGGGCGGATAGGCCCACGCGATGTGCGGGTCGCTCGGCACGGGCCCCTCGCCGTAGTAGTCGCGGCTCGCGTTTCCTCGGAAGGTCGTGACGCCGGGGAACGATCGGTTGATCGGTCCCTGAACGGGGCCGGGACCGGGTTGGACGGCGGGCAGACCCGTGCCGAAGATGTGCACGGTTCCCACCGGGACCGGGTGGAACCGCCGCCACGCCTTCGCGGCGAGACCTGTCTGGACCGCTGCGGCGGACGCGACCACGCCCGCGACGACGAGGACGGCAAGGCCGACCACGACCGCCCGTCTCGAGGGACGCTTCATAGGAGGACGTTCGCGCTCATCAGCGGCGATGGTATGTGCGTCCGGTGGACCAACCGCGGGCGCTCAGGAATCTCCACAAGTCGGCAACGGTGTCCTCGCGCCTCGCAGCACGCGCCGGACGAGGGCTCGAGAAGGATGCGCTAGACGACGAAGCCGCGCTCGGCCTGTCCGTCTTGGAACTTGACGGCAGCGTGTGACCCGTTGCAGAACGGCTTGTTCTCCGACTGGCCGCACCGGCAGAGAGTCTGGCGGTTGCGCACCTCGTACTCGAACCCGTCGGCGGCGACCACCGGGATGCCGCCGCGGACGGCCAACGGCCCGGAGCATCCTTCGCTCGGATCTTGAACGACGCCGATCGACGGCGCCCAGTCCTCTTCGTTGCGCGCCCGCGTCTCTTTGTCCCACGTCACCAGGCGGCCCGAGGGGCACAGCTTCCCTTCGCGGATCGCGAGCGCCCTCGAAGCGTCGTCGTCTTCCTGGACCAGGTTCCAGATCTGTCCGCCCGGGTCGCAGAAGCGCGCGTACGCGCAGAGGTCCTCGGCGTCGGTGAGGGTGAGCCTTGGGCCGACTTCTTCCTCGGCCTGCTCCAGGTAGGGCTTCCTGCTCGCCGTCTCCGTGCCGTCGAACTCGTTCTCGTCGCACGCTCGATCACAGAAGGGGGCCGTCTTCGACTCGCCGCACCGGCAGAGTTCGTACGCGGCCTCAGTCGCGTAGGGTTCGCCCTCGCCCCACTCGACGGAGAACCCCTCGTCGTCCGTGACGATCGTCCGAGGAACGAGGGGCACCGAGCCCGTGACTCGATAGGGACCGTTCTCCGTAACCGTGATCCGCACGTCGTCTGACCCCGCCATCGAACTTCCTCTCATAGGCGATGCAGCGCCGGCAAGCGTATCCGCGCTGGGCGTCCTGGTCGACCCGGCCGCGATGCAGGGGATGTGCGCCTCGGTGCGACACTGGTTGCGTGGCCTCCAGATAGGTGGTGGTGACCATGGAGCTCTTCGGCTCAGGTGGTGTGATCTTGGTCGTTCTGGCCGTCGTCCTGTTCGGCGCGAACAAGCTGCCGGAGATGGCGAGGTCGCTCGGGCGGTCGCAGGGTGAATTCCGGAAGGGGCTCCGGGAAGGCCAGTTGGAGGACGAAGCACCCGACGAGGCGCCGCGTCCGAACGACGCGAGCGCCTAGGCGTAGAACTCGACGATCAGGCGCTCTTCGACCGGCACCGGCAGCGGCACCTCGCCGCGCTCCGGCAAGCGGCTGAGCGTGCCCGAACCTTCGTCCTTGTTCCGGTAGAGGTACGAGGGCGGTTCGGGCGTGATCTCGAGCGCCTCGCGCACGAAGACGAAGTTCTTCGCCCGTGGCGACAAGGTGATCGCCTGGCCGGGCTTGACCTGGGCGCTCGGGATGTCGATCCGACGGCCGTCCAAGCTGACGTGGCCGTGGGATACCAGCTGCTTCGCCTGGCTGGTCGTCTGGGCGAACCCGAGCCGCAGGCAGATCGTGTCGAGACGGCATTCGAGCATGCGGATCATCTCTTCGCCGGTCACGCTGGTGGAGCGGGTGGCCTTGTCGAAGTAGCCGCGCATCTGCTTCTCGTTCACGCCGTAGATGTGGCGGAGCTTCTGCTTCTCGAGCAGTCGCGTCTGGTACTCCGAGATGCGCTTGCGGCCACGACCGTGCTGCCCGGGCGGATAGGGCCGCTTGTTGGATGGGCAGTTGGGGCGTCCACAAAGTGGAGCGCCCACACGTCGACAGGTCTTGTGCTTAGGGCCGGTCTTGTCCATCGCGGTTGGCAAGGCTACCAGACGTCCGATAGCTCTGACCTGCGACTATGCTCGCCGTCCGTGGACGTCCGAGACCGCGTGCTGGGGAGCGTCCTTGGCCTGGCGATCGGCGACGCGCTCGGGGCGCCGTTCGAGTTCCGTCGTCGGACACAGGTCGCCTTCCCGCTGCCCGCGTTCGAGCTGCCATGGATGGGCTTGCCGCCCGGGACCTGGACGGACGACACCGCGATGGCTCGGAACCTGTGGCGGTCGCTGGTCGAGCACGGAGGAGCGCTCGACCTGGGCGACGTGCTGGAGCGTCATCTCGCGTGGCTCGCCTCGGATCCGCCGGACGTGGGCATCCAGACGCGACTGGCGCTCCAGGAAGCAGCGGCCAAAACGCCGCAGCCGGCCAAGGCCGTGTTCGAGCGCCGGGGGCCCGAGGTGAGCGCCGGGAACGGATCGGTGATGTATTGCGCGCCGCTCGGTGCCGCGCGAGCGAACGCCACTGAGCTCCTCTTCGAAGAAGCGCCCGCACTCTCACGGCTCACGCACTGGGACGGCCGGTGCCAAACGGCGTGTCTCGCGGTGACCCTTGCGATCGCTGCGTTGGTCCGGGGTGAGCCGGCGGATGCCGCCGTTCTCAACAGCCTCGCGGTCCTGTCGGACCGCGAGGGCGGCGAGGAGCTCGAGTTCCTCGTCGGCGAGGCAGGACGGAGCCGCCAGATCGACGGGCCGGATCAAGGGTTCTGCCTGTTCACCGCGGGGATCGCCCTTCAGGTCGTCGGCGAAGAGCTCGGATTCGAGGACGGGCTTCGGTATGTGGTCGGACTGGGCGGGGACACCGACACGAACGCGGCGGTCGCCGGGGCCCTCCTGGGCGCCCTCCACGGTGTCGCCGCGATCCCCGAGCCTTGGCTCGATCGCCTCGCGGAGCGCGACGCCATCGAAGCGGAGGCTAAGGCGCTGGCAGAACTGGTGCCGGCGACCTGACCGACGGGCCGCAACGCGCCTTCCTCCGGCCGGCACTAGGCTCCTTCCGTCGAGAACGAGGAGCAGGCGTGGACGACGTGATCAAGGTGTACGGCGCGACCTGGTGTGGTGACTGCCGCCGAGCCAAGCGGTTCCTGGCGGACCAGCGGATCTCCTACGAGTGGCACGACATCGAGCACGAGCCGGAGCTGATCGAAGAGGTCCACCGGCGCAACGACGGCAAGAACATCATCCCGACGATCGTGTTCCCGGACGGGACGCACCTCGCCGAGCCCACCAACGAGGAGCTCGCCGACAAGCTCGGCCTCACGCGGATGGGCATGCAGCACGCCTACGACCTCATCATCATCGGGGGCGGACCGGCCGGTCTGACCACCTCGATCTATGCGGCGCGAGAGAACCTCGAGACGCTGATCATCGACTCCAAGGGTCTCGGCGGGCAGGCGGGCGTGACCGAGCGCCTCGACAACTATCCCGGCTTCCCCGACGGGATCGGCGGCGCGGAGCTCGCCGACCGGATCGTGCGCCAAGCGCAGCGGTACGGCGTCGAGATGCTCCAGGCGCTGAGCGTGACCGGCATCGAGGACGCCGGCGCCGAGGAACTCCGCGTGTTCACGTCCAACGGCGACCACTACGAAGCCCGGGCGGTGTTGATCGCGAGCGGCTCGTCCTACCGGCGGACCGAGGCGATGGGCGAGGAGGATCTGATCGGCGCGGGCATCCACTTCTGCGCGACGTGCGACGGCCCCTTCTACAAAGGGTCGAAGCAACTGATGGTCCTCGGCGGGGGGAACAGCGGGCTGGAGGAGGGCCAGTTCCTGGCGCAGTTCACCGACAAGGTCACGGTGGTCGAGTACAAGGACCGGCTCGCCGGCAGCCAGGTGCTGCAGGACAAGGTCGCGGCCGATCCGAAGATGGAGGTCCTGCTGCAGCGGAAGGTCGTCGCGTTCGAGCCGAAGGACGACGGCAGCGGCAAGGTCGGCACGGTCGTCCTCGAGAGCACCGCGACCGGCGAGCGTGAGGAGCACCACCCCGACGGCGTGTTCGTGTTTATCGGGCTCGATCCGAACACCGACTTCCTGAAGGGCATCGTCGACCTCGACGAGCGGGGGTTCATCGCGACCGACGCGATGCAGATGACGTCGCTGCCGGGCGTGTTCGCGGCCGGCGACGTCCGCGGCGGCTCGACCAAGCAGCTCGCGAGCGCCGTCGGCGAAGGCGCTGCGGTCGCGATCCAGATCCGTGGTTTCCTTGACCGGCAGCTCGACGAAGCCGTGCACCCGGGAGGCTGAGCGTGGACCCGAAGGAGATCTTCGAGCTGATCATCAAGGCCGACGAGCGTGTGAAGTACGCGCACGAGGCCAACATGGATCAGCGCAAACAACAGGCGATCGACCTGCTGATGCAAGCGCGCGATGCCGCGCGAGAGATCGGGAACGACGCGCTGGTCCAGCAGGCGGAGACGCGGTTGGCCGACCTCGGCACGCCGGCCTGACGCTGGAACCGCGCTAGGCGGTTGCCCAGCCTCGGAAGGCCGCGAGCAGGATGTCGCGCTGGGCCGAAGCGACCTGTTCCTCGGTGAGCATCCCGGTCATCGCGATCGTCTGCCGGAATTCCTCGAGCACCATCGTGCAGCCGTCGCAGCCGGCGAGGTGCGCCTCGACCGCTGCCCGCACATCGGCGGGCAGGGACCCGTCGAGGTAGCCGTTGATCAGCTCTACGACCTCCCGGCAAACCAGATCCCTGCTCACGCGCTCACGCTCCTGAGGTGCTCCTCGACCGCCGCACGAACCTTCGCGCGCGCGCGATGCAGCAGCACCCTCTGATTGGTGTCGGTGAGGTCCAGGGCGTTACGGACCTCGTCGGAGGACCAGCCGAGCACGTCTCGCAGACGGATCACGTGGGCCTGCATCGGCGGCAGCGACGCGATCGCGCGGCCGATCACGGCAAGCGTCTCGCGGCCGGTGACCCGTTCGTCGGGCATGCCGCGCCAGTCAAAGGGAAGCGTCGACCAGCCGCCGGAATGGTCGAACGCCGCGGCGTCGAACGTCGGCGCATCGAGGTCGTCGCCGGCCAGCGTCGCGAACGGCACGCTCCGCGCCTCGCGTTGGCCGCGGCCCTTCGCGATGTTGACCAGGATGCGGAAGATCCACGTGCGGAGCGATGCGCGCCCCTCGTATCCGGCGAGCCCCTTGAGGACGCCGACCCACGCTTCCTGCACGACCTCGTCGGCCACCGCGTCGGATGAGACGAACATGCGGGCGACGCGGCGCATCGACGGCGTCAAGCCATCGACGAGCTCCATGAACGCGGTCTCATCGCGGGCGCGGAGACGCTCGACGAGTTCGAGATCTGCTGCGGAGGCGCGCGGCGCTTGCACGCGCGAAGCCTAGCGAGCTGCGAGGAGCGTTAGCCGGGCCGGGCGGCGCCGACGGGAGTGTCGTAGCCCATCATCGAGCTGTACTGCACCTGACCGCCGGGGCCGGGGTGACGCGCCTGGACGATCTGGCCGCCGCCGACATAGATCGCGACGTGGGCGCCGAAGTTGTCGTAGTAGATGATGTCGCCCGGCTGCACGGCGCTGAGCGGCACCTTCGGCAGGCTCGCGTACTGCGCGGCCGCGGAGTGGGGGAGCGAGACGCCCGCCTGCGCCCAGGCCCACATCGTCAGGCCGGAGCAGTCGAACGAGGTCGGCCCGGCCGCCCCGAAGACGTACGGCGCGCCGATCACGGACTCCGCTGCGGCCACGGCGGTCGCTGCGCCGCCCGACGCGGGGGGGATCGTCGGCGGCGTGCCGCCACCGGAGGGCGGCGGCGGGGTCGGCTGGCTCGGGCTCGCGGGGGGAGCAGCCGCCGCGGCCGCAGCTGCGGCAGCGGCTGCGGCGAGCGCCTGCTGCTGCTGCTGGTACCACGAGTTGTAGTTGGCCTGGGTCGTCGCGGCGTACTGACGGGCCTGGTTCAGCGCGTTCTGCGCGGCCTGTTGTTCGGCCTGCAGCTGGTTGGACTTCTGCTGCGCGTCCTGGACCGCCTGGTTGTACTCCTGGGACGCCCACTGCGCCTGCTGCGCGGCGGCGTCGGCCTGGCTCGCGACGTTCGCGTCGTTCTGCGTGATCGCCCCGAGGAACGCAAGGCGGTCGGAGAACTCGCTCATCGACCCGGCCGACAGGAGCGCCTCGTACTGCGACCCCATGTCGGTGTAGGCCTGGACGGCGCGCTTGGACAGCGCCGCGCGCGCGGTCGCGGCCTGCGCTTCGGCCGCCTTCTTCATCGCCAGGGCGTCCGCCATGTGCTGCCGCGCCTGCTGGAGTTCGTAGACGGCCTGGTTGTACTGCTCGTTCAGGGCCGCGAACTGGTTCTGGGCCTGCAGGAGCTTCTGCTTGGCCGCCTCGACGTCTGCTTTCGACGGCGCGGCGAGGGAGGGGGAGACCGATGCGACGAGGGCGGGGAGGACGAGAAGGGCCGCGACTACGAGCCGCGTGGCCTTAGGTCGTGTCCCGATAACCGATCCTCCTTGGTTCGCCCGCGTATCGGGCCGTTCCTCTTCGGGTCATTTCCGACCTTGGATAGCCTGAAGGCTCGGTCACCCGAGCCCTCGCGACGAACACCGTACCGACCTCGGCAGGGGGCCGTCAACGTTGTTCGAACACATGTTCGAAGCGGCCAAAGGGCTTTCGGTGGGGACGGGGGCGATCGCGCGTGACGATCGCCCCCGTCGTTTCCGGGTCGGGACGGCGGGATTTGAACCCGCGACCTCAGCGTCCCGAACGCTGCGCGCTACCAAACTGCGCTACGTCCCGGAGTCGGTCAGTGTAGCGCCGGGGTCGCGGGCTCTGGTTTCCGAGTGAGCCGAAGGATCGTCGCTTCCGGCCGACAGCAGAACCGAAAGGGCGCGTACTTGCTCGTGCCGAGGCCTCGAGAGGTATGGAGGACCGTTGGTCCCATCCGGATCAAGCCGGCGACGAGCCGCGGCGGCATCGAGCAGTTGGTGACCAGCGCACCGACGAGGGGAAGGCAGACCTGGCCTCCGTGCGTGTGGCCCGCGAACATCAGGTCGTACCCGAGCGCCGCCGTCTCGGGCGCCGAGTCGGGCGAGTGCATCACCGCCACCCCGAACCGGTTGGTCTCTCGCGGCGCCACGCGGAGGTCGTGCCAGCGGATGTGTGCGTCGTCGAGCCCGAGGAGCTCGACGTCGAGGTCGCCGATCGTGGTCTCGCGCCGGGAGTTGGTGAGGTCGATCCAGCCGTCGGACGTCAGCTGCGCGATGAGGTCGCGCGCCCGGCCACCCGCCGCCGTGCGGTGCTTCCGGTGCCGGCGGAAGTACGCGAGGTAGTTGAGCGGCTTCGGCTCGAAGTAGTCGTTCGAGCCGAGCACGAACCAGCTCCCCATCGTGCCGCGCGCCGGCTGCAACATGTCGACGGCGTTCTCGACCGCCTCGGGCTCCCCGAGCACATCGCCGGTGACGACGGTGACGTCGGCGCGCGGCAGCCCGGCGAGGAAGCGTCGCTTCGCATTGTCGCCGCGGACGACATGCAGATCGGACAGATGGAGGACGTCCAGCCGGTCGGGTCCGCCGGATGGGAGGATGGCGAGGTCGTACGTGCGGAGCCGGTACCAGCGTCGTTCGATCACGATCCCGTAGGCGCCGCACGCCGCCGCGACGATCGCGAGGACCACCAGGGCAGCGAGCACGGGGAGGGAGTCTAGAGGTGGACGGGTCGCTGAAGGAGCAGGTGCGTGCGCGGACGACCGCCGCGCTGAAGGCCGGCGACAAGGTCACCGTCGGCGCGCTGCGGATGCTGTCCGCCGCGATCACCAACCGCGAGAAGGATCTCGGTCACGCGCTGACCGACGACGAGGTTCGCGACGTCGCGGGCAAAGAGGTCAAGAAGCGCACCGAGTCGATCGAGGCATTCTCTGCCGCCGGCCGGTCGGAGCTTGCGGAGAAAGAGGAGGCCGAGCGCGCGGTGCTCGAGCCCTACGCGCCGCCCCAGCTCGACGCCGGCGCGGTGGACGCGCTGATCGACGAAGCCTTCGCCGCCACTGGCGCCAGCGGCCCGCAGGACATGGGCAAGGTGATGGGCTTCATCATGGGCAAGGCCAAGGGACAGGTTGACGGCGGTCTTGTCCAGCAGAAAGTCAAGGAACGGCTGGGCTAGCGTCCGACGCTAGTGCCCATTGCCGTTCCCGTTCCCCGGGTTGCCGCCACCGTTCCCATTGCCGTGGCCGCCGCCGCCCCCCGGACTGGGGCTGGGCGTCGGGCTCGAACTCGGCGCTGGGCCCTGCCAGACATAGAGCGTGGCGCTCGTGCCTTCGAGCACGACGGTGCCGGCGTCCGGCGTGACCTGGATCACGATGCCGTCCAGTGTGGGATCGGTCGTCTGCTTGTAGACGACCACGGGCGTCACGTTGATCCCCGACAACGCGGCCTCCGCGCTTCCGAGCGACAGACCCTTCACCGACGGGATCGTGACCTTCTTCGCGACGCCGTTGCTGACCGCGAGCTTGACGGTGATCCCGGCGACCGATTGCGCGCCCGCCCCGGGATCTTGGGTCAGCACCTGTCCCTGCGGCAGGTAGCTCTGGACGACGTTGACGTCCGCCCTGAACCCGGCGCTCCGCAGCGTCCGGATCGCGGTCTGTTCGTCCATCCCGACGACGCTCGGCACGCGACCGAGCTCCGCCGCCGGGAACTGACGTGCCGGCATGCCCTGGAGGACCTCCAGCATGTAGGCCTTCCAGATCGGCGCCGCGATGGTGCCGCCGAAGACCGATTGGCCCCAATAGTTGGGCATCGGGTAGGGCGTGTGCGGTGACCCGACCCAGACTGCCGTCGTGACCTGGCGCGTGTAGCCGGCGAACCACAGCTCCTTGTTGGAATCGGCGGTGCCGGTCTTGCCGCGGATCGGCCACTTTCCCCAGCCGCTCGAGAAGACGGAGGCGGCGGTGCCATACGTCACGGGCCCCTCGAGCACCTTGTTGACGAGGTTCGCGATCGGCGCGGCGAGGACGCGGTTGCAGTCGGGGGTCTGGTCGTACAAGACCTTGTTGTTGCGGCGGATCTCGCTGACGGCGTACGGGGTGCAGTGGATCCCGCTGTTCGCGAACGTCTGATAGCCGGACGCCTGGTCGAGCGGGGTGATGCCGACCGAGCCCGTGCCGAGCGAGCAGACCGCAGGGAGCGGCGTGGTGATGCCGAGGCGGTGTGCCATGTCCGCCACGTTCTGCGGGCCGACAGTTTCGGTGAGCCGCGCGAATACCGCATTGATCGAGTACGCGGTCCCGTCGTAGAGGTTGACCATGCCGAGGCTCGTACCCTCGGCGTTCGTCACGTTCCAGACCGAGCCGTCCTGGTTGAAGCAGCCGGCGATCGGGCCTTGCGCGCCCGAGAACGTCGCCGTCGGCGGGATACCTTGCTCGAACGCCGTCGCAAGGACGTACGGCTTGAACGACGACCCCGGCTGGTGCGGCATCGTGACGAGGTTGAGCTGGTCCTTCTGATAGTTGCGGCCGGAGAGCATCGTCTGGATCGCGCCCGTCCTGGTCCCGAGCGACACGATGCCGACGTCGGGCTCCGGCGAGTACCCCGGGTTGGCCGGCGCGACCGCCCACGGTTGGCTCGCCGCCTTCTGCGCGGCCTTTTGCCAGTCGGGGTTCAGGGTCGTGATGATGGACAGTCCGCCCTCCTTGAGGGTGTTCTCGCGCTCCTGCGGCGTGTTGCCGAGCACCCCGTACCAGCCGTTGGGGTCGTCGACGAGCTCTTGGCGGACGTAGTCGACCAGGAACGGCGGCGTGGGCAGGTAGTTGCCGCCCGTGTGCAGGACGATCGGGCGGTTCTTGGCCGCCTCACCGCGCTTGACGGACACGCCGTTCGGATCGTGCGCCTGGCCGAGCGCGATCATCCGGTTCAGCACGTCGTTGCGGCGAAGGTACGCGTGGCGTGGATGCGCGACCGGGTCGTCGTAGGACGGAGACTGGATGAGGCCGGCGAGCAGCGCCGCCTGCGGCAGGTTGAGGTGGGCGGCCGACTCGTGGAAGTAGAACCGTGCGGCGGTCCCGATGCCGTACACGTTGTTCGCCAGGAAGACGTCGTTCAGATACAGGTCGAGGATCTGGTCTTTCGAGTAGTGCTGCTCGACGCGCTCGGCGAGGGCGAGCTCCCTGAACTTGCGCTCGAGCGTGGGCGCGTCATTGCCGATCGTGTTCTTCACCAGCTGCTGCGTGATGGTCGAGCCACCCTGAGAGAAAGAGCCCGACCGGATGTTCGCGCCGATCGCGCGGATCACCGACGCGAGATCGATCGCGCCGTGGTTGTAGAACTGCGAGTCCTCGATCGCGAGCACCGCTTTGATCACATTGGGGCTGATCCGGTTGAGCGGCACGACCTCGCGGTTGTCGAGGTAGATGCGCGCCAGGACCGTCTTGCCGTCGCTGGCGTAGATCGTGGAGCGCTGTGGCAGGCGCGGGATCCCGGTGAACTTCGCGCCGTCGGCGTTCAGGCGACCTTGGATCTTCTGGACGCCGGCTCCGGCGGCCAGGAACGGCGGCGAGATCAAGATCGCGAGCAGGCCGGCGCTCGCGACGAGCGTGGCGAGCAGCAGCAGGAACGCGACAGGCTTGAATGCCCAGCGGTCGCTGAGCGGGTCGGATGGAGCTTTGTGGGCGGGGGCCGGACGTCTCATCTGGTCCTCAAGAGGGGTTCCCTCGGAGGATACGCCCGTCTCGGTACGATGGGTCGAGCGTGCCCCGTTCCGTGTCGTTTCTTCTTACGTTTGTCATCGCCTTGGCGCTGCCCGGAGCAGCGCTGGCCCAAACGAGCGGCGCGCCGGGCGAGCCCGTGGCCGTGATCAAGGTGGAGGGCGCCATCGACAGGCCGCTTATGGGGTACCTGCAGGACCAGATCGGTCAGGCGGTCGCGGACAAGGCGGTGATCGTGCTCCAACTGAACAGCGCGGGCACCATCGGACAGGACGGCATCGCATTGGCGCAACAACTGGTGTCGCTGCCTGTGCCCGTGCTGGTGTGGGTCGGCGAGGTGCCGGCACGGGCGAGCGGCGCCGGCATGCTGCTGATGGACGCCGCATCGCTTGCCTCGGTCGCGCCGGGCTCGCAGACGGGCCCGCTGAACCCGATCGATCTGTTGCACCCCGCGCCGCCGCCGGCCGATCTGAACCAGACGATCGAGGGGTGGCTCGCGGCGCGGCATCGCACCGGAGTCCAGCTCGAGCATCAAGACGAGGCGATGCCGGGGGCGCGCGCGGAGGAATACGGGTTCGCGCAGACCGACGCGACCTCGGTGATCGATCTTCTGAACAAGGTGGATGGCGATACCGTCCAGACCGCCGCGGGGCCCTGGGAGTTGCACACCAAGGTGGCGACGACCGACACCGACGTGACCAACGGCGTCGGCGTGACGATCCGGTTCATCGAGCCCGGGTTGTTGGTGCGCGGGGCGCACGCCGTCTCGACACCGACGATGGTCTACGTGTTGCTGGTGATCGGCCTCGCGTGCGTCGCGTTCGAGCTCACCCAGCCGGGCTTCGGGTTCGCGGGCTTCGCAGGGCTGTTCCTCCTTGCCCTCGGGATCTACGGCGCGACGGTGGCGGTGCCACAGTGGCCGGGCGCGGTCCTGCTGCTCGCCGGGATCGGGGCGATGGTCGCCGACGTCCGCATGCGCCGGCTCGGCGTGGTGACGTATGCCGGGTTGGTCGCGTTCGCCGCCGGATCCTTCCTTCTCTACAGAGGCGTGGCGGACGCGATCAGGATCTCGCCATGGCTGATCGGCGGCGCGGTGATCGCGAGCTGGCTGTACTACGGGTTCGCGCTGACGGTGGCGGTGCAGTCCCGCGACCGGATCATCGCGACGCAGCAGGGCTTGATCGGGCTGGTCGGCGAGGCTCGCGGACGGCTGGCGCCCGACGGACCGGTCCACGTGAAGGGCGCGATGTGGCGCGGCCGGAGTCTCGGGGAGCCGATCGCGCCGGGAACGAAGGTTCGCGTACGCGGCGTCGACGGACTGGTGTTGAAGGTCGAGCCGGAGCCCGACCCGGTCGGCGTCGAGTAGCAGCTCCCGCGTCCGTCGCCGGCGTGGCAGGATGCCCGCCATGGACGACACGGAGATCAACGCCAGGTTCCTCGAGCTCGGCATCGAGCTTCCGCCGCCGCCCTCCGCGATCGCCGCGTATGTGCCGTGCGTCGTACGCGACGGCACGGCGTTCGTCGCGGGGCAGATCCCGATGGAAGCCGGCGCCGTCATGCACCCCGGTCACCTCGGCGACCGGGTCTCGATCCACGACGGAGCCGCGGCGGCTCGGCAGGCGGCATTGCAGGCGCTGTCCGTACTCAGCGACACGCTGCACGGGTTCGACAGGCTCGAGCGGATCTTGCAGGTGACGGTGCTTGTCGCCGCCACACCCGACTTCGTCGATCATCCGAAGGTCGCGAACGGCGCGAGCGAACTGTTGGTTGACGTGCTCGGCGAGGAGGGGAAGCACGCGCGGGTCGCGACCGGCGCGTCGTCGCTGCCGCTCGGCGCGTGCGTCGAGGTCGCGGTCGTCGCTGCGGTTTCCGACTAGGCGTCGTCGCGAGGGAACCGCAGGTCGCCGACGCGGCGCGTCACGCCGGTCGCATCCAGGTATTCCGCCAGCGGGACCGCGTACTTGCGGCTGGTGCCGAGCGCTTCGCGGAGCGCGCTCACGGTGACGCCGTCGGCCGCATGCTCGCGTGTGAGTTGGGTCGCGTGCGCAACGACCTCGGGTGTGACGATCAGGTCGGGCGAGAGCCGGACGACGCGGCCGGACCGGCCCGCGGCGTCGATCAGCGCCGGGTCGACCCCCGAGGCCACCAACTGCTTGACGGTTGGGGGTGTCGCCTCGTGGTCCCCGGAGATCGCGGCGACGAGCGCGTCGAGCTCGGGTTCGTGTTCCGCGAGCTGCACGGCGTGTGTGGCGAGCCGGACGGTGGTCGCATCGCGGACGATGACGCTCTCACTCGCGAGGCGATCCAGCATCGCGTCGGCGATGCCGGGCTCGGTGCGCGCGCGATGCGCGCGGACCGCGTCGAGCACCGTCCGGCGCGCGACGTCGAGTGGTGCGCCTTGGGCCAGCGGCTGCTCTCGGTGGAAGGTCTCGAGGGAGGCCGTGACCGATGTGGCGATCCGCTCGGTGAGGTCGTCGCTGACGAGCCATCCATCTGGTGCGGTTGAGGACGAGATCGCGCCGGTCTGGAGCTCGAGCTCCGTCGTGCGGATGGCGCCGGCCTCCTCGATCGCAAGGGCGGCGCGTTGTTGCCGGTCGTCTGTGGCCGCGCGCCGTGCGAGGAACGCCACGTGCCGACGCGTTGCGGCGCGCGGCGGTGCGGGGTCCAGGGCGATGCCGCCTCCGACCACCCGCCGGCGGCCGGCTTCCCAGAGGACGAACCGATCGCCGACGTCGACGACGAGCGGCTCGTCGGTGCGAACGCGGACGAGCAGGGCGCCGTCGGATCGCCGCTCGAGCACGCGGATCTTGGCCGACGTCTCGGCCGCGCCGTGATGCAGGAGGAAGGCGCCACGTTCGGGCACGCGGTCGACATCGCGCACCGGGCGCACGATCGCGTCGACGACGGTCGTCGGGCGGAACGCGCGTGGTTCGGTGAGCACCAGCCCTCGTCGTAACGGCGCTCGCTCGACGCCCGCGAGGTTCACCGCAACGCGCGCCACATGGCACGCGTCGTCCTTCGCTCGCTTGTGTGTCTGTAACGAGCGGATGCGCGCGCGGACGCCGCCCGGCTCGAGCGCGACTTCCTCGTCCACCCGGAGGCATCCACCGGTGAGCGTGCCGGTGACGACCGTCCCCGCGCCGGTGATCGTGAAGACGCGGTCGACGAAGAGCCGCGTGCGGGCCTCTTCGGGCACCGGCGCATCGAGCACGAGCCCGTCGAGCGCGGCGATCAGGTCCGGGAGCCCGTCACCGGTTCGTGCGCTGACCGGCACGATCGGGGCATCCGCGAGCACGGTGCCGGCGATGTGCTCGCGCACGTCGTCCGTCGCGAGCGCGAGGCCGTCGGCGTCGACGAGGTCCGTCTTCGTCAACGCGATCACGCCGCCGGCGATCCCGAGCACGTCGAGGATCTGCAGGTGCTCCTCGGTCTGCGGCTTCCATCCTTCGTCGGCCGCGACCACGAACAGCACCAGCCGCACGGGCCCGACGCCGGCGAGCATGTTGCGGATGAACCGTTCGTGGCCGGGGACGTCGACGAACCCGACCTCCCGGCCGCTCGGCAGTGTCGTCCACGCGTAGCCGAGGTCGATGGTGAGGCCGCGGCGCTTCTCCTCCTCGAACCGGTCGGGGTCGATCCCGGTGAGCGCGACGATCAGCGCGGACTTGCCGTGGTCGACGTGACCCGCCGTGGCGATGACCCCGAGCGTTCCCGGCACGCTCAGTCCTCGTCGAGGTCGTCGCCTTCGATCGCGTAGAGCACCGCGCGGGCGACGTGGCGGACCTGCTCGTCGGTGATCGTGCGCGCGTCGAGCAGCACATGATCGTCGTCCGTTCGGCAGAACACCGACGGTGAGCCGTTGCGGAGTCGTCCGCTGAACCCACTCGGATCGGGACAGTGGATCCGCACGCCCCACGAGTCGAGCGTCTGTCCTGGGACCGAGCCGCCGCCGACCACCGACGAACAGTGCACGACGTGGGCGTGCTCGAGGTCGCCGCCGATCGCTTCGGCCAGCGTGTGCGCACGCTGCCCAACGGCGTCCAGCGGCTCGTGGATCATCCGGTGGACCGGCACGTCGGTGTGCTCCCCGGTCGCGTACAGCGCGAGCGTCGCCTCCAGCGCGGCGGCCTGGAGCTTGTCGATCCGCACCGCGCGCGCCAGCGGGTGCTTGCGGAGCTTCGCGATCAGGTCGGCGCGCCCGACGACGCACCCCGCCTGCGGGCCACCGAGCAGCTTGTCGCCGCTGAACGTGACGAGGTCTGCGCCGTCCGCGAGCGCTTGATGCACGGAGGGCTCCTCACCGGGGAATCCGCGCTCCGCGTCGAGCAAGCCGCTGCCCACGTCGAAGATCAACGGAAGCTCCGCCTTGCGCGCGACCTCCGCCAGTTGCGTCGTGGTCGCCGCGGCGGTGAACCCGACGACCCGATAGTTGGACGGGTGCACCTGCAGGATGGCGGCCGTCGAGGCGTCGATCGCGTTGCGGAAGTCGATCGGGCGGGTGCGGTTCGTCGTGCCGACCTCGACGAGCCGCGCGCCGGACGCTCGCATGATGTCCGGGATCCGGAACTCGCCGCCGATCTCGATCAGCTCGCCGCGCGAGACCAACACCTTCTTGCTCTTGGCGAGCGCGGCGAGCGTCAACACGAGTGCCGCCGCGCAGTTGTTCACGATCAATGCCGCCTCGGCGCCGGTGAGCGAGGCGAGGAGCAGCTCGGCGCGGCCGCCGCGCGACCCGCGGGCGCCGGTGCTCCGATCGATCTCGAGGTCGGTGTAGCCGGCGGCGGCCACAGCGACGGCCTCGACCGCCGGCCGGGCCAGCGGCGCACGGCCGAGGTTCGTATGGATGATGACGCCGGTCGCGTTGATGACGGAGGTCAGGCCCGTCACCGCTCGCATCGCGGCGGCGACGGCCCGCGCCAAGATCTCGTCGGCGAGGGGCGGCTGCGTGCCCTCCTCCGCCTCGGCGCGGACGACGTCGAGCTCGGACGTCAGTGTTCGTTTGAGCACCGGCCGGCCGACGACTCTCGAGGCGCGTTGCCCGGGGGCGGAGCGCAAGATCGCGTCGACCGACGGCACCTTGCGGCGCGCGTCCGACCCTCCCACGAACGGGAGCCTACTGCGGCGCGGACGACGGGCGGCTGCGTCCGGCCCTCGGTAAGATGCCCGGACGATGGTCGATACGCCGACGCGTCCCGCCTTCCAGAGCCACGAGGTGACCGCCCTTGTGCGCGGCGGGGGGGTCGACATCATCCCGGCCGGCGAGTTCCAGACCGAGGAGATGATCCTCAACATCGGGCCGCAGCACCCGGCGACGCACGGGGTGCTCCGGATCGTGATCGAGCTCGACGGCGAGGTGATCAAGCGGGCCGAGCCGGTGATCGGCTACATGCACCGCGGCGCCGAGAAGCTCGCGGAGTACCGCGACGCGCGCCAAACGCTGGTCTTGATGAACAGGCACGACTGGCTGAGCGCGTTCAACAACGAGCTCGGCTGGACGATCGCGGTCGAGCGGATGGCCGGGATCGAGGTTCCCGACCGGGCGCAGTGGATCCGCACGATGATGGCCGAGTGGAACCGGATCATGAACCACCTGGTGTTCATGGGTTCCTATCCGTTGGAGCTCGGCGCGATCACGCCGCTGTTCTACACATTCCGCGAGCGCGAGATGTGTCAGGACCTGGTCGAGTCGGCGACCGGCGCGCGGATGCACCACTCGTTCGCACGGGTCGGCGGGCTCAAGGACGACCTGCCGCGCGGATTCATCAAGCGGGCGCACGAGGTTGTGGCCGCCGTGCGCGGGGTCTGCCGCGAGTACGAGCAGCTGATCATGGGCAACGAGATCATCTTCGCGCGGTGTCGCGACGTCGGCGCGATGTCCAAGGAGATGGCGCTCGCGTACGGGTGCTCGGGACCGGTCGCCCAGGCGGCGGGTGTCGCCATCGACCCCCGGAAGGACGAGCCCTACGAGAAGTACGGCGAGGTCGAGTTCAACGTGCCGGTTGGCGACCGCGGCGACTCGTACGACCGGCTGTGGGTGCTCGTCGAGCGTGTCAAAGAGTCGTGCAACATCATCGAGCAGTGCCTGGACCGTTTACCGCCGGGGCCGTTCCGAGCGAGCGGCTTGCCCAAGACCCTGACGATCCCCGAGGGCGAGATCTACGTGCGCCAGGAGAACCCGCTCGGGATCATGGGGTACTACGTGGTCGGCGCGGGCAAGAAGCAGCCGTACCGGTTGAAGATGCGGACGGCGAGCTTCTCCAATATCTCGGTGCTGCCGGCGATGCTCCCCGGCACGCTGATCCCCGACCTGATCGCGATCCTCGGGTCGATCTTCTTCGTCGTCGGCGACGTCGACAAGTAGCGGCCTCGCGCCCGCTATCCTGGGGCGCCTGATGGCCCTTCCGACGCAAGCCGGCGACTTCCCAGCCTGGTACCAGGAGGTCGTGCGCACCGCGGACCTCGCCGAGAACTCCCTCGCGCGCGGCACGATGGTGATCAAGCCGTACGGCTACGCGATGTGGGAGGCGATCCGTGACGCGCTCGACTGGCGGTTCAAGCACACCGATCCCCCGCACGAGAACGTCTACTTCCCGCTGTTCATCCCCCAGCGGCTGCTCGAGCGCGAGAAGGAACACGTCGAAGGCTTCGCGCCGGAGCTCGCGGTGGTCACGCACGCCGGCGGAGAAGAGCTCGGCGAGCCGCTGATCGTGCGGCCGACCTCCGAGACCATCATCTGGGACACGTATTCGCGGTGGGTGCAGAGCTACCGCGACCTGCCGCTGCTCTACAACCAATGGGCGAACGTTGTTCGCTGGGAGCTCCGAACGCGGCTGTTCCTCCGGACGACCGAGTTCCTCTGGCAGGAGGGCCACACCGCGCACGAGACGCGTGAAGAGGCGTGGGAAGAAACCCTTCGGATGCTCGACGTCTATCGGCAGGTGGTCGAGGACGTGATGGCGGTGCCGGTGCACATGGGCCGCAAGACCGCGAGCGAGCGGTTCCCGGGCGCGGACGAGACCTTCGCGATCGAGGCGATGATGCGCGACCGCAAGGCATTGCAGTCCGGGACGTCGCATTTCTTGGGCCAGAACTTCGCCCGCGCGTACGACGTGACGTTCCTCGGTCGAGACGGCGAGCAACACCACGCCTACGCCACGTCGTGGGGTGTCTCGACGCGGCTCGTGGGCGGATTGATCATGGCGCACGGCGACGACAAGGGTCTCCGGCTGCCGCCCGCGGTCGCGCCTATCCAGGTGATGATCGTGCCGATCCCCGGCAAGACCGACGACGAGGTGCGCAGCGTGCAGGGCGCGATCGCGAAGCTGCGCGAGAGGATCGCCGCGCGGTCGTGGCGAGGAGCCGCGATCCGCGTGAAGGTTGACGATCGTGACGACCTGCGGCCCGGGTATAAGTTCGCCGATAGCGAGCTGCGCGGGATCCCACTGCGGCTCGACCTCGGGTCCCGTGACTTCCAGGCGAACAAGATCACGGTCACGCGACGGGATACCGGCGAGAAGCACGAGCTTGGCTTGGACGGAGCTGATGGCGCGATCGAAGGCCTGCTCGACGGGGTGCAGCAGGGGCTGTTCGACGACGCGGTCGCGTTCCGCGAGGCGAACTCCCACCGGGCGTCGAGCTTCGACGAGCTGAAGCAGCTCGTCGCCGATGCGGGCGGGTTCGTCACCGGTTCATGGTGTGGCGACGCGGCTTGCGAGGCGCAGGTCAAGGCCGAGACGAAGGCGACCATCCGGTTCCTGCCGCTGGAAGTGGAAGAACCGGGGGCACCGTGCATCGTGTGCGGCCGTCCCGGCGTCGACACCGCCACCTGGGCGATCGCCTACTGAGAACGCTTGTCCGACAGGACCACGCCGCCTACGGTGGCGTGATGGGCATGCCCGGAGGTCAACCCGCAGGTCGGAGTCCTTTCCTCGCCGGGATCGGGAAGGGCCGATTCCTGGGCGCGCGGGCAGCACTGCTTCAGCGTTTCGACGGTTCGGGATGGCTCGACGTCGCGCGCTACCGCAGCGCGCACGAGGCCGGCATCGCCCTCGACGAAGCGATCGGCGAGGGTGCGGAGGCCGGCACGCTTCGGGTAGTCGACGCCCCCTTGTCTGCGTCATCACGGCTCCTGATGATCGCGGGCGCCGCCATGTTCGTGATCCTCGTACTGCTGATCGTGTGGCTGTTCGTCGCAGGCAAGTGACGGGGCGACCCGAAGAGGGCCGCCCCGTCGCCGAGCGCTGCTAGGTCTGCCGGTTGAGCCAAGCCCCGCCCGGTCCGGTGTAGGAGTTGCCCTCGCCCCAGATCCCGATGGCCTTGCCCGTGTTTGTGATCGCCATCTCGCCGTAGTCGCCGTACGGCTCGAGGAACCCGTTCGCGGTCTTGTACGTCGCTCCCGACGTGACATCGGAGATCTTGACCGGCGTGCTCCACGTGGTGCCGCCGTCGGTCGAGGACCGGTACCAGACGTTCCAGGCGTCAAAATTGCCGCCGTTGGTCTGCATGTACCAGGCGCGAACGTCGCCGTTCCCCCGGGACTCCACAGCCGGGAAGTCGCCCATCTCGCCACCCGTCGACAACGGTTGGCGTGTCGACCAGGTCGCCCCGCCATCGGTCGACCTGCGCGACCAGATCGTGTCGTTGCCCTTCGACACTGTCGCCCCGTCGTAGATGAGCACGAGGTTGCCGCCCCCATCGGCCGAGATCGCGGTGTGTCCGGGGTAGTAATCGGCCGGACATCCCGCTGCGGTGCAGTCCGGCGAGAGCTCGACGGTGTCGACGACGTTGTTGGTCCACGACGCGCCCTTGTTGGTCGAGCGGATCACGTCGATCTGGGACTGGCCGACGAGCGAGCCGCCGGGCCCGCTGTAATCCAGGCTCGCCTCGGAGAACACCACCGTGCCGTTCGGAAGCACGTCGCCGTCGAAGGCGAAGAAGTAGCGCGAGCTGTCGACGATCTTGGTCTGCGTCCACGTGGCGCCGCCGTCGTGGGACTGCGCGACGTACGGGTCGCCTCCGGTGGGTCCGTTGAAGCTGACATAGATGTCCTGGCCGTTGTCACTCTCGGCGAGGATCGGCTTGTCGTTCCACGAGACCTTGCCGTAGACCTTCGCGGGCGTGGTCCATGTGGCGCCGTGGTCGGACGACTTCGTGAAGAAGACGTTGTAGCCGTTCATGAAGACGGAGTAGACGGCCCCCGTGTTGGGCACGACCTCGATGATCGGGTCGGCCTGCGCCCCCACGCCTGCGCAGGTGCAGATGTACTTGTCAGGGCCCCACGTCGCGCCCCCGTCGCTCGAGACCTTGAGCATGATGTACGGGAGCGGGCATTTGTTCCCACACGCGGTGGGACCGGTGTACCGCGTCGTGAGCAGGTACACATATGGAGAGTTCGGGTCTGCGGCGATCGCGGGCTCCCAGTCGTCAGCCGTTGGGCTCACGACCTTTTCGCCGGCCCAACCGGTCGCCGGCGCTGCAGCGGCGGCCTGTTGCACACGTAGCGTCCCGGCTTCCTTCGCCTGGTGCCATGCCTCGATCCGCGCGGCGGTGCCTTCCGCTTCCCGCTCGGACTCGGTCGAGCCGCCTTCAGCCTCGACACTGCTGTCGCTCTCGGCGCCCGGGTTGTCGGCGTGCGTCGCCGGCTGGGACGAAGCTGGCGCGGATGCAGGCGACGTACAGCCCGCCAGCATGGCGATGATCGCGAAACACGCCAGGACGATCACGACGGCGAGCCCGCCACGGCGACGCTGCATTCGAAACCTCCGTTCCGACTGGGGGGAAGATCCGAGCCGAACGTACGGCGGCGTCGGGCTGCGCGCAAACTGACCAGCGTTCAGGAACGAGAACAGGGACACGATCAGGTTTGTCGGTTGACCCAAACGCCGCCGGGACCGATGTAGCTCGTTCCCTCGCCCCACGCGGCCAACGTGTTGCCGGTTGACATGATGCCGAGCTCCCCGTAGTCGCCGTACGGCTCCTCGAATCCCCTCGCAGACTTGTAGGCAGCGCCGCCCGTCGCGTCGGAGATCTTCACCGGGCTGGTCCAGGTGCGTCCGCCGTCGTTCGAGGCGCGGTAGAAGACGTTCCACTCGTCGAGGTTCCCCCCGCCGGCGGTCTGGAAGTAAAACATCCGCACGTCGCCGTTGCCTCGTGCGGT
This sequence comes from Actinomycetota bacterium, assembly GCA_036265325.1. Classification (GTDB taxonomy): domain Bacteria; phylum Actinomycetota; class UBA4738; order UBA4738; family HRBIN12; genus AC-51. The sequence continues at coordinate 4,019 of DATAPH010000078.1, read as the reverse complement.
CAGCGCCGGCGCCGTGGCCATCTCGCCCTTGACGGACTGCGCTGTTTGAGCACTCCAGGTGAGGCCTCCGTCGCTCGACCATCTCGTGTAGATCCGCTGGAGCCCGTAGGCCACCGTCGGTGCGTCGTACGAGATGACCAGGTTGCCGCGACCGTCGGACGCAAGCGCCGTGTGGCCGACATAGAAGTCGGCGCGCTCGGGACTCTGCAACCCCACCGGGAACGAGTCGACGAGCACACGCTTCCAGGTCTTTCCCTGGTCGCTCGAGACGACGGCGAAGACCTTCGTCGTTCCCGTGAGGTCGATGTTGTTGGAGTAGTCGACCGCCGATTCGGAGAACACCACGCGACCGTTCGGCGTCACGTCGCCCCCGAACGTGTAGTAGTAGAGCTTGCTCTTCGTGACGCGCGTCTGCGCCCATGTGTGGCCGCCGTCATGCGATTGCGCGATCCATGGGTCGCCGCCCTGCGGACCGTTGAAGCTGATGTAGACGTCGCGGCCGCTGTCGCTCTCCGCGAGGAGCGGCTTGTCGTTCCAACTGACGTTGCCGTACACCTTCACGGGCGTTGACCACGTCTTGCCGTGATCGCGCGAGCGGATGAACACGACGTTGTAGCCGTTCATGAACGCGGCGTAGACGTCGCCGGTGTCCGGCACGACCTCGATCTGCGGGTCGAACTGGCCGCTGCCCTTGCACGCGCACAGCGGCACTTGCGCGCTCCACGTCGCCCCGCCGTCGCTCGACCGGGTGAGCGCCATCCACGGCGTCGGGCAGTTGCCCGGGCACGGCTTGGGCACGCCGTAACGAGTGGTCACGACGTACGCCCACGGAGCGTTCGGGTCGGTCGCGACGGCGGGTTCCCAGTCGTCCGCCTTGCTGTTCACGACGTACTCGCCAGCCCATCCAGGAGCGGGAGACGACTGCAGCGCATTGGCGTCAACGCCGAGGGTGCCGGCCGCCTTCGCCGCCGCGACCGCCTCGAGCCGCTTGTCCGTAGTTTCGGACTGTTCCGCGGCCTCGGGATTGCCCCCCTTGCCCTCTTCGGCGCTCGGTTCTTGCGATGTTGATCCGGCGGCGGGATTGGCGCCGGAGGCCGCCGGAGCCGTCTGTCGGTTCGCCAGCACGACGACGAGGAGCAACACGAGGGCGGCCACGACCGCGGCGATCCAACGACGCTTCACGGGTTCCCTCCCAGGACCGGGCGGCAACGCTAGCCCTCGCCACCCGGAAGGGTCAATCGGTCGTTCGGCTTGTCACGGCGGCGAGCCATCGCGGCGCAGGTAGACCCTGAGTGGCGATCAGGAGCCAGCGCATGCGCCCGAGCGCGGCCGGGTCCACCAGCATGCTCGCACGCGATCGCATCGACCACGTGCGAACGGCATCGATGCCCTCGCCTCGTGCGAGCTGCTCGTGCTGCGTGGCGAGCTCGTCCCGCAGCCAGGACTCGAACCCGAGCGCGAGCAGCACGTCGGTCTGGTCGGCGAGGGCGAATGTCTGCAGTCCGCGGTCGCGTGCGTGATCGGCGATCCAACCGAAGTCGACACCAGCCGTGATGTCCAGAGCGCCCGGCAAGGCGAGTACGTCCTCGATCGGTTGCTGCCGTGTGTAGCCGTGGACCGGACCCGACGCATCGCCGCCGTAGTCGATGAGCAACGCGTACCCATGGTCGAGCGTTTCCGCGATGCGATCGATGAACTCGAGGGCGCCGGTCGGGACGACGATGTCGCCTTCCGTCGAATGGCCCGCGACGGCGCGGCGGAGTTCCTCGTCGAGTGGCCGTGTGCGCTCGACGAACCCGTCGGCGCCGGTGTCGACGGCCACCTCGGCGCCGTCTCGAACGAGCCGGAACGGCAGGTTATCGAGCAGTTCGTGCGCGAGCACGACGTCAACCGGGGGTTGGAGTTGCGTCGCGACCTCGACGCCGTCGATCGTCCGCAGCGCCTCGCGGGCGCCCGGGCTGACCTCCACCGCGGTGTACCGGATCGACGACATCGCGTCGAGCAGCTGGCGTGCGAGCGTCCCGTCGCCCGCGCCGACCTCGGTCAGCCGGAGTCCATCGTCCGGCACGACGGCGTCCCGGAGCGCCTCGAGTGCGTGCGCCAGGAACCGCCCGAACACGTGATGCACGTGCGGGCTCGTGACGAAGTCACGGTCGGCGCCGACGGGCGGATGCTCATAGAACCCGCCGGGGCCGTATAGCGCGAGCTCCATGAAGACGTCGAACCGGATCGGCCCTTCGGCTTCGATCCGCGCGCGTATCGCCTCCGCCGCTGGGGTCTGCACGGACGCAGTATGGCGGCGACCTGCGAGGATGGCGGCGGTGGACGAGCGACCGATCCGTCGTGCGGCGTCCGCGGTGTGCGTGCGCCCCGCGGCCGACGGCTTCGAAGTCCTCGTCGTGCAGCGGAGCGCCGCCAGCCGATTCCTGCCGGGCTACATCGCGTTCCCCGGCGGCGCCGTCGACGCGGAGGACGAGGAACGCGCCTCGCGCTGGTTCGGCGACGCGACGGATGCGCCGCGTTCGGCGGCGGTCCGGGAACTCACCGAGGAGGTCGGCCTCACCCTGACTGCCGACGGCCTCGTGGCGGCTGTCGACCTTGCGCCGGCCGATGACGCGCCGCCGGTCGCGGGGCAGATCTCGCCGCTCTGCCATTGGGTTGCGCCGCCCGACGTTCCCGTCCGGTTCGACGCTCGCTACTTCACGATCGAGGGCAACGGCGTCGAGCCGCGCGCCGACGGGGGCGAGATCGCTCGAACGTGGTGGGTCGACCCTCGCAGGCTCCTACAGGAGTGGGAGCGTGGCGACCACAAGCTGTACTGGCCGACGTGGTACACGGTCACGCAGGTCGCTGCGTGCTCGACCGCGGCCGATGCGATGGCGCTGACCTTCGAGTCACGAGACCCGACGCAGGACGAAGAAGACACGATGCCTCTGCACGTGATGGAGCAGGTCTGACGCTGCGGATCGTGCGCGTGCTGGCGCCCAACCCGAGCGTCTACACGCTCGAGGGGACGAACACGTGGGTCGTCGGCGCCGAGCCGTCGATCGTGATCGACCCGGGGCCGCCCGACGCCGGCCACGTCGAACAGATCCGCCGGGACGCCGGGAGCGTTTCGTCGGTCCTCGTCACGCACGACCACGAGGACCACGGTGAGGGCGCAGTCGCGTTCGCCGAGCTCGTCGGCGCCCCGGTGTACGCATGGCGACTCGACGGCGCGACGCGCCTAACCGACGGCGCTCGGTTCATCGCCGGCGGTGGCGTTGAGCTCGTCGCCGTCCACGGCGCCGGCCACAGCCCGGACCACGTCGCGTTCTTCGAGCCGGCCGAACGGGCGCTGTTCACCGGCGACACGGTGGTCGGGCGGGGCACGAGCTTCATCGACCCGCCCGAGGGAGACTTGGCGCGATACCTGCAGACGCTTCGGCGCATGCTCGAGCTGCATCCGCGGACGATCTATCCCGGCCACGGCCCGGTGCGAACGGATGCCGAGCGGGTCTTTCGCGAGTACATCGCGCACCGCGAAGAACGCGAAGCTGAGGTTCTCGCCGGCCTCGACGCAGGCGATCGCACCGTGAAAGCCCTCGTCGCGCGGATCTACGCGAGCTATCCCGCTGAGGTCCACGACCTCGCCGCCCGCACGGTCACCGCGCACCTGCTGAAGCTCGAGCACGACGGGATGGTGCACAAGAACGGTCGCGGCGGGTCGCAGAGCTGGGCTCGTCAGGAACCCACCGCATGTGCGCGATGCGGTCGCCCGGTGCGGGGGCGCGGCCGCTACTGCGGGTCGTGTTCTCTCGCGCTTCTACAAGGCGAGGCCGCCGGCCCGGCCTAGCCGCGCCGCCTCGGTCACCAACCGGAGCTGGGACCGCACGACGTAGCGACCACGGCCTTGTCGGTCGAGCACGCCGCGCGCGAACAACGTCTGCACCGCGCGGTTGGTCGTCTCACGCGTCGCCCCGACCATCGAGGCGAGGTCGTCCTGGGTGAGCCGGATCGGGATGAGCGTGCCGCCCCCG
>DATAPH010000077.1:0-8951 GCA_036265325.1 Actinomycetota bacterium | reverse complement strand
CCGGTCATCGTTCACGATGATCGCAGCGACGCTGCCGTCGGGACTCACCGCGACACCGCCTCCGTCGATCTTGAAGACGTGAACCTTGGTGAGGTCGGCCGCGTTCCAGACCACGGTGGGTCCCTGATCGCTCGTCGTGATGAGCGACCGGCCGTCGGGCGCGAACGCCATGGAGAAGAACGGGTACCTCGGTATCCCCGGAACGCTTTGTTCGCCCGCGAGGCGCTTGGGAGAGGTCGACGCGAGCGTGACTGGGTCACGCGGGACGAGGTACTCGCGACCGCGGATGTTCTCAGCCGTGACGAGCTTCGTGCCGTCGGGGCTGAACGCGATCGCGTCTAGCGAACCATCGGCCGCCGCGTGGCTCCGCTCGGTCCGTGTCGCGACGTCAACCGACTCGATCGCGCCGCTCGACGTGGCGATCACCAGCGCCTGGCTATCGGGGCTGAAGGTCCCTCGATCGGTTCCCGATCCCACGTCGAACGCGCCGATGTACGCACGCTGGATCGCATCGAAGAACTGGATGGCCGATCCCGCGCCGCCGATGGCCAGCGTCTTCCCGTCCGGGGACATCGCGATCCACGTCGTCGCAGCCGCCGCGGGCGACGGAGATCCCGGCGCGTACATGCGGCCTGTGATCGCGGGCGTGCGCTCGAGCGCGGTGAACAGCGCGCTCCGCGTCTGAGCCGAATCGTCGATGTTGACCGCCTCCCTCGCGAGGATGAGCGCGAGCCCGGGATCCTTCTCGACCAGCGATTGGGAGGCGAGGCGTCCCGCGTCGGCGATCGCAGCCGCGCTGCGGGCCCCGTTGCGCTGCGTCAGCGCGAGTTCCCCGATCACGAGCGAAGCCACGAGCAGCACGGCGACCCCGACGAGCAGACCGCGCAGCCGCCGATTCGTCCGACGCGTCCCAGCAGCTTCGCCTTCGGACGCGCTCCGACTCGCTCGGAGGAAGTCCTGCTCGAGTTCGTTCAGATCAGCCTGATGCGGGTCGGCCCAATCCAACGCCGAGGTGAGCCTGGCGCCGCGGTAGAGATCGGCTGCGTCGCGCCCTCCCTCGTCCCACGTGTGGGCCGACTCCGTCAGGTGGCGATGGAGCTTGCGTCCCTCGGCATCGTCCTCGAGCCAGGTGCGGAGCCGCGGCCACTCATGGAGCACGGCCTCGTGGGCGACCTCGGCCGTCCCTTCGGCCACCGTGACGAGGCGCGCATCGGTCAGCACGTCCATCGCGCGTGCGGCGTCGGCGTCACGCTCGAGATCGAACTCAGAGAGGGGAGCGCGGCGGCGGACCACCTCGGCGCCTTCCCCGGTCGCCGCAAGGCGAAGCATCACGCGCTTCGCCGCCGCCTGGCCGTCGCTGTCGAGCCGTGCGAACGCTTCTTCGGCCAACCGCGCGACGGCGCCCTCCACCCCTCCTGCACGCAGGTAGTCCTCCAAACGAAGGGTGCGGTCTCGACGGTGGGTCCAAAGCTCCAGCAGTGCCGTCGACAGGAGCGGGAGGCTGCCCGGCTGGCCGACGGTGTCCGACACGAGCCGATCTAGGAGCTGCTCCTCGACCGTCAGGTCCGCCCGCTGCGCCGGCAGCTCGATCGCCCGCTCGAGCTCATCGGCGTCCATGGGTCCGACGAGGATCTGGTTCGAGGCGATCAGCGATGCGAGCCCTCGGTGTTCGGCGCATCGTCCGTAGAAATCCGCTCGCATCGCGATGAGGATCGCGGTGGCGGCGTCCGGCGCCGCGGCGATCTCCGTGATGGCATCGAGGAACGCGTTTCGCTCGGCGAGGTCGGAACACGCCGTGAAGACCTCTTCGAACTGATCGACGGCGATCACAGCTCGTCCGGCATCGCCCAACACGCTCTTCGCTCGTGCCAGCTCGGCCTGTGGGTGGTTGCCCGGGATGATCGCGGCGGCGGCCCACCCCTTGCTGCCCGGCAGGGCGCCAGACCGAAGCGCATGGAGAAAACCGGCGCGAAGGAGAGACGACTTCCCGCTGCCGGACGCGCCGACCAATGCGAGGAACCGTCCTGCGGCGAGGTGGCCGATCCCTTCGGCGACGATGTGCTCACGGCCGAAGAAGAAGCCTGCATCGTCGGTCTCGTATCGCGCGAGTCCCTTGTAGGGGCAGACATCCACCTCACGGACGAGGTCCGGAGGCGCCGGCTGTCCCAGATCCAACGCCGGGTCATGCGCGAGGATCGATGCTTGCAACCGCTGCAGGTCATGACCCGGCTCGATCCCGAGCTCGTCGACGAGTACGGCGCGAGCGCGCCCGAACGCCTGGAGCGCTTCGGCCTGCCGCCCTGTTCGATACAAGGCGAGCATCAGCTGGCCCCATCGACGTTCGCGGAGCGGTTCCTCCCGAACCATCCCTTCGAGGTCGGCAACGAGCGCGCCCGCGTCGCCGTTCATCAGCCTGGCGTCGATCCGATCTTCGGCCGCCGAGCGCCTGAGCTCTTCGAGCCGCTCGCTCTCGGATCCGCCGAACCCGGTGTACCTGTACTCCTGGTACGCGGCGCCGCGCCACAACGCCAGCGCCGTCTCGAGCACGTGATCGGCTTCTGTGGGGCTCCCATCGACGAGCAGCCGATTCCCCTCTTTGGCGAGGTGCTCGAACCGGATGGCGTCTATCTGGTGCCCGTCGGCGAGGAGTTCGTATCCGTCGCCCCTGGAGCGGAGGATCCCGTTCGCTGCCTCGGCGGAACGATCGGGCTCCAGTGATCGCCGCAGCCTTGAGACGTAGGAGCGAAGGGTCTTCTCGGCGGTTCGGGGAGGGTTCTCCGCCCACAACTCGTCGATCAGATCGTCCGCCGGAACGACGTGATCTGCGTTCGCGATCAGATGCGCGAGGATCGTGCGTTCCTTAGCACCAGCGATCTCCACGGGTTGATCGCCGTCGTCGATGACCTCGAGCGGACCCAGAACGAGAAAGCGCATCCTGCGGGAAGGGTAGGCTTGGGCCACCGGTGGCGCTAGCTGGCCCCGAACGAGGGGCCCAACGCAGGCCCCGGGGATCTCGCTTGTCCGGCATTTGGGGCAGGCCGTCCACCCGACGGACGATGGCGGCGACCCCTCATACGATTGCCTTCGGATCGGAGAGGGAGGGACCCATGCCCCGTTCTGTCTTCCGGCGCGTCGCGCCGCTTGCATCGATCGTCGTGCTTGTCGCGAGCCTGATCGCCTCCGGCGCGACGGAGGCGACCGCCGTCGGCGTGTCGCCCACCACGTTCCTCGGCACCACACCGTCGCTGTCGTCGATCGCGACGACCCAGCGTCAGGCGACCCAAGCGCAGTCATCCGACAACGCGTTCGAGGCGGAGTGGCTGCGCACGCATGCGATCGAGGGCCACGAGCCCGAGGGCGGCGAGGCCGTCCGTCAAGGGGACGTTGCGGCGCCGGCCGCCACCAACGATGTCTCCGTCGCCCCCGGCGCGTACGGGCTCGTGCACTCATGGCAAGGGTCGAACCACTTCGACTCTCGGTACTCGGGCAACGGGAACCAGTTCTCCGGTGAGCCACCCGATCAAGGACTCTGCGCCAGCAGCAAGCGCGTGTTCGAGATCGTCAACTCGGTGATCCAGGTCTATACGACGGGCGGCAAGCCGCTGCTGGCCGGCGACCCCTACTACCCGAACAGCGGTCCGGTCGGCATCACGCTCGCCCAGTTCTTCGGGAACCCGCCGGAGTTCCAGCGACCCGACGGACCGTTCAGCCTGACGGCCTTCGACGTGTCCTGTCGCTACGACGCAGCTGTCCAGCGCTGGCTGGTGACCTCCGAGTACCTGGATCTCGACCCGGCGACGGGCGACTACACGGGCACCGGCGGCTTCTACGTCGCCGTCAGCACGTCCCGCAACCCGCTCGGGTCGTGGAACATCTGGGACACACGCACAACGAACAACGGCACCGAGCGAACGCCGAACCACCACTGCACCAGCGGGTTCTGTTACGGGGACTATCCCCAGCTCGGCTTCGACGCGAACGGCCTGTACGTCACGACGAATGAGTTCGACTTCTTCAACGGTGAGTTCCACGGGGCGCAGCTGTACGCGTTCTCCCTGGCCGACCTGGTCGCCGGGCGCGCCCATCCCACCGAGGTCGTGATCCAGAACGTGCGATCCGACGCGATGGATGCCCGAGCGTTCACGCTGCAACCCGTGATCTCCCAGCCGGCCGGCTTCGTCGCCGCCAACGGCGGCACGGAGTACTTCGGCATGACGCAATCACCGTTCGTCGACGGCAACGCGACCGGCGTTTCCCTCTGGCGGCTGACGAACACGTCGTCGCTGAACTCGGCCACGCCGAGCCTGTCGTTGACGGAGAGCTCGGTCCGGACCCAGGCATATACCGCGGGGGTCGCCGCGCTCCAGAAGCCCGGTCCGACGCCGTTGCTCACATGCGAGAACGCGGCGTGGTGCATCGGCGCCGACCACCCCGACCAGAAGAGCCCGCTGCCGATCGCCGGCGGCAGCGCGAAGGTCTACGGCGCCTGGCTGCGCAGAGGCGTCGTGTACCTGACGACCGTCACGGCGGTGCAGGGCCCCGGCGGCGCCGACTACTCCAGCAACGGTGTCCGGTGGAGTCCGATCGACCTGCACGACGGAACCGCGTGGTTCGCGTTGCGGCCTTCGACGACCACCCAGTACGTGCAACGGGTGAATCAGGGAATCGTGGACGTGCCGAACGAGAACATGCTCTTCCCGAGCGTCGCGATCAACGCGCACGGCGAGGGCGTGATCGGCATGACCCTCGTCGGACCGAACCGGTATCCGAGTCATGCCTACATCCCGTTCACGACCGCCGGTCCGACCGCGTCGGTCGAGATCGCGGCGCGGGGCATCGGACCCAACGACGGGTTCAGCGGCACCTTCGACGGTGGCTACCGCACGCGCTGGGGCGACTACGGGGCCGCCGACGTGGCGCCGAACGGCACCGTGTGGTTCGCGAACGAATACATCGCGCAGCAGTGCGGGTTCGCCGAGTTCAACGCGGATCCGACGTGCGGGTTCACGCGGACGTTCTTCGCGAACTGGTCGACCCGCGTCAGCGCCTACAACCCGCGGTAGGTTGACGGCGCTTGGTGCGCAGAAGGGCCCGCCACACGGCGGGCCCTTCGTTACGGCGCGATGTTCTCGTTCATGTGGAACAGGAGCTCAGGTTTGCGACGCTCCGCGAGCGCGAGCTCCTCAGGAGCGCTCCGGGGAGTTCTTTCGGTTCCAGCGGGGGACCGTTTGGCGTGCACGACGGCCGAAAAGAAATCACCCGTCGAAGGCATGACCCTTTTCTCCGCTCGTTCGTATAACCCGCAGATCCACGAAAGGGCAAACCCGTCGCGAGGCGGGGGCGCAAAGCGAGAGGCCTCGGCACCCCCCGAGGTAGCTCAGCTACCGAAAGGAGCAGGAGATGACCGGAGTCGCGAGACTCTCACGGTCCAGGACCACGCGGTTCGCCGCGGTGGTGATCCTGGGCATGCTGTACACGGCGATCCGCCTCGGCGCGATACCGCACGCCAACGCCGCAACGGGTTCGCCCGGCGGTCCCAGTTGCCACGGTTTGGCTGCAACCATCGTCGGAACATCCGGTGGGGACGTCATCGACGGCACGTCGGGCGACGACGTGATCGTCGCGCTCGGCGGCAATGACGTCGTGCACGGCGGCGGCGGCCACGACGTGATCTGCGGCGGCGGCGGGAGCGACCACCTGGCCGGCGGCGGTGGCCCCGACCTGCTGATCGGTGGGGCGGGTGCGGACACGCTCGACGGGAACACGGGCGCCGACGACCTCCAGGGCGACGACGGCGACGACTCCCTCGACGGTGGCGACGGCAACGACACCCTCTCTGGTGGCGACGGCGCCGACGACCTGGAGGGCGACGACGGCAACGACACCCTCGATGGGAACGGTGGCGACGACACCCTCCAAGGCGACCAGGGTTCCGATGATCTCAACGGCGGAACCGGCGATGACGTCGAGAACGGCGGCGGCGGCGACGACACGGCGACGTGCGTGGCGACGGACACCCAGAACGACGACTGCCAGGGTGACGAGAACACGCAGTCCTGATCCACGTGCTTAGAGCAACGGCAGTACGGAGGCCCCGACTCGATCGGGGCCTCCTTCGTTCGCGCCTGTGGGAGAGAGCCCGAGTCCCGGCTCTCTAGGGTCGTTCGGCCCTTGGCTGCGGTTTCCTGCGTTCACATCCTGGATCGAAGAACCGCACGGAGGTGAGCATCATGGACCGAGTCTTGGATGTGCCGAAGCCCGATGAGCGCCTCGACGCGCCCGTCATCCGCCAGTGCGCGGTGTGTGAACGCTGTCGCGACTGCGGGTACACCCACATCGGGATCGTCTGCTCCGATCCCGACCCTGGCTTCGATGGCACGTGCCTGTGCGACCCCGAGGTGAAGACGGTCGCATAGATCTCGCCTAGCCAACGAGCTTGATCACCAGAGCCGATCGATCACGCCGGGGTACAGCGCGATCCGGGCGCCGACGAAGGCCTCCCGAGCATCCACGGCGCGATCCGTGAAGAAGCCGCCGAGCGTGACCTTCGCCAGCGTGTCGCTCGGGTACGGGTCCTCGGGTGTGCCGCCGATCAGGAAGGTGCCGGCGAGGTGCTCCCATCCGGCCCGTTCGTAGAAGGAGCGCAGCGGCGCGTCACACGTGAACAGACCGAGATCCGCGCCGCTCGAACCGATGCGTGCACGCGCGGCCGACACGAGGCGACCGCCGTGCCCTGCGTTCCGAACCGACGCGTCCGTGACGACCGCCGACAATCCCGAGACCGACCAGCGCTCGCCCGCGTGATCGATGTCTTTCGACAGGATGTCGAGCGCGGCCAGGACGCGCCCGTCCGACTGGACGAGCAGCATCGAGGTCGGGGCCAGAGCCGGATCGTGCCAGGGCTCCGGACCGCTCGGCACATCCGCCGGCCACGCTTGGTCCTGCAGCGCGACCATCTGCGTTCGCAGCGCAAGGGGAACCTTGGCCTCGGGGAAGACCTCGATGCGCGTCGCAAGATGCTCGTCAGTCATTTCGTTGCGATGCCTCGGGAGCCACCTCGGCCGGTGAGTGTTTCTGTGAGCGTTTCGCGCACCACGCTAACGGTAGGTGTGCAGGCTCCACGCGAGGACGGCCTGAACCGTCGCCGCCGAGACGACGGCAAAGATCATCACCGAGAGGATCAACCGCCTCACGGGAAGGTGGCGGCGACGTGGTTCTTGGCCATCGGGGAGATGCGACCGTAGTACTGCTCTGTGGACGCAGTCGAATCAGCAGGTAGTTCGCGTCTTTAAACCCCCCAGATGCTGTGCCAGCATCCTGCCCGGTAACCCCGCGCAAGCCATCGAGAGAGAGGCAGACGGAGCCGACTGGCATCGCCCACTCGGACTCAGTCCGAGGCGCGCATCCGCAGGTACTGGGTCGCGCCCGCAAGACGGCGCTCCACGAACCGCGCGATCGGGTGAGCGGGTCCGAGCTCGGGGTCGGTGATCAGCTGCGGGTCGACGAGCGTGAGCGTCTCGCTCCGCGTCTCGATCGCGCAGTCGCCTGCCGCGAGGACGTTCTTCACCCACTGCACGTCTGAGCCGTACGTGAGGAAGAACAAGAACGTGTCGCCGCGGCGGAACACGTTGACCGGTGTGCGGTAGCGCCGCCCGGTTGTCCGTCCTCGGTGCTCGACGATTCCGAAGGTGGGGAGCCGCCCGGCAAGCGGACGCAGGATCGGATCCACGAAGCGCGTTGCGACGCGGCGCAGCGGCCAGACACGCGTTCGTTCGTTCATGCACCGACTCTAGATCGAAGGCGATCCCGACCTCGTCTACGGGGCGATCATCGAAGGTCATCCATCGTCCCCGTTAGGGCGCGATGTTCTGGTTCAGGTGGAACAGGTTGTCGGGGTCCCAGGTTCGCTTGACCTCGACCAGGCGTTCGTAGTTGACGCCGTAGTTCTGTTTGATCCGGCCCTGGTCGTCTCCGGCCATGAAGTTGACGTAGCCGCCTGGCTCCGACAGCGGCGCGGTCGCAGCGTAGTAGCCCTTGACCCACTCGATGTTCTTCTCGTTGTCGGCGGGATCGGGCCACATGCCTGCGATCACGGTGGCGAAGTTCGCCTCTCGGTGTGCGAAGGCGGTCTCGGTCGCGCCGACCCGGTGTACCGCGCCGTTGATCGGATAGATGTGCACGGTGGAGTTGACCACCGGCACGTTCGGCCCGTGCTGCAGATGGGCGTCGATCATGTCGTCGCTCAGCTCGGTGACGAAGTTCGCCTTCCAGTAATGCTGCAGCCCCGGCGGGACGAGTGCGTCGAACGCACCGTTGAGCGTCGGGTAGGGCATCGCGCCGACGTGCTCGGCGACCACCGGCGCGACGTCGTGGATCGGCTTGAGGGCCGACTCGCCCTGCTCGATCGGGCCCGACCAGCACGCCACGAACGCCAGGAACGTGTCGCCGTGACGATCTTCCGGGATGAACGGCAGCGGCGGCGCGATCTGGAACGCGGGGAACCCGCCGAACGCCTCGGGTGCATCGGCGATGTACTCGCGGTACCAGCTCAGCACGTCACGGGCGTCCTCGAGCTCGAAGAACATCGGTCCGCCGTAGATCATGTCCACGGGATGGAGCCGGAACTCGAGGGCGGTGACCGCGCCGAAGTTGCCGCCGCCGCCGCGGAGCGCCCAGAAGAGGTCCTCGTGCTCCTTGCTGCTCACGACGACGAACCGGCCGTCGGCGGTGATCACATCGGCCGAGATCAGGTTGTCGAGCGAGAGCCCGTGGCCGCGCGCGAGGTAGCCGATGCCGCCGCCGAGCGTCAGCCCGGAGATCCCCGTCGTCGAGATGATGCCGCCGGTGGTGGCGAGGCCGAATGCGTGGGTCGCCGCGTTGAAGTCGCCGATCGTCGCGCCGCCCTCGGCCCGCGCCGTGCGTGAGCGGGGATCGACGCGGACGCCGCGCAT
>DATAPH010000076.1:0-8662 GCA_036265325.1 Actinomycetota bacterium | reverse complement strand
ATCGATGTCTGAGATCTGGCTGATCCTTTCTGTTCTTTCGCTCGCGTTGTCGATCATCTTGGTCGGCGTGTACATCGATCAGACGCGCGCTGAGAAGCAACGCGCCGTGCGGTTGCTCGAAACGCAAGTTGTCGGCCCAAGCGGCGTCGCGGCGCCATCGACGAACCTTCGTGAAGAGTCCATGAAGGAGAGCTTCGGCAACCGCGTCGTCATCCCGATCGTCGGCCGAGCCGGTCAACTCGCGAGAAGAGTGACGCCTCTCGACGCGCGCGACCGTATCGACAAGAAACTCCTCCTGGCAGGGAGCCCTGCGGGATGGGACGCTGAGCGCGTCCTGGCCTTCAAGATCATCGGCGCCGTCGGCGGGTTCGTTCTCTCGATCGTGCTCATCCAGTTCGTGAACCTCTCGCCATTCCTTCAGATCATCGTCACGGCGCTCTTGACGTTCGTTGGCTTCGTCGCACCGGACTCAGTGCTCAATGGGCAGGTCGAGAATCGGAAGAAGGAGATCCTCAAGACCCTCTCCGACACGCTCGACTTGCTCACGATCAGCGTTGAGGCCGGACTCTCGCTGAACGCTGCGATCGCGATGGTTGTGCGAAACGTCCCCGGCGTTCTTTCCTCCGAGTTCGCGCGGATGCTCCAAGAGATCCAGCTGGGGGTCCCGCGCTCGGATGCATTCAGGCACCTCTCTGAACGGACCGACGTCGAAGAACTCAATGCGTTCGCCCTCGCCATGGTGCAGGCGGATGTCTTCGGAGTTTCCATCGCCAGCGTGCTGCGTACGCAGGCGGCGCAGCTCCGCATCAAACGCCGTCAGGCGATCGAAGCGAAGGCAGCGCAAACGCCGGTGAAGATCGTGTTCCCGCTGATCATCTGCGTCCTTCCCTCCCTCTTCGTTGTGATCATCGGGCCGGGGGCGATCCAGATCTTCCAGAGCTTCACGGCTCTTTAGGACCGTCTGGCATCGGCCCTACGCCGTCCGGCAGGGATCCTGCGCCTCGGCCTCGGGTCGATGGCCGAACCCGCCGTTCCATGTTGACTCGAGGTATCGCGCCCGCGACCGTTGCACCAGACGGGATCGGCGCCCAGCCCTCTCGAGTTCGACGCCGCCGATGCTTCATGGCGATCGAGATCGGCCCGGGGCGTTAGCACTGCCCTGAAGCGGGTAACGCAAGATTTGGCCGTTTGGCAGGTTGCAGAGGTTAGCTCCAAGGACCTACGATGCATGTACTTCAGCACCAAGGGAGGAAATCGAGATGATGCGACGTTTCACCGCTGTGATGACACTGGCCCTGGCCTCGATCGTCCTGTCAGCGGGTGCAGCCTTGGCAGATGCGACGTACCCGCCGACCGTCGTCAAGGGTGCAAATGGAAGCAGGGGGAGCGGCGGCACCGCGTTCACCGGCTCCACGCAGCTCCCGTTCGCCATGCTGATGGTCGGTGCGCTGGTCATCGCGGGTGTAACCGCGCTGTACTTCGCTCGCCGCCGCCGCTCGTCGCGGTTAGCGGTCTAAGCGCGGACGCGCACGAAACTCGTGTAGACAAGAGCCTCTTCCGCGAGCCGGGTTGATTCAAGCCCCGATCGCGCGAGGAGGCTCTTCGTCGTCTGAGCTCCCACGTGGTCGCGCGACGTTGCTACGCAGTTTCAGCGAAGCGCTCTACGCGTCCAGCGTCGCCCCCGGACCGAGACCGTCGCTATCCGGGCCCGAGCCGCAGCAGGTCGCGTACCAACCGCAAGGGCAGCGGTGCCTGGAACCTCACTTCCAGTTCCGTCGTGCTCGAGGGGGATCCCTGCCAGGTCGCCGTTCCACCATCAACGGCCATCGGTGTGCTCGTCCAGACGATGTGGGTGCCCGACGGTGCGTGGATGGTCACCGAAACGTCGGTCGGCCGAACGGTGGGTTGCCCGAGCAATGTGAGTTCGTAGGAGCCGCCGCTCGAATTACCGTCCCAGACGCCGGAGGAGCGCCATACGACGGACAGGGATCCGGTTGATCCTGCCGGGATCGTTCCAGAATCCTGCAGCCAATACACGCCGTTCTCCGAGCCCATCGCCACACCGATCGGCTTGCCGTCGCGACTGGCCGACGCGAGCGCGCAGGGCGCGTGACACCACACCGATGTGATCGGGATCTCATCTCCCGCTTTCGCGTCGGGCAAGGTCGGTCCCAGGACATAGCGAGGCTCTCCCGAGGTCGGCGCGTCGTTCTTGATCGCGACCGTTGCCTTGTTGATGGCCTCGCTCGTCCCGCCGAGCTGCACGTCGTAGTCGACCGTGCGCGTCGCGTAGTAGTCGACCTTGCTGGCTGAGCCGTTGTTCACCGTGACGCCCATGATGTCGCCGGCCGGTTGGGTGAGCGCTCCGTCCATCCCCAGCGTGTCGAGGCCACCCTCGATCGCTGGGTTCGTGCTGTAGATGCGGAGATGGCCGCCGGCGACCGCGCTGGAGATCGCTCGTAGCCGCTCGATCCCTTGCTCGTTCATCGCGAGGAACCGGGCAAAGACGGTTGCAGCGGTTTGGCCCAACACATCCTTTCGCTGGTTCGCGCCTGGGAAGGCCGTATACGCGCGGTTCGTCGTGACATCGACGACGTTGTCGGCTGTGATCGTGCCGGCACCGGGCGCGCGGATAGGCCCCGTGACCTGCAGGAACGACTGAAGCGCGAAGGGGTCGACCGCAAACACACCGTCCAATCGCGTTCCCTCGCCGAGGGCGTAGTTGGCGAGCGCGGCGCGTGCCGCGGCCGGCATGTCCGGGGTTGCGTTCATGTTCTGCCACGATCCGGCGCCGCCGTACTGATCGTAGTTGCGCGCGTAATCGGCGCTCGGGTCCTGTACGCGTCCCGCCGGAAACCTGCGCAGTGTTCCCGAGGGCCGCGCCGCGGAGACGGTCGCCCGACCGTGGTCCAGGGTCATGATCGCGTACGCGCCCCAGATGCCGCCGGTTCCACGAAGCTCTGCAGGGTTCTGCGCGAGAACGAGGTACCGCTGCGGCCCCTCGGCTCCGCCGAA
The DNA here is from genome assembly GCA_036265325.1 of Actinomycetota bacterium. GTDB lineage: Bacteria > Actinomycetota > UBA4738 > UBA4738 > HRBIN12 > AC-51. The sequence continues at coordinate 5,647 of DATAPH010000076.1, read as the reverse complement.
CGCCGGCGCGCCTTTGAGCAGCGATGCGAGGCCGTTGAGGTCGGTGGCGAGCCGGTCGCTCTGGGCTTCGGCATCCCATCGTGCATGAGCGATGAGCGAGGGCATGAACGAGTCGGGCGCCTCGGCGAGGGTGGCCGCGGCGGATGCTGCCTGATCGCCGGCTGTTCCGACCGCGTCGGCAAGGGCTGCGTACCGAGCGAGTGGGATGGCGCCGGCCGTGGGCGCCAACGCTCCCACCCCATCCGGCATCGTGTTGAGCGCACCGACGAGCGTGAGCCCGGCCGCGGACAGCGATCGGCCCGCATCCGCCATCGCGGCTGCCGCGTCTGCGCTGTTGCCCGCCCAGGGCACCAACCGAGCCGCTGTCCCGACCGGGCCGTGCAGTCCGTCGACGGCGTTCCCGAATGCGGCTGACGCCTCGTCGAGCGACGAACGCGCCTTGTCCAAGTCACCTGCGAGCGCCTCGCGCCGAGCCGTCTGCAGGGCGTTGCGTCCGCGTGTGAGGCCCGATCGCGCCCCGATCAAGGCGAAGGCCTCCAGCGCGATCACGACCAGAAGTGCCAGCGCGCAACCGAGTGCAACCCAGCGGATCCAGCGGAACCGACGGCGCCGCGATCGCTCGCTCGGCTCGTCCGCGGGGGGCCGCTCTGTATCGCTCTTCTGTCGCACCATGGGTTGTCCGTCGCTGAAGGATGGTCCTGCCGTCATCGCCTGGTGAGGCTATCGTCCCTTGCCAGAGCGGCACCCGGCGGCTGCGGAAGCGCCCCAACTCGCCCCGAACGCCGCGGAGATCCAGATTCGACGGTCGCCGCGAGCGCCGCTGCTACGCTCTGCCGGCCATGAAGGTCGCCTACCAGGGGGAACCCGGCGCCTACAGCGAGCGGGCGGTGCAGGCGACGTTCCCGGACGCGGAGCCGATGCCCTGCGACACGGTCCGGCTCGTCTTCTCACGGGTGACCAGCGGCGAGGCTCCATTCGGGGTCGTTCCCATGGAGAATTCTCAGGCGGGGTCGGTCAACGAAACCTACGACCTGTTGCAGCACACCAGTTTGCTTCGGATCGTCGGCGAAGTCGTGGTGCGGGTGGACCACGCGCTGCTCGGGGTTCCCGGCGCCCGACTGGAGGACATACGGCGTGCCAAGTCGCATTGGCAGGCCCTTGCGCAATGTGAGGAATTCCTGGCATCGATGCGGATCGAGCCGGTTCCTGTCCACGACACGGCCGGCGCCGCCCGCCAGATCGCGGCCGCGGCCGATCCCGCTGAGGCGGCCATCGCGAGCGTGGCGGCCGCCGACAACTTTGGTCTGAAGGTCCTCGCCGAGCGCATCCAGACCGAGAAGGAGAACTTCACGAAGTTCGCGGTGCTTGGGACCGAAGACCCCGGCCTTGGACCGGCGGACAAGACGTCGCTCGTGTGGGCGGTTCTGGACGAACCAGGCTCGCTCCTCGGTTCGCTCGAGCCGTTCGCCAAGCGCGGCATCAACCTCCACAAGCTCGAGTCGCGGCCTCGGCGAGGCAAGCCCTTCGAATATCTGATGTACGTCGACGTGATGGCCGGGATGGACGACCAGGCGCTGGAGGATGCGCTGCACGAGGTGGAGCGACACACCTCCATGGTTCGGGTGCTCGGCACGTACCGGTCGGCCGCGGATCCCGTCTGAGGAAGCGTCACGGTTCTGCGATATGCCGGGGCTACGATGCAGCGCATGGAGCCCGCCGCCCACGACCACATCTCCGTGTGGGCGGCGGCAGCGCTCGGGCTGATCGCACTGCTCGGTCTCATCGTCGTGACCGGCGCCTCGGCGCCGGCGCTCCCCGCACTCGCCGCGACCACGCCGGCGCAGCCGCCCGACCAGCAGGTCGCCGGCATCACGACCTTCCGTGGCGACGCGAGCCGCACCTGGTACGGACAGGGGCCCGTCCCGACCGACCCGGTTAAGCGATGGGTCTATCCGAGCGACGGCACGACGATGTGCTCGATGTCGGCGGAGGGCGGCGCCGGGTCGCCGGTCAAGCAGTGGTGCGGCACGGGCTGGACCGGCCAGCCGAACGTTGTCCCCTTGAAGGACGGGACGATGGAGATCCGCGAGGGCGCCTACGACGGGCATTACCACTTCCTCGATGCCGGTACCGGCCAGCCGCTGATGCCCGACCTCGTGACGCAGGACCTCGCGAAGGGCTCGGCCACGTCCGATCCCGACGGATACCCCCTCTACTACGCGGGCTCGCGTGACAACCACTTCCGCGTGGTGGCGATGGATCGTTCGACGCCGACGGTGCTGTGGGAGATCGACGCGCACGACACGTCTCTCGCGCCGCACCCGATGTGGAACGACGACTGGGATGGCGCCGCCCTCATGATCAAAGACGTGCTCATCGAAGGGGGCGAGAACGGCTACCTCTACATCGTGCCGATGCACCGCGGGTACGACTCCCGCGGGCTCGTCACGGTTTCTCCCGATGAGCCGATCGTCGTGCCCGGCTTCGATCAGCAGCTCCTCGACGCCGTGGCGCAGCCGGGCGGCATCAACGCCGACGGGCTCGACACCCGCTACGACGTGTCGATCGAGAGTTCGGTCGCGTACCACGACGGCGTCGTCTACGTCGCGAACTCCGGCGGCCTCGTCACCGGCTGGGACATCTCCGATGTGCTGAACGGCGGGCGAAACGTGCACGAGGTGTTCCGGTTCTGGACGGGAGACGACACCGACGCCTCGGTCACGATCGACGACGACGGCTATCTCTACGTCGCAAGCGAGTACCAGCGTTTCGACTCGACGTCGCAGCAGCTCGGGCAGCTGATGAAGCTCGATCCACGCAACCCAACGGATCCCGTCGTGTGGTCGATCCCGGCGATGGAGCTCGGGTTCGAGGGCGCGGGGGGCAGTTGGTCGACACCGGCGATCTACGGCGACACCGTCTACATGACGACGGCCGCGGGCCGGGTGCTCGCGATCGATCGGGGGAGCGGGACGGTCATGTGGGAACGCCAGATCGGATCGCCGGCGATCGGGTCGCCCGTGGTGGTCGATGGCACGCTGATCCAGGGCGACTGCTCGGGCCACCTCTACGCGTGGGATGTGTCGGACCCGAACGCACAGCCGACGCTTGAATGGAACATGAACCTCGGCGACTGCGTCGAGTCGACGCCGGCGGTCTGGCATGGCTGGCTCTACGTCGGGACGCGGGCCGGCTCCATCTACGGCATCGCCAACGCCGACACGCCGCCGCCGACCGCGACCGGATCAGTTACCGGATGAAGCGTGCGAACTGCGATTGCTGGATCTCGGCCGTGCGCATCGCGACGATCACGACGGAGAACGCGAGCAACGCGACGAGGCTCGTGACGAGCGCGACGGTACGCGAAACCCTCGGCCCGAACCCGTCGAGGGCGGCGTAGCCGGCGATCAGGCCCGCGACGAGCCCGCCCACGTGCGCCTGCCACGAGATCCCGGGGATGGTGAACGTGAACACCATGTTCAGCACGATCAACATCAGCATCTGCCGCATCCGGTTCGCGTAGAAGGCGAGATGTCGTCGCCGGTAGTTGTAGGCGAGGAACACCCCGAACAGGCCGAAGATCGCGCCGGAGGCGCCGGCGCTGACGTTGAGTTGGAGCCCACCCTGCACGACCGTGACCGGCGGCGTGAGCCAATACGCGATCGACGAAGCGAACCATCCGGTGACGAGGAACAGCGCGAGGTAGCGCACCCGCCCGAGCTCAGCCTCGACGACGTTGCCGATGATGTACAGGGCGTACATGTTCAAGGCGAGGTGGATGATCCCGAAGTGCAGGAACGCGTTCGTCATGAGGCGCCAGTACTGACCTCCCGCGACGCGGAACGGGTCGAGGGCACCCTGTTGGATGAGCACCTTCTCGCTGGCTCCTGAGATCACGGAGCCCGCGCCGGACATCGCGACGCCGATGACGTACACGATGACGCAGATCGCGATCAGGACGTTCGTGATCGAGAACCCGGCCGCGGAGGCGCCCACCCGGCGCCCGGGCTCGTGCACCTCTTGTCGTGAGCCACGTGCGCAGTCGGGGCACTGGTACCCGACCGCAGCCGGCCGCATGCAGTCGGGACAGATCGGGTCGCCGCAGCGCACGCAGCGAAGGCCGGTCTGCACGTCGGGGTGGCGCTTGCACGCGACCGGGCCTTCGGTCTCGGGCGGCGGGGGAGGCAGCGACGGATCCATGGCGCCCATGCTACGGAGCCGCCGGAGGTTCGTGCGCATGGTCGTGCGGGTCGACGTGCACGGTGACGTCCGCGAGGCGTGGGACTTCGTGCAGCAGCGACGCACGTGCGGCCTCGGCGATCCGGTGGCCGGCATCGACGGTCAGGCTGCCGTCGACGACCACCGTGAGGTCGGCCATGAGCCGGTGGCCGCTCCACCGTGCCCGGGCGTCCTGGACGTGCGCCACGCCGTCCACGGCACCCGCGACCGCTTCGATCAGCGCAAGGGTTGTCTCGTCGGTCCCATCCAGCGCACGGTGCAGGACCGTGCGTGCGGCGGCGACCATCGTGAACACGATGGGGACCGTGATCGCGAGCGCCACGATCGCGTCGGCTCGCTCGAAGCCGGCGAGGACGCCGAGCGTCGCGATCACGACGCCGAGCGACGTGAGGCCGTCGGTCCGCGCGTGGAGCCCATCCGCGACGAGGGCGGCCGACCCGATCCGGCGCCCGACCCTGATCCGGTACTCCGCGACGATCTCGTTGCCCGCCATGCCGAGCACGCCTGCCGCGAGCACCCACCCTGCGGCATCCAACGGCTGCGGGTGGACGAGGCGATCGATCGCCTCGACCACCGCCGCGAGCGCGGAGATCGCGATCAACGCGACGATGACGAGGCCGGCGACGTCCTCGGCGCGGTGATAGCCGTATGGATATCGGCGCGTGGGCTGTCGTCGGGCCAGGCGGAACGCGATCAACAGCGGGATCGCCGTCAGCGCATCGGTCGCGTTGTGGATCGTGTCGGCGAGCAGCGCGACGGAACCGGAGGCCCCGACGATCGCGAGCTGCACGGCGGCGGTCGCCGCGAGGATCGCGAGCGAGATCCAGGTGGCACGCGAGCCGTCACGCGTCGCCAACGTGGCGGCGTCCGCGGGCCCGAAGTGTTCGTGATCGTGGGAGTCGTGGTGGTCGCTGGAGCTCACCGAGCCACTCGGTTGAGCTCGGCTTGGACCTCATGCACGTCGAACAACGGGCTCCACCGATCGACGATCGTGCCGTCGGCTCCGATCAAGAACAGCCAGGGTTCCGTCAGATCGCCGTTGCGCAGGAGCCACTGCTTCGCGGCGGTGTTCACCTCGTGCTTCGCGTAGTCCTCGTAGATCTCGACGTGGATGTAGGCCACGTTCTTGGGCCCGGTTCTCGCGATCTGCTCGAGCGCGTCGGTCGACGGGCCGCAGAACTGGCTCATGCAGTACACGGGCGTCGAGAACAGCGCGAGGATGGCCTGGTGCGCCGCGAGCGCGCCGGAGATCGTGTCCTGATGGAGCTCAGGGTCGGGGATCTTCGCGCCGCCCTGTGCGCGCGAGTCGATCGCCCCGGGGTTGACGTTCGTGTCGGCCATCGTGAGGTTCGTCGTGTCGAGCGCCTTCTGCCCGGGCGCGGGCAGCGCCGGCTTGTCCGACACACCG
>DATAPH010000075.1:0-1610 GCA_036265325.1 Actinomycetota bacterium | reverse complement strand
AGACCCAGCGCCTTGGCCATGAAGACCGCCATCTCGGCGCGCGTGATCGGCCGGTCGGGGCAGTACAACCCCACGTCGCAGCCGCCGGTCACGCCGGAAGCGGCGAGCGCCTCGATGAACTGATAGTAGATGTTGCTCGGGTCCACGTCGGTGAACGTCGGCGTGCCCGGGGCCGGACTGACCTGGAGCTTGTACCAGAAGGCGGCTCCGCCGGTCAGCAGTGAAGTCCCGGTTACCGGATGGAAGACGCACAGGGTGTACTGCTTCTGGCTGTTGTCGATGGTGATCGGTCCACCAGAGATGGACCGGAAGAAGACTTCCAGCCCCGGCGTCCCGGTCGTCGTGAACGCGAACGGCACCGCCGCCGTCGCAGCGACGGGATCCCACTGGAGCAGCTCGTACGTGATGTCGTTGCCGGCATCCGTGTCGTTGGTGTAGGTCGTGATTCCGTAGAGCGCCGCGCCCGTCGGAAGATGCACGTTCCCGCAAATCCCCTGATTGATCCCAGCCGTCCGACGCGAGTACGAGTCGAGACCGTGGGTCCATTGGGCGTCGGTGAGGTTAGACATCCCCGACATCGCCAGGTCCCACACGATGTAGTCGGTCGTCCCGAAGTTCGGGTCGGGCCTCGGCCCCCTGACGCTCTCGCCGACGAGATTCGCGGGCGGAGTCCACAAGGCTCCGCCGAGCTCCGGTTTCGCTTTGGCTGCCTCCTGACCGAGAGCGGTGAACGTGAACGCGAGCAGGGTTACGGCGACTGGAGTGATTCGGGGCATGGGCATCCCTCCTGTTCAGTTAGAGCTTCCGCCGACGCTGGATTGTCTTGACTAGTGGTCAGATTGTACTCCTCTGCTCGACACGGTTCAACCCACCCGCCGCGACGAAACCGAGAGCACCGTTGGGAATGCGGCGATAGCATCGAACCGCTAGGAGACTGCTTGGCCCACGCCAGCGTTCATCGTGTCGTCGACTTGACGGATCCGGAGTCGACTCGCCTTCGCGAAATCTCCCTCCAGGAGGCGCGCCGACGCGTCGGCAGCGGCGATCGCGACGCCATTCTCGCGATCCCCGGCTCCTTCGCGCTGGTCGCGCGCGACGGCGACGGGTCGACGGTCCGGATGGCCCGCTCGCTGGATCGCCCGATGCGCTACTTCCTCGCGAAGCGCGCGGAGGGCCCGATGCTCGTCGTCGCCGACCGCATCGACGCGATCCGCGCGTTTCTGGAAAGCGAGGGCCTCGCCGCGCAGTTCCACCCGAGCTACACGCGCATGGTGCCGGCGCACCACGTCGTCGAGATCCGCCTGCTCGGCTGCCCCGATCCCGACGCGACCTACGTGCGGTTCCTCGAGCCGGCCGCCTCCGACTCGACCGACCTCGACGAGATCGGTCGCCGCTACGTCGGCGCGCTGTCCGACGAGATCGCCCTCTGGCTGACGAGCCTGCCCGCGGCCGAGCCGATCGGCGTCTGCTTCTCGGGCGGCATCGACAGCGGCGCCGTGTTCCTGGCGACCCACCACGCGATGCAGCGGCTCGGCATCCCGCTCACGCGGCTCAAGGCGTTCACGCTCGCGGTTCGAGGAGCCGGCGGCGAGGACCTCCCCCAGGCGCGG
>DATAPH010000074.1:0-4845 GCA_036265325.1 Actinomycetota bacterium | reverse complement strand
GTAGTGGCGGTTGTCGGTCTCGTATTCCACGTGGGCGATCGCGATCGTGATGCCGCGCTCGCGCTCCTCGGGGGCCTTGTCGATCTGGTCGAAGGGGGTGAAGTCGGCGAGGCCCTTGTCGGCCTGGCGCTTGGTGATGGCGGCCGTCAGGGTGGTCTTGCCGTGGTCGATGTGCCCGATCGTGCCGATGTTCACGTGGGGCTTGTTCCGCTCGAACTTCTTCTTGCCCATCTGTGCTCGCTCCTTGGATGCCTTTGTCTGTAGCGGGGGCGGGACTCGAACCCGCGACACAGCGATTATGAGCCGCTTGCTCTACCTCTGAGCTACCCCGCCGCCGCGAGCGACCAGTTTACCTGCGGGAACACGCCTCCGCATCCAGCGAAGTCGAGTTCCCTTACGGCCCAGTGAACGACGAAAGCGCCTGGCTGAACGCGTATGGGTCCTGCGTGATGCCCGAGCTGCTGTTGTCCCGCTGGATCGCCCAGATCGACAGTTCGCTCATGCCCTTCTGCTGCGCGAAGGTCATCAGCCGCTGCGCGTCCGCGACCGTCGTGACCTCGGTGCCCTTCGGGTAGTCGTCGACGCCGTTCATCATCGTCGCGCCCTGCATCGCCCAGACCCGAGCGTTCGTCCTCGACGGGAACAGCGCCTCGAGCTGCGCGTGCAGGCCCTTCGAGGCGTTGATCGCGGCGGCGCCCATGTCGGTGGTCACGCCGTCGTAGTAGTCGAAGACCATCGGGTTCACGAGATCGATCCGAACGTGGTTCGTCACCGCGTTCTGCAGGACCGCAAGCGAATCGGATCCGAGGCCGTTCGCGTTGGTCGGAAGCGTGTACTGGATCTGGAGGGTGCGGCCCTGCTGCTTCGCCCACCGCTGCAGCATCGCGATCGCCTTGTTCCGGCGGTCGATGCCGTCGGGCTTATTGAGCGACCGTCCTTCGATGTCCATGTCGATGCGAGTGACGTCGTACGTCAACACAAGCTGCTCGTAGGCGGCGGCGATCGCGTTCACGTCTGCGCAGGAGTCCCCGATCTCGGTGCCGCCCTGGTCCGCGCTCCACCCGCCGAGCGACGGGATGATGTCGCCACCCTCGGCGCGGAGGCTGGCGATGTCGCTCAGGTAGCGGCCGTCGGCAACCGTCTGCGTCTTCGAACCGTTCCACGCCAGCGTGCACGAGCGTTTGCTCGTCGTTTCGAGGAACGCGAGCGTGAAGTACTTCACGCCCGATGCGTCAGCGGTTGCGGTGATGCCGTCGGACGTCCAGGTCTCGAAGTACGGCGCGTAGACGTGTGTCGGGAGCGGCGTTGCGGCGCGTGCACCCCCGGCTGCGGTGAACACCGCCGTGGCACTCACGGCGACCACCATCGATGCGACACGGATCCGTGGCCTCGGCAAGCGCATGGGTCTCCCTTCATCCGGTACCCGAGCCACGAGCCTGCCGCAGGCCGCCATCGTCGCGCAAGCGCCAGAGGGCTCCTTCAGGGGGTCTCTACGGGCGGCGACCCGCGGGCGCGCGAAGCGATACTCGTTGCGCCGCTTCGGCGGATGCCGCGGGGTCCCCTTGGCATGTGCCGCATCGACATGGGCCACACGCCCGACGCGCCACATCCTCCCCATGAATCCTTCATCCAGCGGACACCGGAGGACCGCACCGCTCGTGTACCGTGCCGGGTGTGCGATCTGGCTACGGCGGCGAACGAGATCAACCCGCTCTAGCTGCAGACAGGCCGTACCTCGAGCGCGCCGGCGACGTCATCGTCGAAGAGGCCGACCAGCTGTCGATCGAGGAACAGGATCCGTTCCAGTGGTTCGTCGATCTATTCGTGGCGGAGTACGCCACGGAAGCTCGTAACCCACAGTCACCGGCCCGCCCGCTGCGCGACCTCTCCGCTGCGCGTCGGTCCGGCATCCGGCTCTAGATCCGCGCCCGTTCGCTGGGTCCGCGGACGTCGACTACGTCGTCTTCAGCAGCGGTGACCCGGTCAAGCCGGCGCTGGAGCGTCGCACGTCGGCCTGGCGGGGCGACGCGGAGCAGGTCGGACAGAGCGGTCCGGAGCCGCGACAGCACCACCGGCGATCGGGCGGCCGCCACGATCACCCGGTCGAACGCGATCCCGACGTAGTCGTCCCAGCCGAACTCCGGGACCACGAGCCGCTCGCGCCCGTCGGATCCCATGAATCGGCCGGTCGGGAGCTGGCGCCCCGCGAGCGAACGCACGATGTCGTGCAACCGGTCGACGCCCTGCGCTGCGGTCGTCTGATCATTGAAGCTGTCGCTCAGCGCACGTTCAACGATGTCGACGAGGATCTGGACGCCGAAGGCACCGTCCTGCTCCATCCGTCGCTCGGGGCCGATGGCGATCGCTCGCCTGACCTGCTCGACGTTCGGGCGCCGGGCTCCCTCCCACCGAACGAGCGGCGCGCCCTCGGCGACGAAGCTCCCGACCGGATGCTCGAGGGACAACGTCACGTCGGCGTCCTCAGCCTCGGCGATGAGGGCGTCATGCTCGAGGCGGAAGATCACGCCGGCCTCGCCGGCGGAGATCTCGTTCGGGTCGGACTGCGTCGGGTCCGTCGCCGGTTCTAGCAATCGATCGAACGTGCTCCGCGTCTCCTCGCCGACCGCCTCGATGATGGAATCGATCTTCAAGGCGTTCGCGATGTGGTGCACGTACGCGACCAACACAACGACGCTCGCGAAGACCAAGAGATAGGACACACAGATCGTGACGCCCGGTACGAATCCTTGCTGACCGAACGAACGAACCTCGCGCATCGCGAACATCGCGTGCGCGAACGCCCCGACGAATACCCCGATCGCGAACTGGCTCGGCCGATCCTGAAGGAACGGGCGCACGCTTCGCGGCGAGAACTGACCCATAGCCAGCTGAACCACGACGGATGTGATGGTCAACACCAACGCGGTGAGCGACACCATGGATGCCGCGACGGTTGAGAGGATGATCAAGGCTGCGTTCGGGTCGCCGGTGATGGCACGGGGCACCAGCTCGTCGGGCAACGCTCGATCGATCGCGATCGTGCCGATCGAGAGCACGATCCCCGCAACGGCGCATGCGAAGGGGATGAACCACAGGCCGGCGTTGGGCTGGCTCGTGCCGAAGCGAAGGCGTCCCATCAGTGCGTGATTGCCTCTTGGGACATACGACAAACAAGAAATGACCAGTGCGCGGCGCGGTGCACCGGACGGGCAGGTTGGATCAGGCCGAGCGCTTGCTCGCGCGGGACCTGCTCTTCTTGGCTTCCTCAACGCTCCGCTTGAGCGCGTCCAAGAGCTCGTCGATCTGGCCGCTCTGCGGCCCGGCAACCGCCGGCGCCGTGACGGGACGCTTCGTGCTGAGCCGATCGAGAAGCTCCTGGCGATACGTGTCCTCATAGTGCGACGGATCCCACCGCGTCTTCAACGTGTCGATGAGCGTCTGGGCGAGCGTGACCTCTTTCTCAGCGATCTCGACAGAGTCGAGGTTCGGCACGAGCGAACGCCCATCGCGCACCTCGTCCGCGAAGAACATCGTCTCGAGGCTGAGCACGTCGCCCGCCGGGCGGATCACGACCAGATGCGGCTTCGTTCGAAGCACGAAACGGCCGATCCCGGCGCGGCCGGACCGTTCCATCGCGCGAAGCAGCAGCGCATACGGCTTCGCCGCTTCGTCTCTCGGCGCGAGGATGTAACTCTTCTCGTAGTACACCGGATCGATGTCGGCGAGGTCCACGAAGTCCTCGATCGCGATCTCGCGACTCGGCGACGGTCTGACCGCCTCGATCTCTTGGGGGCTCACGACGACCATGCCGTCGTCCGTCTCGTATCCGCGTTGGAGCTCGTCGAAGGCGACCTCCCGACCAAGCCGGGGTGACCCGGCGCCGACGAACGCTTGCGGTTCGTCGGAACCGCCGTCGTCCCCGGCCACGATCGGCTCGACGTCGTCCGCCTCGACATATCGACGGAAGTGGACCCGCGCGCCCCGTTCGTCGACTAGGTGGAACCGTACGTCCTTGGGCGAGGTCGCCGGGTACAGCCGGACAGGGATCGTCACCAAGCCGAAGCTGATGGTGCCGCTCCATACCGCTCTGGGCATGTGTCGAGCGTAAACCCATCGCCGAACGTCGGGAGGGCAGGCGGCGCGGCTGCGCCGACCGTTCATTCGCTCGGCGTGTTTCCGCTTCGAACCAACGGGTACGCGGCAAGGATGCTCGCAGGGTTCATCTCAACAACGTTGCTCATCATCGTCGTGATCATCGCCGTCATCATCGGCACGATCGTCTGGGCGATCCGCAAGATCCTGTAGCCCTGGCAGAGCGCGAGCGGTCACGCCTCCTCGCGGGGGTCGGGCCTCCTTGGACTGCCGTCTGGGTCGATCAAGAAGCGGTAAAGCGGCACTGCGTAGAGCTGCTGCCACCACGCCACGGGCTCGAGTCGGTGCGGGCGCACGCGGCCCGTCGGACGAGGACCGGTCCTCCCGCCGGCGTGCCAGGCGTCGAGCGATCGAGCGCACTCGCGCCAACGCTCGAACGTCGCGATCGGTGCCGGATCGGCGTCGTCGGTCGAGCCGAGATGCTCTCGCTCGAGCTCGAGGCGGAGGGAACGAGCGAAGCGTCGCGCGCCGTCGCCGCGCCCCCCTGGGTCCGACGGCGCCCGGTCGTCGCGCTCTTCGTCCAGGACCGCGATCGAGAGCTCCGAATCGTGCGTCCACGAGCGTCGGTTCAGGTTGTCGGAACCGAGCAGCGCGACCTCGTCATCGATCACAACGACCTTCGCGTGGACGTAGATAGGCGTCCCTTGCTCGTTCTCGATGTCATAGACGGCGACCCGGTCTCCGCCCGCTTCA
>DATAPH010000073.1:0-10076 GCA_036265325.1 Actinomycetota bacterium | reverse complement strand
GCCGGCGGTGCGGCGGCTCGCTTCCCCGAGCTCCGGCCGCGTCCGAACGAGCTCGGGCTGTTCCATGCCGAGGCCGGCACGGTGCTAGCGGACATGGGCATGCGAGCGCTCCGGCGCGAGGCGCGGGCGGCGGGCGCGGAGCTCTCGGAGCCCGAGGCTGCGGTTCGGCTCAACGTGTCGGACGAAGAGGCGATGATCGCGACTGACCGCGGACGCACGATCCGCGCATCGATCGTGATCGTGTCTGCAGGCCCCTGGCTCGGCGGGTTGCTGTCTTCCGTCGGTATCGACCTTCCGCTCGCGCCGGCGCTCGCGCAGGTCACGTTCGTCGGCATGCCACCGCTGGACGACCGCCCGGGCATCGCCGACTGGCAGGTCGACGAGCACGGCGTCGGCGTGTACGGACACCCGGTGCCGAGCGTCGGCTACAAGGTGGCGTTCGACGCCGGCTCGGCCGATCCATGGGACGCGGATGCCGCCGAGTGGACGCCGGATCCCGTCGAGGCGGCCGCCCTCGCGAGGTGGGTCGGTGCCCGGATGCCGGACGCCACGCCGTATCTGATCCGCCACCAACGGCATCCGTGGACGATGACGCCGGACGGCGACTTCGTGATCGACCGTCGCGGCCCGCTCGTCATCGCTGGCGGCTGTGCCGGTCACGCGTTCAAGTTCGGCCCCGCGCTCGGCGAGCTCGTCGCCGATCTCGCCGAGGGAACGCCTCGCCCCGGCACGGAGCGGTTCGCGATGGATCGACCGGCACTCGCCGGCGGTCATGCGGAGGCGACTGCCCCGATCGTGCGGTGATGGAGGCCGCCGGATGACAGAACTGTCATCTGCGTTCACAGACCCTGTGCCTGCATTCCGATTCCGCACTACTGTTCTTGCAAGAGGGACTCTGCATGCGTACGACTGGCCGCACCACCACGATGACTCCGCGCCTGTCGGGTCGGATCCTGGTCGTCGACGACGAGGAGCGGATCGTGCAATTCGTTCGGCGAAGTCTTGAGGCTGAGGGTCTCGAGGTCGACCCGGCGCGCGGCGGCGAGGAAGCAGTGCGGCTCTGTTCGTCGCGTACCTACGACCTCGTGATCCTCGATCTCGTGATGCCGGGGCTCGACGGCCGCTCCGTGCTTCGCAGGATCCTCGAGATCGAGCCCGCCCAACAGGCGCTGATCTTGTCCGCGCGCGACGACACGCCGACGAAGGTCGAGCTACTCGATCACGGGGCTGACGACTACCTGTCCAAGCCCTTCTCGCTCGACGAACTGCTTGCGCGCGTTCGAGCTCGGCTCCGCGCCGCCTCCCGCTCCAATCCGGTGGAACTCGTTGTCGGGTCGACGACGCTGGATCTCATCCGGCATCGCGCGAACACCGGCGCCGGACCGGTCTCGCTTGCCGAAAGGGAGTTCCTGCTGCTTCGTGAGCTGATGCGCAACGCCGGGTCTGCTGTATCGAAAGAGCGCTTGCTCGCGTCGGTCTGGGGCTATCACTTCGATCCCGGCTCCAACGTTGTCGACGTCAATGTCGGGCGTCTGCGAGCGAAGCTCGGCGCGGACATCATCACGACGATCCGGGGGGTGGGGTATCGCTTCGAAGCGGAGTAATCCGCGCTGGCCGGTCGCGGATCGATGGTGGGACATCGCGTGGGTGGCCTTCTCCATCGTGAACCTCGCCGCGATGGCGTTGCTGCCCGATTGGGAGACCGTTCCGTTCCACTTCATCTGGGTGAGCCTCACCGTGCTCTACGGATTCCGCGTCTGGTCCACGCGGCCGACGCTCGCCGTGCTCGCCGTCGTGATGGGCACGACGGGTTTCTTCATCGCGCTCGAATACCGCCACGGATTCCAGCCTCTGGACGAGCTCACGGAGGTGCCACTGATGGCGGCGATGTTCATCGCCATGGTGTGGCACGCCCGCCGGAGGCTCACTGCGATGGAGGAGACCGAACGGGTCTCGATGGAGAACCTCAAGCTGCTCGAGCGTGAGCGACGGTTCGTGCAGGATGCCTCACATGAGCTCCGAACGCCGATCACCGTCGCTCTCGGGCATACGGAGCTGATCGAGCGTCATGCGACCGATCCGACGGTGGTCGAAGACGCCGAGATCATCGCCGACGAGTTGATGCGGTTGCGTCGCCTGGTCAACGGACTTCTTTTGCTCGCCGGGACCGGAGATCCACAGCAACTGCACCGCGAACCTATCGATGTCCGCGATCTCGCCGCTGATGCCGTGCATCGGTGGCAGGCGCAGCCGCGCCGATGGTCGTTCGACGCCTCGGAAGAGGCGATCATCGTCGGCGACGCCGACCGGCTCGCGGTCGCCCTCGACGCGCTCATCGAGAACGCCGTCCAATACACGCAGGAAGGCGATCGGATCGAGATCCGTGTTGCACGCCGAGCGGCGATCGTCGCCGTCACCGTCGGGGACACAGGCGATGGGATCGAGGCGCAGGACCTCGAGCGGATCTTCGACCGCTTCGCGAGGGCGGACCCGAGTCGGAGTCGCCACACCGGCGGCTTCGGACTCGGCCTATCGATCGTGCGCGCCATCGCGGAGGCGCACGGCGGAACAGTGGTGGTCGAGAGCCGTGCCGGCGAGGGAAGTACCTTCCGGATCGAGCTGCCGAGGGTCAACCGCGCTCTGGCGTCGAACGCGAGCGAGGCCGTCACCAACGCGGACGATACGACGTCTGCTCCGGAGGGCGTCTTGTGACGATGGCCGTCGATCCCGCCGTGATCGCGATCGGCATTGCCGGAGTGGGCTATCTGGTCGCTGACGATCGCGTACGCCGCCGGCTCGGACACGCGCCGAGGCCTCGCGCTCGTCCCGCTTTCCTCGCGGGGGTCGGGGTGCTCCTCGTCGGCCTGGTAGGTCCGCTCGACGCACGCGTGACCACCTCGTTCACCGCCCACATGGTGCAGCACTTACTGCTCACGATGATCGCTGCGCCGCTGTTGCTGATCGGCGCCCCGATCACGCTGGCGCTCGCGGCATGGCCCGGAGGCCCGCGGCGGACGATCCTGCGCATCCTGCACAGCGCGCCCGTGCGGGTCCTCACGAACCCGGTCGTGGCATGGGCCGCGTTCTTCGGCGTCCTGTGGGGCATCCACCTCACCGGTTGGTACGAGGCCGCGCTCACGAACCCCGCGGTGCACGCGGCCGAGCACGCCGTCCTGCTCGCCACCGCGCTGCTGTTCTGGATGCCGATCGTGCACGTCGACCCGACACCGTCCCACCTCTCGCACCCGGCGCGGATGCTGTATCTGTTCCTGGCGATGCCCGCGATGGCGTTCCTCGGGCTCGCGATCGCCGGCGCCAGTGACGTCCTCTACCCGTCGTACGCGCAGGCAGAAGGGGTCGCGGCCGCGCTCGCCGACCAGCAGCGTGCCGGCGCCATCATGTGGGTGGGGACGATGTTCCTGATCGTCCCGGCGCTCGCGCTCGTACTGCTGGATTGGATGCGCGCGGATGAGCGCGAAGCGTCTCGGATCGACGCCCGGCTCTCGGCCGCCTCAGAAGGAGGATCTTGATGCCACGACAGCGATGCCTTCGGTGCGGGGATCCCGTTGCGGACGGGGTGACCGTCTGCCGCCGATGCAACCCGGCGGGACTACCGGCGCCGAGCTCGACCCAGTATCACGCGACGGTGTTCGTGGTCGTACTGGTCACGATGGCCGTGATGTTCGCCTGGCTGATCGCGCGGGGATAGCGACGCGCGCTTAGTCGTGCGCGGCCGCATGCGATCGGCTGACCGCACGAAGCCATCCCCAGGCGCACACCGCGAACCCCAAGACCCCGACGACCACGATCCACGGCGACTCGATCACGCCGATCGCGATGACGGCGCCCGAGAGGGCGAATCCCAGCGGCCAGATCGTCGGGCCGATCTGCAGCTCCTCCTCCGCCTGTTCCTCCGGGGCGCGCCGCGACGCAGAGCGCAGGACGAGGGCGAGGAAGCCGAAGGTGATCGCCGCGATGCCGAGCAAGATCGAGCCGGCAGGCTCGTACGACGTGAACCAGTAGACGATCGCCGCGACGCCGAGGAAGATGCCGAGCCCTGCGCACACACGGAAGATGGGGTTCATGCCGTCACCTCGGCGTGAGGATGTAGAAGACGATGAACAGAAGGATCCACACGACGTCGACGAAGTCCCAGTAGATCGCGCCGGCCGACATCGGGTCGTGATGCTCCGCGCTGAGGCGGCCTCTCAGGAGTTGGCTGAAGACGAGCGCGAGGAACACGACGCCGCCGAACACGTGAGCCATGTGCAGCCCCGTCATCACGTAGAACAGCGTCCCGAACGGCCCGTCCTTCAAGCCGAAGCCGAGCTGAGAGTAGTCGTACAGCTGCAGCGCGAGGAACGTGATCCCCAGGGCGATCGTGATGCCCAGCCAGACCGTCGCGCGGCGGCTGGCGCCCGATCGCATCGACCGGAGGCCGACCTGCACGGTCACGCTGCTGATGATCAGGATCACCGTCAGGATCGTCGCGAGCTTGTCCTCGAGATGGATGCCGGGCGGCGGCCACACCGGCTCGTTGTCCTTGATAGTGAAGAACGCAGCGAAGAACGCAGCGAAGAACATCGCTTCCGACGCCACGAACAGCACCATGCCCAGCACCGGTCCACTGAGTTCTGGACGGGATCTCCGGTTAGATGACGCGACCGCGCTCACGATCCGCCTCCCTCCCGCTGGATCCGTAGGTCACGGACCGGCCGGTCCGAGTGGATCTGTGGCAAGACGTCGAAGTTGTGGATGGGTGGGGGCGACGTGGTCGCCCATTCCAGGGTGTTCGCGCCCCATGGGTCGTCCGGGGCCGTCTTCGGCTTGCGCAGCGACAGGAAGATGTTCGTGAAGAACAAGATCATCGACACGGCGATCACGAACGCGCCGACGGACGCGAACAGATTCAGGAAGCTCCATCCGAGATCGGGCGGATAGTCGGCGACCCGCCGCGGCATCCCGCGCAGGCCAAGGATGTGCATCGGGAAGAACGTCATGTTGAAGCCGACGATCTGCACCCAGAACTGCCATATGCCCAGACGGCGGCCGAGCATGCGCCCCGTCATCTTCGGGAACCAGTAGTACATCGCCGCCATCACGCCGAAGAGGGTGCCGCCGAACAACACATAGTGGAGGTGCGCCACCACCCAGTACGTATCGTGGATCGCGAAGTCCATCGCGGGCGACGCAGCCCACACGCCGTCGATCCCGCCGATCAGGAACATCGCGATGAACCCGAGCGCGAACAGCATCGGCGGCTCGAACCGGAGCTTCCCTCGCCACATCGTGGCGAGCCAGATGAAGAACAGCACGCCCGTCGGGATCGAGATCAGCTCGGTCGTGATGCTGAAGAACGGCAGCTCGACCGCGCCTGTCGCGAACATGTGGTGCGCCCACACGCTGAACGAGAGCGCGGTGATCAGCAGGAACGCGAGCACCACGCCGCGGTAGCTGAAGATCGGCTTGCCCGAGAACACGGCGATGATCTCGGTCACGACGCCCCACGCGCCCAGGATCAGCATGTACACCTCGGGGTGGCCGAAGAACCAGAACAGGTTCTGCCACAGCAGCGCGACGCCGCCCCGAGACGGATCGAAGAACACCGTACCGAGCTGCCGGTCGGAGAAGACCATCAACAGGCCGGCCGTGAGCACGGGAGCCGCGAGGACCACCAGCAGCGAGGTCGCCAGGATGCTCCACGTGAAGATGGGCATCCGCATCATCGTCATCCCCGGCGCACGCATCCGAAGGATCGTGACGATGAAGTTGATCCCGCCGAGGATCGACGCGGTGCCCACCAGCACGAGTCCTGCGATCCAGAGGTCCTGGCCCGTCCCGAGCTGCTCCGACAGCGGGGGATAGCCGGTCCAGCCCGCCGCCGCCGCGCCGCCCGGTACCAGGAAGCCTGACAGGATGGTCAGCCCACCCACGGGCAGGAGCCAGAATGAGAGCGCGTTGATCCGAGGGAACGCCATATCGAGCGCCCCGATCTGCAGCGGAACGAAGTAGTTCCCGAACCCAGCGAGCAGCGGGAAGATGACGAGGAAGATCATCAGCGTGCCGTGCAGCGTGAACAGCTGGTTGTACGCGTGCGGCGCGAACACCTGCGTCCCCGGCCGCGCGAGCTCGGTTCGCATCAACAACGCGAAGACGCCCGCGACCACGAAGAACGCGAAGCTGTTGATGAGATAGAGGATGCCGATCCGCTTGTGGTCGGTAGTGGTCAGCCACCCCATCAGCCCGGAACCGGGTTCCGGGACGGCCTCCGCGGTCGGTGCGTGGGTTACCGCCATATCGGCTCAACCGCCTCCCGGCTTCGCGACGATGAACGAGCCGGACATCGCCGGTCCGTGGACATCGCATTGGAAGTAGTAGTGCCCAGGAGGGAGCCCGTCGACGTTGAGCGTCTCGCTCGCCACCCCGGTCAGCTTCGGTGACGTGTAGAACTGCTGTTTCTCGAAGAACGAGTCGTAGATCGAGAAGTTGTGCTGGATGCCGGCGTCTTCGTTCGTGATCGAGACCGTGAACGGCTTGTTCGCGGGCACCGCCAGGCAGTTCTGGTTCCACGAGATGTTGTGCGCGATCAGCGCCAGCTGCGTGCCGTTCGGCTGACAGGTCACACTGGCGGACGCCTTGCGCTCCTGCAGGATCCAGGCTTGATAGTCGGCCGACGACACCACATGCACGTCGAACGTCATGTGCGAGTGCCACAGGCCGCAGAACTCGGCGCACTGCGCGTGGAAGACGCCGAGCGTGGTCGGCGTGAACGTGAACGAGGTGTCCCGGCCGGGGATCGCATCGCGCTTGAACAGCAGGTCCGGGACGAAGAACGAATGGATGACGTCGCGCGAGGTGAGATCGATCTGAACCGCCTCGTCCACCGGCAGGTACATCTGGGCCGGCTGCTCGGGTGCGGTGTCGGTCGCTGTCTTCCCCGAGACGAAGATGCCCTCGTTGAGGTACAGGAACGTCCACTCCCACTGGAACCCCTCGACGTGGATCTGTACGAGGGGTGCGGCGGTCTGCTGCACCTTCATCAGCGTCTGCTCTCCGAAGGGGAACAAGATCGCCACGATCACGGCCGGGATCGCGAAGAAGACGGCGAGCGACCGGTTGCCGCCCACGGATTGGACCGGCGCCGGCGCCGCCGTGTCGCGCCTGCGGTACCGGATGACACACCAGATCAGCAGCGCCTCGACGCCGATGAACACCGGCAGCGCCAAGATCATGATCACCGTGTAGAGCTGGTGAACATCTTTGGCGGTGGGAGAGATGCCTTCCTTCGCGCATCCCGTCAAGAACAAGAGCGCGATCAAGCCGATTCGGCGCAGCCGACCGCTCGCGCGAGGGGGACGCGAGCGGACCGACTGTGCCATCGGTACCTCTACGAGACGGTGAACGACGTCACCATGCCCTTGGCGGCGTGCGGCGGACCGTTGTCACCGCCGCCCTGGACTCCCGTCTGCCAGCAGGCGAATGCGTAGGTGCCGGGCGGCAGGTTCAAGGTCTCGACGATCCCGGCGCCCGTGTCGACGGTGCCGAAGTCACCCCCGATGTGGAGCCAATCGTCCTCTGAGGATGGACCGTTCTGCTTCGCGTCGTTGATCACGTCCTGCGCCGTCTTTCCCGCCGGCAACGCGATCGGGATCATCTCGTGGGTGATCGGGAAGGACTCGTTGTTCTGGAACAGCAGTGTGACGACGCCGGACGGCAAGCTCGTCGGAACGTTGTGGTACTGGAAGTTCTGCACGAAGATCGTTGCCGCCGGCGTGACGACTCCGGAGCCACCGCTCGACGATGATGACGAACACGCGGTCATCGCGAGCACCAGCGCAGCGCATACGATCCCGATCCGACCCAACCACCGCATCCGAGCCTTCACACGGGCCCCCTCTCCGTGGCGATCCAAGACTGCATAGAAACGATGATGCGGGAGAGGGCGGTTCGGCAATGTGTATGACAAAACTGTCATGCACGTTCCACGGTGGCGCGCTTCGATCCCTCGGCCGATGTCAACATCGTCATGCAAAGGGCCCGAGGTCCAGTCGTCCAGTGGCACCGAGACAGCGTCGGGGCCGCGCCGAAGGCGCGGCCCCGAAGCACTCCCTTGTGTTGACGTGCGGTCGTCAGCGCATCGACGATGAGCCGTTGTCGATGTCGCCGCGCCAGCCACCGGTCTCGACCCGGTTCGACTCCATCATGTCGCGGAAGCGATCGAGGTCTTCCTTGACCTGGCGGTCGTCGAAACCGAGCGCCGCGCCGATCTGTTCCATGGCGCCCTCAGGCTCCCAGTCGATCTGCGCGGTAACCCGGGTGCGGTCCTGGTCGACTTGATCGAAGCTCACGACGCCCGAGAGTCCCTTGCCGGCCTCCGCGGTCCACGCCACGCGCTCGTCCGGGTGCTGCTCGGTGATGCGCGCGTACCACTCGGCACGCTTGCCACCGATCTCCGCGATCCAGTGCAGCCGGTCGTCGGTCAACTGCTCGACGCGCTCGACACCCTCCATGAATCGCGGGAACTGCTCGAACTGGGTCCATTGGTTGTACGCCGTCGAGATCGGCACACCGACGTCGACAGATTCGGTCACGTTCGCCATGCGGAATCACCCTCCTCGCTCGCCAGTCATGAGGCCTACCCGTCGGTTCGAGCAGCCAACCCCCGGGAAGGTTTGTGTGCCGGCCAGCCCGGCCGCATACTCCGCGCATGTCGCAGCCGATGTCCGACGACGCGCTCCGCCAGAAGGAGGACCAGCTGTGGACCGAGCTTCGCGCCTTGATCGAGGGGCTCCCGACCGATCAGGTCGAGCAGATCGGCTACTTCGAGGAAGGCTGGTCCGCGAAAGATCTGATCGCCCATATCGGCAGCTGGCTCGCCGAGGCCGGCGTCGTCCTCGAGCGGATCCGGTTCGGCACCTACCGGGCCGATGAGATCGACATCGATCGGATGAACGCCACGTTCTTCGATCTGATGCACGACGTCGCGTATCGCGACGTGCAGTCGCAGGCGGTCGCCGCGCGCACGCGGATGCTCAACGCGTGGCGGTTGCTCCCGGAACACTCGCCCGAGGCGGACCGGTGGATCACCAAGGCCGGCCCCGATCACTACGCCGAGCATCTTCCACGGTTGCAGGAATGGGTCGGGGAACTCGGCACCAACCCGTGATGCCGCTCCCCGTCGAAGGGAGGCACCGTTGAGCAGGCAGAGACTCGAGCTGACCGATGCGATCCACACGCTCACGGTCCAGCGGACGGGTGGGTCAACGCAGCCCGAGCCGAGCGGCTGAGCTCGTGCGGTGGTCGGCGTTCGCTTCGGCTGAACCCGAGCTCGCCGCGTTCGGCGAGGAGCGACTGCGCGCCGCGCCGGCATACCTCGCAACGGTTCGGGCCGACGGCTCGCCGCGCGTGCACCCGTTCACGCCGATCTTCGGCGCGGGCGGCTTGTACCTGTTCATGGAGCCGACCTCCCCGAAGGGTCGTGATCTTCGTGAGCGCGGGTCGTTCGCGATCCACAACGGCGTCCCCGACGCGGACGGGACCGGCGGCGAGTGCTGGCTCGCCGGACGAGGCCGTCCCGTCGACGACGACGCGACGAGGGCCGAGGTCGCGCGGGCGGCGAGCTACGAGCTCGATGAGCGCTACGTGCTCTTCGAGTTGTCCGTCACCGAGGTCCGTTGCAATGGATACGGCGACGTCACGCTTCCGGTTACGACGCGATGGAAGAGCGCCGATCCGGCCGATGCGGCCGACCCCACCTCCTAGTCGGCATCCATGGCTCGCGGCACGCCGAGTGTCCTCACCTGCTCCAAGTAGAGTGGCCCGACCGGCGGGCCGCCAGCTGGATATCGTGCGGCGTCCCCACGACCCGGAATGGACATGACCACCGATCTCGCCCTCGATGTGCGCGGCTTGCACAAGCGCTTCGGCGATGTGCGGGCGGTTGACGGCGTCGACCTCGCGATCGGATCCGGCGAGGTCCACGGGCTGATCGGACCCAACGGCGCCGGCAAGACGACCCTGCTGCGCATCCTGTTCGGGCTCGTCGCGCCCGACGACGGCGACGTCGTGGTCCTCGG
>DATAPH010000072.1:0-10049 GCA_036265325.1 Actinomycetota bacterium | reverse complement strand
GGCACGGTGCACACGATCATCGGGCTCGTCGGCGACACCGAGCGGTTCAAGTCGATCGACTGGCGGCAGATGGCCGGCGTCGACCACGTCATCCAGATCGGCAAGCCGTACAAGATGGTGTCCCGGGACCTCCACCCCGAGACGACCGTCGTGAAGATCGGGACGGTGCCGATCGGCCGCGATTCGTTCACGATCATCGCGGGGCCGTGCGCCGTCGAGAACGAGGAACAGACGATGATCGCGGTCAAGGCCGCCAAGGATGCCGGCGCGACGGTGATGCGCGGCGACGTCTACAAGCCACGCACATCGCCGTACTCGTTCCAGGGGCTCGGCGAGCAGGGGATCGAGATCTTGCAGGAGGCGCGCCGCCGGTTCGGCCTGCCGTTCGTCGTCGAGGTGGTCGAAGTGTCGCAGGTGGCACACGTCGCCGACGTCGCCGACTGCATCCGGATCGGCACCCGCAACGCGCAGAACTTCGAGCTATTGAAAGAGGTCGGCCTCACGAACAAGCCGGTGATGTTGAAGCGCGGCCTCGCGATGACGATCGAGGAATGGCTCCAGGCCGCGGAGTACATCGCGCAGCGCGGCAACTCCGAGGTGATCCTCTGTGAGCGCGGGATCCGCACGTTCGAGCCGTCCACGCGCAACACGCTGGACCTCGGCGGCATGGCCGTCGCGCAGCAGGAGTCCCACCTGCCGGTGATGGTCGATCCGTCGCACGCGGTGGGGAAGCGTTCGCTCGTCCCGCCTATGGCTTGCGCCGCGATCGCCGCCGGCGCCGACGCCGTCATGGTCGACATCCACCCCAGGCCCGAGGACGCGCTCGTCGACGGCGCACAGGCGCTCGTGCCGGACGAAGTCGTCACACTTGGGAAGCAGTTGCAAGCGATCGCCGACGCGCTCGGCCGGCCGGTGAACCGCTAGTCCGTCGGGGCGTTCAGCGTCAGCTCGAGGATGTCGCAGGTGCCGCGCCAGCGCTTGATCGCGTCGGCGGGCGGCCCGTTGCGTGAGCGGCGGCGGTCGACCAGCGTCGAGGCGGCCGCTTCCCACTCCGCGCCTTCGAGGACGCGACCCGCGGCCCTAAGCTCGTCGAGCGCGGTGTCGCGGAGCTTGCGGCGGGTGATCACGACGAACTCGTTCGCGGAGCCGGCGCCGGGGATCGACTGCTCGTCCGGTCCGGGCTCGCGCCGCGAGAGCAGGTACACCTTGCCGTTCTTGTAGGCGAACCAGGCCGGAACTGTCTTCCGACGGCCGTTCACGTCGGCGCCGACCCAGATCACGTCCGACTTCTTCAGGCCTTCCTCGACGGCCTTGTCGAGCGCCGGCGGTTCGGCTTGCACGTACACCGGGAACTCGATCTCACCGAGCACCTGGTCGTCGATCACGAACGAGGCGACGTACATGCCCGTTTCGTCGAACACGGCGTGTCCGACGTGGTCGACCTCCGTCGTGAGGTCGAACATGCCGGCCATCCGCCGGTACTCGGGGCCCCAGCGGAAGATCATCCGGCCGGACGGCCCGAACAGCCGGACCTCTTCCTGCACCATCCCGACGGGGACCTTCCACGCGCGGAACATCACGAACGGGAGCGCGGGACCCGGCTGGCCCGTCAGGTAGATGCCGTCGGGCGCGACGTTGCCTTGGGATTCCCAGACGCGGGCGTCGACGACGGCTGCGGCGACCAACTCACCCGCGATCAACTCCGGCATGGCGCGAAGGATACCGGACGACCCGGATCACACCGTGCGGGCCAGCCACAACCGTGGCTCCTCGAGCTCGGCGAGCCCGGGGAGCGCGTCGGCGTCGGTCCACATGCGTGTCAAGGTGGCCTCGTCGGTCAGCTCGACGACCGAGTCGCA
This sequence comes from Actinomycetota bacterium, assembly GCA_036265325.1. GTDB lineage: Bacteria > Actinomycetota > UBA4738 > UBA4738 > HRBIN12 > AC-51. The sequence goes on along the minus strand of DATAPH010000072.1, from coordinate 8,190 downwards.
GAAGCGGCGCCCGAGCTCGACGTGCTCGCGGCCGACATCGACGCCGAGCAACCGCGCGAACAACGGGTCCAGCTCCTCATCGTCGCGGTACCGCCGCATCGCCTCTTCGATCTGCGGATAGCTGCCCAGCAGCTTCGCGCCGATCGTGGTCGCGACGTGGTCGCCGTGGCCCTCGACCGCGCCCACCAGCGCGCGGATGCGGTCGAGCTTGAGCCGCTGCTCGTCGTCGAGCACGACGCCGAACATCGCGTCGTCCTCACCACCGAACGCCGCCTGCAACGACTCGGGATCTCCGGGCGCGAGCGTGGCGAAGCGCTGTTGGATCGCATCGACGTCGATCGTCATCGTCGACAGGAAGTCGTCGACCGTGCGGGCCGCGTACGCCGGGAGCCACGGCCGCTCGGCCTGGAGGCGATGTGCGACCTGGTGCAGCGCGACGAAGGTCCGGAACTCGCGCGGATCGAGTGACCAGTCTGCCTCGACGCGCTCGATGTTGGTCACTACGAACCCGATCGGGCCGGTGACGGCGTGCGGGATCCCGACGTCGTGGTCGCCGAGCACGCGCGCCGCGAGGAACCCGAGCACCTGGCCGATCTGCGTCGCCTGCAGAAGCGGGCCGAGCTGGCGGATCAGATCTTGCGGCGACCCGAGGCCGAGCGCCGCGAGCGGGTTCTCGGCGTCCGCGTCGCTCGGCAGCTGCTCGACCATCGCACGGCCGAGCGCGTCCTGCAGGCGCGTCGCGGCCGACTCCACCAGCGGCCGGTACGCGTCGATGGCGCCCGCGATCCAGTCGGCCCGGCGCGCGAGCGCCACGCGGAGCAGATCGTTGGCCGGTTCCAGTCCCGTGAAGTCGACCACCTGGAGCTCGGCGACACGCAGCGCGTCCTCCAGCCCCGTTCGGTCCGCGTCGTTCGGTTGGGGGTCGTTGCCTTCCTCGGCGGCGCCCGCGACGGCGAGCTGGCGTGCGAGTTCCCACTGCACCGGCCCCGAGGAGCTGCTCATGACGCGTTGGAGCTCTCGGAACAGCGGCGCGTCGCGGAGCGATTCGGGGTCCATCCCGAACGGGAACTGCGGAGTCGACATGCGAGCCAGCCTACGACCTGCCCGGCGAACAGCCTGCGGCCGACGGCTACGATGGACCCCGTGACCAGAGGTCGCACCCTCGTGCGGATCGCGCCCGCGTCGCCGTCGGCGGACGAGGCGCTCGCCGCCGTCGCCGACCCGGCGGCCGGCGGCACCTGCGTGTTCGTCGGAACCGTGCGTGACCGCTCGGCCGCCGGCGACGACGTGACGGAGCTCACCTACGAGGCGTGGGACGAGCTCGCGGCGGAGCGGCTCGCGGACATCGCCGCGCAGATCCACGCGAGATGGACCGTCTGCGCGGTGGCGCTGCTGCACGCGACGGGGACCCTCGCGGTCGGCGAGGTCAGCGTGGTCGTCGCGGTGTCGGCGCCGCACAGGGCCGAGGCGTTCGACGCCGCGCGGTTCGGCATCGAGGAGCTGAAGCGCGACGTGCCTATCTGGAAGAAGGAAGCGCTCACGACCGGCGACGCCGACTGGGTGATGGGGGCGTAGCGATGGCGCGCGACCTGGCCATCGACCTCGGAACGTCGAGCGTCCTCGTGTATCGGCTCGGCGACGGGATCGTGTTCGACGACGCGACGGTGGTCGCGCTCGATGCGGAGTCGAACCGGGTCGTCGCGGTGGGCGAGGAGGCCTGGCGGATCATCGGCAGCGGCTCGGGCGACGTCGTCGGCGTTCGCCCGCTCCGCGACGGCACCTTCACCGAGTTCGAGATCACGCAGCGATTGCTTGAGGTCGTGATGCGGCGGGCTGCTCCCGGCAGGTACCCGAAGCCGCGCGTGCTCATCACCATCGCGTCCGACAGCTCGCCGGTCGAGCGGCGCGCGCTGGAGGAAGCCGTCGAGATCAGCGGCGCGAAGCAGGTCACGCTCGTCGAAGAGCCCCTCGCGGCGGCGATCGGCGCCGGACTGCCGATCCAGGAGCCGATCGGCAGCCTCATCGTCGACATCGGTGGCGCGCGTTCCGAGATGGCCGTCGTGTCGATGGGCGGCATCGTGTCGGGCCAGACGGTCGGCGTCGGCGGCTTCGACCTGGACGTCGCGATCCACGATCACGTGCGCGACACGTACGGCGTGGCGATCGGCGAGCGCGCCGCCGATGAGGTCAAGCGAGCTGTCGGATCGGCGTTCCCGATGGGCAGCGGCAAGGCGGCGCTCGTCGTCGGCCGCGAGCTATCGTCGGGCAACACGGTCGAGGTTCGACTCGACGAGGTCGAGGTCCGTCAGGCGATGGCCGAGCCGATCAACCGCATCGTCGAGGCCGCACGCAAGACGCTTGCCGAGGCGCCGCCCGAACTCACCCACGACGTGCTCGAGACCGGCATGTTCCTCATGGGCGGCGGGGCTTTGATGACGGGCCTTGACCTGCTGTTGTCACAGGAGTGCGAGGTGCCAGTGCACGTGGCCGAGTCGCCGCGCGAGACGGTCGTGCGCGGCGCGGGGCACATGCTGGAACACCTCGAGCGCTACCGCACGTCGTTCCAACTCGAGCGATCGGGGCGGCGATGACGTTCTCGATCGTCGCGTTCGACGCGGAGACCGGCGATCTCGGCGTGGCCGTCGCGTCGAAGTTCCCGTGCGTCGGCGCCGTTGTGCCGTGGGCGAAGGCGGGCGTCGGCGCCGTCGCGACGCAATCGTGGGCGAACACCGACTTCGGGCCGGAGGGGCTCGGGTTGATGGGCGGCGGGCTCCCCGCCGACGCCGCGCTCGATGCGGTGCTCGAGCCCGACGGCGACCGCGAGGAGCGCCAGGTCGGCTTCGCCGACGCTCGCGGCGGGGCGGCGTCGTTCACCGGAGCCAACTGTATGGACTGGGCCGGCGGGCGCACGGGCGATGCCTTCGCAACACAGGGGAATATCCTGGCGGGCGGCGATGTCGTCGATGCGCTCGCCGCGACGTTCACCCACACCGAGGGCGATCTGTGCGACCGCCTGCTCGCGGCGCTGCTCGCGGGCGATGCTGCGGGCGGCGACCGCCGGGGGAAGCAATCTGCCGCCCTCCTCGTGGTTCGGGAGCAGGGCGGTTACGAGGGCCGCAACGACCGCTACATCGACCTTCGCGTCGACGATCACCCCGACGCCCCGGCCGAGCTTGCGCGCCTGTTCACGGTGTGGGACACGACGATGCTGATCCGCACCGACGAGTGCTTCGAGGCGACGCCCGAGCTGGTCGGCGAGCTCCAGCGTCGCCTTGCCGCGGTCGGCGTCTTCGACGGCGAGCAGACCGCCACCCTGGACGACCCGACGAACGCTGCGTTGGCCGATTGGGCCGGCCGCTACAACCTGGAGGGCCGCCTTCGCGACGACGGGATGCTGAGCGGCCACCTGCTCGCCGAGCTCCGGGACGTCACGCCCGAGGTGACGTGACTCAGCCGCCGAACGCGCGCTTCATGCCGGCGTACGCGAGGTAGCAGAGCAGCGCGATCAGGCCGGCGCCGGCAAGCACCGCGACGAGCAACCCGAGCGCACCGATCAGCCTCGTCTGCGCGGTCGGCGTTGGGGGAAGCGCCCTGGCCTGCGCCTGGTGGACGGGTGGCCCACCGGCCGCGTCGGTCGGCCGCGGCCGCCCCTGGAACAGCGTGAACGCCGCGACCGCACCGCCCGCGGCGGCCGCCAGCGTGATGACGGTGAGGTACGCCATGCTTGGGCGAGCCTAGCGTCGGGCACGGCGGCGGCCTGCAGCGCAGCGGGCATCTGCCACAGCATCCACACGGCTCGCCCGTAGCATCTGGGCGTGCGGTCACGATCGAGATGGCTCCGGGTCGGCCTCGGCCTGGGGCTGCTCGTGCTGGTGATCGCGGCGATCGCGTGGCCCCTCCCGTACTACTCGCAAGGCCCCGGACCTGCGCGGGACGTCGTGCCTCGCATCATCTATCAAGGCATGCCGAGGTACGAGCCGACCGGGCAGCTCGATCTGACGACGGTCCGATACGAGCAGCTCACGGGGCTGACGGCGCTCCGCGCGTGGCTCGACAGCAGCCTCTCGATCGTCAAGGCCGACGTCGTCTATCCACCCGACGTGCCGGTCACCGTCACCCAACAACGGGGCGTTTCGCAGATGGACCAGAGCCAGATCGCGGCGACGGCGGTGGCGCTGCACGCGCTCCACCGGTACCCGAAAGATCATGGCGACGGCGCCCTCATCGAAGACGTCGTCCCGAACTGCCCGGCCGACGGCAAGCTGTACCCGGGGGACATCATCACGTCGGTCGACGGGAAGGCGGTCCACACCGCGGCGCAGGCATCGAAGCTCTTCGACAAGATCCCGAACAACCAGCCGCTGCACTTCGATCTGAACGTCGACGGTAACACCGTGCAGGAGACGTTCACGCGGGCGCCGTGCGGGCCCAAGGACGAGAAGCTCGTCGGCATCTCGATGATCGACGCCTTCCCGATCGACGTCACCTACACGAGCGACGAGATCGGCGGCCCCTCGGCCGGGTTGATGTGGGCCCTGGGGCTGTACGAGCTGCTCACGCCCGAGGACATCACCGCCGGGCGCACGATCGCCGGGACCGGTGAGATCGCACCCGACGGCACCGTCTATCCGATCGGTGGGATCCAGGACAAGGTGATCGCCGCGCAGCGGGCGGGCGCCACGATCTTCCTCGCGCCGAAGGGCAACATGGCCGACCTCCAAGGCGTCGACACGGGCGACATGCAGGTGATCCCGGTGCAGTCGTTCGACGAGGCCCTGCAGGCGTTGCAGCAGAACGGATCGTCGAGCTGAAGTAGGCTGACTGGCGCGATGTCGACGATCTCACTCCCTCGCCGCCGGAGGTGGCTCTCCGTTGTCATCGTCGGCGTGTTCGTCGGCATCTTCCTGTTCACGATCCTCGCGGGGCTCGTTGTCGAGGTGCTCTGGTACAACGAGATTGGCCAGTCGCCGGTCTTCTGGCACACGCTGTGGACGAAGATCTGGCTCGGCGTCATCTTCGGCGTGCTGTTCTTCGCACTGCTGTACATCAACCTCGTGATCGCCCGCCGGATCCGGCCGGAGGAGACGGTCGTACCGAACCCCCTCGATCCGCTCGAGCGCGTGCGCGACGCCACCGAGCCCTATCTCCGCTGGCTCCTGCCGCTCGGCGCGGCCGTGCTGTCGTTCTTGGTCGGATTGTCGGTGAGCGGGAACTGGCAGCTGTACCTCCTGTGGCGCAACGCGGCCGGCGTGGCGTTCGGGAATCCCGAACCGCTGTTCCACCGCGACCCCGCGTTCTACGTGTTCTCCCTGCCGTGGCTGCGGTTCCTGCAAGGGTGGCTGTTCTCGTCGTTGGTCGGGGTGACGCTGCTCGTGGCGATCGCCCATGTCCTGTGGGGCGCGATCCGTCCGCAGGCTCCCGCGTTCGCGGACAAGGTGACGCCCGCCGCGCGCGCCCATCTGTCCGTCCTGCTCGGGCTCGTGATGCTGGTCAAGGCGTGGGGCTACTGGCTGGGCCGATTCGACCTGCTCACGTCGCAGCGCGGTGTGGTGGAGGGCGCGAGCTACACCGAGGTGAAGGCGCAGCTTCCGGCGCTGAACTTCCTCACGCTCGTCGCGATCATCTGCGCGGTTCTGTTCTTCATGAACATCCGGACGAAGCAATGGAGCTTGCCGATCGTCGCCGTCGCGTTGCTCGCGATCGTCTCGGTGCTGCTTGGCACCGCGTATCCCTCGTTCATCCAGCAGTTCAAGGTGAAGCCGAACGAGCAGCAGCTGGAACAGCCGTACATCGCGGACAACATCACCGCGACCCGGGATGCGTTCGGGCTCAGCCAGATCCAACAGCAGTCCAAGCAGACCGCGGCCGTGCCGTTGTCCGCGTCGCAGCTGAAGGACAACCGTGCGACGGTGTCCAACATCCGCCTGTGGCGACCGTCCACGCTGCAGAAGAACTTCGCCGCGTTCCAGCAGATCCGGCAGTACTACAACTTCAACGACGTCGACGTGGATCGCTATCCGCTCGGACCCGGCGGCAGCGAGCGCGTGATCATGGTGTCGGCCCGCGAGATGAATCAAGCGGGTCTCCCGCCGCCGGCGCAGACCTGGCAGAACACCCACCTGACGTACACGCACGGGTTCGGCGCCGTCGCGTCGCAGGTGAACACCGCGACGGTACAAGGCCAGCCCGTCCTCACCCTGAAGAACCTCCCGGCCACAGGTGAGCCGCCGATCAGCGACCAGGGCCAGCGGATCTACTACGGCGAGGAGGACCAGGGCAGTTTCGTGGTCGCGGGCGCGCAAGGCGAGCTCGACTACGATGGGGCGCCATCTAGCCCGCTATATCAGGGCAGCGGTGGGATCCCGATCGACGATATCTTCCGGCGGGCCCTCTTCGCGTGGAACTTCCGGGACATCAACCTCCTGCTGTCGAGCCAGATCACCGACTCCAGCCGGCTCATGATCTACCGCAACATCGAGCAACGGGCGGCGAAGGCCGTTCCGTTCTTGCGCTTCGATAGTGATCCGTACCTCGCGATCGTCGACCAGGAGCCCGTGTGGATCCTCGATGCGTACACGACCACCAGCGAGTATCCGTACTCGCAGTCCGTGAGCGGCACGGCCGCGACCGACGGTCTGCTCGGGGGGACGTTCAACTACATCCAGAACTCGGTGAAGGTCGTGATCGACGCGTACAACGGCACGGTCACGTACTACGCCAACACGAGTGAGCCGATCATCCATGTGTGGTCGACCGCCTTCCCAGACTTGTTCACGCCGATCTCCGAGGCGTCGCCGGATCTTCTCGCACACTTCCGGTATCCGGAGAACCTCTTCCAGGTGCAGTCCTACCAATTCGCGAACTACCACGTGACCGACCCTGCGGCCTTCTACCAGCGCCGCGACTTCTGGCAGGTGTCGCCCGACCCAACGCTCGAGCCCGATGCGAGCGGCACGCCGCCGCCGATGCGTCCGTACTACCAACTGATCCGGCTCCCAGGCCAGAGCAGCGAAGCGTTCCAGCTCGTGATCCCGTTCGTGCCCGCGGGGCGCCCGAACATGGTCGGCTGGATGGCGGCGGACTCGGACCCCGGGCTCGACTACGCCCACATCACGATGTTCCGCTTCCCCGAAGGAAGCACGACCAGCATCGAAGGGCCACCACAGGTGTTCGCCCGGATCAACAACGACCCGACGTTCTCGTCGTTCCGCACGCTCGTCGGGCAACAAGGATCGCAATTGTCGTTCGGCGACTTCCTCGTCATCCCCGTCGACAACTCATTCTTGTACGTGTTGCCCGTGTACGTGACCGCGAGCGATTCAACGCCGGCGATCCCGGAGCTCAAACGTGTCGTGGTGGTCAACGGCAGCCAGGGGACTGTCTCGCTGGGAACGAGTCTGCCCGACGCGCTCGGGATCGCGACGAGCGGCGTGCCGGGCGGACCGAACGGCGGCCCGAACGGGAACGGCGGTCAGCCGAACGGCAACGTCGATCAGCAGATCCAGCAGCTCCTGAACGACGCGCTGGCGCATTTCCAGAAGGCCGACGCGGCGCTCAAGGCTGGCGACCTCGCGACGTACCAGTCCGAGCTCGAGCTAGCGCAGGCGCTTGTGCAGCAGGCGCAACAGCTCGCCGCCGCGACGAACAACGGAACGGGTTCGGGTTCGACGACGACCTCACCGACGCCGGCGCCGAGCGCGAGCGCATCGCCGTCGGCGACCGCGTCTCCCAGCGCCTCTCCGTGATCGACCGTTGTGGCTCAGAACCGGATTGTCGCCGGGGGAGATGACCGCTAGCCTCGTGCTGCGGGGTGGAGCAGTCCGGTAGCTCGCTGGGCTCATAACCCAGAGGTCGTAGGTTCAAATCCTACCCCCGCGACGAGAGAAACCGCAGGTCGTAGCACTCGGCCCCGGCTGGGACGGAATCCCAACCGGGGCCGAATCGCAAGATTTTGCAAGACCTGGACCGATAAGAGCGGTGTGGTATCGGCGTAGGGATTTGCGGTTTCGTTTTCGTTCTTGCCGCTATCCCGGGACTGATCCTTGGCTGTCTTTGGTGACGTGCCCGGAGAACCGGAACCCAAGGACGCCGTCGGGCAGATCGGACAGCGGCTCGATCATCCCCGTCTACTCGTGCGGCTGGGACACGTTCACGAGCCAGCGGATGCCGAAGCGATCGGTGAGCATGCCG
>DATAPH010000071.1:0-10394 GCA_036265325.1 Actinomycetota bacterium | reverse complement strand
GACGAGCGCCACGTCGAAGAGAACCGCGCGCGATACGCCGCCAAGCGAGCCGTCTTCCTCGAGCTCTTCGCTCGACACGGGCTCCACGTCGCGGGAAGCGAGGCCACGTTCTACCTGTGGGTCGCGGTGCCCGAGGGTCGCACGTCGCTCGACTGGGCGCTCGACCTGCTCGACCGGGCAGACGTCGTCGTCGCGCCGGGATCGTTCTTCGGACCGCAGGGCGAAGGGTTCGTGCGCGTCGCGATGGTGCCGACCCTGGCTGAGTGCGAGCGGGCGGCCGGAGCGCTGGATCGCGTCTTCGCCGAGGTGTCCGCGTGATCGTCGACCTCGAGCAGCGCGTCGAGGCGACGTGGGCCGCCGCCGAGGGCGACCCCGCCGCTGCGCTCGACGTCGAGGCGATCGAGGCGACCATCGAGAGGCTCGACCGGGGCGAGCTTCGGGTTGCCGAGCCCGATGGAACCGGTCCCTGGCGCGTCCATGCCTGGGTCAAGCAGGCGGTTCTGATGTACTTCCGTGTCCGTGGCCTCGAAACGACCGACGTCGGTCCGTTCGAGTACCGCGACAAGGTTCCGCTGAAACGTGGGTTCGCCGACGACGGCGTGCGCGTGGTCCCGCCGGCGACCGTTCGCTACGGCGCGCACATCGAGCCGGGCGCCGTCCTGATGCCGTGCTACGTCAACATCGGCGCGTGGGTGGGCGCCGGCACGATGGTCGACACGTGGGCGACCGTCGGCTCGTGTGCGCAGATCGGTCGCGAGGTGCACCTGGCCGGCGGCGTGGGCATCGGCGGCGTGCTCGAGCCGGTCCAGGCCGCGCCCGTCGTGATCGAGGACGGCGCGTTCATCGGCTCGCGGTGCATCGTCGTCGAGGGGGTCCGCGTCGGCGCCCGCGCGGTGCTCGGCGCCGGGGTGGTGCTGACGGCGAACACGCCGGTGATCGATCCGCGAGGCGAGCGGCCCCTCGAACATCGGGGGAGCGTCCCGCCCGGCGCGATCGTCGTCCCGGGATCGCGCTCCAAAGAGTTCCCGGCCGGCACGTACGGGATGCCGTGCGGCCTGATCATCGGCGAACGGACCGAGGCGACCGACGACAAGGTCGCGCTGAACGAGCTGCTCCGCGAAGCCGGCTCGTCGATGGGCTGACGCGATGCCCGATCCAACCGACGCCCGCATCGTGGAATCACCGATCGCCGCGACGTGGCGGTCGATCCAGCACGAGAAGGCGGTCCTGGTTGGGATCGGCCCCGGGATCGCCGAGGAGGACCTCGACGAGCTCGCGGCCCTCGCCGACTCCGCCGGCGCGGAGCCCGTCGGTAGGATCGTCCAGAGCCGAACCGAACCTGATCCGCAGTTCTGGATCGGCAAAGGCAAGGTCGAGGAGCTGCATCAGCTGCTCCACGCGACCGGCGCGCAACTGGTGGTCTTCGACCAGGAACTCACGCCCGGACACCTGCGAGCGCTCGAGGCACGGCTCGACGTGAAGGTCGTCGACCGGACGGCGCTGATCCTGGACATCTTCGCCCTGCACGCGCACACCCGCGAGGGCAAGGCGCAGGTCGAGCTCGCACAACTGAACTACCTGCTGCCGCGCCTCCGTGGGTGGGGCGAGGCGATGAGCCGCCTCGGCGGTGGCATCGGCACGCGCGGACCGGGCGAGACGAAGCTCGAGTCCGACCGCCAACACATCCGCCGGCGGGTCACGAAGCTCCGGCGCGATGTGAAGGACATGCAGCGCTCACGCGACACCCAGCGCGCGAGCCGACAGCGGTCGAACGTGCCGCAGGTCGCGATCGCCGGTTACACCAACGCGGGCAAGTCGTCCTTGATGCGCCGGCTCACCGGCGCAGACGTGATCGTCGCGAACCAGTTGTTCGCCACGCTCGACCCGACGACCCGCCGGATCGCGTTGCCGGGCGGCCGGAAGGCGACGATCTCCGACACCGTCGGCTTCGTGTCGAAGCTGCCCCATGACCTGGTCGAGGCGTTCCGATCGACGCTCGAGGAGGTGACGCTTTCGGACATGATCGTGCACGTGGCCGACGCGTCGTCCACGGCCGTGGACGGGCAGATCGAGGCGGTGCGTCGCGTGCTCGATGAGATCGGCGCGTCGAACATGCCCGAGGTCCTCGCCCTGAACAAGATCGACCTGTTGCCCGGATCGCGTCGAGCGCGGCTCGCGCTTCGCTACCCCGGGTCGGTCCCGGTCTCTGCGATCACGGGCGAAGGCGTCGAAGGGCTGCTCGAAGCGATCGGCGCCGCAGTGCCGACCCCGCCGGTCGATGTCCGCGCCGTCATCCCGTGGGACCGCGGCGACCTGGTCGCGATGCTTTATCGCGAGGCCGAGGTGCTGAGCGCCGACGCCGAGCCCGACGGGACGCGCGTCCATGCGCGTGTCGGGCTGCGTGAGCTCGCGGCGATCCGGCCGTTCACGAACGGGATCGTGGGCGCGCCGGCAGCGACCACGAACGAAGCGGCCGACTAGGCGATCGGGGAACCGATCGACCACAGCCCGGCGTCGTCCCACGGCGGGACGATCACGGTGTCGGGGTTCTGGCCGCGTTCGTCGGCGAAGCGAGACGCCAGCAACTGGAGCCGCACCGTCAGCGGGATCTGCGCGAGGACCGACGGGAGGGTCGACGTCTCGAGCAGGCGAGTGACGCCGAGACCGGCGCCTTGCGCCGCCCGGGCGATCCCTTCAACGAGGCCGTCTTCGTCGGCCGAGGTGATGGCCAGGAGCTGATCGTCGCTCGTGAGGGGAACGGCCGTTCCGTGCAGGAAGAACTCGGCGTCGTGTCCCTCCGCCAGGACGCGCGCGCCCTCGCGCACCTTGAGCGCGCCTTCCTTCGCGGTGATGGATGCGTGGCCGGACCCGACGATCTGCAGCGACCGTCGGGGGACTGGAACCTGCTCCGTGCCGGGGGAAGCGAGTGCGGCGCGCACCGCGTCCGGCACGGTATGCAGTGCCTCGGTCGTCACCGAATCGGCGCCCATCTCGGCCGCGATCATCGCGAGCACGAGCAACGCGCTGGTGTAGCTCACGGTGTAGGTCTCGGACGTCTCCTTCGGCACCGTCGCGATCACGTCGTTCATGCCGATGCCCTCGCGGGCGATGGTCACGGTCTGGATCGCGGCGGCGAACGCGAGCGCGCGAGCGGACAGCGCGTACGACGTCTCGCCGGTGTGGGTAACGACGACGACGCCGTCCTTCGGCCCGACGATCGGCGCGTTCTTCACGAACTGCATCGACGAGACGGCGTGCGCCGACCGCCCGGCGTCCTGCAGCATCGCGGCGCCGAGATGGGCGGCGTGCTGGCTGGTGCCGGTGCCGACCATCCAGATCCGGCGGACGCGGTGCAGCGCCTCTGCCGCCGCGTGGACCTCCTGGCGCACCGCGCCCGACGTAAGGAGCCGCTCGAGTTCGTCCGGTTGCGAGGCGATCTGATGGGCGAGGTTGGTTTGGCCGGCCTGCGTCATGTGGGCTCCTCGTGCGCGGTGGCTCGGGAGCCTAGCCGAACGTCAGAGCCTGCGGAGGACCGCGACGACCTTGCCGGCGATGCGGCCGCCGATCATCTCGAAGGGCGACATGGTCGGGTTCTCGGGTATCAGCATCACCCGCGGACCGTCGTGACCGAGGCGCTTGACCGTGGCTTCGTCCTCGCCCGGACCCGGCAGCAAGGCGGCCACGATGTCGCCGTCATCGGCAGCTTCCTGGGAGCGCACGACCACGAGGTCGCCGTCGAAGATCCCCGCCTCGATCATCGAGTCGCCGGTGACACGCAATGCGAAGTGGTCCCCCGAGGACGTGAAGTTCGCGGGGACGGCGACGTAGTCCTCGACCTGCTCGGTCGCGAGGACGGGTGCGCCCGCGGCGATCCGGCCGAGGACCGGGACCGTCGTGCCGGCCGCGCGCGCCTCGTCTGTCGCCAGGGTCATGGCACGGGGCTTCGTCGGGTCTTTGTGAAGCAACCCCTTCTTCTCGAGGTTCGCAAGCTGGGCGTGCACCGACGAGGAGGACGTCAGGCCGACGGCCTCGCCGATCTCGCGGACGGTCGGGGGGTAGCCGCGCTCCCGGACGGTCTCACCGATGAAGTCGAGGATGCGCTGCTGTCGAGCGGTGATGTCAGACACGGTCCCTACCCTCCTGTCGTGGCCGCGATCACGGCTGGAACCCATGGGCCGCAAGGTAGCACCGGTTCTCGGGGAGTGCAAACATATGTTCGAGCAAGCGCTTGACACCGAACACGCGTTCGCCCATCGTGTCTCCATGGAGCGAACGTTCGTTCGCCGGCGCCGCACCGTCGCCGCGGTCGCCACGGCGTTGATCGCGGTCCTCATGAGCCCGCTGGCGGCGGGCGCCGTCCGACGGGGGGAACCGTCGGCGCCCGCCGCACAGCAGGTCCCGCCGCAGGTGGTGGTGGTCCAGGCGGGCGACACCCTGTGGTCGATCGCCGAGCGCGTCCGTCCCGGCGACGATCCGCGAGCGGTGTCCGCCGAGATCGCCGCCGCCAACGGGGTGCAACCGGGCGCGCTCACCGTTGGCGTATCGCTCGTCGTGCCGCTCGGTTGACGGGCTCCTCGTGCCGGCTCTAGGGTTCGCGCCGCCACAACATCTTGTGGCTCCTGACGATGCGCTGCCCTTGGTGTGGTGTCGACGACGACCGCGTGGTGGATTCCCGCGCGGCCGACAGCGGCGATGCGATCCGGCGCCGTCGCCATTGCGCGGCCTGCAGCCGCCGGTTCACGACTTACGAGCGGATCGAGGACGTCGGCCTCGTGCTGATCAAGCGCGACGGGTCCCGGGAGCCCTGGGACCGCGACAAGCTCGAGGCCGGCATCCGCAAGGCCCTCACCGGCCGGCCCGTGACGAACATCCAGATCGACCAGATGCTCGACCGGATCGAAGCGCGGGTCCGCAAGAAGGGGCCGGAGGTGGCCTCCAGCGTGGTCGGCGCGGCGACCCTCGGCGCGATGCAGCGCACAGACGAGGTCGGCTATCTCCGGTATGCGAGCGTCTACAAGGACTTCCAGGCGGCCGGCGACTTCGAGCGCGAGCTGGGCCTGCTGCTCGAGAAGAAAGAGCCCGCGAAACGGCGCAAGGGCTAGTCCGCCCGGGCCATCTCGGGGCCGCCGTGGATCGTTCGCTTTCGACCCTGGGATACTAGATATTGTGGTCGGGGAAAAGGTTGGCCACTACCCCTTGACCTCAGCGGGTGTGCGGTCCATCATGCGCGGGCTGCGAGTTACACGGGTGTAACTCTCCACATCGGTTCCACAGGTTGTCCACCGCCGGAGCCGCGCGGAAGGGTACCGAGGACGTCGAGGGGAAAGGCAAGGAGGGGATCCAGTTGGTCATCCGCGAGGGGGACGTCGAGGTCATCCGGCAGGGCTTGACCTTTACGCGCTACTTCACCACCGAGGGGGTCCATCCGTTCGACCAGGTCGAATGGGAGACCCGCGACGCGGTGATCCCGAACTTCAAGGAAGGCGGCAACGCCTTCGAGCAGCGCGACGTCGAGTTCCCCCTGTCCTGGTCCCAGAACGCCACCAACATCGTTGCTCAGAAGTACTTCCGTGGGCCCCTCAACACCCCGCAGCGTGAGTCCTCTGTCCGCCAGCTCGTCGGCCGGGTCGTCGACACGATCACCGGCTGGGGGACCAAGAACCGCTACTTCGCGACCGAGCAGGACGCTCGGGTGTTCGCGGAGGAGCTGGCCCACCTCCTGGTCAACCAGAAGGCCGCCTTCAACTCGCCGGTCTGGTTCAACGTCGGCGTCCCCGACACGCCGCAGCAGTGCAGCGCCTGTTTCATCCTCGCGGTCGACGACCACATGAGCTCGATCCTCAACTGGTACGTCGAGGAAGGCACGATCTTCAAGGGCGGCTCGGGCTCGGGCATCAATCTGAGCAAGATCCGTTCGTCGAAGGAGCCGCTCGCGGGCGGGGGCACGGCCAGCGGCCCGGTCAGCTTCATGCGAGGAGCAGACGCGAGCGCCGGCACGATCAAGTCCGGCGGCAAGACGCGGCGTGCGGCCAAGATGGTGATCCTCAACGTCGACCACCCCGACGTGCGTGAGTTCATCTGGTGCAAGGCCACCGAGGAGCACAAGGCCCGGGCGCTGCGCGACGCCGGGTTCGACATGGACCTGGACGGCCGCGACAGCTACTCGATCCAGTACCAGAACGCGAACAACTCGGTGCGGGTCACCGACGAGTTCATGCAGGCCTTCGAGAACGACGCGGATTGGCGGCTCAAGGCCGTCAAGACCGACGAGACGATCGACACCGTCCGCGCCCGCGAGCTGATGCGTGAGATCGCGCAGGCTGCCTGGGAGTGCGCCGACCCCGGGATGCAGTACGACACGACGATCAACGAGTGGCACACGTGCCCGGCGTCGGGCCGGATCAACGGCTCGAACCCGTGCTCGGAGTACATGCACCTGGACAACTCCGCGTGCAACCTCGCGAGCCTCAACCTGATGACGTTCCTCGACGCCGAGGGCAACTTCGACGTCGCGAGCTTCCGGCGCGCGGTCGAGATCGTGTTCACCGCACAGGAGATCCTCGTCGGGGAGTCCGACTATCCGACCCAGAAGATCGGCGACAACGCGCGGGCGTATCGCCAGCTGGGGCTTGGCTACGCGAACCTCGGCGCGCTCCTGATGGCCCGCGGCCTGCCGTACGACTCCGAGCAGGGCCGGGCGTGGGCGGGGGCGATCACGTCGTTGATGACCGGTTGGGCGTACCGCACGAGCGCGCGGATCGCCGAGGTCACCGGTCCGTTCGACGGGTATGCGCCCAACGGCGACGCGATGCTCCGGGTCATGCGCAAGCACCGCGGCGCGGCCGACAACATTGATCCGGAGCTCGTGCCCGAGGCGATGCTTTCCGCGGCCAAGCAGTCCTGGGACGAGGCCGTTGCGCTCGGTGAGCGGCACGGCTTCCGCAATGCGCAAGCGAGCGTGCTGGCTCCGACCGGCACCATCGGCCTGATGATGGACTGCGACACGACGGGCATCGAGCCAGAGCTCGCGCTCGTCAAGACGAAGAAGCTCGTCGGCGGTGGCACGATGCAGTTCGTCAACCAAACCGTGCCGCGCGCGCTGGCGAAGCTCGGCTACGACCCTGCGCAGATCGAGGACGTCGTCGCCTACATCGCCGAACACAACTCGGTGGTCGAGGCGCCGCACCTGCGCGAGGAGCATTACGCGGTGTTCGACACCGCGATGGGCGCGCAGCCGATCCACTACATGGGCCACGTGCGCATGATGGCGGCCGCGCAACCGTTCATCTCCGGCGCGATCTCCAAGACGGTGAACATGCCGGAATCGGTGAGCGTCGAAGAGGTGGAGCAGCTGTTCATCGAGAGCTGGAAGCTCGGCCTGAAGGCGGTCGCGATCTATCGCGACAACTGCAAGGTCGCCCAGCCGATGTCGGCCGACAAGAAGAAGACGGCCGAGGAACCGGAGCCCATCCAGCTGGCGTGGTCGGCGAAGAAGCGGCTGCCGCAGTCGCGCCCGGCGCTGACCACATCCTTCCGCGTCGGGGATGCCGAGGGATACATCACCGCGGGCTCCTATCCGGACGACGGCCTCGGCGAGATCTTCATGAAGGTCTCGAAACAGGGCTCGACCCTGTCGGGGATCATGGACGCCTTCTCGATCGCCGTGTCGGTGGGTCTGCAGTACGGCGTGCCGCTTGAGGACTACGCCTCGAAGTTCATCAACATGAAGTTCGAGCCGAGCGGTATGACCAACGACCCGGACATCCGGTTCGCATCGTCGATCGTCGACTACGTGTTCCGTCGGTTGGCGCTCGACCACCTGGCGCCAGAGCAGCGCGACACGCTTGGTATCCGCTCGATCGAGGAGCGCAAGGCCGAGGCCGAGCAGAAGATCGGCGAGCTCGTGGCCGGAGCGACTGCGGCGAGCGAGCCCGCTCCGGTCGAGGCGGCGCCGACGTTGCCGCCGCAGCGGATCGAGATCTCGGAGGTACCCGGGGCCAAGGTCCTGGACGCGCCGCTTTGTTACCAGTGCGGGTCGAAGATGCAGCCCGCCGGGTCGTGCTACGTGTGCGGGACGTGCGGTTCCACCAGCGGTTGCTCGTAAACTGCGGCCGTTCGGACGACCGACCACGGGCCGGGGGTTCGCCCCCGGCCCGCTGCGTTCCCGTGGAGGAGGTGGGTGGGTGGGCGAGAACTCCGCCAAGCTGCTGGGGTTGCACCACGTACAGCTGGCGATGCCGACGGGCGAGGAAGAGGCCGCGGTGCGGTTCTACGGCGCCATCCTCGGCCTCACGCAGGTCGACAAGCCGCCGGAGCTCGCACCCCGAGGCGGCGTCTGGTTCCGCGACGGCGACCTCGAGGTGCACCTCGGCGTCGAGGAGCCTGAGTTCGTCCCAGCGCGGAAGGCCCATCCCGCATTCCTGGTGCGGAACCTCGCGACGCTCCGCGAACGGATCGAGACCGCGGGCTATCGGGTAACGGACGACGTGCCGCTCGAAGGGTTCTACCGGTGCCATGTGCGCGATCCGTTCGGTAATCGGATCGAGCTGGTCGAGCCGGTCCCGTCGTGACCGAGCTGCCGTTCCGCAAGCTCCGCCCCGAAGCGAAGCTGCCCGGAGCGCAACATCCTGGGGACGCGGGACTGGATCTGTGTGCCGCCGTCGACGTGGTCGTCGAACCGGGGGAGCGCGTGATGATTCCGACGGGCGTCGCCGTCGCCATACCCGAGGGTCAGGCGGGACTCGTCCTGCCCCGAAGCGGCCTCGCATCGAAGCACGGGCTTACGATGGCGAACTCGCCGGGCTTGATCGATGCCGGCTACCGCGGCGAGGTGATCTGTGCGGCGATCAACCTCGATCGCGAACACGCGGTCAAGATCCTCGTCGGCGACCGGATCGCCCAACTCGTGATCGTGGACCTTCCCGCCGTGAAACCGGCGTGGGTCGACGAACTCCCCGAGAGCACCCGCGGCGAAGGTGGGTTCGGCTCGACGGGCGCCTGATGATCGTTCGTCTCGAATGCGTCGATGATCGGGCCGCTTCGATCAAAGTCGAGCGGGCCGCGTTCCCGACGCCCGTAGAGGCGAGGCCCGTTGAACAGGTGCGCGACGAACCCCGCTCGTTCGCTCCGGTTGCTGAGGTAGATGGCTCCGTCGTCGCGCACGTTCAACTGAGCGCCGCGTGGATCGGCGATGCCGAGGTCGTGGCGCTTACGCGATGAACGCGGCGAGCGCGGCCGCTTCCTGATCGACCGCGCGTCGAATGGCCTTCGGGAGCGGTTCGAACGGCGAGGTCGTGACCCGCCCGTCGCCGCTGCGCCAGGTCCCGGCGACCTGTCCGTCGACGAGGAACGTCCCGATCGACTGCGGCATCTTCGTGCTGAAGATGGAGGGTCGGTATCGCTCGGGGAGGACCTGCGTCCGCCGCGCGTGCACCAGCAGCGTGGCATCCCACGTCGGAAGGAAGCGGACGGGCGCGGGGATGTTCGGCGGGGGCAGCGGCGCGCCACGCAGGTCGAGGAGCGTCTCGTCGGCCTCCGTCCGGAACGTGCGAAGCGAAAGCCGGTCGGTCACCGCGTCGATCGTCTTTGGTGGCAGCCCGGTGAAGGTCGAGATGTCCGCGCGGGACGCCGGTCCGAACGCGCCGAGGTACCGACGGATCAAGAGCTCCTGTCCTTCGCCGGGCGTCGAGTCACACGGGCCGACCCACTCTTCCGCGAGCGCATAGAGGTCGGCCCGACGGTTCTCCCATGTGCCCGACGGCGGCACGCGGACCAACGGCGTCCACAGGCCGACGCCGACGAAGTCGCCCGCATCCAGCCCGAGTGCGTCGAGGATCTCCTTCTTCCGTTGCGGCCCGTCGGCGAGCAGGGCGCGACCGCGCGCGTCGATCGCACGCAGTCGTTTCTCCTCGAGCCGCCGCTTCGTCGAACGGAACCACCACTCGCGCAGCGGTTCGTCGATCGCGGTTGCGATCGGCCAGAAGTCCGTCCGCGACACGAGGTGGATCGTCGCGCGCATGAGCGTGGCTTGGATGACCGAGCGTTGTTCAAGCGCACGAGTGAGATCGGGCCGACGGAACCCGCGGAGCCGGGTCCACAACCCGATGTAGCCGCTGGGCGCGTACTGGTCCTGGAGGCCGCACATGCGCTCCAGCGCTCGCGGGATCGGGAGGGGAACGCGTTCCAGGAGCGATTGGCGCGCAAGGAGAGCCCGGTTCAGCTCACGCTGGGTAAGAACGCGGGGCGACGGCATCGGCGCGAGTCTAGGGGTGGCTTCGCCCGTTGAAGGGCGGTTCGCTGGCTCTTAAGATGGTTCCACGCGGACGTGGCTCAGTTGGTAGAGCACCACCTTGCCAAGGTGGGGGTCGCGGGTTCGAATCCCGTCGTCCGCTCTA
>DATAPH010000070.1:0-52633 GCA_036265325.1 Actinomycetota bacterium | reverse complement strand
GCGAACGGCCGCATCGAGGAGGGCTCGAGCGGGCACGCGCACAGCGGGCACCGCGGGGGCTCCTCGTACACGAGGACCGCGCGCTCGCAGTACGGACAATCGCCCATACGCATGGGCGGCGGGGGCTCAGAAAGATCGTTCGGCATCCGTAGGCCCGCTCGGGGGGAGCGGTCCCCCAACGCATCGGTGCGCGTTCGAGGGGCCTTGACCCGCCGTGCGGAGCAACCGACGAACGCCCGGGGGGAGGGGCCGACCGGCCTAGCCGCCATCCCCCGCAACGAGAACGGGCCCCTCTATGGAGGGGCCCGGGTCGTTCGGCGCTCGGTGCCGATCAGGCGGCCTCCGAACGGCTCTTGCGCTTGCCACGGGGCACATACGAGTGCACGGGTTCGTGCTGCCAGCAGTACTTCCACTTGCTGTAGATGGAGAGTTTGGTCTCACATCCAGGTTCCTGGCACACGCGGCCTGCCGTGTAGGTCTTGTTGGGTCGCGGCAGGTTGCGGACGGATGCCCCCCTGAACCTCTCGTCCGACATGCTGCTCACATCCTTTCGGCGGGCCGGATGCGGGCTCCCGGCCCTCAGTACCCTCTTCGAACAGGATCCGGGACCGGTTCATTCCCGACCGTGGGCCGATCTGTGACGTCGAGGGTGCGTCTGGATCACCACGGTAGTGACGGGGTGTGACAGGGACGTGACCCGAACATGACGGAAGGTTGAACGGCGCTCAGCCGCCGAAACGCGGCTGGCGTTTCTCCAGGAAGGCGGCCATCCCCTCGCGCTGGTCGGGCGTTCCGAACAGGGCGAGGAAGGCCTCGCGCTCCGCCTGGACCCCCGGCGCCCCCGGCGATGCGATGGCCGCGGCGATCGCCGCCTTGGCGGCGGCAAGCGCCTGCCGCGGGCCGTTGGCGAACCGACGGGCATCTTCGATCGCGGTCGCGAGGACCTCGTCCGCCGGCAGCACGCGCTCCACGATGCCGAGCCGGAGCGCTTCTTCGGCATCCACGATCCGCCCGCTGTAGACGAGCTCTCGCGTCCGACCGGGTCCGAGCAGCCGGACGAGCCGCTGGGTGCCGCCGGCGCCGGGGATCACGCCGAGCCCGATCTCGGGCTGGCCGAGCTTGGCGTCGGTCGCGGCGTACCGCAGGTCGCACCCGAGCGCGAGCTCGAGCCCGCCCCCAAGCGCGTAGCCGTTGATGGCCGCGATCGAGATCGTGTCGATCGCCTCGAGCAGCTCGCACGCGCCGCCGAGCGCGTCGACCGAGGGACGAACCTCCTCCGGCCCCCATGTCGCCATCGCCTTGATGTCGGCGCCTGCGGCGAAGATCTTCGGTCCGCCCGTGATCACCAACGCGCCGACCTCCGGCCGGCCGCTCGCGTCCCTGATCACGGCCTGCAGCTCCTCGCCAAGCGCGAGATCGATCGCGTTGGCGGGCGGCCGCTGGAGGCGAAGGACGGCGACCTGGTCGTCGATCGTGAGGTCGACCAGGTCTCCCATGGTCGCGAAGCCTACCCGGCGCCGTCGGCGCCGGCGGCCGCGAGCGTCGCGCGCAGCCCGTCGAGCAGACCGGTACGGCGCACGCCGAACGCGTCGGCGGCGTCCGCGCGGTCGGCTCTGCTCGCCATGGCGAAGAACGACGCCGTCACCGCGTCGATCGGCGTCTCGAGCAGCTTGGTCAGAGCCACGGCGGCGGGCTGGCCATCCGCGTGCGTCGGCGATACGTCATCGGCGCGAAGCAGCGCGACCAGCTCGTCCGCCGACACGACGTCCGGCCCTTCGATCCCCCATGTGCCCGAGAGAGGCCCCGCGTGATCGTCGATCGCCGCCACCACGGCGCCGACGTCCCCCGCGATCACGGGAGCGACCAGCTGGGAACCCGGTCCACAGACGAACGGTGGCGTTGCTGTTGCGCCTTGCACGGTCGCGGTGAACCACAGCCCGCCGAGCCCATACGCGTGGGTCGACCGAACGATCGCGTAGTCGAGGCCGGCCTGCGTCACCGCCGTCTCGGCCATCCCCTTCGCACGCAAGAACGGATGAGCCGCCGCAGCGTCGGCCCCGGGGACCGAGACCAGCACGAACCGCTTCGTGCCGGCCTCCTTCGCCGCCTCGAGGGCAACTTCGACCGACCCGTGGTTCGCCCAGAACAGCGCCTCGGCGTCCGGTTGACAGACGCCGCCGATGAGGTGGACCAGTGTGTGGCAGCGCGGGATCACTTCCGCAAGCTCGTCGGGCCTCCGCGGGTCGAGGACCGCGACCTTGGCCCCGAGGGCACGCAACGGATCGGCCGCGCTGGGGCGCCTGACGGTCGCACGCACTTCGTCACGCGCGAGCAGCGCGCCGACGACCGCATGACCGAGCACCCCCGATGCACCGGTGACCATGACCGTCATGGCGCCCAGGCTAGCGACGTGATGCGAAGATGCGCCATGGACGAGAGGACCGGATCGCGCTCGCGACCGGCTCACGACCGACCGCGCTCGAGCCGGTCGAAGGACACGGCGCTCCGTCCCATCGTCGTTGGCGCGTCAGTTTCGACGACCGACCCGCTGCGTTCGCCAAGGTCGCGGCGTTCGACTACGTCGCCGAGTGGCTCCGTCTTGAGCACACGAACTACGAGGCACTCGCAGGCCAGCCGTACCTGCCGGAGCTGGTGGGCTG
The DNA here is from genome assembly GCA_036265325.1 of Actinomycetota bacterium. Lineage (GTDB taxonomy): Bacteria > Actinomycetota > UBA4738 > UBA4738 > HRBIN12 > AC-51. Next base: position 49,973 of record DATAPH010000070.1, on the reverse strand, counting down.
GCATGACGACGGGGAGGCGCCGGTTCTGGTGATCGAGGACCTTTCGCACGCGACGTGGCCGCCGCCGTGGTCCCCGGCGGATTTCGACTCGGTTCTGTCGGCCCTCGCCGAGATCCAGAACACGCCCGCGCCGGCCGGCATCGACGACGACTTCGGCGCGCTCTTCGATATCCACGAGGGATGGGACCCGATGCGCGAGGATCCAACCGGTGCGTTGAGGCTCGGCGTGTTCGATCGGACCTGGTTCGATCGATACGTGGACGAACTGGCAGATGCGGCAGGGTCTGCCGATCTCGCTGGCGAGGCGCTCCTGCACGGCGACGTGCGAAGCGACAACCTCTGCCTCCGAGACGGCCGAGCCGTGTTGATCGACTGGAACTGGGCGTGCGTCGGGGCGCCCGAGCTCGACCTCGCCTCGTGGCTGCCGAGCTTGCACCATGAGGGCGGTCCGGAGCCGTGGACCTTGCTGCCCGGCGCCGGGCCACTCGCGGCCTTGCTCGCCGGGTTCTTCCTCGAGCACGCCGCACGCGAGCCGATCCCTCAGGCGCCACATGTCCGCAGACTGCAGCTCGATCAAGGGGTCACCGCGCTCGCGTGGGCCTGCCACGAGCTCGGCATCCCGCCCGCCTGACATTGCACCTGCAACACACTGCTACAATCGGGCGCGATGGCCGTCGCCCGGACCGAGTACGCCGATGTGCTGGACCTCCTTCGCAGTAAGGGCTTGCGGATGACACCACAGCGCCGGGCGATCGTGTCCGAAGTGATGCGCACGAAGGGGCACATCTCCCCCGCTGCCATCGCGCGCACGATCGAGGGCGAGATGCCGGGAGTGAACCCCTCGACCGTCTACCGGACGCTCTCCCTGCTCGAGGAAGTAGGCGTCCTTCAGCACTCCCACGTCGAATCAGGGGCGGAGTATCACAAGGCCGAGGAGGCGCAGCACGTCCACCTCACCTGCCATCGCTGCGGTCGTGACGACGAGCTCTCCATCACTGAGGCCGAGCGCCTCGGGCAGCTGATCCACCGGCATCACGGGTTCCAGGCCGATCTGACGCACTTCGCGATCACCGGCCTCTGCGCCGACTGCGCCGCGAGCGACTGACGCCGGGTCAGCCGCCGAACAGAGCCGGCAGGATCCTGCCCTCGCCGGACAGGAAGAGCAGCCCGATCACAAGGCTGAACGTCCCGGTCAAGATCGCAACGGTGACGTAGATCTTCCAGTTCTTGGTCGCCTTCAGGAATCCGAATGTGGACCCAAGCGTGATCATGGTGTTCGACGCGAGCAAACCGACCAGGAACGTGATCAGCAGCGCTTCCCCTGCGGCCTTGCCCCCGATCGTCACCGCTGTGAGGAAGATCACGATCTGGGTAGGCGTCTCCGCACCGACCCCGTGGACCATCCCGACCGCGAACGCCGTTCCCCGGCCGTATTCCATGAAGGCGTCCGGCTCGGGATGCTTGTGGTGATGGTGGCCAGGACGACCGTGGTGTCCGTGGTGCCATTCCGAAACGGGCAGGTCGTCCACGACCGCGACGGCCATGCCCTCGTCGTCGTGGAGATGAACAGGGTCGAGCTCGCCGTGCGCATGTTCCGAGCTCGCCCCGTTCGAACGCTCGATCGCGGAGCGCGTCTTGCGATACGCAGTGCGAACTCCACTGAAGATCAGCATCCATCGGCTCCGCATCCGGAACTCGCGCCCGTGTTTGATCAAAGAGGCGAAGACGAACACACCGAGGATCACCAACGTGAACCCGACGATCCGCTCCATGATGGGATCGACGCTTGCAGGGAGCTTCGCCCCGAGGAGGATCGCGGCCGATCCGATCAGGAAGACGACAAGTGCGTGCCCTAGCGCGTACAGGGTGCCGAACACGATCGACGTACGGTGGTTCTCCTGTGAGCTCGTGATGTCCGTGATCGCCGCGATGTGATCCCAGTCGATCCCATGCCGGAACCCGAAGAGGAACGCCGAGACGAGAACGCCGAGGCCGAACGCCTCCCCTCCCTGCGCCAAGACGTGCATGCTGTTATCCAATCAGGCGCTGCCATATACGGCAACTGCAAGCTATTGCGATAGCACGCTCGTTAGAAGGCCGCGGTCTCGCGCCAGGTGCCGAAGACGCCCTGCAGGGCCACCGTGACCTCGCCTCCGGTGCATCCGGCTCGGGCGCACTCGACCAGCGGCTCGATCAGGTTGGCGTCCGTGGCCGCGGCCGCCGCCAGTGCGTCGAGCGCCCCTGTCGACGCGCGCGCGTCGCGGCCCGCACGCATCCGTTCGACGGCCGCGACCTGGGCGGCCTCGGTCTCCATCGTGATCTCCAAGATCTCGAGGGCGTCGTCGCCCAGCTCCTCGAAGGCGTTGACGCCCACCTGGACTAACTCCCCCGCCTCCATCCGGCGTTGCTCGTCGAACGACGCCTCTGCGATCCGCTGGGTGAACCAGCCCGACTCCACGCCACGGAGGACGCCCTCCAGCATCGAGCCGTCCCCCATCGCATCGATCTCGGCGAACAGGGCTTCGGCCTGGCGCTCCGTCTCATCGGTCAGCGCCTCGACGAAGTACGAGCCACCGAGCGGGTCGGCGACCGCCGGCACACCGGTCTCGAACGCGAGCACCTGCTGCGTGCGGAGGGCAAGTGTCGCGGCTTCCTCCGTGGGAAGGGCGAGGACCTCGTCGAGCGCGTTCGTGTGGAGCGACTGCGTGCCGCCCAGGACGGCGGCGAGCGCCTCGACGGCGGTCCGGACGACGTTGTTCATCGGCTGTTGTGCGGTCAGCGAGACGCCAGCGGTCTGGGTGTGGAACCGGAGGCGCTGCGCCTCTGGCGTCGTCGCACCGTAGCGATCACGAAGCCAGCGCCCCCAGACCCGTCGCGCCGCGCGGAACTTCGCGACCTCTTCGAACAGATCGATGTGCGCGTCGAAGAAGAACGACAGCCGCGGCGCGAACACGTCGACGTCGAGCCCGCGTTCTTGCCCGAGCTCGACGTAGGCGAACCCGTCCGCCAGGGTAAAGGCGAGCTCCTGCACCGCGGTCGAGCCGGCCTCGCGGATGTGATAGCCCGAGACGCTGATCGGGTGGTACCGAGGCGTCTCGGCGGCGCAGAACGCCATCAGGTCGCCGATAAGCCGGAGATGCGGACGCGGCGGGAAGAGCCACTCCTTCTGGGCCGTGTACTCCTTGAAGATGTCGGTCTGCAGCGTGCCGCCGAGGTCCTTGCGTGCGACGCCTTGGCGCTCGGCGGCGGCCAGGTAGCACGCGAAGATCCACGCCGCGGGACCGTTGATCGTCATCGACACCGTCACCTCGTCCAGCGGGATGCCGGCGAACAACGTGTCGGTGTCCTCGAGGTCGGCGACGGCGACGCCGCAGCGGCCGACCTCGCCGACGCTCCGCGGGTCGTCGGGGTCGAGACCCATCAGGGTCGGCATGTCGAACGCGACCGAGAGGCCCGTCTGGCCCCGCTCCAGAAGCAATCGGAAGCGCTCGTTGGTCTCCGCCGGCGTGCCGTAGCCCGCGAACTGCCGCATGGTCCACAGCCGCCCCCGGTACATGGACTCGTACGGGCCGCGGGTGAACGGGAAAGATCCGGGCGGCGGCTGCGGGTCGCGGTCTTGCGGCTCGTACACGGCGTCGACCGGGATCCCCGAGCGTGTCGTGTGTGTCCGCCTGTCCGTTTCCGCCATCCGCGCCTCCCGCGACCCAGGCTACCCGGGCGCGACGCGACGGATCAGTTCGTGCGCCGCGGCGTAGGGGTCGAGCGCGCGGTCGCGAAGCTTGGCGCGCAGCCCGTCGTCGGCTGCGAGTTGTGCCTCGACGGACGCCGCCAGGCGTTCACCCGCGAGCGCGCGCACCTCGTGCACGACGGCCGCTTCACGATCCGCGGCGAGCGTGCCGGATGACTCGAGCCATGCTCGATGTCGCTCGATGTCGCCCCAGAGCTCGTCGATCCCCGTCCCGTCGGCGGCAGCGGTGGCGAGCACCGGTGGGTCCCACGGACGGGCGGCGCCCAGATGCAGCATCTGCTTGAGCTCCCGCTGAACCTCGGCGGCGCCGTCGCGGTCCGCCTTGTTCACCAGGAATAGATCGGCGACCTCCAGGATGCCCGCCTTCGCCATCTGGATGGCGTCGCCGAGCCCAGGCGCAAGGACCACGAGCGTCGTGTCGGTCGCGGCCGCGACGTCGATCTCGGCCTGCCCGACGCCGACCGTTTCCACGATGACGAGGTCGAACCCGGCGGCGTCGAGGATCCGGACGGCCTCGGGCGCCGCGAGCGCCATGCCGCCGAGGTGCCCGCGGGTCGCCATGGACCGGATGAAGACGTCGGGATCGGTCGCGTGCTCCTGCATCCGAACACGATCCCCGAGCAGCGCGCCGCCGGTGTACGGGGACGTTGGATCGATCGCGAGGACGGCGACCCGCCGGCCGTGCGCACGCGCCGTGCGCACCAGCGCGGTGGCGATCGTCGACTTGCCGACGCCCGGCGCGCCCGTCAGGCCTACCGTCGCGGCGCCGCCGGTATGCGCGAACACGCCGGCGGACAGCGCGGGCAGGCCGTCGTCACCGTCTTCCACCAGCGAGATGGCGCGCGCGATCGCGCGCGGCTCGCGCGCGAGCACCCCGGCGACGACCTGATCGACCCCCATCTGGCCGGTGAGCCTACCCACCGCGCTGCGCGGCCGCGGCGGCCCCGGGCATCGCGTCGAGTGCCGCTCGAAGCGAGACGCAGTACTGCCGCTGTGCGACCAACTCCGGCGCGTCCGATGCGGTCACGCGCGACGCGACCATGGCTAGGTCGACCTGTTCGCGTTGGAGCCGACCGAGCAACCGCCCGGCGGCGTCGCCTGCACGCGCGCGCATCGCGCGGACCGCGGCCCGGCGCCGGACGGGCGCGCGCAGCACCACCAGTTCGCCGGCCGTGACGCCGCCGAGCCCGACCTCCGCCGCGAGGGCGCCATCCAGCCATCGACGCTCGCGGTCGCGCGCGAGCCGGAGCGCGACGATGACGAACAGGAGCAGCGGCAAACCCTTGATCGCCAGGTCGAGCGGATACAGCAGCCATGCGGCGCCCCGCACCGGCGGACTCGGTGCGAGCGCGAGGACCGGCGCGTTCCACAGCGCGTGGCCGAGCACCGCGAGCACGACGATGCCGGCCGCGACCGGGAGCCGCTCGCGCATCGGCGTCGGATCGCGCCGGGTCACGAGCAGCCCGATCGCCATCCCGACGAGCCCCGTGTACAGGACGTGCCCGTACAGGCCGCTGGAGACGACGCGGACGTAGAAGCCCTCGAGCACCCCGGACGGCGTTCCACCGAAGCCGGCCATGAAGTACACGACGTCTTCGACCACCGCGAACCCGAGCCCGCAGAGGGCGCCGTACACGAAGCCGTCCATCATGTCGTCGACCTCGTCGCGCACGATCAGGTACAGCAACACAAGCCCGGCTCCCTTGAGGAACTCCTCGATCACCGGTGCGGTGAGCGTCGGCCCCCACCGCAGCGCGAAGCCGGGCGTCGTGAGGTTCGCGAGCACGACGTCCCACCCGCCGGCGTCCAACGCGAGCGCCGTGGCGGCGAACGCACCCCACAGGAACGCGGCGATCGCGACCGACACGGGCTCGCGCTCGTACAGGTCGAGGTAGTAGATCAGCAAGACGAGCGGCGCCGCGTACATCAGCAGCAACAGCCATGACAACGCCCATCCCGACCGAGACACCGACGCGAGCTGGCCGAGGCCCGCCACCATCCGAACCACGCCGTACAGCAGGAAGGCGGCGAAGACCCAGAATGCAGGTTGGTGGAACTGGAAGATCGAGCGGTGGTGCAGCGCTCGACGGTCCGGCGCCATCAGAGGCTCGCCCCCTCCACCATCGTCCGGAGATCCTCCAGGACATCGGTGAGCTCACCGGTCGACGGCGCGCGGACGTCGAAGACGACCGACGCGTCCGGCGCGTCGACCGCGACGACGAAGCCGTCCAAGATGACGCCGTCCGCCGTTCCGGCCAGGTAGTAGAACCGAGCTGCCGGAACCCCGCTGGTGAGTGCGAACGCCTCCGGCGCGCCCGGGAGGAGATGTTCGAACGCGGTCGCGAGCTGTTGTTCTCGGTAGAGCGCGGCGAGGAGCAAGGGGCCGCCCGCCACAGGTTGCCCGACGGAGATGTCGAGAACGACGGGCCCCTTGTGGAGTCGGACCGACGTTGGGCTAGCCGAGCCCTCGACCTGCCAGCCTTCGGGCGGTTGGACCCGGACCGAGCCCATCGTCACCGGTCCCGCGTTGGTCGCCGTCGCGTCGGCGACGGATCGAGCACCCCCGGCCACCACGACGAGCAGCACCGCCACGATCACGACGGGAAGCCACCGGCGCTCGCTCCTCGGTGACTCAGGCGTGTCGGGCGACGAGGCCATCATCATCGGGCCGACAGGAGCATCGAAAGGCGCCGGACGGTGCCGAGATGCCGAAGCATCCCGTGCACTCTGATCCGACCACGCAGCAACTTCCGGACGACGTCGCGGCCATCCGACGTCATCACGTCGGGAAGGTCGAAGCGCAGCGGCGTCGCGGCGAGCTCGAGCAATCCGATGCTTTCGGCGCGCACGACGATCTCGGCCCATGGATCACGGCCGTCATGCACCAGCACGGTTCCTGGCGCTCGACGCGCTCCCGGCAGCATCTGGATCGTGACGGCAACGTCCGCGTCGGTCGCGACCAGGGAGGCGGCCTCGCGCTTCGTCACACGCAGGGCACGCCCAGGCTCGCGCTCGAGGTTCGCGTCGACCAGCCCTTGGACGAGGTCGCGGAACGCCATCCCCGAGTCGGGTACGTCGTCGCTCATGGCCACGGGTCGAGCACCACCTTGGTCGCGACGCGCCGCTCGAACAAGTCGTAGCCCTCGACCGCGGCCGAGATGGGGAGCCGATGGCTGATCAGCGGCGTCGGGTCGAGCGCTCCCGCGGCAACGCGTTCCATCGTCGGTCCCCAGAGCGATTGGACCGGGGTCTCGCCGGAGAACGCCAGGGTGATCCCGCGGATCCACGCGACGCCGAGTTGCAGCTCGACTCGCTGGCTCGTGTACACGCCGACGATCACGACCCGGCCGCCGCGCCGGACGATCTCGAGCGCAGACCCGTACGCCTCCGTCGCGCCGACGGCGTCGATCACGACGTCGGCGCCGCGCCCGTCGGTCATCCGCGCGAGCGCCATCTCCGGGTTCGTTGCGCGCACGTCGATCGTCGTCACGCCGAGCGCGGCGATCGGCTCGAGCCGCGCGGCGTCGCGATCGAGCACCACGACATGGCGTGCGCCGTCGGCGAGGAGCGCACGCGCGACGCAGGCGCCCACCGGCCCTGCGCCGAGCACGGCGACGACGTCGTCGTCGCCGGGACTCGCGAGCGACGAGGCGTGGACGCCGGTCGTCAGCACGTCGCCGACGAACATCGCCGCCTCGTCGGGCACCCCGTCGGGGATCCGCAGGAGGTTCACGTCGGCGATCGGCACGCGCACGTACCCCGCCTGGGCACCGTGCAGATCGCCGCCGAACGGACCCCCGCCGAGCATCCGGTGCTGCTCGCACAATCCGTTCTGGCCCGTTCGGCAGAACCAGCACTCCCCACACGCGATCTGGAACGAGGCGACGACGCGGTCCCCCACCGAGACGCCTCGCACCGCGGAGCCGGCCGACTCGACCACGCCCGCGGCCTCATGGCCGAGGATCGAGCCGGGTTCCATCGGGATGTCGCCGTGCACGACGTGCAGATCGGTTCCGCAGATGCCGGCGAGACCGACGCGGACGATCGCGTCGCGCGCGTCTTGGAGCGAGGGCTCGGGCACGTCGGCGGCCTCGACCACGCCCTCCCCTCGGAAGACGACCGCCCGCACGCTCAGGCCTCGTCCGGGAAGTCCGTGTCGACGCGACCGGTCAGCCGGACGAGCTCGTTCGCCGCCTTGACGTAGCGCACGATCATCGGGAGGTCGCCGCGCACGCGCAGCTTGCCCTGCATCATGCCTTTGATCGGGTCGAGTTCGCCCTCCACCACGTCCTTCCAGCGGGAGTACGGCGCGGTCAGCGTGTACGCGGCGCCGGCGGCCTCTGCCGGTTCGATGGCCGCCGCGCGCCGGCATCGCCCGTGCCACAGGTCGAGATAGCCCCAGAGGTCCTCGGGAACGTTGCGGTCTGGCTCGGCGACGACGCGGAACGCGATGTCGCCCTCCCAGTCCGCCGCGGCCTCGCGGTACGTCTCGGATCCCTCGATCTCGCGGCCGAACGCCTCGAACCATTCTTGGCCCGCGAACATCGCCATCGCGCCCACCTCCCCGGGTCGCGCCCCAGGATACGGAACGGGCCCTCAGTGCACCGCGAGGATCAACACGATGCCGACGGCGTTGAAGGCCATATGGGCGGCGATATCGGCCACGAGCGTGCCACGACGCTCGTAGATCCACGCGAGCGCGATGCCCGTGAACACCATCACGGTCTGCAGCAGGACGGTGTCCTGCCACGCCGCGGGCACGTAGTGCGCCGCGCCGAACACGAGGCCCGACCCAACGGCGCCGATCCAGAACCCGTGCCGGTCGCGGATGGAGCGGAACAGCACGCCTCGGAAGAACAGCTCCTCGACCACCGGGGCCACGAAGACTGCCAGGATGACCGACGCGATGGCGGGGCCCGTCCCGAGGTTCTGGGGCAGCTGATCAGGCGTCGTTGCCTGATGGCCCGACAGCGTGCTGAACAGGATCGTCAGCGGGATCGCCACGGCGAAGGCGATCGCCGGGTACAGGATCAGGCCTGCGATCCAGCCGTAGACCGCGTCGCGGATCCCGGTCAACCGCATCGGGATCCCGAGGCGTTCGCGCCATCCGGGGTGGCGCATCTGGAGCCACAGCACGAGGAAGCCGAGCCACGCAAGATCGGAGATCACGCCGACATACACGGCCGCGGGATCGTCGCTGCTCGTGATCCCGAGGACGGAGAACGCGATCAGGCCGACGACGAGCTGGGCGAGCAGGATGTTGGTGACGAAGCCCATCAGGAGCGCTTCCCAGATCGACCAGTCGACCGCGGCGAGGCCCTTCGGCCCTGGTTCGGCCACGGGGTCCGGCCGAGCCGGCAGTCCCTCGGGCGGCGGTGGGAACGGGCGGTCGGGGACGCCCGGGGGTTCGGGGATCACCGGGTCCCCGCTGCGTCGGGCACGACCACAGCGTCGCCCTCGCGTCGCACGTCCGCGCCGAGCGCGCGCACCTTCCCCTCGAGGTCCTCGTAGCCGCGATCGATGTGATGCACGTCGCTGATCTCGGTCCTACCGTCTGCACAGAGGGCCGCGATCACCAACGCCATGCCGGCTCGGATGTCGAGTGCACGCACCGGCGCGGCCGAGAGCTGGGGCACCCCGCGGATCACGGCGTGGTGTCCCTGCGTGCGGATGTCCGCGCCCATGCGCTGCAGCTCCCCCACATACAAGAACCGGCCCTCGAACACGTTCTCGGTGACGATGCTCGTCCCGTCGGCGACGGCGAGCATCGCGAGCAAGATCGGCTGGAAGTCGGTCGCGACCCCCGGATACGGCAGCGTGACGAGGTCCATCGCCTGCTGTCGTGTGACCTGACGCACGCGAAGCCCGGCGTCACCCACCTCGATCTGCGCGCCGGCGTCGGCGAGCTTCGCGAGCAAGAGCTCGAGATGTTCTGGGCGCGCGTTGTCGATGGTGATGTCCCCGAGCGTCGCAACGGCGGCGGCGGCCCACGTCCCCACCTCGATGCGGTCGGGAACCGCGGTGTGCTCGGCGCCGTGGAGCTCGTCGACGCCCTGCACCTCGATCGTGCTGGAGCCGGCGCCGTCGACCTGCGCACCCATCGTGGTGAGGAACAGCGCAAGATCGGCGATCTCGGGTTCGCGCGCCGCGTTGTCGATCACCGTCGTGCCGCGCGCGAGCACCGACGCGAGCAACAGGTTCTCCGTCGCCGTGACGCTCGGATAGTCGAGCGTGATCGAGGCGCCCCGGAGCGCCGGCGCCTCGGCAACGAGGTATCCGTGCTCCGAGCGGAACGTCGCGCCCATCCGTTCGAGGCCGCGCACGTGCAGGTTGACGGGGCGCGCGCCGATGTCGTCCCCACCCGGCAGCGCGACACGCGCCTGCCCGCACCGCGCGAGCAGCGGCCCGAGCACCACGATCGAGGCGCGAACCTGCCGAGCCAACTCGTGCGGCGCCTCGAACGCGGTGACGGAGGTCGCGTCGAGCTCCGCGACGCCGCCCTCGAGCTGCACCGACACGCCGATGTGCTGGAGCATCTCGGCCATCACGTCGCAGTCGCGGATGCGGGGCACGTTGGTGACGACGCTGCGACCGGGCGCCAGGATCGACGCGGCCATCAGCTTGAGGGCAGAGTTCTTCGCGCCCGAGACGTGGACCGTGCCATCCAGGCGGGCGCCCCCGGACACGAGGAAGCGATCCATCGGACGATGGTACCCGGGGACCGACGCCGGACGGGTCAGCCGGCGAGCTTGATCCGGGCGGCGGCCTTCGCGATCTCGCCCTTCGCGACCTCGTCGTCGTCCTCGATCGAGCGACCTTCGAGATCCGCCAAGCGCGCGCGGGCCGCCTCGACGTCGATCTCCTGTTCGAGCTCGGCGTACGCGGCCAGCACGTCGGCGCGCGTCACCCCTTCGTGCGTCGATACGTGAAGGAACCCCCCATCGATCACGGCCCGCGTCTCGGGCGCGCCGTCGGTCAGCATGCGCAGCGGACCGATCGCGAGCTGGACCAGGAGCGGCGCGTGCCCGCCGAGGATGCCCACCTCGCCGTCGACACCGCGCGCGATCAGCTCCTGGACGTCGCCAGTCCAGACCTCGCGAACCGGCGTGACGATGTGGACCTCAACGGTCATCTGTGCGCTACCGCCTCCGGCTTCGTGAGCGCCACTACGCGGCCGCCTCCATCTGCTTGGCCTGCTCGACCGCTTCCTCGATCCCGCCGACGAGGAAGAACGCCTGCTCGGGCAGGTCGTCGTACTCGCCCTCGCAGAGCGCCTTGAACGAGGCGATCGTCTCGTCGACCGGCGTGTACTTGCCCGGCAGGCCGGTGAACTGCTCGGCCACGAAGAAGGGCTGCGACAGGAACCGCTGGATCTTGCGGGCGCGCGAGACGATCACCTTGTCCTCTTCGGCGAGTTCGTCCATGCCGAGGATCGCGATGATGTCCTGCAGGTCCTTGTACCGCTGGAGGATCTCCTGCACACGGCGGGCGGTCGCGTAGTGCTCCTCCCCGACGTACCGGGGGTCCAGGATGCGCGACGTCGAGTCGAGCGGGTCGACCGCCGGGTAGATCCCGAGCGACGCGATGTCACGCGACAGCACCGTCGTCGCGTCCAGGTGCGCGAACGCGGCGTGCGGCGCCGGGTCGGTCAGGTCGTCGGCGGGCACGTAGATCGCCTGCAGCGAGGTGATCGACCGGCCGCCCGCCGACGTGATCCGCTCCTGCAGGTCGCCCATCTCGCTCGCGAGGTTCGGCTGGTAGCCGACCGACGACGGCATCCGCCCGAGCAGCGTCGACACTTCGGACCCAGCCTGGGTGAACCGGAAGATGTTGTCGACGAACAGGAGCACGTCCTTGTGGTCGACGTCTCGGAAGTACTCGGCCATCGTCAGGGCGCTCAGCGCGACACGGAGGCGGACGCCCGGCGGCTCGTCCATCTGGCCGAACACGAGCGCGGTGTTCGCGATGACGCCGGACTCGGTCATCTCGATGAACAGGTCGTTGCCCTCGCGGGTCCGCTCCCCCACGCCGGCGAACACCGACACGCCGCCGTGCTGCTGCGCCTGGCGGCGGATCATCTCCTGGATGATCACGGTCTTGCCGACGCCCGCGCCGCCGAACATCCCGATCTTGCCGCCCTGCACGTACGGCTCGAGGAGGTCGATCACCTTGATGCCCGTCTCGAGCATGACCTTCTTGGGCTCGAGGTCGGCGAACGCCGGCGCCTCACGGTGGATCGCCCACCGGTCGGAGGCGTGGATCGCCGAGGCCTCGGTGTCGAGCGGCTCACCCAGCACGTTGTAGACGTGGCCGAGCACCCCCTCGCCGACCGGCACGGTGATCGGCGCACCCGTGTTGTGCACCGCGGCGCCGCGCACGAGGCCGTCGGTCGGCTTCAGCGCGATCGCTCGGATCGACGAATCGCCGATGTGCTGCGCGACCTCGCACGTGATCGTGGTGGTCTCGCCGCCCATCGTGACGTCGACCGTCAGCGCGTTGTTGATCTCGGGCAGCTGGCTCGGTGGGAACTCGACGTCCACCACCGGCCCGATCACCCGTACGACGCGCCCGTCCGCGTGTCCGTTCTGCTCAGCCATCGTTCGATCCCTTCGCGTCAATCCCCGGAGGCGGACGCCAACGCCTCGGCGCCACCCACGATCTCCATGATCTCGGTCGTGATCTCATCCTGACGCGCGCGGTTCGCCTGGCGCGTCAGCACCTTCAACAGTTCATCCGCGTTGTCGGTCGCGGCCTTCATCGCCCGCCGCCGCGCCGCGTTCTCCGACGCCGCCGACTCCAGCAGCGCCGCCCAGATCTTCGTGATCAGGTACTGCGGCAACAGGTGGTCGAGGATCTGCTCTGGCTCCGGCTCGAAGAGGTACTCCGGCGCCACCACGGCGTCACCTTTGCCGGTGACCTCGTCCGGCGCGATCGGCAGGAACCGTTTGTGGGTCGCGCGCTGCGTGAACGCCGAGCGGAAGTCCGTGTAGGCGCACCAGAGCTCGTCGATCCGCTCCTCCGCGAAGGCCCGGATCAACGTGCGGCCGATCTCCTCGGCCTTCTCGTAGACCGGTACTTCGCTGAAGCCCTGCCAGCCCTGCTCGATCGCGACGCCGCGGAACCGGAAGTACCCGACGCCCTTCTTGCCGACGACGTAGAGCACGGGCTCGAGCCCGCGTGCGCGGACCTCGCGGATCACACGCTCGGCTTCCTTCAGCACGTTGGTGCTGTACGCGCCGGCGAGCCCTCGGTCCGACGTCAACGCGAGCACGCCGACACGTCGCGGCTCGGGCCGGTCAGCGAGCAGATCGTGCTGCATCGACGCCGCGTTCGCCGCAAGGTCCTCCATCGCCTTGGTGAGCTGCTCCGCATACGGGCGCGACTGCTCGACCCGCTGCTGAGCCTTCACGATGCGAGACGACGCGATCAGCTCCATCGCCCGGGTGATCTTCTTGGTCGACTGGACCGAGCGGATCCGTCGACGGACGACGCGGAGCTGGGCGCCCATCGCTACGCCGGGGCGTCGTCCCCGGTGTCGTCCTCGTCGACCGACGACATCCGGTCCCAACCGACGTCCGGCTTCACGTCGTCCGGCGCCGTGCCGCCTCCGAGGCCGGCCTCGGAGCCCGGGCCGGCTTGGGTGGGCTGGAAGCTCTCCTGGAACGCGCCGAGCGCCTCCTTGAGGGTCGCCTCGTGCTCGTCGGACAGGTCACCCGTCGAGCGGATCGCCGAGAAGATGTCCGGGTGTCGCGCGTCGAGGTATTCGCAGAACTCCGTCGCGAAACGCTTCGCGTCCTCGACCGGGAACTGGTCCATATACCCGCCGGTGACCGCGTAGACCTGCACGACCTCGCGCTCGACCGGCTGCGGGTCGTACTGCGGCTGTTTCAGCACCTCGACGACGCGCGCGCCACGGGCGAGTTGCAACTGTGAGGCGCGGTCGAGCTCGGAGCCGAACTGCGCGAACGCCTCGAGCGCGCGGAACTGCGCGAGGTCCAGGCGCAGACGGCCGGCGACCTTCTTCATCGCCTTGATCTGGGCGGATCCGCCCACACGGCTCACCGAGACGCCGACGTTGATCGCGGGTCGCACCCCGGAGAAGAACAGCTCCGACTCCAAGAAGATCTGGCCGTCGGTGATCGAGATGACGTTGGTCGGGATGTACGCCGAGACATCGCCGCCCTTGGTCTCGATGATCGGCAATGCGGTCATCGAGCCGCCGCCGAGCTCGTCGGACAGCTTCGCCGCACGCTCGAGCAGCCGGGAGTGGAGGTAGAAGACGTCGCCGGGGTACGCCTCGCGGCCCGGCGGACGGCGGAGCAGGAGCGAGATCTCGCGGTAGGCGACCGCCTGCTTGGACAGGTCGTCGTACACGATCAGGACGTGCTTGCCGCCGTCCATCCAGTGCGCGCCGATCGCCGCGCCGGCGTACGGCGCGACGTACTGGAACGGCGCCGGGTTCGCCGCACCGGCGCTCACCACGACCGTGTACTCGAGCGCGCCGTTCTCACGGAGCGACTCCACGACCTCGGCCACGGTCGAGTCCTTCTGGCCGATCGCGACGTACACGCAGCGGACCGCCTGGTCGGTGCCCCAGTACTGCTTCTGGTTGATGATCGTGTCCAGCGCGACCGCGGTCTTTCCGGTCTGCCGGTCGCCGATGATCAGCTGGCGCTGGCCGCGGCCGATCGCGGTCATCGCGTCGATCGCCGTGATGCCGGTGTAGAGCGGCTCCTTCACCGGCTGGCGCGACACCACATTGGGCGCCTGCAGCTCGAGCGGACGCTCGGCCTCCGCCGTGATCGCGCCCTTGTCGTCGATCGGACGGCCGAGCGCGTCGACCACCCGGCCGAGGAAGCCGTCGCCGACCGGCACGGAAAGGATGCGGCCGGTCTGCTTGACCGGGTCACCCTCCTCGATCGTCGCCGCCTCGCCGAAGATGATGCAGCCGATCTCGGTCTCGTCCAGGTTGAACGCGACGCCGAGCAACCCGCCCGGGAACTCGAGCAGCTCGTTGGCCATCGTGCGCGGGAGCCCCGCCACGCGGGCGATGCCGTCACCTGTCTCGATGACGCGGCCGACCTCCTCGCGGTCGACGGAGGGGTTCCAGCTCTCCACGTTCTTGCGAAGGGCGGCGGCGATGGTCTGGGGATCGATCAGGTCCGATGCCATGGGGTCAGCTCCCAAGTGCGAGTTTGGCGTCCTCGAGCCGGCTCGAAACCGAGCCGTCGAAGACGAGGTCGTCGACGCGCGCGATGACGCCGCCGATCACGGTTGGGTCCACGACGACCTTGGCCTCGACGGTACGGCCGGTCGCCTTCGACAGCGCCTGCTGCAGGCGCTCGCGCTGCTTGTCGGAAAGAGGCACCGCGGTCCGGATCTCGGCGACGGCGTGCTCGCGGGTGCTCGCCGCGAGCCGCACGAACGCGTCGGCGATCTTCGACAGGTCGCGGGCGCGGCCCGACTCGATCAGGAACGAGATGAGCGTGACGGTGGTCTTGTTCGCGCGCGGCCCGAGGATGTCGCGGACGAGCGCCTGCCGGTTGTCGACCGGAAGCGTCTCGTCGGTGAGCGCCTGGCGGAGCTCCGGGTTCTGTTCTGCGGCCTTCGCGAAGGTGAAGAGCTCGTCCTCGACCTTCCCGAGGTCGCCCTCGGCCTCGGCCACGGCGACCAGCGCGGTCGCGTACGCGCCGGCCTTGTCGCCCTTGCCGAAGATACGGTCCAGCAGTTCCATCAGCTCCCGGTTCCCTAGTTCGTGCCCTGCTCGCCGGCGGCGACCTGAGCGATGTAGTCGTCGATCAACTTCTCGTGCGCCTGCTGGTCGAGCGACTGGCCGACGACGCGACCCGCGAGCTCGACGGCGATCTCGCCGACCTGCGTCCGCAGCTCGTTGAAGACGCGGTCACGCTCGGCGCGGATCTCCTCCTGGGCGCGCGCAACGGTGTTCTGCGCCTCTTGCTCGGCGTTGGCTTGGATGTCGCGCCGCAGCTGCTCGGCGGTGACGCGGGCCTCCTCGATGATCCGGTTGCCCTCGTCGCGAGCGTTCGCGAGCTGCGACCGGTAGTCGGCGAGCTCCTGCTCCGCCTGCCGGCGGGTGTCCTCGGCGCTCTCGAGCTGCCCTTGGATCTGCTGGCGCCGCTCCTCGAGCAGCGTGCTGATCCGCGGCAGCACCCACTTCCAGAAGAAGAAGAGCAGGATGAAGAACGCGATCGCGGCGGTGATCAGCTCCGCCGCTTTGGGGTACAGGTCGGCCTTCTCGCTGGTCGGAGCGGCTTCCTGCGCGAGGACCGCAAGGCGAGTGATGAACACGAGCGACCCTCCCTAGATGATGAACGAGAACGCGATGCCGAACAGGGCGAGTGCCTCGATCAGCCCGATGCCGATGAACATCGTGGTACGAACCTGACCGGCGTATTCGGGCTGACGAGCCATCGCCTCGACCGACTTGCCGATCAAGATCCCCAGGCCGATGCCGGGGCCGATCGCGGCGAGACCGATGATGAGCCCCTTGCCGATGGTCTTCAGACCGGTTCCGACATCAACGGCTTGCGCGACGAGATGCAACATCCAGTGCCTCCTTGATTAGTGCTCTTCCGCCATCGCCTGCCCGATGTAGGAGGCGCTGAGGATCGCGAAGATGAACGCTTGCAGTGCGGCAACGAAGATCTCGAACACGACGAGCCCGGTGCCGAAGACATACGAAACGGGCGCCAGGATCCACGTCTTTGGTCCCGACTCGAGGAAGAACAGCGTGCCCAGGAAGAAGATCGCCAACAGGAAGTGCCCGGCCAAGAAGTTGGCCCACAGACGCACGGTCAACGTGATCGGCCGCACGATGATGTTCGAGACGAACTCGATCACGAGGAGCAGCGTGTACCGCAGCCACCACGGCGCCGCCGGGATGATGCAGGTATGCCGCAGGTACCCGAAGAACCCGTGTTTCTTGATCCCCACCCCGTTGTAGGTGACCCACGACACCATCGCGAGGACGAACGGGAACGCGAGCCGGCTGCTCGGCGCCAGGCTGAACCCGGGCAGCACCTCGAACAGGTTCGCGATCAGGATGAAGAAGAAGAACGTGGTCAGCAGCGGCATGAACTTCGCCGCCTCCGCGCCGAGCATCGGCGTCGCGATGTTCTCCCGCACGAAATCGACGCCGAGCTCGGCGATCAGTTGCAGCTTGCCCGGCACGACCTTGGGCTTTCGGAGCCCGAAGAAGAACAACGCCAACACGATGATCGTCGTCAGGACGAGCAGCATGATGATGAAGTTGAAGCAGGTGTCGAAGCCGAGGAGCTTGAAGGCGCCGCCCCAGCACCCGTAGACGAAGTCCTTCGTGCTCGGCGGCTCGAAGACCTTCGCGACGAGACCGATCACGGGTGGACCGCGCCTTCGAAGTTCCACATGTCGGCCTGCAGCCGGCCCGACAAGATCTTGGCCTCGTACACGAGGAGCGCGATCACCGCGGGCATCAGCGCGCAGACGAACGCGAGCGGCGAGAACCACGCGAGGGTGTTGAGGCCAACCAGGACCATCGTGAAGATGATCAAGCGCACCAGGTAGCCGCCGAGGGCGACGATCGCCAGCATCGTCGGCGAGACCTTCGCTGCCCAGGCGATCGAGAGTGCGAACGCGACGAAGTTCACGGCGACGATCGTGACCGCGATCGCTGCCGACCACGCGACGCCGGAGCCGCCGGCGATCCACCCGATGGCGAACGCCGCGAGCAGGGCCAGGGGGACGAACGGAAGAACCCGGCGGACCAGTTCGCCCTCAGGTTCCACCGTCACCGATCTTCCTTTCCGTACCTGAGGTAGACGGTGTACACGCCTGCTGCCCCTCCCAACACGATCCCCATCCCCAAGAACACGTGGCTGGTCCCAACGAGCGTGTCGATGAGCCACCCAATCAGCCCCAGGGTGAGCATCCCCGCGATCAAGGTCGAGACGATGGCCCACCCGGTTCCGAGACCGGACCAGGCGTCATCTGGTCGCCTGTCCGTCATGAGCGGACAGAGTATAGGAGGTGGCTTTCTGGACCGTCAAACTCGTTTTCGCAGGTCAGAAGGCATGTTTTTGGACTTCGTGAAACGTTTCACAAAGTCTCGGCGCGCCGGGCGTCAGGCGATGAAGCGACTGAACGCGTCGGTCCACGCGGGGATCTGTTCCGGTGTGAGCGGCGCGTATGAGTGGAGTTCCTTCGACGCCTCGGCCGTCAGGAACACAAGCGGGCTGTCCGCGAGCGCCGTCAACGCCTTCGCGGTGGACGGATTGTGCGCCGTGCTGGCGCGCGCGAGGATCTGGTCCTTCGCCTGGGGAACCGGCGTGATGTAGGCAACCCACTCCGTGATCATGGCGGCGATCTGCGGTTCGTAGACGAAGTCCATGAGCCTGATCGCATCGACCGGGTGCTGCGCCCCGACGGGGATCACCATGTTGTCGGTCCAGATCAGCCCACCGTCGGTCGGGGTCGCGAACTGCAGCCCCTTCGGGACGCCCAAGGCGTTCTCCTGATAGATGTCGCCGGACCACGCCATCGAGGCGACCACATCGCCGGCCGACAGCGCGTTGATGTAGTTCTGCTTGAAGAACGTCACGCGCAAGCCGCGGTCGATCTTGTTGCGGAGCCAATCGGCAGCGTGCTTCCAATCAGCTTCCTTCGAGTTCTCAGGGTTGATCCCCGCGGCCAGCATCACGATGTTGGGCATGTCGACGTTGTCGCTGAACAGCCCTACCTTGCCGGGAAGATCCCCGGAGAACAGCTGCTCCAGGCTGCTGACGGGGTGCCCGCCGGTCAGGTCGGGGTTCCATCCGATCCCGGTGATGCCCGACTGCCATGGCATCGAGAACTGGCTCCCGGGGTCGTAGGTCCGGCCCTTCGCGATATCGGAGGCGTACTGATCGAAGTTGGGGCGCATGTCGGTCGGCAGCGCCATGAGCTGGTTCAGCCCCATCATCTTCGTGAGCGTGATGCCGTTGGTGATCACCGCGATGTCCCAGCCGCACGGCTCGCCCGCCGCTAGGTACGGCTGGATCTGCTGGTAGAAGATCTCGGCGTCGGGGATGACCTCTCGGTAGTTCACCTCGATGCCGGTCGCTTGGGTGAACTTCTCCATCGACGGCCGCACCACCTGGCCGTCGCTGTCGCGCTTGCGGTCGATGTACAGCGGCCAGTTCGCGAAGTCCACGCGACCGCTCGCAGACCCGTCGAACGGTCCGGACGCCTTGTCGGCACACGCGGCCAGGATCGGCGCGAGGGCGGCCGCACCGAGCATCGCGCCCGTGCCGCGCAGGAACGTCCGGCGCGATAAGGGCCGAGCCCAACCGGGGTCGAACGTAGGTTTCCTCGTCATAGCGTTCACCAGGCCGCGGGCGCGACCGCTGCAGGTATCGGCACCGAGGTAGGGAACTGTACCGGCGCCCGCCTTACGAAGAGACCGACTCGCGGCGGGTCCTCACGACCTGCAGCACAGCCACAGCGATGCCCACGGTGAACAATACGGTGCCCCAGACGTTCACCTGCGGCGGCAGCCCAAGCTTCGTCGCGCCGTACACCCACGTCGGGAAGGTGTTCGTGCTGCCGTTCACGAAGTTCGTGATCACGAAGTCGTCTAGGGAGAGCACCAGCGCGAGCAGGAACCCCGCAACGATGCCCGGGAGGATCAGTGGGAAGGTCACCCGCCAGAAGGTGGTCCACGGGTTCGCGAAGAGATCTTCAGCGGCGTTCTCCAAGGATCGGTCGAGGCCCGATGCTCGCGCACGGACGGTAATCGCCACGAACGCGATCGAGAACGCGATGTGCGACAACAGGATCGACCAGTACCCGAGCGGGACGGAGAACCCCAGGGGCTTGCTAACCCCGAGCTGAACGTACATCGCCAGCAGCGACGATCCGAGCACGATCTCAGGCACGGCGATGGCGAGGAAGATGATGAAGTTCGTCATCCCGCGGCCGCGGAAGGTGTAGCGAGCGAGCACGAGGCCAACCAACGTGCCGATGATCGTCGCGAAGAACGCCGCCGGAAAGGCGACCTTGATCGACTCCAACAACGCCGCGTTCAACTCGGGCACCTTGAAGACGTTCTGCCAATGCAGGAGCGTGCAGCATGTGAACTGCGTCGTCTGTCGCTCGCTCTCCCCCGTCTCGGGGATCACGTTGAAGCTGTAGATGATCATCACCAATACAGGGAAGGCGAGGTAGACGATCATCGCCAAGGTGAACACCGGCAGGATGAAGCGCGTCCAGCGCCTCTTAGGCTTCCGCACCGGCGCATCGGGGATCACCACGACGTCCGAACCGACCGCCGTACTCATGCTGCCGCCAGCGTTTCGTCCTCGGTGCCCAAGATCCGCGCGTAGATCAGGGCGATGACCAGCATGCCGGCCATCAGAACCACCGAGAGGGCGGCGGCCACCGAGTACTGGTGCGCCTCGAGGAACTGGTTCTGGATGATCTGCCCGATCATCGTTGTGCCGGTCCCACCGAGCACCACCGCGTTCACGTAGTCGCCGGTCGCCGGGACGAACGTCAGGATGATCGCCGCGAAGATGCCGGGGAACGACAACGGCAGCACGACCTTGCGGAACGCGACAGACGGCGACGCGTAGAGGTCCTTGCCCGCCTCGACCAGACGGTGATCGATCCGCTCGAGCGCCACGTACAGCGGCAACGCCGCGAAGGGCAAGAAGTTGTACGTGATGCCGGCGATCACGGCGATCGGTGTGCGGAGCACATGGAACGATTCCGAGAGCAGCCCGAGGTTCTTGAGCGGCCCGAACACCAACCCGTCGGTCCCGAGGATGAAGTTCCACTGCACCGTGCGGATCACGAACGATACGAAGAACGGAACCAAGATCAACATGAACAGCGTCGACTTCCACCGGCCTCCGTAGAACGCGATCCAGTAGGCCATCGGGTACGCCAGCCCGATACACAACGTCGTCGCGATCGCCGCATAAAGGAGCGAGCGGATGTAGATATTGCCGTACAGGCTGAAGGCGTCGGAGTAGTTGGACCACTGCCACGTGAACGTCGCGTTCCCGCCCGTCGAGAACAAGCCGCTCGAGGTGAGCGACGTATAGAGGATCAGGACCAGCGGGATGACGAACCCGATGAACAGGTACACCCACCCCGGCAGTAGCTGCAGATACGCCGCTACCCGCCGTCGGCGCTCGAGAGCATGCTCCCCGGCGCGCGCCGGTGGGAGCTCGACGTCCTGCGGGATGTGCCCCTTCACATCCGCCGGCGCTTGACCCACGTCCTCTACTGCTCCCAGATCGGGTCGAACGTCTGGTGCCAGGCCTTCGACTCCTCATCCGTCGTGAGGTTCCGGCCGAGCGACACCTGGTTCAACAGCTCCTGGTCGGGCCAGAGCATCGGGTTCTTGGCTGTCTCATCAAGCTGCGTCGCGTACGTCCCCGTCTCCTGCGTCGCGTGCTTCGCGATCAGCTGCTGGACCGCGGGCACCGGCGACATGTAGAGGATGTACTCGGTCAGCATCTGCGCGTTGACGGGGTTGTAGTAGAAGTCCATCAACTCCAGCGCGCCGGCCGGGTTCTTGGAATTCGCTGGGATCAGCATGTTGTCGATCCACAGCAGGGCGCCGTTCTCGGGCATGATGAACTCGTAGGGCTTGCCCGCCCAGATCTTGTAGTAGAGGACGTCGCCGGACCACGCGATAGTGCCGGACAGGTTCTTCGCGTTGAAATCGTCGATGTAGCCCTGGTCGTACGCGTTGTAGAACGTGTCGGAGTCGCGGAGCTTCGTCAGCCAGTCGGCAGCCTCGTTCCACTCGTCCTGCCCTGACGTCTTCGGGTCGATCCCGAGGTTGATCATCACGAGGTCAGGCGCGTCGGCCTTCAGCACGCCGACCGAGGAGCTCGGGAAGAAGTCGGTGCTCATCAGGTCATCGAGCTTGGTCGGCGCCTTGTTGACGAGGGTGGTGTTGTAGCCGACGCCGGTAAGGCCCGACTGCCACGCCATCGTGTGCTTGTTGCCCTCGTCGTAGAACGGGCTCTTGGCCCACGACGCCGCGTTCTTGTCGAAGTTGGGACGGAACGAGGGGTCGAGCTCGGTCGCCCAGCCGTTCGCGATCAAGGCGGCGAGGTACTCGCCGTTCGTGATCACGATGATGTCGCGGCCGGTGTCCTGACCCGCGCGGAGCAGCGGCAGGATCTCGCCGAAGAACGAGGCGTTGTCGTTGATCTCGTCGTTGTAGGTGACCGAGATGCTGGTCTCGTTCGTGAACTTGTCCAGCGACGGGTAGCCGCCGTGGGACTTGTCGATGTAGAGGGGCCAGTTGGAGAAGTTGACGTGGTTGCTCGCGGACGAGGGGTCGAAGTTGACCGACCCGGCGGATTGCGTTCCACCGCTTGACCCGCCGGAGCCGCCCGAGCACGCGGCGAGGATCGAGGCCATGCTCAGGGTGCCGACGGAGATACCGCCGAGCTTGATCATGTTGCGGCGCGACATCCGGCGCGAGGTCAGCCCGCGCGCGAGGGCCGCGTCAAGGCCCGGCAGGCTCCGTGGGTCATCGGTCATTCGTCGTCCTCCTCCATGGAAAGGTCGTCTTGCGGTGTGACCGCGAACGTGTACTCGGGTTTCCAGGTGAGCGTGACCGTCTCACCTTGCCTCGGCGCCTCCTCGGCACCGAGGTTCTGGACGTACACCGTGATGATGGTCCCGTCCTGCGTCGCCACCTTGTACTGGTAGCTGACGCCGATGTAGGTCTGCATGGTGACGGTGCCCTCGATCCGGTTGTCGCCGTTGGCCGTCCGGGTGCCCCGGGTGATCTCGACCTTCTCGGGACGAACGCCGACCTTGACCCGTGGGCCCGCGTCCGCGGGGATCCGCGAGCCCGGGACGATGACGGTGCCGCCGTTGGTCAACAGGACCGTGCTCATGCCGTCGGTGGCTTCCTTGACCTCGCCCTCGAGGAGGTTCGAGGCGCCGAGGAACCCGGCGACGAACTCGGTCGCGGGGTTCTCGTAGACGTACTCGGGGTCGCCGAGCTGCTCCATCTTGCCGTGGCGCATGACGGCGAGCCGGTCGCTCATCGTCATCGCCTCTTCCTGGTCGTGGGTCACGTAGATGAACGTGATCCCGACCTCCTGCTGGATGCGTTTGAGCTCCAGCTGCATCTTCTTGCGGAGCTTGAGGTCCAAGGCGCCGAGCGGCTCGTCCAGCAACAGCACCTTGGGGCTGTTGACGAGGGCGCGCGCGAGCGCAACCCGCTGTTGCTGACCGCCGGACATCTGCGGCGGGCGCCGCGACTCAAACCCGATCAGGTCGACCAGCCGCATGGCGTCCTTAACCCGCTGGTCGACGTCGTCCTTCGAGACCTTCTTGCGGCGCAACCCGAAGGCAACGTTCTCATGGACGTTCAGATGCGGGAAGAGCGCGTAGGACTGGAAGACGGTGTTGACGTCGCGCTTGTACGGGGGGTCGTCGGTGACGTCGCGTCCGCCCAGATACACGGTCCCGCGCGTTGGGTCCTCGAACCCCCCGATCATGCGGAGAGTGGTGGTCTTGCCGCAGCCCGAGGGCCCGAGCAAGCTGAAGAACTCGCCCTCATCGATGTCCAGCGACAGATCGTCCACCGCGGCGACATCCCCGAACAGCTTGGAGACGCGCTCGAGGCGTACGTCGATCTCGGTCACGGAGCTACCCCCTTAGCCAACGACCTGCGGGATGTTCCCACAGGGCGGCGGCGATTATCACCTGTCGCGGACGGGTTTGAACACCCTTCAACGTCGAAGGTGGGTCCGCGCGGTTATACGACATGGATCCTTCGGGTGGTTGCGCCCGCGACGCAACGCTTCAGAGATCCTCAGATTCGTTTCGTTCTGGCGCATCAAAGTCGCCGTGTTCAGGAGCCGGTGCGGCGGGTACGTCGGCGACGCCGTCGGCTCGATCCGGGTGGTGCCCGTTGCGATGGCCGTTGCCGGTCCTGCGTCGGTTGAGCCTTGGCAGTGCGGTCATAAGGAACAACGCCGCAACGCCGAGCAAGATCAAGCCAACGACGAGCCGGCCGTTGATCCGGCCGACCGCCAGCGCCGCCCCGGACAGCAACGCGCTCCAGAGGTACATCAGGAGCACCGCCTCGGTGTGCCCGTGACCGATGTCCATCAGATGGTGATGGAGGTGCTCCTTGTCGGCGTACGCCACCCCCTGTCCGCGCCTGGTTCGCCGGACGATCGCATAGGCGACATCGAGGAACGGGATCAGGAGCACCAGGATCGGGACGGCGATCGTGCCGGCAACGGCCGCGATGTCGCCGGCGCTCGGCGTGGTGATCGTGCGATGGACGCCCTCTATCGTGGTGATCGCGAGCAGCATCCCGAGCAACATCGAGCCTGCGTCGCCCATGAATATCTTCGCGGGGTGGAAGTTCCACGGGAGGAACCCCACGCAGACGCCGCAGGTGATGGCGGCGAGCAACGCCGGCTGTGAGCTGATCCCAAGGGGGCCCGGACTCAGCACGTTGAAGACGAAATAGACGCCGGCGGCGATCGCGACCATCCCTGCGGCGAGGCCGTCCAGACCGTCCGCCAGGTTCACGGCGTTGGCCACCGCGACGACCCAGATGATCGTCGCGATGACGGGGAGGTCCCCGGAAAGGATGAATAGCCCGAACCCCGGGAGCCAGAAATAGGAAAGGACGACCCCGAGCAACACGAGCACGCCGCCGACGAAGATCTGCGCGACGAGCTTCGTCAGGGGCTGGATCCCGCGGGCGTCGTCGATCACCCCGAGCCCGAGCATCAACGTGCACGTCACCAGCACCGCCGCCGAGTTGTTCACCAGGTTCAGCTGCTTGAAGAACGGTAGTGCCTGGGACGCGATCAAGGCCGCAACGAGCCCGAGGTACATCCCGATCCCGCCCATCGTCGGCAGCGGCACCTTGTGAACCGTGCGGTCGCTGGGCTTGTAGATCGCGCCGACCCGCACGACGAACCGCTTGACGAGGGGCGTCGTCAGGAACGTGACGAGCGCGGCCACGGCGAAGACGGCGAGGTAGGAGGTCACGTCACCGGCAGTGTGTCCGGCCCGGCCCGCGGCGGCAAGGCGCCGTTAGGCGTAGAGCGGGAACCGCTGCATCAGATCGCCGACGCGCCCGCGCGCCTTCTCCTTCGCGCCCTCATCGTCGGGCGTTCGCACGACGTCGCCGATGATGCTGCCGATCTCTCGCATCTCTGCCTCGTCCATGCCAAGGGTCGAGCACGCGGGCGTCCCAAGACGCAACCCCGACGGTGCGGACGGCGGGTTCGGGTCGAACGGGATCTGATTCTTGTTCACCGCGATCTGCGCCTCGTCGAGCACGGCCTCGGCCTTCTTGCCGTCGATCCCCATCGGTCGAACGTCGGCAAGCATGAGGTGGGAGTCCGTACCCCCGGACACGATGCGGATGCCTTCGTCTTCCAGAGCCGCGGCAAGCGCGCGGGCGTCGCGCACCACGCGCGTCGCGTAGTCCTTGAAGTCCTCGGACATCGCTTCCTTCAGGCAGACGGCCTTGCCGGCGATGCAGTGCTCGAGCGGACCACCCTGCATCATCGGGAACACGGCCTTGTCGATCGCCTTCGCGTGCTCCTCTTTGCACAGGATCATCGCCCCGCGCGGACCGCGGAGGGCCTTGTGCGTCGTGAACGTCACGACGTCGGCGTACGGCACGGGCGACGGATACGCGCCGCCGGCGACGAGGCCGATGAAGTGCGACGCGTCGACCCACAGCAGCGCGCCGACCTCGTCGGCGATGTCACGGAACGCCTTGAAGTCGATCTCGCGCGGGTACGCGGTGTACCCGGACAAGATGATCTTGGGCCGGTGCTCCTTCGCGAGGTCGCGTACGCGGTCCATGTCGAGTTGCTCGGTCTCTCGGTCCACCTCATAGCCGACAAAGTTGAACCACATCCCCGAAACGTTGACGGGTGAGCCGTGCGTCAGGTGCCCGCCGTGCGCGAGCACCATCCCGAGCACCTTCTCGCTCTGATCGCCCGGTGTGAGAAAGGCGCCGAACACGGCCATGTTGGCTTGGGCGCCCGCGTGTGGCTGGACGTTGGCGTGGTCGGCGCCGAACAGCTCCGTCGCGCGATCGATCGCGAGCTGCTCGGTGATGTCGACGAACTCGCAGCCGCCGTAATAGCGACGTCCCGGATAGCCCTCGGCGTACTTGTTGTTCATGGTCGAGCCCACGGCGGCGAGCACCGCAGGGCTCGCGTAGTTCTCCGAGGCGATCAACCGGAGGTTGGTCCGCTCGCGGTTGAGCTCGCCCGCGACCGCGTTCGCCACCTCGGGGTCGGTCTTCTTCAGCGCGTCCCAGTCGGCTGCGTACTCACGCATGGTGCGTCTCCTCTCGTTCGATCGCCGAGATCTGCTCGATCCGCGGCACATGTCGTCCGTCCTCGAACGGCGTCGCGAGCCAGGTCGTCACGATCTCGCGCGCGTAGGTCGGTGCGATCACGCGCGCGCCCATCGCGAGCACGTTCGCGTCGTTGTGCTGCCGGGACAGGCGCGCGAGGTAGAGGTCGTGGCACAACGCCGCCCGGATCCCGTGCACCTTGTTGGCCGCGATCTGCTCCCCTTGGCCCGAGCCGCCCAGCACGATCGCGCGGTCGGCCTCGCCGGCGACCACGGCACGCGCCGCCGCCGCGCAGAACTGCGGGTAATCGACCGTCGCCGTCGAGTCGGTCCCCACATCGAGCACCTCATGTCCCTGGTCGCGCAGGTACCCCGCGAGGTCCTGTTTCAGCGGGAAGCCTGCGTGGTCGGCGCCGATCGCGATCCGCATCAGGCGCCCTCCGCCCGTGCCGGAACCGGTCCGTACAGCGCGATGACGAGCCGGTCGATCCACTCGTCGAGCTCCCACGCGATCGCGCGGTAGGTGTCGAGCGGCATCCCGAGGGGGTCGACAACGTCCTCATCGAACCGGTTTGCGGGCGCGCCGCCGGCCCGGGCCGCCGCGGCCTCGCCGACGCGCGCGTCGAGTCGTTCGTCGGGGTCGTGCGCGCGTGTGACCTCGAGCACGCGCGTGAGCTCCTTCAGCGTGAACGTCCGCGGCGCGGCGCCGGACACCAGCCGGCGGACGGCGTCCCGGTGCTCCGCCGCCATCGTGACGACCAGGTCGGCATCGTCGATGAGCTCGTGTGTGAGCAGACGCGCGGCGTGCGAGCGGATGTCGACGCCCCGCTCGCGCGCGGCCTCGATCGACTCCGGCATCGCGGGCGCTCCGTCGATCGCGATCGTGCCCGCTGAGCCGACCGCCGGCGCGGCGACGTCGAGTCGCCGCTCGAGCGCGCGTCGCAGGAATCCCTCCGCCATCGGGGAGCGACAGATGTTTCCGCTGCATACGACGAGGATCGCGGCCATCGGAAGGGCCCGGAGTCTAGCAGTGGGACTCAGCCGGCCGATAGCCGCGCAACGACCTCGGCGTCGACGTCGCCCGCCCGAAGGATCGCAGGCTCCGGACCCAGGAGCGAGACCACCGTCGACGCGCGGCCGGCGAGGGGGGCGTCGTCGCAGAGATACAGCGCGACGTCGTCGCCGAAGACCGCGTGCAGGTCGTCGCACGTGGTTGCGGGCGGCTCGCCCGACCGGTTGGCGCTCGTCGTCGCGAGCGGTCCTCCGCCCAGGACCGCTCGAGCGAGGCGGTGCGCGGGGATGCGGAGGCCCACCGACGCGTCGTCACCGCCAAGCTCCCAGGAAGCGCTGCGCGCCGTGCGCGGAACGACGAGCGTGATTGGGCCCGGCCACAGCGCGGCGGCGAGGCGTTCCGCACGCTCGTCGAGCGTGCCGACCGAACGCGCATCCGCCATCGAGCCGACGAGGATCGGCAGGGTGAGATCGCGGGGCCGCCGCTTCGCGTCGAACAACCGCGTCGTCGCCTGGGCGTCGTCCGGCGCCGCGGCGATGCCGTAGACGGTGTCCGTCGGGAACACGATGAGCGCACCGCGTCGCGTGACCGCGATCGCCTGCGCGACCGGATCGTCGCTCACGGTCGTCTCCCCGAAACGACGCGGTCCCGGCCGGTCAGATCTTTGTCGACGGTGACATCGGCGAAACCGGCCGCGATCGCGGCCGCGGTGACCGCCGGGCCGGCGTCGTCTTCGATCTCGACGGCGACGGCGCCGCCGGGCCGCACCCACGTGCGAGCGCCCTCGAAGATGCGGTCGTACAGGTCCGGCTCACCGAACACGGCCGCGTCGGGGTCGGCGAGCACCTCCGACGGCAGCGCACCGCGACGCGATCGCGAAACGTACGGCGGGTTCGAACAGACGACGTCCAGCCGTCCTTCGATCTCCTTCGGAAGCGGCGCGAACAGGTCGCCGCGTTCGACGACGATCGGAAGCCCGAGGCGCTCGGCGTTCGCCTGGGCGAGCGCGACCGCATCGTCCGACACGTCCGTCGCGTATACGGTCGCGCCGGGATGTTCGTCCGCGATCGCCAACGCCGCCGCTCCGCTTCCGGTGCAAAGATCGACCACGACCGGCGCCGCGATCGCCGCGACCGATCGCAGGGTCACATCCACGAGCACCTCGGTTTCGGGCCGCGGAACGAAGACCCCGGGTCGAACCTCGAGCACCAGCCGCCGGAACCCTTGTTCTCCCGTGAGGTGTTGCAACGGCGTCCCGGTGCACCGCCGGCACAGCGCCCGACCGTACGCCTTCGCCTCGGCGGTCGTGAGGCCCGCGTCCCTCGTGAAGAGCTCGACACGATCGATCCCCAGCACCCGCTGCAGCAGGGCCTCGGACTCCGCCGTCGCGAGCGGCGCGTCGATCCCGTGGCGGCGGAGGTAGTCGGCCCCGCGACGCGCGACCTCGGCCGGCCGCATCAATCCTCATCGTCGGCGAGCTGCGCGGCGCGCTCCGCGGCGAGGAGTTCGTCGATGAAGCCGTCGAGCGAGTCGCCGCCTCCGAGCACGTCGTCCAGCTGATGCGAGGTGTGCTTGATCCGGTGATCGGTCACACGGCCCTCGGGGAAGTTGTACGTGCGGATCTTCTCCGAACGCTCGCCGGTGCCGAGCTGCGCGCGGCGCTTCGCCGCCTCCTTCTCGTGCGCCTCGTCGAGCGCGATCTGGTGCAGCCGTGCGCGGAGGTAGCGCATGGCTTTCTCCTTGTTCTGGAGCTGCGACCGCTCCTCCTGGCACTCGATCTTGATGCCCGTCGGCTTGTGCACGATGCGGACCGCGGAGTTGGTCGTGTTCACCGACTGCCCGCCCGGGCCGCTCGAGTGATAGACATCGATCTGGAGGTCCTCGGGCTTGATCTCGACCTCGACCTCCTCGGCCTCGGGCATCACCGCGACCGTCGCCGTCGACGTGTGGATCCGGCCCTGGGACTCGGTCACCGGCACGCGCTGGACGCGGTGAACGCCTGCCTCATGCTTGAGCCGGCCGTATGCGTCCTTGCCCCGGACCTCGACCGAGACCTCCTTGAAGCCGCCGAGCTCGCTCGGTGAGGACGCGATCACATCTGTCTTCCACCGGCGGCGCTCGGCGAGGCGCCGGTACATCTCGTAGAGGTCGCCCGCCCACAGCGCGGCCTCCTGCCCGCCGGCACCGCCGCGGATCTCGACGATGACGTCCTTGCCCTCGTCGGGGTCCTTCGGAACGAGGAGCGCCTCGAGCCGGCTCTGCAACTCGGCCGCGCGGCCGTCCAGTCGTTCGAGCTCCTCAGCCAGGTACGCGGCCATCTCCGGGTCGGCGGCGTCACCGCCAAGCTCGCGCGCCTCGGCCGCCTGCTCGCGGACCGCCTTCAGCTCGCGGTACGGACCGACGATCTCTCCGAGCTCGGCGTACGCCTTGCCCAAGTCGCGCAGACGGTCGGGGTCGCTGGCGACCTCCGGCGTGGCCATCTCGGCCTCGACCTGCGCGTACCGCGCTTCGATCTCGGCGAGTCGATCCTCCATCCCCCGTGCCATGCCTGGATTGTTGCAGGCAGGCGACGGGGTCCGGCCGCGCTAGTCCTTCTTCTCGTCGTCGAAGTCGATGTCGAGTGACGACAGATCGGGGATGTCGACCTGACGGGTCTCGGTCGACGCCCACATGTCCTCGTAGCGCGGGTCGACCGTCTCGGACTCGGTCGCCGCCTGACCAACGGGAACCGGCGCGGGCTCCTTCACCGGCGCCGCCTCGGGCACCACGGTTGCGTCGGCGTTCGCCGGCGGCCGGTCTCCGGTCGGCTGCGGTTCGGATGGCGTCGTCGGTTGCTGTGCCGGCGACGCAGCCGCCTGCTGTCCCGGCGCCGACGTGTGCGCGCCGTGCGCTTCGTCGCCGTCGGGGATCTCGAGGTTCTGGGCGACGGCCAACAGACGCGATTGCATCTCGTGCATCTGCCCGAGCAACGACTCGCGGCGCTGCTCGAGTCCGCCGAGCACGCGATCCGCTTCCTCGCGTGCGTTCGCAAGCTCCGTAGCGCTCGTCGACCGCGCCTGCTCGGCGTTGGCTTGGGCGTCGACGCGGATCCGGTCGGCTTCGGCGCGCGCGTCGTCGAGGAGCTTGGTGGCCTCCGCACGCGCCTGGTCGATCAGCTTCTGCGCCTCCTCGTCGGCGGACTTCAGGACGGACGCGAAGCGCTTGCTGATCCGCTCGTACGCCGCTTCCTCGGTCTCCGGGGCGGCTGCCGTTGCGGCCGCCACCGCGGCGGCCGGGGGCGCCATCATCGCGGCGGGCTGCTCGACGGGCGTCTCCGCGCCGCTCGGCCGCTGCCGTGCCGCGGTGAGCCGCTCGTCGCGAAGATCGGTCTCGAGCGCCTCGACCTGCTCGGCGACCTGCTTCAAGTAGTCGTCGACCTGATCGGGGTCGTATCCGCGGCGCACCGTCGCGAACTTGCGTCGGCGGATCTGGTCTGCGCTCGGAAGCAAAGGAAGGTCAAGATCAGACATGGCGGGGAACCTCCAGCTGTCGGATGTTCATCATCGGATGCACGAGCTTACGAATCAACGACCCTGCTCACGAGGGCCGTTCGGGTGACGGCGCATCGGCCTCGCGCCGCAACACCTCTCGGAACGACGCGACCGCCACTTC
Source organism: Actinomycetota bacterium (assembly GCA_036265325.1). Taxonomy (GTDB): domain Bacteria; phylum Actinomycetota; class UBA4738; order UBA4738; family HRBIN12; genus AC-51. The sequence continues at coordinate 19,206 of DATAPH010000070.1, read as the reverse complement.
GATCTGCGACACATCGGGCTGCTGGGTCGTGATCTTCTGCAGCCAGATCCCGGGCCGCATCAACGTGCGCATCCACACGGAATCCGGATATCGCGCGCCGAGCCTCAGTGCCTCGTAGGCCAAGCCCGCGATGATCGGGATCGCGATCACGCGCGAGAGCAGCCGCCACAACAACCCCGGCGTCCCGAACAGCGAGAACACGAACACCGTGATGATCATCACGATGATCAGGAAGTTCGTGCCACAGCGGACGTGCTCCTTGGGGTAGTGGTCGATGTGCTCGGGGACGAGCTCGTCCGTGTGCTCGTAGGCCGCGATCGTCTTGTGCTCCGCGCCGTGGTACTCGAACACGCGGTGGATGTCCTTGGTCCGGCCGAGCACCCAGAGGTACCCGACGAACAGCCCTACCCGGAACACGCCCTCGGCGACGTTGACCAACACGCCGTGCGCGTTGACGCGATCCTGCAGCCAGACGAACAGCGTGGTCGGGCCGAGGACGAAGATCGCGACGAAGGCGACGAGCGCGATGGTCAACGCGACGCCGATCTGGGTCGACGTCAGTTCCTCGTCCTCGTCGGTCGCGTGGTTCGACGCGATCATCAGCGCGCGGATGCCGATCCGCAGCGATTGCCCGAGGACGAGGATCCCCCGGAAGAACGGCGCGCGCCAGATCTTCTGGCGCGCGGCGATCGAGTCGACGTCGTGGGACTCGACGTAGATGTCGCCGGCCGGCTCGCGGACGGCGACCGCCCAGTGATCTTGGCCCCGCATCATCACGCCCTCGACGACGGCTTGCCCGCCGTAGAGGTGCGTCGCCGGCTTCGCCGGCGACGCGGAGGCCTCAGCCACGGGATCAGCCCTTGGCAGCCTGCTGCGCTGCCTGGGTCTTCGCGTACCGACGCTGGAACCGCTCGACCCGCCCGCCGGTGTCCACGAGCTTCTGCTTGCCCGTGTAGAAGGGGTGGCAGTTGGAGCACAGCTCGGCGCGGATCTCGCTCACCGTGGACCTGGTCGTGAAGGTGTTCCCGCACGAGCAGTGCACATTGGCGATCTGGTAATCGGGGTGGATGCCTTGCTTCATGGTCGTCTCCTCGATGGGTCAGGCTACCGGTTCCAACGCCGGCCTATTCCGGCTCAGCTGCCGGTCGGTGCCTTCGCGATGTCCTTCAGGAACTGCTCGTTGGACTTGGTCGCGCGGAGCTTGTCGATCAGCAGCTCCAACGCGGCGCCCGAATCCAATGCGTGGAGCACGCGACGCAGCCGGATCACCAGGGCGAGCTCCTCGGGCGGCAGGAGCAGCTCCTCCTTCCGCGTGCTCGAGGCGTCGACGTTGATCGCGGGGAACAGGCGCTTCTCTGCGAGCTGCCGGTCCAGCCGGAGCTCCATGTTGCCCGTCCCCTTGAACTCCTCGAAGATCCCCTCGTCCATCCGCGAGCCGGTCTCGACGAGCGCGCTCGCGATGATCGTGATCGACCCGCCCTCCTCGATGTTGCGCGCAGCGCCGAAGAAGCGGCGGGGCGGGTAGAGGGCGGCGGAGTCGATGCCGCCGGTAAGGATCTTTCCGGACGCGGGCATCGCGAGGTTGTAGGCCCGCGTGAGCCGCGTCAGGTTGTCGAGCATGATCGCGACGTCGTGGCCCATCTCGGCCAGGCGCTTCGACCGCTCGAGCACGAGCTCGGTGATCTGGATGTGCTGGTCGGTCGGCTTGTCGAACGTCGAGTAGACGACCTCGGCGGCGGTGACCGTGCGCTGCCAGTCGGTGACCTCTTCGGGACGCTCGTCGACGAGCAGCACGATCACGTGCGTCTCGGGGCTCGACTTCAAGATGCCGTTCGCGATCTGCTTCAGGATCGTGGTCTTGCCCGCCTTGGGCGGCGCGACGACCATGCCGCGCTGTCCCTTGCCGATCGGCGACACCATGTCGACGATCCGCTCGGCGATCGCGAGCGGCCCGTTCTCCAGGCGGAAGCGCTCGTTGGGGAACAGCGGGGTCAGCTTGTCGAACTGCGGCCGCTTGGACGCGGAGTCGGGATCCATGTCGTTGACCGACTCGACCAGCAGAAGCGCGGGGTACTTCTCGTTGTTCTTGGGCTCGCGGATCTTGCCGGTGATGGTGTCGCCCTTACGCAGCTGGTGCTTGCGCACGTGGGACAGCGACACGTAGACATCGTCGGGGCCGGGCAGATACCCGGTGGTGCGAAGGAACCCGTACCCCTCGGGCAGGATGTCGAGGATCCCGGTTCGGGTCGGCGCCGTCTTGATCTCCTCGACGCGATCGGCCTCCTCCCGCACGCGACGCTCCTCGCGCTGGCGGCGGCGCTCCTCACGCGACGGTCGGCGGCGGCGATCGCGGTCGTCGCGGTCCTGGTTGCTGCCTCCGTCTCGCGGTCCTCGGTCGGCGTTGCCGCGGTCGGCGTTGCCTCGGTCTGTGTTGCCGCGGTCTGTGTTGCCGCGGTCTGTGTTGCCGCGGTCTGTGTTGCCGCGGTCTGTGTTGTAGCGGTCCTGGCCCCGGTCGGCGTTCGCGGGGCGGTCGGTGCGCTCGCGCGGAGCCGGGCGCTCTTCGCCGGGGTCGCCGTTGTCGGTCGTGGTTTCGGTCGTGGTTTCGGCAGCGTCGGTCATGGTCTCAGCCTCAGCGGGCTTCGGCGTGCGCTTGGCGCGGGCGGGCTTCGCGTCGCCGCCGCCGTTGGTGCTGGACCCCGCCGCGACGATCGCGTCGATCAACGGAGCCTTGCGGAGCTTCTGTGCGCCCTCGACGCCCATCGTCTGGGCGATCTGCTGCAGCTCCGGCAGCAATTTCGCGCCGAGGCTGTCTCGGTCCATCGTGGTGTCCATCAGGTGGAGGCCTCTCCTTCGAGCTCGGTATGGAGGGTTCGCCAATCGGCGAGGAATCGCTCCAAGCCAAGATCGGTCATCGGGTGCTTCACGAGTTTCGTAAAGACATCGAACGGCATGGTGGCGATATCGGCGCCGGCCAGGGCAGACTCGACGACGTGCATCGGGTGCCGGAGCGAGGCTGCGAGCACCTTGGTGTCGTAGCCCTGCACAGCATAGAGGTCGCAGATGCTCCGTAACACCTCCATGCCGTCTGCGCCTGCGTCGTCCAACCGGCCGAGGAACGGCGAGACGCAGTACGCACCGGCCTCGGCTGCCAGGATCGCTTGTGCCGCAGAGAACACAAGCGTGACGTTGGTCCGCATGCCCTCGCGGCGGAGCGCCGTGGCCGCCTCGAGGCCGGCGGGCGTCATCGGCACCTTGACCACGGCGTTCGGGCCCATCTCGGCCAAACGCCTGCCCTGCTCGATCATCCCGGGCGCGTCGAGCGCCGTGACCTCGAGCGATACGTCGCCCTCGACCTCGGCAAGGACCTCTTTCCAGACGGCCTCGGGTGACTCGCCTTCGCGGGCCAACAGGCTGGGGTTGGTGGTGACGCCGCCGAGGACTCCCCACGCGTTGATCGTGCGGATCTCCTCGATGCTCGCGGTGTCGAGGAACAGTTTCATGCGGGACGTCCTTCCTTCTCTTTGACGCGCTGGTCTCGTTGCACGGGCGCGGCACCGGCCGTCGCGAGCTCCGCGGAAACTTCGGCGGCCTGCGACGTCGCCTTGTCCATCACCAGGTCGATGACCGTTGCGATCGTCTGATCGAAGCTGTGGTTCGGGATCACGGGGACCCCGTGCGAAAGGGCCTGGCCCTTCACGTACCCCTGGAGCGCTCGGATGCCGTCGAACCCCTCCACGTAGCGGGTAGCGGGGCGGGAAGCGACGGCGTCTTCCCTGGCGGCGAAGTGCGACCGGTGTCGCTCCTCGTCATCGATCCCGATGATGAAGGGTACCGCGAGGATCGCGTCGCCGTGCTTGTCGACGTCGAAGAACCCCGGCACCACGTGCGCGCCTTCGATGACGATGCTGGTGCCTTCGGTGGCGGCCCGCTCGATCAGCGCGTCGATGCCGACGGAGACGGCGGCCGTCTGTTCGCGATACCCCATGACGAGCGCGTCGGCGGCTCGCGTCGGCGGCTCGCGCATCGCCTGGTCCGCTTGGAACGACGAGACGTGCAACGTTGGCATCAGCTCCGGCGAGAGCATCGCCCGCATCACTTCGCGGATCGCGTCGGTGGCGACGACGCGGACGATGCCGAGGCGCGCGGCCAGCTGGGTCGCGATCGTCGACTTCCCGACGCCCGTCGCGCCGCCGATCAAGATCACGATCGGCACGTCCAAGTGCTCGACCCGCTGCCATCGGAGGTAGTTCGACGCGTAGCGCTCCCCCGCCACCTCGCGGATCACGTCAAGGGTGATCGTCACGAGCTCGCCGGAATCGATCGAGGAGCGCCGTTCCTCGAGCAGGCGGAGCTCGACCTCCTCCGCCACCTGGTACGCGCGATATGGCGACAGGCCGGTGACCATGATCTGGGACGCGAGCAGGCCCTTGGAGAACGGCAGCCCAGTCTCGCGGTCGGAGATCAGGATCTGGCTCGTCCGAGGGCGCTCGGTCATCGTGCGGATCCTTCCGCGGTGCGCTCGCTCGCCCGTCCGACGGCGAGACGCAGGACCTCCACGATGCGGCCATACAGGTCCGAGCCGTCGACGGGCTCGGGCCGGTTGTCGACGAACACGACGTCTGCCCCGCGGGCGACCGCGCGCACGGCGGCGACGTCGACGGCAGCTGCTTTGAGTTCGGTCAAGAGCACCTCGTGTTCTTCGGCTCCATCCAGGTCGTGGGCTAAGCCGGCGCGGTCGCCGAGCCGTGCCGACCACCCGACGATCTCGACGCCGTGCTCCGCTTCCAGGTCCACGACCTGCCGCTCGGCGACCGCCTGCGGCGCGGTGGTTGCGAAGAAGGCTCGGCGTCCGGCGACGTCCGCGAGCGGCGTCGGCCGGAGGTCGGTGACCACGACCCGGGCATCGCCAAGGGAGGCCTGAAGATGCGCGATGAGGTGGGAGCCGTTCTCCGTTGCGAGACCCGGTCCGCGGGCCATGGTAACCACGGCCAGATCGGCCCGCAAGAGCCGGTACGGGCCGAGGTAGCCGCGGATGTATTCCACCGGGCAGGTGGCCGGGACGACGATCACGCCGGCGTCCCACGCGACCGGCGGCAGCGCGGCGCCGCTGCCCTCGAGGATCACGACCCCGGGGTCGCGGGCGGCGGCGAGCTCGAGCGCCTCCACGACGTTCGTCGAGAACGGCGCGCCGGCGAGGCCGCCGCCCGCACGCCGCGCGCCGATCGTCGTGACGCCCGTCGTCAGCGCGTCTTCGAGGTAATCGGAGGCCGCGTGCTGGCCGTTGCTGACAAGCGACAGCAATGTGTCCAACGTCACGCTGCCCGCCACGGCGACCTGGGGTTCGGAAGGTCCGCCGCGTCCCATCGCGACGACCACCGGCGATAGGCCGTCTTGCGCGGCGACCCGCGCGACCTCGCCGGCGACCGCCGTCTTGCCGGTGCGCTTGCCCGTGCCGAACACAGCGAGCGTCGGCGTGCCGGGCGGCGGTGCGACGCGTTCGGGCGGATCCAGCCGAAAATCCGGGCCCACGTACGGGACCCCTCGAGCGAGCACGACGGCGGCGACGGCCATCCGCTCGCGATACCCAAGGATCGGTTCGTCGGACAGATCGAGCACAACGTCAGGCGCAAGGTCGTCGATCGCCACCGCGACGGCGGCGATCCGGTCGTCGCCTGCCGTTCGGATGGGGACACCGAGGTCGGGCTTCTCACCGGCGGCGAGCTTCTCGATGCCGCCGACCAGCAGCGCGGCGACCACGTCGTACCCGCGCTCGCGGGCGACGTCGATCCCCCAGCGCGTCACCGGCGGATAGTGCTCGCCGTCGACGAGCGCGAGGGTGCGCATCGCGGTACCTCCTCAGGTCGTGACGGCGTTCAGGCGTGATCTGCGGCGGCGTGCTCGAACGGCTCTTCGCGCGGATGCCGCTCGCCTGCCGGCACGAACCCCGCCAGCTGATGCGGTTCGGCGTCGAACGGGAACCGGCGGGTGATCCGGACCTCCGCGCCATCGAACTCGAGCACGTTGTAGCACGGCTTGCCGTGCCCACGCACGCGCATCGACGAGACCGTCCCCGCGTTCGCCACATAGAGGTCCTCGAGCCGCCACACGTACGGCACGTGTTTGTGCCCGGACAAAACGACATCGACCCCGGCGTGGATCAGGACCTCCAACAGGTCGCCCGCATCCATCACCGTCGAACGCTCGCGCCCCGTGCCGGGGATCGGGAGCAGGTGGTGGTGGAGCACGAAGATGTTGAGCGTCGACGCCGCCTGGAACTCTTGCTTGATCCACGGGTAGTGAACGCGCCCGACCTTGCCCTCGTTCAGGTCGGGCTCGCTCGAATCCACACCGACGACGCGGACGCCGCTCACGTCGGTGCTCCACATCCGCGGGCCGATCAGGTCCTCGAAGTGGACGTACCCGACGTTGCGCGAGTCGTGGTTGCCGGGCACGGTCAGCAGCGGCGCGTCGATGCGTTCCGCATAGGCGAGCCATGCCTTGTACTCCGGGCGGAAGCCTTCGGTCGTGAGGTCACCCGACACGACGACCGCGTCGGGGGCGAGTTCGTTCAGCTCGATGATCACCCGGTTCATCAGGTTCGGAACGAAGTACGGCGATCCGAGGTGCGGATCGGAGATGTGGGCGATGGTGACCATCCGGCTTCGAGTCTACGGTCCGGGCTCGCGGCCGGTCCGCACCCCCGCGCGCATCCCGCCGTCGACGAGCAGCGCCACGCCGTTGACGAAGCGCGACCGGTCCGAGCACAGGAACACCGCCGCGTCGGCGACGTCCATCGCCTCGCCGATCCGACCGAGCGGCGGCTGGATCCATGTCGCCGGGTCGTCCTCCGGCCGGTCCTCGCCGGGTGGGCCCATGTGCCGCATCCCGGGAGCGGTGTCGCCCGGACAGATGGCGTTCGAGCGCACGCCGCGGCGGCCGCCCTCGATCGCGAGCATGTTCGACAGCATGATGAGCGCGGCCTTGGACACCGAGTAGATGCCGATGTCTTCTTCTCCCATGACGCCGGCGTCGGACGAGACGTGCAGCATCACGCCGCCGCGTGCCTCGAGATGCGGGAAGGCGGCCTGCGCGTAGACGAACGCGCCGCGCACGTTGATGTTCATCACGCGGTCGTAGGCGTCCAGCGGTGTGTCGAGCACACCGGCCTGCACGCCGATCCCGGCGTTGTTCACGAGGATGTCGAGCCCGCCGAGGAGGGCGACCGTCTCATCGACGCTCGCCCGCGCTTGGTCGGGATCCACGGCGTCCGCGCGGAGGAACCGGATCGCGCCGTGCGCCGCCAGCGCCGACTCGGCCTCCGCGCCGAGCGTCTCGTCGCGTCCGGTGATCACCACCGAGGCGCCTTCGTCGAGGAACCGCTCGGCCATGGCACGGCCGAGGCCGGTCGTGCCACCGGTGATGAGGGCGGCCTTGCCGGCCAGCTCAGGCATCGACGGTGAACCCTTCGCGCCGGATCGCGAGCGGCAACGCGCGCCATCCGCCCGGCCCCTCAAGCGCCTCCGTCGGGATCTCGGCGCCGTCGAGGGGGAAGGCGATAAGGCTCGGTCCCGCGCCGGACACGCACACGGGGACGTGGCGAAGCGCCCGGATCCGGTCGAACTGGTCGGCCATCTCCGGGACGAGCTCGAGGCGGGCGTCTTGGTGGAGGCGATCACGGAGGGCCTCCTGCAAGAGCGACGGGTCGTTGGTCAGTGCTTCGACGAGGAGCGCCGCGTGACCCAGATTGAACACCGCGTCGGCCATCGGCACTCGGTCGGGCAACGCGGCGCGAGCGCTCGCGGTGTCGAGCCGAACGCTCGGCACAAGCACCACGGTCCGCAGCTCGGCGTGCGGCTCGAGTCGATGGACGGCGCCGTCGACCGCGATCGTCAGCCCCCCGAACGCCGCCGGCGCCGCGTTGTCCGGATGCCCCTCGAACCGCGCCGCTTCAGCGAAGACGGAGAACGGGTCACGCGTCGCGGGTTCGACATCCCCGCCGTCGATGCCGAGATCCAGCACGCGCGAGGCGAGCACCACGCCTGCGACCGTCGCCGCGGACGACGATCCGAGACCACGCGCGAGCGGGATGCGATTGACACCGTGGACCGCGAGCGGCGGCAGCGGCGTATCCATCGAGGCGGCGATCGACGCCATCGTCGTCGAGACGAGGTCGGAGCCGTCGACCGGAAGTTCGGTTGCGCCCTCCCCTTCCCAGCTCACGCCGGGCGACGCGTCGGTGTCGACGGTGACCTCGTTGCAAAGGTCGAGCGCAAGCCCGAACGTGTCGAACCCGGGGCCGAGGTTGGCCGACGTCGCCGGAACACGGACGGTGACGCGCATGGTGCGCGGAGCCTATCGCGCGCTCTCGGCCAGCCCGAGCTCCTCGGCCACAACGGCGGCGTCGGCCGGAACGCTCACCGGATGGGCCGCGCCCGCGATCGCCCACTCGGTGTCCTTCAGGCCGTGGCCGGTGAGGACGCACACGACCGTCGCGCCCGCCGGGATCCGGCCCTCCTCGTGCGCCTGCAGCAGGCCGGCGACGCTCGCGGCGCTCGCCGGTTCGGCGAACAGCCCCTCACGAGCGACCGATCGATAGGCGGCGAGGATCTGCCGGTCGGTGACCGACCAGATGCCCCCTTCGGAGCTCCGCGCGGCATCGAGCGCCAGGTCCCACGACGCGGGGTTCCCGATGCGGATCGCCGTTGCGATCGTCTGAGGATCGGGCACCGGCTTGCCGGTGACGAGCGGGGCCGCGCCGGCCGCCTGGAACCCGAACAGCTGTGGCGGTTCCGCGATCACGCCGTCGGCGAGGTACTCGGAATACCCCAGCCAGTGGCTCGAGATGTTGCCGGCGTTGCCGACCGGCACACAGTGGATGTCGGGCGCGCGACCGAGGAAGTCACAGATCTCGAACGCGGCGGTCTTCTGTCCTTGCAGTCGGAACGGGTTGACGCTGTTGACGAGCGTGACTGGATAGCGATCGGCGAGGTCTCGCGCGACATCGAGCGAGGCATCGAAGTTGCCTTCGACCTCGAGCATCCGGGCGCCGTGGACGAGCGTCGCCGCCATCTTGCCCATCGCGATCTTCCCTTTGGGCACCAGCACCGCGCACGTGAGCCCCGCCTTCGCGGCGTAGGCGGCTGCCGAAGCGGAGGTATTGCCTGTCGAGGCGCAGACGACCGCCTGCGCGCCTTCCTCTGCAGCCTTGGAGATCGCGAGCGTCATCCCCCGGTCCTTGAACGAGCCCGTCGGGTTGGCCCCGTCGTACTTCAGCCAGACCTCAGCGTCGGTGTGCACCGACAACGGGTCGCTGCGCACGAGCGGGGTTCCACCCTCTCGGAGCGTGATCACCGGCGTGTCGTCGCTGACGGGCAGCCGGTCGCGGTACTCCTCGATCAACCCGCGCCACTGGTGGGCGCCGCGTGTGCGCATGTCCGCGCCGGCGCTCACTCCTCGCCCTCCACGCGCAGTAGGCTGACGACGGCCCGCACCGCATCGCGCTCACGCAGCTCCTGCACCGTCTTCTGGAACGGCCCCTCCTGCGCCCGGTGCGTGATGAACACCAGCGCCGCCTGTTCACCGAAGCCCTCCTGCCACACGCGCTCGATCGAGACGCCGTTGCGGCCGAACACCTCGGCGATCTCCGCGAGGACGCCGGGGCGATCCGCGACGTGCAGGTTCAGGTAGTACTGGCCATGCGTGTCGTCCATCGGACGGATCCGCCGGCCGACGCTCGTGCGGGCCGCGCCCTGCATCCGGCCGCCGTACATGAGGTGGCGCGCGACGCGAACGAGATCGCCGATCACCGACGTGCCGCTCGGCTCGCCGCCCGCCCCGCGCCCGTAGAACATCAGGCGGCCGGCCTTGTCGGCTTCGATGAACACCGCGTTGTAGGCGTCACGAACGCTGGCGAGCGGATGCTCAGCCGGCACCATCGCAGGGTGCACCCGAACGGAGACATCCCCGTCGTCGAGCTCGGCGATCGCGAGCAGCTTGACGACATACCCCAGGCGCGCGGCATCGGCGATGTCTTGCGCCGTGACGTGCGCGATACCCTCACGGTACACGTCCGCGTCGGTCACCCGCGTGTCGAACGCGATCGATGCGAGGATCGCGCACTTCGCGGCGGCATCGAACCCTTCGACGTCCGCGGTCGGATCCGCCTCCGCGTAGCCGAGCCGCTGCGCATCGGCCAGCGCCTCGGCGAAGCCCAACCCGTGCTCGGACATCTGGGTGAGGATGTAGTTGGTCGTGCCGTTGACGACGCCGAGGATCCGCGTCACGCGGTCGCCGACGAGCGACTCGCGGAGCGGTCGGATCAACGGGATGCCACCCGCCACGGCCGCTTCGTACGCGAGGTCGGCGCGGCCGGTGTGCGCCGCCGCCTCGAGTTCGGCGCCCGCCGCCGCGATCAACTCCTTGTTGCCGGTGACGACAGGCTTGCCGGCGCCGAGCGCACGCTCGACGAGAAGCCGGGCCGGATCGAGTCCGCCGAGCAGCTCCACGACGACATCGATGTCCGGGTCGTCGACGATCGAGATGGCGTCGGCGGTGAAGATCTCCGTCGCGAGTGGCACATCGCGACGCCGGGCGACGTCGCGAACCGCAACGCGCGTGATCTCGATCCGGACGCCGGCGCGGCGAGCGACGTCGTCGCCATGGGCAGCCAGGGTGCGCGCAACGGCGGAGCCGACCGTGCCGCAGCCGAGCATCCCGACGCAGATCACGCGGTCCGTCACGTGCGTGCGCCTCCTTCGGCGGCCGGAAGGCTGCCCGCCTCCCACGGGGTCCCAAGTATGACGTCGAGCATCTCCATGTCATCGACGTCCTCGCGACGGACCCAAACGGTCGCGTCGCCGTCGCGAACGCCGATCACGGCCGGGCGGCCGAACCGGTTGTACGCCGAGGCGAGCGGATACGTGTACGCGCCCGTCGCGGCGACCGCAAGGAGATGGCCGCGCGCGAGCCCGGAAGGAAGCATCACGTCGTGCGCCACCACGTCGTCCGATTCGCAATGACGACCCACCACGGTCACGGCCGTGGCCGCGCCGTCCTGACCAGCGACCGCGGCCACCCGGTGTCGTGCGTCGTAAAGCGCGGGACGCAGGTTGTCCGACATCCCTCCGTCGACCGCCACGAGATCACGCCCGCCGGCGTGCTTGCGCGCGAGAACGCGGTAGAGGGTGAGGCCGGGGTTGGCGATGATCGCGCGGCCGGGCTCGACCTGCAGGTCGACGCTTCGTCCGTCGAGCGCTGCATGCAACGCTCCGGCGATCGCGGCGAGATCCGCCGGCTCCTCGTCGGTATAGGTCACGCCGAAGCCGCCGCCGACATCGAGCACGGCGGGGCGGATGCCGGCATCTTCCGCGACGCGGAGCAGTGCACGCACGACGCGAACGTGCGCGTCCACCCCGAGCACCTGCGACCCCGCATGCGCGTGCAGGCCGATCAGCCGGACGCCGGCGGTCGCGGCCGCTCGGCGGGCCACGTCGGCCGCGGCCGCGAGCGGCACACCGAACTTCGACGCCGCATGGCCGGTCGCGATCGCCTCGTGCGTGGCGACCTCGACGTCGGGCGTCACCCGCAGCAGGATGGGCTGCGACGTGCCGGCCTCGCGAGCGGCCGATGCGAGGCGATGGAGCTCGTCGGCGTCGTCCACGATCACAGCCGCGAGTCCTTCGCGCACCGCGAACGCAAGCTCGTCGTCGGTCTTGGCGTTCCCGTGGAGCAGCACGCGGGAAGCCGGCGCCCCCGCGCGAAGGCACGTCGCCACCTCGCCACCCGACGCGCAGAGCAGGTCGAGTCCTTCCTCGAGCGCCGCGCGGATCACGGCGGCACACGTCATGGCCTTGACCGCGTATGCCACACGCGGGAACGCGGCCGCCATCGCTCGCATCCTGTCGCGCATGTCCGCCTCGTCGATCACGAGAAGCGGCGTGCCGAACCGCTCGGCGAGGTCGGCGGCCGCGAGGCCGCCGACCGAAAGGCCCGTCGAGGTCCAGCGGGCCGACCGAGGCCAGGGATCAGGCATCGTCGCGGTCCATACGCTCCGGCGCCGACACGCCGAGCACCGCGAGGAGATTCGCGAGCACTTGCTGGGTCGCCCGACACAGCCACAGCCTCGCCTGCGTCAGCTCGGCGTCCTCACCCACCACGCGACACTCGGCGTAGAACCGGTGGAACCGCGCGGCGATGTCCTGCGAGGCGTGCGCCACGCGATGCGGCGCCCGAAGCTCGGCGGCTCGCGCGAACAGGTCCGGCACATCGGCGAGCGCCCGCAACAGGTCGAGCTCCGCCTCATGCCCCAGCAGCGCGAGATCGACGTCTTGGATCGGAACGAGCGCGATGCCGGACGACTCCGCCTTCCGGAGGATCGCGGAGATCCGCGCGTGCCCGTACTGCACGTAGTAGACCGGGTTCTCCATCGACGCCTTCGCGACCTCTTCGATGTCGAACCGCATCGAATGGTCGTTCGAGAACAACAGCAGGTGGAACCGCGCCGCGTCGGCTCCGACCTCGTCCATCAGCTCGTCCAGCGAGACGAACGTGCCGGCTCGCTTGCTCATCTGAAGCGGCTCGCCCCCGCGCTGGAACGACACGAACTGATACAGCAACAGCTCGACTCGGTCGGGGTCGAAACCGAGCGCGTCGGCGGCGCCTTTCACCCGGACGACATCGCCGTGGTGGTCGGCTCCCCAGACGTAGATCAGGTGGTCGAACCCACGCCGGAACTTGTCGACCAGATACGCGCAGTCCGCCGCGAAGTACGTGTGCCGTCCGTTCGAGCGGATCACGATGCGGTCTTTGTCGTCGCCGTAGTCGGTCGAGCGGAACCACGTCGCGCCGTCGGCCTCGTAGATCTTGCCCGCCGCGAAGAGGCGGTCGATCGATTCCCCGATCTCGCCGCGTTGCTCGAGCGTCGCCTCGGACACGTAGGTGTCGAACGACACACCGAACCGCGCGAGGGTCTCGCGGATGCCGTCCATCGCGCGCCGCGCCCCCTCGACGCGCGATCGAACGAACCGCTCCTCGGGCGGAAGATCGGCGAGCGCGTCGCCGTGCTCGCGCAGGATGTCCATCGCGTACGCCGTCACGTATTCGCCGTGGTAGCCGTCCTCCGGCACTTCTGCTTCCCGGCCGAGCGCCTGCAGATAGCGCGCCTCCACCGAGGCGCCGAACCGGTCCATCTGACCGCCGGCGTCGTTGAAGTAGTACTCGCGCTCGACGGTGTGCCCCGCGGTTGCGAGCAGCCGGGCGATCGCATCGCCGAGGACCGCGTTGCGCGCATGGCCGACGTGCAGCGGGCCCGTCGGGTTCGCGCTGACGAACTCCACCTGGACCCGCTCGCCCGTCGGCGGAGCCTGCCCGAACCGAGGTCCTTCCGACGCGATCGTGCGCACCGTATCGAACAGCCAGTCGTCGGTCGTCCAGATGTTGATGAACCCCGGCCCGGCCATCTCGACCTTCTCGACGAACGGCACGAGCTCGAGCGCGGTGATCAGGGCCTCCGCGACCTCCCGAGGCGGCGCGCCCGCACGCTTGGCGAGCGCGAGGGCAACGTTCGTGGCGAAGTCGCCGTGTTCCTTCTGCCGCGGCTCCTGGAGCTCGGGTTCCGGAAGGTCCCCGTCGAGTCCAAGCCCCGGCGCGGCGGATCGCAGTCCTGCCGCGAGCCAGCCGCGCAACTGCTGCTCGATCACGGCGCGTCGCCCTCGACCATCGCGCGCACGGTGGCGACCAGCTCGACGGTGTCGAACGGCTTCTGGACATAGCGCGCGTCGTCGCCCGCCGCGGCGTCGTCACGCCCGCGTGCCGTCAGGAACAGCACCGGCACGTTCGCCGTCACGGGCTCCTCACGGAGTCGGCGCAGGATCTCGTGGCCGTCCATCCCGGGCATCATCAGATCCAGCACGATGACGTCCGGCGTCTGACGGGCGGCGCTCGCGAGCGCCTCTTCGCCGTGTGACGTCGCATCGACGTCGAAACCCTCCATCCGGAAGTTCACGTCGAGCAGGCGAAGGATCGCCGGGTCGTCGTCGACGAGGAGGATGCGCGGCATGGGCTGAGCATACGGGCAGCCGCGGAGGGGTCGGTTGCTAGACTCGCTCGTCTCGCCCCCGTAGCTCAGAGGATAGAGCGTCGGCCTCCGGAGCCGGAAGCGCAGGTTCGAGTCCTGCCGGGGGCACGCACGTGACCGGCCGATCCGACTAGTACAACCGCGCGTCGACGGTGGAGCGCGCAACATCGACGCTCGATCTCGAGCGCGCCGCCTGGATGAAGCAGAGCGCCGCCACCCAGGCGGCGTCGATCGCGAACAGCGCGAGCGACCCCCCGTCGACGTGCGGCAGGCACGGGCGTCGGCCGGGCGGATGACACGGACGCCCTGACCAGACGCTCCCTGCGACAACGCTCACCGCACCGATGACGACGATGACCCATCCGATCGATCGCAGGACCATCACGGACGCCGAAGGTTTCCACGCCAAGCCGAGCGATCCCGCGACGAACGTGCCGACGGTTGCGCCCAGCACCGCTCCCTCGGCCAACAGGTCGATGTTCGACGAGACGGCGAGGAACCCGATGATCGCCCCAACGACGGCTCCCGACAGCGCGAGGCCCGCGGCCCGGGCCCGATCACCACGAACACGAGGCCGCCGACGGCGCAGCTGATCAGCCACACGGGGACGATGTCCTGTTCAACGGCGAACCGGGCAACATCCAGCACGCCTGAACCCCATCACGCCGATGAGCCGAGATGCAACGGGTGTAACAAAGATGCAACGTCGCGGCAACATCCTCGGCACTCGCATGGTCGGGCACATGGGGCCCGTCGCCGTTCGGCCGCTTCTTCCCCATACGATGCTCGCGTGAGCGACGCGATCTCCGGGACCAGCGACGCGGTGCACGACCACGGGCCGCTCGATCGTTCCGACCTCGATCCCGACCCGATCGCACAGCTTCGGACGTGGCTCCTCGACGCCGAAGGGGCCGGCGTTGTCCTTCCGAACGCGATGGCGCTGGCAACGGTCGGCCCAGACGGGGCGCCGTCGGTCCGTCATGTGCTGCTTCGTCACATCACTGAGACCGGCATCACGTTCTTCACGAATCGAACGAGCCGCAAAGCGCACGAGCTGGCCGCCAACCCCCGGGCCGCGTGCACGTTGTACTGGCGCGAACTCGACCGACAGGTGATCGTTCGCGGGGCTGTGAGCGAGCTGCAGCGCGCGGACTCCGACGCGTACTTCGCCACCCGGCCGCGCGACGCCCAGCTCGGGGCGTGGGCCAGTGCGCAGAGCCAGCCTCTCGAGGACCGAGCCACCCTCGAGCGGCGCGTCGAGGACGCGCGCGAGCGGTTCACCGACGGCGACGTCCCTCGGCCGGAGCATTGGGGTGGGTACCTCCTCACGCCCGACGAAGTGGAGTGCTGGCAAGGCCGCCCGTACCGCCTCCACGACCGGTTCCGCTACAGGCGAGTCGGCGCGGGCTGGCGACTCGAGCGGCTCTACCCCTGACGACGGCGGCGCTCCGCGCCGCGCGGTAGCCTCCGGCGCCATGGACGACCTCACCCACCGCATCGCGAACGATCGGCCACGCATCACGGAGGAGCTCAGCACGCTCGTCGCGATCCCGTCGGTCGGCTACGACGGCTACGACCCTGCGAACGTCCGCGCGAGCGCAGAGGCGACGGCCGCGATCTTCCGCGACGCCGGGCTCGCAGACGTGCGCCTGATCGAACTCGACGGCGGGCACCCCGCCGTGTTCGGCCAACACGCCGGACCCGACGGTGTGCCCACGGTGCTCCTGTACGCGCATCACGACGTGCAGCCCGCGGCCGACGCCGACGACTGGAAGCATCCGCCGTTCGAACCGGTGGTCGTCGACGACCGCCTGTTCGGGCGCGGCAGCGCCGACGACAAATGCGGCATCGCGATCCACGCGGCGGTGATCCGCGCGCTCCTCGCCGACGGTGACCCGCCCGTCACGATCAAGGTGCTCGTCGAAGGCGAGGAAGAATGCTCGACCGAACACCTGCCCGAGCTCGTCCAGGGCAACGCAGACCTGCTGCGCGCCGACGTCGCGATCGTCGCCGACAGCGGCAACATCCGTACCGGCGTCCCGACGATCACCACGAGCGTCCGCGGCGCGACGTCGCTCGAGGTCCGGGTCGATGTCTTGCCCCAAGCCGTCCACTCCGGCGCGTTCGGCGGCCCGCTCCCCGACGCCATCAGCGCGCTCGCCCGGATGATCGCGTCGCTCCACACAGACGACGGCGACGTCGCCGTCGACGGCCTCCACGCGTTCGCGTGGGAAGGGGACGAGGTGACGGAGGAAGCGTTCCGTGCCGAGACGAACGTCTTCCCGGAGGTTCGGCTGTTCGGCTCCGGGTCGATCGCCGACCGCACGCTGACGCAGCCGTCGATCAACGTGCTGGCGTTCGACGCGCCCCGCGTGAACGAGGTCGCGAACCAGATCGTCCCGACGGCGACCGCGGTCATCGGCCTGCGGATGGCGCCCGGTGAGGACTACGCGAAGGCGAGGCAGCGCGTGGCGGACCATATGAGGGCCGCCGCGCCGTGGGGCGTTCGCGTCACGATTGATGAAGACGAGCCGGGCGCCGGCCACATCGTCGACACGTCGTCGGCAGCGTTCGCCGCGGTCCACGAGGCCCTCGCAGAAGCGTTCGACCATGACGTCATCGAGATCGGCTCGGGCGGCTCGATCCCGCTCGTGCCGCTCCTTGTCGAAACCTTCCCCGAGATCCAGGTCGTCATGTGGGGCGCTGCCGACGATCGTTCCAACTATCACTCTCGTGACGAGAGCGTCGACCTCGGCGAGGTCGTCCGGATGGCGCAGGCGGAGGCCGCGTTCCTCGTCAAGCTCGCAGGGCGATAGCGCAGGGCACTGCTAGGTTGAACGCATGAGCGACCCCGAAGACCAGGGCGCACCGCCGGACGTGATGCAGGCGATCCCGATGGCACCCATGCCCCAGGGCGGCGACCCCGGTGAACAGGAAGAGTCGATCACACAACCGGCCAAGCTCCTGCGGATCGCAAGCATGGTCCGCGAGCTCCTCGAACAGACGCGCCAGGCGTCACTCGACGAACCCGGCCGCAAGCGCCTCGCCGACGTGTACCAGCGCGCGGTGGGCGAGCTCGCCGACGTGCTCTCCCCCGACCTCCGTGAAGAGCTCGGACAGCTCGCGCCCCCGATGGAGGGCGTTCCCACCGAGGCGGAGCTCCGTGTCGCGCAAGCACAGCTCGTCGGCTGGCTCGAGGGTCTGTTCCACGGGATCCAAGCGGCGATGTACGCGCAACAGGCGGCCGCCCAGGCACAGTTCCAGGAGCTCCAGCGACGCGGCCTGATGGCGCAGAACCCGGCGCCGGGCCAGAGCGAGGACCCCTCGCAGGACGGCCGGCGCGCCGGCCAGTACCTCTAGCCCGGCCCGGCTTCTTCGGTCACGGCGATGCCTTGCGCCGACCCGGTCAACCGCTGCGCGATGTAGATCGGGATGATCGACACCAGGAGCACCACGAGCGCGACCACGTTCACGATCGGCCGGTTGAACGGCCGCTGGATGTTCCCGTAGATCCACAGCGGCAACGTGAGCACTGTGCCGGCGAGGTACTTCGTCACGACGATCTCGTCGAACGACAGGCCGAACGCAAGGAGCGCGCCCGCGATGATCGCGGTCCGCAGGTTCGGCAGCGTGACCCGCCGGAACGTGGTCGGGCCGTCGCCACCGAGGTCCATCGAGGCTTCCGTGAGCGACCCTGCGGTTCGTCGCAGGCGCGCAACCACGTTGTTGTAGACCACGACTACACAGAAGGTCGCATGGCCGAGCACGATCGCGGCGAGTCCGAACGTCAGCGGGATCGACGTGCGCGAACTCTCGACCGCGGACGACAGCGCGAGGGCCGTCACGATGCCGGGCAGCGCGATCGGCAGCACGAGGATGAACGACACTGCGTCGCGGCCGAAGAACGCGAACTTGTGCACCGCGAACGACGCGAGCGATCCCAGGACGAGCGCGATGCACGTCGCACAGATCGCCGCGATCACCGACGTCCGCAACGCACCCTTCAGCGTCGCGTCCTGCCATGCGACCGAGAACCACTTGAGCGTGAACAGCTGCGGCGGCCATGAGCCCGACACGCTCTTGTTGAAGGCATAGATCACCACGATGATCAAGGGCACGTACAGGAACGCGAGCGTGATGCCCGCTCCGACGCGAACCGCGATCCGTACGAACCGGCTCTCCACGCAGCGTCTCCTAGAGCGCCTCGAAGGCGTGCATAGCCCGCGCGATCAGCAGGTAGATGCCCATGATCGCGAGCGGGATCATCGCGATCGCCGCCGCGAGCGGCTTGTTGTTCGCGGTGCCGCCGGCGAGCTGGTCGATCAGGTTGCCGAGCACCAACGTCTTGCTGACGAGCGGCGCGGCGAGATAGTCACCGAGCGTGAGGGAGAACGAGAAGATCGTCGCCGCGACCACACCGGGCAGCACCAACGGCAGCACGATCTTGCGGAACGTTCGCCCTGATCGCGCGCCGAGATCGCCCGACGCCTCGAGATACGAATCCGGCACCCGCTCGAACGCCGCGAGGATCGGCAGGATCACGTACGGCAGCCAGATGTAGCTCAACACGATCCAGAGCGAGATGATGCTCGACGAGAGCTGCGGGTGGAATCCGAAGACCCCGAAGAACGCGTCGACCGGGCCGTCGCCGCCGAGCATCGTCTTCCACGCGAAGACCTTCACCAGATAGTTCGCCCACAGCGGCATCACCACCGCGAAGAGCAACGCGTTGCGGATGCGTGGGCTCGCCATCCGCGCTGCGTAGTACGCGAGTGGGAAGGCGAGCAGCACGTCGGTGACGGTGACGGCCCCCGCGAGGACGACGGTTCGGAACGTGACTCGCCAGTAGACGGACCCGTGCAGGATCGTCTGATAGTTCTCCAGGCTCCACGTGTGCTCGACCTGCGCCGTCAGCGGGTTCAGCGTCCAGAACGACGAGATCAGCAGGACGGCGAGCGAGAAGAGGTAGATCACGACCATCCACGTCAGCGTCGGGCCGAGCGTGAAGGTCAGCTGGACGCCGCGGTGACGGAACAGGAAGGCGGAGGCGCGCCGCTTCAGCGGTCGCCGGGGACTGCTCGTCGCCACGCGTGCGGTCGCCATGTGGGCGGTGCGGTTCCGGGCGGCCCGAA
>DATAPH010000069.1:0-2964 GCA_036265325.1 Actinomycetota bacterium | reverse complement strand
CTGGTGCCCGGATCGACCGGAGGCGTTACCAGCTGTAACCGGGAGGTGGCGGCGAACAGAGCTGCTTCGCCTCGCTGCGAAGCGCATCGGCTTTGGCGGGCTGAGCGGCGACGAGGTTGTCGTTCTCCGCGTAGTCGCCGGCCAGGTCGAACATCAGCTCGGTCCCGTCGCCGAACCGCGCGTACAGCCAGTTCTTCTCCCGGACCCCGCAGTAGGGGTTCTTGGAGAGACTCTCGAGGACCACGGCATCGCGGGGCACGTAGTCCGCGGCCCCGAGCGAGATGCCGTCGGCGCCGTTCACCATCGACACACCGGCCAGATCGGTCAGCGTCGGACGGAGGTCAACGTTCGCCACGATGTCGCCCGGCGCGGCCATCAGGTCAGGGCCACCGATGATGAGTGGTACGCGGGTCGACTCCTCATACGGCGACGCCTTGCCTTGGAGGCCGTGCTCACCCCAGAGGAATCCGTTGTCGCTCATGTAAACCACGATCGTGTTCGCGGGCAGCACCTTCATCAGTTGACCGAACGAACGGTCGACGCCGTAGGCGGCGTTGAGCATCGAGGACCGCGTGTCCCATCCGGCGCAGCAGTCGGGGTCACCGGTGAAGCGGCCGACATCTCGGCGATCCGGGATCGCCAGCCGATGGGGCGCGGTGAAGGCGAGATACATGAAGAACGGCTTCGCGCCGCTGTTCGCCACGAACCGCTCGGCCTGGTGCTCGATGACCCTGCTCGAGTAGTCGCCGGCCGCGGTCCCGTAGTGCCGCTTGCCCCGCTTCGTCCGGACGTCGTAGTCGTAGTAGGCGCCCGTCCGCATCGCGAACCATCGTGTCCATCCGGGCGGCACGTAGGTGTTCGAGCGGGGCTCGTAATCGTTGAGGTATTTCCCGATCATCGCGGTGCGATAGCCGGCGTTCTGGAAGTCCACGGCGACGGTGTGCCTGTCGTCCTTGAACGCGTAGAAGCCGCCGTAGTCGCCGTGGTTGCTCCAGACTCCCATCGTATGGGAATAGTCACCTGTCAGGATCGACGTGCGAGACGGACAGCAGAGCGCGTCGGGGACGATGGCGTTGGTGAAGCTCTCCGCGCCTTGCGACCAGGCGTACACGTTGGGCATGTACTTGGCCGTGACCTTGTCCCATCGCTGGTCGTCGGCGAGGACGATGACCACGTTCGGGTGCGAACGCCGGGCTTGCGCCTGGGCGTGCGGCGCCATGACGAGCGCTCCGACCACCGCCGATGCCACTCCCAAACGCCATGCCCGCTTCAACACTGCGTTGACCATAGGGAGGATTGTCCCGAAGTGCCACCAGGTTCAGACGCATTCAGGGTCTAATGCGAGCGATCTGCGCTCGCTCGTGAGGCAATCAGGTACCAGGTCTCCATCTCGCCCTTGCCTTTGACCGGGATCGTTCCGCGTTCCTCGCAGACGAAGGCGTCCTTCACGAGCTCGTACGTGGCGCGCGTGATCTGGATCCGGCCGGGCATCCCGTTGGACTCCATCCTGCTCGCGGTGTTCACGGCATCCCCCCAGAGGTCATAGAGGAAGCGCTTCCGGCCGATCACGCCGGCCGTGACGGGTCCCGAGTTGATGCCGATCCGTAGCTCGAGCGGGCCGGCGCCGTCCGTCGCTCCGTCCATCGCCGCGCGCATGTCGAGCGCCAGCAGTGCGGCTCGCTGCGCGTGATCGGTACACGGATCGGGGACGCCCGCCGCGGCCATGTAGCAGTCGCCGATCGTCTTGATCTTCTCGAGCCCGCGTTGCTCGACCAGGCCGTCGAACAGGGAGAAGAGGCGGTCGAGGGTGTCGACGACCTCGGTCGGCGACAGGCGTTGCGCGAGCGGCGTGAAGTCCACGATGTCGGCGAACAGGACCGAGGCCGAATCGACGTGGTCGGCGATCGACCCGTGCGCTCCCTTAAGGCGCTCCGCGATCGTGCTCGGAAGGACGTTCGTGATCAGCGCCTCGGATCGCGCCTGCTCTTGTCTTAGTGCCGCCAATGCCGCGTTGCGCTGGTTCGCGAACGAGGCAAGGACGATGAACGCGATCGCGCCGGTTCCGACGATGTTGAGCGCCAGCATCGTGGTCGTGAACCAATGGGGGACGGGCGCGGGAGGGAAGAACAGCTCTCCCGCGATGCCGAGCAGCACGAACGCGCACAGGAAGCCGATGAACCAGCGGATCGCCCGCGGCACCTCGAGGAAGACGAGCGCGCCGAGCGGCGCGAGGATCCCCCACAGCCCGACCCCGCCGGCGGGAAGGAATCCACCGGCGAACATCTGCCCAAGGGTCGTCGTGAGAAGGATGTCGAGGAGCTGCGTCGTCAGGAACGGGCTGAACCGTTTGGTCCTGGTGAAGATCAGCAGCGAGCCGAGCGACACGGCGAAGTAGACGAACGGGATGATGCCGACCGGCGATCCGAACGCGAGGTAACACGTGCCCCAGATGATCGAGACGGGCAGGACCAGGACGGCGAGCAGAACGAGCAACGACTTCTTCTGGCGCAGATCCTCGTCGTCCCGAGGGTCGGCTCCGATCCTGGTCAACCAGGCCGGCGTCCGCATCGCCGCATCTTAGGCAGGACCGTCATCGCGGTCCGACGGCGGTCCACTCGGGTCGATCCTGAACTCGTGTCGGGTACTGCGGCATGTAGACTCCGACCGTTCAAACCCGCTGGTGAGAGGCTGATATCCGCATGTCACGAGTCATCTTGATCGCGTGGGACGGCGCCGATTGGCGCATCCTGGATCCCTTGCTCGAGCAGGGCGCGCTGCCCAACCTGCAGGCCTTGATCGACAGGGGACAGAAGGACGTCCTGAGGAGCACGGTCCCGACCCACTCGTGGAGCGCATGGCCGAGCTTCCTGACCGGCGTCGACCCCGTCGACCACGGCGTCTACGACATCCTCGAGACCGTGCCGGGCACGCACAAGCAGTACCCGGTCACCTATAAGTCGATCA
>DATAPH010000068.1:0-5575 GCA_036265325.1 Actinomycetota bacterium | reverse complement strand
GTACGATGTTCTTCAGCTCTTCCGGCAGCAGCGAAGCCGGCCCGCACAACACGATCTGCGCACCGAACTTCGAAAGCAAGTATACGTTCGATCGCGCCACGCGGCTGTGCGCGATATCGCCGATGATTGCGACCTTCAGCCCTTCGAGCGCCGCTCCGCGATCGAGAATGGTTCGGGCATCGAGCAGCGCCTGCGTCGGATGCTCGTGCGTGCCGTCACCGGCGTTGAGGACGTGCGCGTCCACCCAGCGCGTCAGCTGCAGCGGGGACCCGCTCGACGAGTGCCGCACGACGATCGCGTCCGCACCCATCGCCTGCAACGTCAACGCGGTGTCCTTGAGCGACTCGCCCTTCGCGACGCTCGATCCACCGGCGCTGAAGTTGATCACGTCGGCCGACAGCCGCTTGGCCGCGAGCTCGAAACTGATCCGTGTCCGGGTGGAGTTCTCGAGGAAGAGGTTGACGACGGTTCGGCCCCGGAGCGCCGGCACCTTCTTGATCACGCGGCTCCCCACTTCGCGGAACGAGCCGGCGGTGTCCAGGATCTTCGTGACGTCGGCGGCCGTCAGGTCGTGCATCGACAGCAGATGTTCGTTCATGCCTCCCCCTCGGCGTCGCCGGATCGGCGGACCGTGACCGCGTCGGCGCCGTCGATCTCCTGCACCTGCACCCGCACGTCGTCGGCGCGGCTCGTCGGCACGTTCTTCCCGACGAAGTCCGCGCGGATCGGCAGTTCCCGATGGCCGCGATCGACGAGGACCGCGAGTTGGATCTTCCGAGGCCGACCAAGGTCCATCAGCGCGTCCATCGCGGAGCGGATCGTCCGCCCCGTGTAGAGCACGTCGTCGACGAGCACGACGATCTTGCCGCTGACGTCGAACCCGATCCGCGTCTCGTGCACCTCAGGCGCCTCGGCGCGCAGCCCGATGTCGTCTCGGTAGAACGTGATGTCCAAGACGCCGACCGGTACCTCGGCCCCTTCGATCCGCGACACCTCGGCGGCCAGGCGCCGGGCGAGGTCGTCGCCCCGGTCGGCGATCCCGACGAGCACCACGTCGTCGGCGCCCTTGTCGCGCTCGATCACCTCGTGCGCGATGCGGGTCAGCGCCCGGCGGATGTCGTCCGCTGCCATGACCGTGGCCGTCATAGAGAAACGCCCCCTCGGGCATGCGAGGAGGCGAACCTGTTGTGGCCCATCCGATGCTCCCTTCCCGGCCTCACGGGACCGGCGTTAAAGGGGTGCTCCGTTCTTCCGCAGGATACACGGTGACGCTGTCCGCACGCGGCCTCGCGGGCTATCCTGGGTGCCAGGACCACTCCTCGGAAGGGACCGACATGGGAACGGATGTATGGGTCGTCGTGGTGATCGGCGTGGTGATCCTGTTCGGCGCCACGAAGCTCCCCCAGATCGCGCGCAACCTCGGCAAGGCACAGGGCGAGTTCAAGAAGGGCCTGAAGGAAGGCCACGTCGACGACGAGACGACCTCGCCGCCGGCCGTGACGCCCCCGCCCGCCGCAACCCCGCCGGCGCAGGCCCAGATCGAGCCGCCGGCCGACGGCGAGACGCCGACCGCCTGACCTGGACGACCGACCGCGCTCACGCGACGCCTTCGTCGCGCGCGATCCGGCCGAGCACCCCGTTCACGAACCGCTTCGCGTCGGCCGCCGACAGCTCCGCCGCCGCCTCCACCGCTTCCGAGATCGCGACCGACGTCGGCACGTCGTCACGCCACAGCAACTCGTACACGCCGACCCGCAGGATCGTGCGGTCGAGCGAGGCCATCCGCCGAACCGTCCAGCCTTCTGCGTGCGTCTCGAGCAACAGGTCGATGTCGGGAAGCTTGTCGGCCACGCCCGCCGCCAGTTCCTCCGCGAACGCCGGCACCTCGCGCCCCGCCCGGCGCCAGTCCGTGATCACGGACGTGGGCGACACGTCGGTGATGTCCGCCTGATACAGGATGTCGATCGCGACGCGCCGGTCCTCGCGGCGGGTCACACTCAGCCCTTCACGCGCTCGATGTAGTCCCCGGTCCGCGTGTCGACCTTGATCTTCTCGCCCTCTTCGACGAACAGCGGCACCTGCACCACGGCGCCCGTCTGGACGGTGGCCGGCTTGAGCGCGCCGGTCTTCGTGTCGCCCTTCGCCCCGGGCGCCGTCTCGGTGATCGACAGCACGACGGACGCGGGAAGGTCCACGGCGATCGGGGCGCCCTCGTGCATGGCGACCTGCGCTTCCGCGCTCTCGGCGAGGAACCGGCCGGCGTCACCCATCACCTCGGACCCGACGTGTACCTGGTCGTAGGTGTCGAGGTCCATGAAGACGTAGTCGGTGCCATCGGAATACAGGTACTGCATCCCCTTGCGCTCCACGATCGCGAGCCCCACTTTGACGCCCGCGTTGAACGTACGCTCGATCACGGCACCGGTCTTCACGTTGCGGAGCTTCGTCCGGACGAACGCGCCGCCCTTGCCGGGCTTCACGTGCTGGAACTCGACGACCTGGAACAAGACGCCGTCGAGCTCCAGAGTCATCCCGTTCTTGAAGTCGTTCGTGGAAACGCTCACAGGTCCCTTTCGTCTAGAGCTCGATCAGCTCGCGTGCGGACGTCCCGACGACTACGCAGCCGTCGTCGGTGACCTCCACCATGTCCTCGATGCGGACGCCGCCGACGCCGGCGAGGTAGATGCCCGGCTCGACCGTCACAACGGCGCCGGCCGGCAGGGGGGCGTCTTGCTTGCGTCCGAGGCTCGGCGCCTCGTGGATCTCGAGCCCGACCCCGTGGCCAAGGCTGTGGACGAAGGCGTCGCCGTAGCCCGCACGCTCGATCACCTCGCGGCTGACGGCGTCGACTGCCTCGCCCGTCACACCGGCCTTGACCGCGTCGATCCCGGCCTGTTGCGACTCGCGGACGACGTCGTGGATCGCGCGGAGCTCGGGCGGCGGCGACCCGAATGCGATCGTCCTCGTCATGTCGGCGTGGTAGCCCGACGCCAGCGCGCCGAAGTCGAGCTTGATGATGTCGCCTTCCGCGAGCGACCGGTGCGTCGGTTCGTGGTGCGGTTCGGCCGCGTTCTCACCGAACGCGACGATCGGATCGAACGCGAGCCCGTCGGCGCCCTCGTCCCTCATCGCGGTTTCCAGCTGGCGCGCGACCTGCTGCTCGGTCACCCCGACGGCGAACCGGTCCAAGATCGCCGTGAACGCCGCGTCGGTGATCGCCTGTGCGTGTCGGATCGCGGCGCGCTCGTCATCATCCTTGACGGCGCGAAGCGGCTCGACCACATCGGTCGTCGCGACGAGCTCGACGTCGTCACCGAGCGCCCCTGCGAACCGATCGCGCGCCGCGACCGTGACGTCTTCGGCCTCGAACCCCAGCCGGCCGATGCCGGCGAGCAAGCCGGGCAGCTCCTCGCGGAGCGGGTTGGTGCACGTGTGCCGTTCGAGGTCGGACACCTCGCGGCGCGACTGCTCGGTGTACCGCCCGTCGGTCAGGAACAACGCACCGTCACGGCGAACCAGCACCTGTCCGTTCGAGCCCGTGAACCCCGTCAGGTACCGCGTGTGCAACAACCGGGTGATGAGCAACGCATCGACACCCAACTCGTCCAGGCGCGCGGCGAGCGCGCGCCTCCTCATCTCGTGATCCACTGCATCGCCTCCAGCGCCAGATGATAGCCAGCGGCCCCCAGGCCGCTGATCGTGCCGCGGCACACGGCCGACACGACCGAGGTGTGCCGGAACGCTTCGCGTGCCGCGATGTTCGACATGTGCACTTCGATCACGGGGAGCCCGCTCGCCTCGATCGCGTCGCGAAGGGCGTACGAGTAATGCGAAAGTGCCCCCGGGTTGAGCACGATCGCCTCGATCGCGTCGTCACGCGCGGCGAGGAGCCAGTCCACCAACTCCCCCTCGTGGTTCGATTGCCGCCAGGTGACGACGTGTCCTGTGTCCACCGCACGCTGTTCGACAGCACTCATGATATCGGCGAGCGTCTCGGAGCCGTACGTCTCCGGATCGCGGGAGCCGAGCGCGCCCAGGTTCGGGCCGAACAGGTACAGGACGTTCATGTGGGAGAACCCATCTCGTGCAGCACCGCCCGCAGCTCCTCTTCGGTCACGCCTTCGACCACCACCGGCTCCCCGACCGCACGCAGCAGCACGAACCGCACGCCGCCGTGGAACTTCTTGTCCATGCGGAAGGCCCTCAGGATGTCATGCGCCGCCGGGAGCGGCCCGTCCGTCTCGAGGCCGAGAGACGTGAGGACACGGACGGTTCGCTGTGTGAGCTCTTCGCCGGCAACCCCTCTGGAGACGGCGAGCCGCGCCGCGAAGACCATCCCGATCGCGACCGCCTTGCCGTGGGAACGGCCGGCGAAGGCATCGAGCCGCTCGAGCGCGTGCCCGAGCGTGTGCCCGTAATTGAGGAAGAGGCGGCCGGCGGCGTCGCGCTCGTCGACGGCGACCGTCGCAGCCTTGATCCGGACGCACCGCGTCACGAGCGTTTCCAAGGCGCCAGCGTCGCGGGCCAACACGGGGGCGGGATCGCGTTCGAGTCCTTGCAGGAGTTCGGAGTCGAGCGCGAGGCCGTACTTCGCGACCTCGGCGAGGCCCGAACGGAAGTCCCGGTCGGACAGCGTCCCCAGCGCACCGACGTCGCAGAGCACCGCGAGTGGCTGGTGGAAACTCCCGACCAGGTTCTTGCCTTCAGGGAGATTCACCGCCGTCTTGCCGCCGATCGCGGCGTCGACCTGTCCGATCAGCGTGGTCGGCACCTGGACCACGCCGAGTCCCCGCATGTAGGTCGACGCGACGAACCCCGCGAGGTCGCCCACCGTGCCACCGCCGAGCGCGACCACGACGTCGTCGCGGTGCGCCTCTTGTGAGGCGAGTTGATGCAGCAGCGTCCCATAGACGTCCATCGTCTTGGCCGCTTCGCCTGATGGCACAGTCAGCGGCACGACATGCAGCGACCGTCCTTCGAGCGCTTCGGTGAGCGGCGCGAGCCAGGGGTCGGCGACGGCGGCATCGACCACGACGAACGCTTGCGCCGCCCGGCCGAGATCCGGCAGCAACGATCCAGCGTCCGCGATCACGCCGGCTCCGACCGTCACGTCGTACGACCGCCCGGGGATCGGGACGGTCACGCGGTCCAACGAAGCTCCTCCACGATCGCGTCCGCGACCTCGCCGGGGTCGCCGGCGCCGTCCACGACATGGGCCGCGAACTCGCGATACATCGGCTCCCGCTCGGCGAGGATCCGTTCGAGGTCGCCCGCCTCGCGGATCAGCGGTCGGTCGGCGTCGGGTCGCACGCGCGAGGCGAGCACATCGAGCGGCACATCGAGGAACACACAGGTGCCGGTGTTGCGCAGCGTGATCCGGTTCGCCGGCTCGAGGACCACGCCACCGCCGCACGCGATCACCGCGGGATCGTGCGTCGACACGCCGAGCAGCTCCTTTGCCTCCAGCGCGCGGAACGCAGCCTCGCCGTCCGCCTCGAAGATCTCCGTGATCGAACGGCCGTCCCGCCGCTCGATCTCGACGTCGAGGTCGACGAACGGCACGCCGAGGCGGCCG
>DATAPH010000067.1:0-1964 GCA_036265325.1 Actinomycetota bacterium | reverse complement strand
CGTCCTAGGCCACTAGACGATGGGGACGCAGGGCTCGCCTCCGGTTCGAGACGCCGGGGAAGGATAGCAAGGCCGCCTGACGATTCTCCAAGAAGAACATCTAGGCTCCCGCACATGGACCGGTCCGGGGTCGAGGCGTGGATGGAGGGCTACCGCCGGGCCTGGGTCGCCAACGACCCGGACCAGGTCGAGGCGCTGTTCACCGAGGACGCCGTTTACTCGGCCGATGCGTTCCAACCGCCGTGGCACGGGCGCGATGAGATCATCCGGCGCTGGACCGCGGGCATCTCGCAGGACGTGGATATGGACGCGGAGGTCTGGGCGGTCGATGGCGAGCTGGCGCTCGTGCACTGGAACGTGAAGACCCGCAACCACGGCGATCCGGTGGCCGTCGAGTACGACGGCGTGATCGTGCTCAGGTTCGTGGGCGATCGGTGCCGAGAGCTTCGCGAATGGTTCTTCCGTCGAGAGACGCGCTGAACGCCCGAGCTCGGCCGGCGGCGGTCTCGATGACGTTGCGCACCCGGCGGCGGGGCCAGGCGACCCGACCCGGAGCCAGCGTGCGGACGTCGACGACAGCCCACTCCTCGTCGAACGACACGACGTCGATCGGGAAGCGCATACCGACCGTGTGCACGGAGCTGCAGCGCGTCAGGACCAGCGCGTGTGTTGGGTCGAGCTCGGTGCGACCGAGCAGCCCGCGGGTGCGCTCGAGGTGGGTCTCGGGGATCTCGAGGACCCAGCCCGCTGCCTCAACGCGCCGCACCCGTTGACGGTAGCGGCTCGTGCCGACGCTCAGTCCTCGACGACGACGCCCAGATCGATGGGTCCGGCGGTGTGCCCGTCCGAGACGAGCCGCTCGAGGTGGTCGGCAAGGCCGATCGGATAGATCGGCTCGGGCTCCTCGCGCAGCGCTTCGATGGTGAACCAGCCGTGGCCGGTGATGGGCTCCTCGTCCGGGAACACCGTCACCGCCTCGAACGGCGCAGGCACCTCGACGAGGAACGTCTGCTCCTGCTGATGCACGCGCCACCGCTCCCACGTGAAGGTAACCCGGCGCGTCCAGATGCACGGACCGACGGCGAGATCGTCACGGCCGACCTCCTCGGCGAGCTCGCGCCGCGCCGCGTCCGCGTACGACTCGCCGCCGTCCAGGCCGCCGCCGGGCGTCACCCAGAACGGATCGCGAAACGACGGTTCAAGGCGCAGCAGCAGGACCTGCGGCTCCGGCGTGATGACGAGCACGCGCGCGGCGCCGCGATGAACCTCTTCCATAGTGGGCCGGGCAGGATTTGAACCCGCGACACGAGGGTTAAAAGCCCCCTGCTCTAACCAAGCTGAGCTACCGGCCCGGTGGCAGGCCCCAGCTTATCGACCTCGTCGTGCGCGGCGGGGTCGGCCGGCGTCTCGTCGTCAGACGGCTCGAGCGTGAAACGCGCGACCGTGCGCGCGAGCTCGTCGGCCAGCTCGGCGAGGCCGGCCGCCGCTGTGCGCGCGCCGTCGACGCCCTGTGAGGTCTCGGTCGTTGCCGACGCGACACCGCGGATCGTCGCGGCGATCTCCTCGGCGCCGGACGCTGCTTGCGCCATGCGCTCGGTGATGTCGCCCGTCATCTGCTGCTGCTCGTCCACGGCGGCGGCGATCGTCGTCTGCGTGTCGCTGATATGGCCGACCACCTGCGTGATCCGGTCCAGCGACGTGGTGGCGGCCTGGACCTCGACCTGGATGCCGGCGATGGTCCGGTCGATCTCCTCGGTCGCCGTCGCGGTCTGGCCGGCGAGCTCCTTGACCTCGTCGGCGACCACCGCGAACCCTTTCCCCGCGTCGCCGGCGCGCTCGGCCTCGATCGTCGCGTTGAGCGCGAGGAGGTGCGTCTGGCGCGCGATCTTGGTGATCAGCGCGATCACCTCGCCGACCTGCTGCGAGGCGGCCTCGAGCCGTTCGACCGTCTGATGGGTGTCCTC
>DATAPH010000066.1:0-4108 GCA_036265325.1 Actinomycetota bacterium | reverse complement strand
GGCTCGGCGCCTGACGGCGCCGAGCCGCGCGCCCGCATCGTGGAGGCTTCGCCTCGGGAGCCTCAAGACCCATCCCCGGTCATCCGCCTGAAGCGGTGGGACCGAGGCGATCTCCGGCCGTTGCGGGCTGGAGACACCCTTTCGGGTGGTGGCAGCCTCGGGCTGGAGAGGAGAGCCGCGACTACCACGTTCCAGGTATCGGCCGCGGCGCCGTGAACCTTCAGTCACGTCCCAAGATCCATCGCGCCCGGACCTCGTCGGTATCCTGCGCCGCATGACCGAGCGCATCGCATTGCTTCCTGATCGCATCATCGACACCGACGCCGGCGAGGTCGTCACCGACCGTGCCGTGCTTATCGAGGACGACCGCATCGCCGATGTCGTGGTGACCGCCGACGTGCCCGACGGGCCACGGCGGATCGACCTGTCGGGCCATACGGTGCTGCCCGGCCTGCTCGACATGCACGCGCATCTGGCGGGCGAGGAGGAGCAGGGCCAGGGCTACGCCGCACTCGTGACGCGCAACGGCGCGCAAGAGGCGATCGCCGGCGTGCGGAACGCGCGGCTGATCCTCGAGGCAGGCTTCACGACCATCCGCGACGTGGGCTCGTTCCGCGCCTTCACCGACGTCGCCATCCGAGAGGGCATCGAAGCCGGCTGGCTCCCGGGGCCGCGGATGCTCTGCGCGGGCTGCTACGTCACGTGCCCGGGCGGCGGTGGGGACATCACGGGCCTCGCGGTCGACATGGACGGCATCGTTCCTGCGGAGCTCCGCTTCGGCGTGACGAGCGGCGTCGATCAGATGCGCGCCAACGTCCGGCGGATCATCGCCCGCGGCGCCGACCTCATCAAGATCATCGCGACGGGAGCCGTGCTGACGAGCGGCACGAACCCCGGCGCGCCGGAGTTCACCGAGGACGAGCTTCGCGCGGCGGTGGAGGAGTGCGAGCTGCTCGGCGCGCACGTGGCCGCACACGCCCACGGCCCCGAAGGGATCATGCGGGCGTCGCGCGCCGGCGTGCGCTCGGTCGAGCACGCGTCGCTGATCGATGACGAGGCGCTCGCGGTGGTCGTCGAGAACGGCACCTATCTGGTGATCGACATCTCCGACGGCGACCACATGGAGGAAGAGGGCCCGAAGATCGGCTATTCGGACGAAGTGATGCAGAAGGTGCGGTGGACGAACGAGGTCAGCCGCTCGATGTTCGGCAAGGCGGTCGCCGCCGGCGCGAAGATCGCCAACGGCTCCGACACCGGCATCGCGCCCTTCGGGACCGAGGCGAAGAACCTGACCTGTTACGTCCGGTTCGGCATGACGCCGATGCAGGCGATCCGCTCCGCGACGTCGGTCGCCGCCGAGATGATCCGGTGGCAGGACCGAGTCGGTTCGCTGCGGACAGGCCTGTTCGCCGACGCGATCGCGGTACCCGGTGACCCGACCGAGGACATCGCCATCCTCGAGTCGGTGCCCTTCGTCATGAAGGGCGGCGAGGTCGTGAAGGACACTCGGTAAGGTG
This sequence comes from Actinomycetota bacterium, assembly GCA_036265325.1. GTDB lineage: Bacteria > Actinomycetota > UBA4738 > UBA4738 > HRBIN12 > AC-51. The sequence goes on along the minus strand of DATAPH010000066.1, from coordinate 2,591 downwards.
GGGGCCGGCGAAGCCGGCCCTTTCGCGCCGCGGGACCATTGGTCCCTACGTGCGGTCAGACGCCGGCGGGCTCAGCCGTCCAGCGCTCGGCCCACGCCTGGAGTTCGTTCAGCACATCCGCCAGCTCGCGGCCGCGCGGCGTGAGTCCGTACGAGACCTTGACCGGCGTGGACGGTTCGACGCAGCGCTCCACGATCGAAGCGGCCTCGAGGGCCTTCAGCCGCTCGGACAACGACGCGTCGGAGATCTTCGGGACCGCGTGTTTGAGCTCGGAGTAGCGCTGCGGCCCGGGCCGGAGGGCATGGACGATGAGGGGCATCCACTTCTGCGCGATCAGCTCGGCCGCCTCCTGGAAGTGCTGGCAGATCGCCTGGTCGTGGTGTGGGGTCATCGGCTCCATACCGTAGGCAACGCTCGGACGGCGGTCAAGATTCCTGAGGGACTCTGGAATACAGAGTAACGCTGGTCCGTTGAGCTGGATATCGGCCGCCCACCGGGGGCGGCAGGGACCAGGAGGGAGCATCATGAGCGACGTGAGCACCGCTCGGAGCATCAACGGCATCGAGCTGCCGCCCGCGGGGGCGTACGCCTTCGACAAGGCGCACACCACCGTCGGGTTCGAGGCGCGGCACATGCTGTCGAAGGTCAAGGGCCGGTTCACGGACTTCGACGGCCAGGTGAAGATCGGCGACCCGGTCGAGGACTCCTCGGTGAACGTCGAGATCAAGGCGGACTCGATCACGACGGACAACGAGGGCCGCGACCAGCACCTGCGGAGCGGCGACTTCTTCGAGTCCGACGAGTACCCGACCCTTTCGTTCGTCTCGACCGCGTTCCGCCCGGGCGCGGGCAACGCCTTCGAGCTGGACGGCGACCTGACGGTGAAGGGCGAGACCAACCCGATAACGCTGAAGGGCGAGTTCCTCGGCTGGGGACCGGGCATGCAGGGCGGAACGCTCGCCTCGTTCACCGCGTCGGCGACGATCGACCGCGAGGATTGGGACCTGACGTGGAACGTCGCGGTCGAAACCGGCGGCCTGCTCGTCGGCAAGAAGGTCGACATCGTGATCGACGCCGACCTCGTGCTCGAGGACTGACGGACACCGATCGATCCCTCAGGGGGTGGCGCGCCGAGTGCGCGCCGCCCCTTCTGTACGCTCGGGCCGTGCGCGCAGCGATCTGTCAGCTGAACGCCGGCGTCGACGACGTGGAGGCGAACGTCGCCAACGCCGAGCGGCTGGTCCTCGATGCAGCCGACGATGGTGCCGACATCGCGGTCCTCCCGGAGCTCTTCGCGTACTACGGGTCCCAGCGCCGGATGCGCGAGCTCGCCGAGCCTCTCGGAGGTCCGATCACGTCGCGTATCGCCGAGCTGGCGCGCGAACGGTCGATGTGGGTGCTGGGCGGTTCCGTTTGCGAATCGGACGGCGGTCGCGTCTACAACACGTCGTTCTTGTTCGATCGGGACGGCGAGGCGGTCGCGCGGTACCGCAAGATCCATCTGTACGACGCCGAGCTGCCGGGGCAGCGCCCTATCCGTGAATCTGCGTTGTTCGCCGCCGGCGACGAAGTCGTGACACATGACGCGGACGGCCTCCGTTTGGGCATGTCGATCTGCTACGACGTGCGATTCCCGGAGCTGTACCGCGGATTGATGACCTCCGGCGCGACGGTGCTCGCCGTGCCGTCGGCGTTCCAGGCCGTCACCGGCGCCGCGCACTGGGAGACGCTGCTGCGCGCGCGGGCGATCGAGGAACAGAGCTACGTGCTCGCAGCCGCCCAATGGGGCCAGTGGGGATCGCAGGACGGCGGACACCGAACGTACGGGAACGCGATGATCGTCGATCCATGGGGCGAGATCCTTGTGCGTGGCCCGGACGCCGGCGATGGCGTGTGGTTCGCGGATCTCGATCGCGCTGAGGTCCGGGCGGTGCGGACCCGGTTGCCTGCGTTGTCGCACCGGCGGCTCGGCAACGCCTGCTGAGTTACCCCAGGTCCTGCGGTGTGTCGATGTCGCGGGGAGCCGGCCTGTCGATCTTGACCTCGTGCACCCACTCGGGGTGTGAGGCCATCAGCACGCGCGCGCCTGCGTCGCCGTGCAAGTGACCGGCCTCGGCATAGACCTCACGCGACAGCAGCGCGGGCCCCGGGGCGTCGGTGAAGACCAAGCGCACGATCTGCGACCGCGTGGCGCGGAAGCCACGGATGAGGTGTCGGATGTCGTCCGCGGAGACACCGGGCTGGTCGGCGAGCAGGATGACGGCCGCTTCGCTCGCATCGTTCACCGTATGGAACGCGGCAGCGAGCGATGTCGCCTGCCCGTCGCGGAAGTCGGGGTTGTCCACGACGATGACGTGGTCAGGGAGCGCGGTTCGGACAGCATCGGCATCGTGGCCGACGACCACGATCAGCTCGTCCACTGCGGCTTCTTCGAGGGCGTCGATCGCGTGTCGAACGAGCGGCTTCCCGTCGACCTCGACCAGCTGCTTGGTGCCGCCGAACCGTGAGCCTGTTCCGGCCGCAAGGACGATCCCGGATATCACGAGTGCCGGCCGTCCTGCGGCCGAACGAGGATGTCCTGGTATCGCACC
>DATAPH010000065.1:0-5540 GCA_036265325.1 Actinomycetota bacterium | reverse complement strand
GACGGCGAGATGCGCAGCACGCGCGACGGTTCGTAGCAGCCGACGTACAGGTTGCCCACCTGGTCGAACGCAAGGCCATCGGGCCACGACCCGGGCAGCTGGGCTACCTCCTCACGTTGGCCAGCGGTGCCGTCGTCCTGGATCGGGATCCGGAAGACCTTGTGGGCGAACGTCTCCACGACATAGAGCCAGCGCCCGTCCGCCGCGACGGCGAGACCGTTCGCGAACGTCACGTCGCGGTCGTACCAGAGCGCGGCGCGTCCGTCCGGGTCGACGCGCCACACGCCCGGACCGGGCTCGCCGAACGCGTGGCTGTCCGACACGAACAGTCGTCCCTCCGCATCGAACGCTGGGTAGTTCGGGATCTTGAACGAGCCTGCCGGTGCGCCGTCGGCGAACCGTTCCACCGCGCCCGTTGCCACCTCGAGCCGGAAGACGGCCGCATGCTTGTTGTCGCAGACGTAGAGATTCTCGGCCGTGCGGTCGAAGGCCATCCCGAGGCAGAACCCGTCGGTCGACGCGACCTGCTGCATGCCACTGCCGTCGGCCTCAACGCGGAAGATCTGGCCGCGCTCGCCGCCGCACCACACGCTGCCGTCCGGGTGGACCGCGAGCCCTTCAGGGTGGTCGAGCTGCGGATCGGTCAGCGTGCCATCGATGAACACGGACACGGCATCGTCGGCGAGCAGCATGGTCCGGCAGGCTGCCGCCGGGACGCATCCGTGTCAACTCGTTACGGTTTCAGCGATGCCCGCCGCCCTGTTCGGCCTCGTAACCGCCGAGGGAACCAGCCGGCTTGCGCGCGGCACGGTGGAGGACGGGCCCGAGGTGCTCCTCCCGACCGAGCTGAGCCTCGACGCGCTGCTCGGCGCCGACGGCCCATCGCTTGCGGACGTCGCTTCGATGGCCGGCACCGAGGTCGTCGCGAGCGCCCGGGTCGCGGCTCCCGTCGCCTCCCAAGAGGTATGGGCGGCCGGCGTCACGTATCTGCGGTCCCGGGACGCACGCGTCGAGGAAGCGATCGAGGCGACGCCGTATGACCGCGTGTACGAGGCCGAGCGGCCGGAGTTGTTCTGCAAGAGCGCCGGATGGCGCGTGCGCGGCCCGGGCGAGCCCATCGCCGTGCGCGGCGACTCGACGTGGGACGTTCCCGAGCCCGAGCTCACGCTCGTCCTCGATGCCGACGCCCGGATCGTCGGCTACACGATCGGCAACGACGTCTCGTCGCGGAGCATCGAGGGAGCGAACACCCTTTACCTGCCGCAAGCGAAGACCTACGACGGCTCGTGCGCGATCGGGCCGGCGATCGTCCCGGCGACCGAGATCGAGCCACCGTTCACGATCCGCATGACCATCGAGCGGAACGGCGACACCGTCTACGACGACACGACGTCGACCGCGCAGATGCGGCGGTCGTTCGACGAGCTCGCCTCGTACCTCGGGCGGGCGCTCACGCTCCCCGCCGGAGCCTTTCTGATGACGGGAACGGGGATCGTGCCGGACCCGCCGTTCACCCTGCAACAAGGCGACCGCGTCACGATCGCCGTCGACGGCCTCGGGGCGCTGACCAACACTGTCGACCGTCTCGAGATGCGCGACTAACGCGCAGCTAGGCCCACCAGATCTCCGTTCGGCCCTCTCGCGGGATCAGACGCTGGAGCAACTCGACGCCCTTGCGCAGTCCTTCATCTGTGGAGAACAGCAGATCTTCGTGCTCCATGCTGAGCACGTAGTCGTAGCCGACCGCCCGCAGCGCGCTCACGAAGTCGTGCCACACGCGCTCGCCCTGGCCGTAGCCGACGCTCCGGAACGACCACGAACGGTCGAGCACCTCGCCGTAGTGCTTCGTGTCGAGGATGCCGTTGCGAGCCACGTTCGCACGGTCGATGTACGTGTCCTTCGCGTGCACGTGGAAGATCGCCTGCTCGCGGCCGAGCAGCTTGATCGCCTCGACGATGTCGATGCCCTGCCAGAACAGATGGCTCGGATCGAGGTTCGCGCCGATCTGCGGTCCGACCGCCTCGCGCAGTCGGAGCAACGTCGCCGGGTTATAGACGACGAAGCCGGGGTGCATCTCGAACGCGATCTGCTGGACGCCGTGCTGCGCCGCGAACGCCGCTGCCTCGGTCCAGTACGGGATGACGACGTCGTTCCACTGCCACTCGAGGATCTTGAGGTAGTCGTCGGGCCACGGGCACGTCACCCAGTTCGGATACTTGGCGCCCTCGTGATCGCCGGGGCATCCCGAGAACGCCATCACGACCGGCACTTCGAGCACCTCAGCCAGGCGCACCGTCTTCTCCCACGTCTCACGATCGCGGGCCCGGAACTCGGCATCCGGGTGCACCGGATTCCCGTGCTGGCTGAGGCCACTGATCATCAGCCCTCGCGACTCGATCGCCTCGCGGTAGGCCTTCGCCTTCTTGGGATCGGCGAGCAGCTCGTCGGGCTTGCAATGCGCGTCGCCTGGGTAGTTGCCCGTGCCGAGCTCGACCGCATCGAGGCCCATCGCGGCGACCTTGTCGAGCATCTCCTCGAACGACAGATCGCGGAACAGAACGGTGAACACGCCGAGCTTCATGCGGATACCTCCTGAACGATCTCGTCGACGTCGACCCACGTTCCCGATGCGCTGCTTCGTACGACCGCTTCGACCGTCGCCTGCACGCGCGCCGCCTCGTCGAACGAGGCGAATGTCTGCTCGTACGGCTCGCCGTTCCGATGCGCCGCGACGGCCGCGTAGAAGTCGATGAAGAGGTTGCGAAGGGCGTCCGGCCAGCCCTCCTGGTGACCGGCGGGGAAGTGCGCGAGCCGCGCTGCTTCCGGACGGAGCTGGGACGGGTCTCGAAGGACGTCGCGATTCGCGCCGTCGCGTCGCCCGATCCGCAGGTTGTTCGGTTGCTCCTGATCCCAGACGAAGCTCGACTCTCCGGCGTCGACCTCGAGCACGAGGTGGTTCTTCCAGCCGGCGCTCACCTGGCTGATCGTGACCGAGCCGAGCCCGCCGCGCTGCGTCTTGAACAGCACCACGGCCATGTCCTCGGTGTCGACGGGCATCGCGGTCCCTTGGCCATCGCTTTGCGCGAACGTGTGACGGTCGCCTTCAGGTGGCTTCATCCGCTCTTCGAAGAGCGTTCCGAGTTTCGCCGTGACCGACGTGATGACGTCGCCCGCCACGTGTTGCGCGAGGTCGATCCAATGCGAACCGATGTCGCCGGTCGCCCGCGACGCGCCGGCGCGCGCCGAGTCCAGCCGCCAGTTCCAGTCGTCGGGCCGGAGCAGCCAGTCCTGCAGGTACGCGCCGTGCAGCAGGTGGATCGGTCCGTCGCCGCCGCTCGCGAGCAAACTCCGCAGTTCCTGCACGAGCGGGAAGTGGCGGTAGTTGAAGCACACGCCGGTGACCGGGTCGGCTTGGTGGGCCGCCCGCGCTAACGACGCCGCCTGTGATGCGTCGAAGGCGAGCGGCTTCTCGGACAAGACGTGGACGCCGGCCTCGAGTGCAGCTTCAATGATCGATGCATGCACATCGTTCGGCGTGCAGTTGTGGACAACGTCGGCGTCGAGCAGTTGATCGAGTGACGCGATCGGGTCAACACCGAGCCGGTGCGCGGCCTCCGCGCTCCGTTCCGGGGAGCTCGCGAGGACGCCGGTCAGTTGGACGTTCGGGAGCCGACGAAGCGCATCCAGATGGGAACTGGCGGCGAAGCCGGCGCCGGCGATGCCGACGCTGATCGGGGTGTTGGCCCGCGCAGCCATGGCCGGATAGTAGGCGTTTGTCCGGTTGCGGATCGTGCGAGCGCCGGCGGCGATCACCACCGATCGATAGCTCCGGCGCCGTCGAAACGGACGGCGTCGGCGCCGATATCACCGGCCGTACGGACCGTCGAGCGTGGCGACCCACGCGCCGCACCGGGCGCCTAGTGCGAGAGCCGCCGGGATGTCGAGGCCTGCACCGAGCCCGGCGGTGAGACCGCCGGCGAACGCGTCGCCGCACCCGTACGTGTCGCGGAGCGGTCCGGGAGGGTCTGCTGGGTCGTATCGCCCGCTCCTCCCGTCTACCGTCGCCCAGCTCCCACCAGCGTTGCGCTCGGTTGCGACGACGAGGTCGGGCGCCGGGGTCAGGTCACCGTCCTCGTATCGCTCGCCGGTATCGAGCGCGCTTCGAACAAGGGCATCGAGGGCAACACTCGCCTCTAGCAGCGTCGTCTTCGCTCGGGCGGTGGCCGTGAGAACGGGCGCGCGGCGGGCATGTCGCAGCGCGTCCGCGTCGCCGGCGGTGAAGTACACGGCATCGAAGTCGACCTCGTCCCATCCCAGGTCGTCGGCGCCTCGAGGTCCCATCCGGTCCCCGATCACGGTGATCGTCCGCTCCCCGGTCGGGTCGAGGTGGACGATGACTCTGCGTTGCGGCTGGTCGCGACGGAAGACCGCCCGGACGTCCAGGCCGAACGCCTCGAGCTCTGCGGCGGCGCGATGGCCGAGGCCGTCATCGCCGAGGGCGGTGATCAGCGTCGCGCGACCGGCGAGGCGCGCGAGTTGCACGGCGGTCACCGCCCCACCCCCAGCTGGGGCTTCCCACCGATCGGTGACGTGCACGATGTCTCCGCCTGTCGGAAGCGTCGGCACCCGCAGGAACTCCGCCCATTCGACGTGACCGACGACCGCCAGACGCAACGAACCGAGTCGATCGCGGACGGCCGTCTCGACATCGATGCCGGACAACATGCCTCGGCATCCTAGGTCGACCGCTTCCGCGGCGTGGCTGCTTCGGGGTGGCGAGTCCGGTGATCTCGTCGCGGTCCGGCACCCATCTGACGGCTTTCCCGCACACCTGCCCCGAGCGGGCGGCGGTCAGGAGACTATGGTTGCGTTGTCATGCTCACCCGCCACGCCCGAACGCTCCAGCGAACGGGGTCCGCGGTCGTTGCGTTCGCTCTGCTGGCGCTCCTGATCGCGTCCGCCGACGGCGCTCGGTCGCCAGCTGCTGCCGCGCCACCGCTCACGGTCGGCGCAACTGAGCTGACGGACGGATGGGCGCTGCAGGCAGCGAACGAGGTCACCGATCCGGGCGACACGATCGCGACGGTCGGCTATCCGACCACGGGGTGGCACCCCGTCACGCTTCCATCGACCGTCCTCGCTGGGCTCACGGCCGACGGTGTCTATCCGAACCTGTACCACGGGACGAACCTCGCCAAGGTGCCGGACCTGACGAAGCAGCAGTGGTGGTACCGCGGAGAGTTCGACGCTCCGGCCGCCAGTGCTGGCCAGCGGGTCTGGCTCCGGTTCGAGGGCATCAGCTACAAGGCCCAGATCTGGCTGAACGGCGTCGAGCTCGATCCCGACGCCGAGGGCACGATGGTGGAACACGAGTACGACGTGACAGACCTCGTCAACCCCGGCGCCGCCAACGCCGTCGCCGTGCTCGTCACACCGCCCCAGCATCGCTGTAAGGACCTGTCGTTCTGCACCGTCGACTGGAACCCCGAGGCGCCGGATATGAACGCCGGACTCTGGGGCGCCACGCTGGTCGAGGTGAC
>DATAPH010000064.1:0-31259 GCA_036265325.1 Actinomycetota bacterium | reverse complement strand
CCAACGTCGGTGAGACCGGGGACCCGGCGATGAAGCCCGGGACCTCGATGATGCTCACGATCGACATGACCGAAGGCCACTACGCGATCGTGTGCAACCTGAACGGCCACTACGCCGCAGGCATGCACCAAGACTTCTGGGCGACGACCGGCTCCGCGACGGCCAGGTAGGAGCGCGGCTAGGGAGCGAGCGTGACGGTCAACTGCGGACGTGACCCGATCGCGCCTTCCCTCGAGACGAAGTCCGCACCGTCGGCGTTCGGCGTCGTGACGCGGATCGCGTACGTCCCGTCGCCGTGGATGATCGAGCTCAGGTCGACCTGATACGTCGTGCCGGCCACCACCGAGCCGAGCGAGGCAACGGTGGCGCCCGCCGCAGGCGCGTTCGCCCACGTCACGCTGTTTTCCGCCCATGAGGTCGCGGCTGCGAGCGAGAAGTCACCGCCACGCGGAGAGGGATCGGAACAGGTGAGCGACAGTTTCGCGTTGCTCACGGTCGACGTTCCGACGCCGGTGACCGTGAATCGCACGAGGAAGTTCTTCACCGGACTGTTGTCGGTTTCGAGTTTCAGCGAGGCTCCGTAGTTGGTGTTCGGGCTCCCTGAGTACAGCGACGCGTCGGCATCGGCGATGAACGTGAGCGTGGACGCGACCGGGACCGTGACTCCGAGCGGGCGCGCGGCCGTCGACGGGTTGAACGCGGTGTCGTACGCCGTGACCGAGTACTGGTACGTCGCCCCCGACGTCACGGACCCGTCGACGAACGACGTCGCCGTCGTGGTGCCGATCGCGACACCGTCGCGCGACACGATGTAGTTGCGGATGCCGGCGTCATCCGTGCTCGCGTCCCACGAGATCGTGACCTTGCCCGGCACCGACGTGTCGGCCGCAAGCGCGCTCGGCGTCGATGGCGGCGAGCGGTCGGCCGACGGGGTCGCGCCCGACACGATCGAGAAGGAGTCGTTCAGGCTTCCGTCCACGTGGATGAACGACGCATCGAGCTCATTCGCCGTCACGGTGTACTGCATGAACCCGTGGGTCGAGCCGTCGAGCTTGGCGAAGTACGGCGCCTCTGGATCCGACCGGCTCGAGGTGTACAGCGGACGTCCGAACGTCCCGTCGATCACGTCGATCATCCCCGCGCCCTTCGGATACACGCCGTCCATGCCGTCGTCCACGACACAGCCGGGGTTGTAGCCGGTCGGCGAGATCGTCGGACACGTCGTCGGATCGAGCGCGAGTTGCTTCGTCCGCTGGTAGGTGTGCTCGTGTCCATTGAGGACGAGGTCGACCTTCTCGCTCACCAACAGGTTCATCAACGCGGAGCCCTCGACGCACCCGTACTGGCCGGCGCTGAGACACGGGTAGTGCATCCCGACGATCACCCACTGGATCCCCGCCGCGCGCGCCTGGTCGATCGTGTCCTTCAACCACGTGTAGTGCGCGTTGCCGGGCACGAAGTGGTATGTGGTGCCGCTCACACTGAGCTCGGGCGAGATCATGATGAACCGCGCGAGCGGCGCGCCGGCCGGGTAGTCGAAGCTGTAGTCGACGCCGTACTGGCTTCCCGGCTCCGGCGTGGCGTTGAGGTGGTCGGGCAGGCAAGCCGCGTGATTCAGGATGTAGCCGTCGAGCATCGAGTCGTCCTCGTGGTTGCCCGCGACGACTTGGAACGGGAAGTTAGAACCCTTCGTCGGCAGGTGCTGGTGGATGTAGTCGCACCAAGCAGCGTCGCTCGTCGTCTCGTCGTAGTCGAGGTCGCCGAGCGCCAAGTAGAACGACGCGGGCGAGGCGTCGAGCGCGGCGAGGCTCGACGCCGTCGTCGCGTTGGCGCCGTGGTCCCCCGCCGCGGCGAACGTGAACGACGTCGGGACGGTCGGCGTCGTCGCGTCGACGGTCGCCGGGGTGGACCGGTTGCCCGAAGGGTCGATCGCGACCACGCTGTACGTGGCGTGCGTGGCCGGCTGGATCGTGGTGTCGACGTAGCCGAGGGCGCTCGTCGTCGCCAGCACGCCGCCGTCGCGGCTGACCTCGTAGTTCGTCACCGCAACGTTGTCGTGCGGCGCCGCCCACGTCAGCGAGACCTGCCGCGGGCCGCCGACGGCCGCCTGGAGGTCTCCCGGCGGATCGGGCGGCGTCGTGTCGACGGCGTTGTTCACGGTCACGCCGATCGGCGGCGAATCGCCGCCGTTGCCCGCGGCGTCGAGCGCGCGCGCGGTCAGCGTATGGGAACCGTTCGCGACGAGCGACGTGTTCCACGGCACTTCGTACGGCGCCGAGGTGTCGGTCTCGATCGCGGTCCCGTCGACGGCGAACGCGACGGACGTCACGCCGACGTTGTCGCTCGCGCTCGCATCGACGAGCACCGAGCCCGAGACCGTCGATGTGTCGCTCGGCGCCGTGATGGCGACGGTCGGCGGCGTCGTGTCGACCGGTGGGGCGGTGGTCAGCACGAGTTGGGGCCGCTGCGTCGCATTCGTCCCTTCCCGCGAGACGAACGCGACGCCGTCGGCCGACGTCGAGGAGATCCGCATCGAGAACGTGCCGTCGCCCGTGATGATGGGCAGGACGTTGAACTGCGCCCACGTGTTCAGCGCGGCCTTGCCGATCGTCGCGACCGGGAGCGGATCGGCGGCGGGCGCCGTGTTCCACGTGACGTTCTCCCCCCACGTTTGTGACGCGACGCGGGCGACCGAGCCACCGACGGGGGAGGGGTTCGTCACGTACAACCGGAGCGTCGCGCCGATGACGACGTCTGTGCCGACACCCGACACCGTGAACCGGAGCAACGCGTTCTCGACGGGCGAGTTGTCGGCCGTCAGCGTCGTCAGCGTGCCGTAACCCTTGGTCGGGTGGTCGGCGCGAACCGTCGTGTCGACCGTGGGACCGAAGGTGAGCGTCCGCGGGGCGGCGGATGCGGGAACGGCAACGAGTACGGCGAGTGTCGCCAGCGCGACAAGCACGGTCACAGGCAGCCCCTGGATGCGTCGCATCGACTGCCCTCCCCTTGGCGATGCTCGGCGGCCGGCGTCCGGCACGCATCCTACGGCACGCGCAGGACGTGGCGGTGAGCAACCCACATCACGTTGCGGGCGAGGGGCTTCCCGGCGGCCGGACCGCTGCGGTCGCCGACGCCGGCGCCGCCGTCTGGAACGAGAACATCAGGTTCACGGTCGATCCGGCGCTGAGCGGCTGCGAGAGCCCCGAGAGCTCGATGCGCGCGCCGCGCGGCCCGAACAGCACCACCTTCTGCGGCGGCAGAGCGATCGAGGCCGCGGGCTTCGTGGCGCCCGGCTCGAACAACATCGCCGTCCCGCCGCAGCTGCACGAGACCGACACCACCGCGTCCTTGGCGTTCGACGCATTGTGGAGGTCCGCGACGACCTGCGCGACGTCGCCGGTCGGCGCTGCCTCGACGCTGGCCGCGAAGATGTGGACGTCCGACACATCGGCGATCACGGATGCGGTGCTGCTCGTCGTGGAACCGCCGCAGGCCGAAGCGGCGAGCGCAAGCGCGACGCACGCGCCGACGCGCCGCTTCATCGGGCGGTGCTCGCTCGCGGCACGACCGTCGTCTCGATCACCTCGTCGCACGGCGCGGCGCGTGCCCCGTCGATGAGGTCCAAGAGCATCTGCGCCGCGCGGCGGCCGATCTCAGGGTAGTTCCACTCGAGGGTCGTCACGGGAGGCTCGGTGGTCGTGACCCGTCCTGCGTCGCGGGTCGTCGCGAGCAGGATGTCATCGGGGACGCGGAGGCCGCGGTTCTTCAGCTGTTCAAGCGCGGAGACGCCGGCGAGCTCGATCGGCACGAAGAGCGCGTCAGGGCGTGGGCGGCGCGCCAAGATCCGGTCGAGTCCCGCGAGGTACGCGCCGTCGGGGTTGGCGATCAGCGTTCCCTCGTCGAGCACGTCCAGGAGCGACGGGCGCCCGGCCGAGGCCGACCATCGGCGATAGGCCTCGACGCAGTCGCTCGCGAACCGGTTGAACGGCGGCGGCGCGAGCATCGCGACCGAACTGCCGCCGGCGTCCACCAGATGGTCGAGCATGCGCGTCACGCCGCCGATGTCGTCCGAGCGAACAACGGCGTCCCGCGCACTTCCGGCGGGGTCTGCCGAGACGGTGACGAAGGGGAGCCCGCGCCGTCTGAGGTCGGGCAGCGCCGGCTCGCCGGCCACCGGTTCGATCACGATCACGCCGTCCAGCGGGACGCGATCCCAGACGAACCAGTCCGCCGCGGGCGGCGACACCACGAGCGCATTGTCACGCCCCACCGCGACGCCCGTCGCCGCGGCGATCAGTTCGGAGAAGTAGGCGAACTCCGTGAACTCCATCTCCAGACCGGCGGGCAACGAGGGTACGGCGGCGATCAGCCCGGTCCGCCCGGAGACGAGTGAGCGTGCGGCCGGGTTGGGCCGGTAGCCGAGCCGGTCCGCGACCTCACGGACGCGCTCTCGCGTCTCGGGGTTCAGCCGGCCTTTGCCGTTCAGGGCGTGGGAGACCGTCGTGACCGAGACGCCCGCCTCTCGGGCGACGTCACGGATGCTGACCCGTGCGACCATCCGGGGATGCTAGCGCCGGGTTGCGCGAGAGGACCCGGCGTGGTTCGAAGCGACTAGGCCGCGACCTCGATGCCGAGGAGCGCCTGTGCCCGGCTGACGGCTTCGGGCGCGTCGGGCGCGAACCCGTCGGCGCCGATCTCGTCGGCCCATTCCTGGGTGACCGGCGCGCCGCCGACCATCACCTTGATCGAGTCGAACAAACCCTCCTTCTTGAGGGCTTCGATCACGACCTTTTGCTGGGGGACGGTGGTCGTGAGCAGCGCCGACATACCAAGGATGTCGGGGGACGTTTCGCGGACCGCGGTCAGGATCTTGTCGAGCGGGGTGTCCTTGCCGAGGTCGGTGACCTCGAAGCCCGCGGTCTTCAGCATCGCGCCGACCATGTTCTTGCCGAGGTCGTGGAGGTCGCCCTTCACGGTGCACAGGATCACGCGACCGGCGACGACCTTCTTGCCGCCGGAGGCGAGCAGCGCCGGCTCGACCATCTCGTTGCACATCTTGAAGAGCGTGGCCGAGGCGACGACTTCAGGCAGGAACACTTCGCCGCGGGACCACATCGCGCCGAGGGTGAACATCGCGGTCGCCATCGCGTCCTGCAGGATGATCACCGGGTCGATGTTCTCGTCCAGGAGCGCTTGGGTCGCCTCGAGGCCCTCTTCCTTCTTCGCACCGATCAGGGCCTGGCGGAGCTTCTCCATCTGCTCTTCGGACATCTCGCGTTCCTCTCGGTCGTGGGCCTCGGCCGCCAGGGTGGATCGGCCCTCGAGGTCTTATCGGTTTGAATCGCCGTTCAATATAGCCCTTCGCAGGTCAACGGTGTAGTCGGCCTGCTCAGGCCGCCTCGACGTGCTCCTTCTCGAACCGTTCGACGATGCCGCGGATCTCCTCCGCCGCACCGTCGGGGAGCGGGTAGGCCGTGTGTGACTCCAAGATCTCCTTCGCCTGAACGATCGCCTTCGCCTTGGGCTCCGGGCGGCCGTTTGCCTCCCAGTCCTCCCAGTTGTTCCGGTGGAAGACCTTCGACATCCAGACCTCGCGCATGTGCGTCAGCGTGTGTTCCTGGTCGAGGAAATGCCCGCCGGGCTTGACCGCGTCGATCACGTCCACGGCGAGCGACTCGGCGTCCCAGCTCCGGATCCCCTCGGACGTTGAGCAGATCAGGTCCCACAGCTCGGCGTCGAGCACCAGCTGCGCAGCGCTGAACACGCGGGCGGCGTACAGCAAGCCCGCCCCGCTCGCCATGTCGACGCCCGCGATCCAGCTCGCGAAGCCCGACAGGCCGTTCTCGGCGCCGCCCTGCCAATCGCTCGTCTTGGCGCCGGTCGCGAACGTGCCCACCATCGACTTGAGGCCGTATGCGCGCGCGAGCTGTGCGTTCGCCATCTGGAACACGAGGTCCTCGGGGCCGCCGCAGTTCGCGGCGCCCGACCACAGATCCATCGTCGTGACCGCGCTCGCGTAGAAGGTGCGCGCGCCGGGCGCGAGCAGCTGGTGCGCGATCACGCCGCCGATCACCTCGGCGTTGTTGACGACCATCGTGCCGGCGCGCGTGATCGGCGCGGTGGCGCCGAGGATCGGCATCACCATGAAGCCGCTCGGCACGGACGCCTTCGCGAACTCGACCGCGGCAGCCAGCGGTCCGCCGTCGTAGACGAGGGGAGAGACGCTGCACTGGAATGCGGAGAGGATCGGCTGGTCGCGGAGCGCCTGCTCGCCGCCGACGGCGGCCGCCGCCATCTCCGCGCTCGCCGCGGCCTGCTCGGGCGTGACCGCGGTCATCATCACGATGTGCTTGCCGGTGTTGTTGAGGTTCGCCTCGAGGTTGTGCAGCGGCTCCGACGGCACGGGCATCTCGCGGCTGACCGCCGGTTGCCACACGTAGCCGATCTGGGGGAGCGCGTCGCCGATCAGCGTGCCCGCAGCGACGTCTTCCTTGCGTGAGGCACGGCGCAGGTCGGTGTCCAGGTCGACGACCTCGGCGGCGTTGCCGTCGACGCCGAGGTAGCCGCGCGTCCCGTCCAAGATCAGGTCGAGCCCCGGTTCGCGAGAACGCAGCGGAAGATCGTGCGGCACGGTCTCGAGCGCGCCGGCCTGCACGTCCTTCGGGAACCGCGCGCGGTCGTCCTCGGTGTCGATCTCGGCGCCGGCGGCCCCGAGCTGCTTCAGGAGGCTCTCGGATCGCACCTGGATCCCGGTCCGCCACAGCACCTCGGCGGTCGCATCCTTGATCGCGGCGACAGCTTCCTGCGGGAGGATGTCGACCGGGTCTTCGCGGTGGTGGACGTAGCGGATCTCGCGTTCGGACATGGTCGCTCCTGCAGGTCGTGTCGGTGACGCGCGGCGCGCGGCCGACCTGCACGGTGCCATGCCGTACCGAGCGGGGGAACGGTCCACCGTGACCTCGGGTCAGGGCCAAGGCTGAGGTGGCGCTCCGTACACTCGCCGCCGTGACGGCGGACCTCCGAGCGGCGACCGAGGCGGCCGGGCCGGGACTCTGGTCGGCGACGCATCTGAGCGGCGCCGCGCCTGCGGACGCCGCGTTCCTCGAACTGGTGCAGCTGTCGACGGGCGCGCTCGCGATCTGGCGATCCGGCGAGGAGCTGCTGGTGGCGCCTGTGATCGAGGACGGCGGGCGCGTTCGGAGGGCCGACGCCGGCGACGGCGTGTTCGCGGCGCTCGCCGGCGAGCTCGGCGCGGTGGACACCTCCTCGGCCGCGACGGAGCGTACGGTGGGCGTGGACCAGACGGACGAGTCCGTCATCGTCGGCGACGCCGTCGTCGTGAAGCTGCTTCGCCGCACACGACGAGGTGCGCAGCCCGGACGCGATCTGCCGTCCCACCTCGCCGCGGTGGGGTTCGATGAGACACCGACGCCGATCGGGTCGTTCACGCGGGACGACGCGCTGCTGGCCAGCGCGGCCGCGTACCTCCCGGGAGCCGTGGACGGGTGGCACTGGTACGTCGCGATCGTCGAGAGGGCCGCGTTGGGGGAACGACCGTGGGAGGACGCCGAGGCGCAGACCGCAGAGATGGGCGCGCTCGTCGCCCGGTTCCAGCGCGCGCTCGCCACGCCGTCGGCGGTGCTGCCCAGGGCGCTCGGTGATGCGAACGCCGAAACGATCGAGCGGTGGCGGCGGGCGGCGGTCGCGACGCTCGACGACGCGCTCGAGCTCACCGACGGCGACGTTCACGCGCGGTTGCGCGCGCAGGAGGAGCGAGCGCGCGCGGTCTTGGACGGGTTCGCGGCCGTCCAGACCACGCCCGTCACGCGGATCCATGGCGACCTGCACGTCGGCCAGATCCTTCGCGTCCCCGACGGCTCGATGTTCGTGAGCGACCTCGACGGCGATCCGGTGGCGCCGGTGCAGGAACGCATCGCGCCGGGGTCACCTGCACGAGATGTCGCCTCGATGGCGTGCGCGCTCGACCACGCCGGGCGGGTGGTCGTTCGACGGCACCCGGAAACGCGGGACGCGATCGAAGCGTGGATCCCTCGAGCCCGCCGAGCGTTCCTCGCGGCGCATCGTGAGGCGCTCGCCGCCGATCCGTCGCTGTTCGACGAGCGACTGTTGCATCCGTTCGCTGTCGCACAGGAGGCGCACGAGTTCGTGTATGCGGCCCGGTTCCAGCCGGGATGGACCGGCGTGCCGGACGCAGCGCTGCCCGCGGTCTTGGCGTGGGAGGGCACGGTGTGACGTGGGCGCCCGATCCGGACGCGTTCGTTCGTGACCTCGAGGCGAAGCCGGCGGCGCTCCGCGCCCTCGCTCCGTTGCTGGAGTCCGATCCGTGGTGCGGACTCGACACGCCCGTACGGATCGTGTGCATCGGCATGGGATCGTCGCGGTTCGCCGCACTGCCGATCGGGGGCATGCTGCGCGCGTTGGGTCGCGACGTGGTCATCGAGCGCGCCTCCGCGACCGACGCCACGCCTGCCGCGCCCGGCACGCTCGCGGTCGGGATATCGGCGAGCGGGTCCACGCCGGAGACCGTCGCGGCACTCACGCGGCATCGGGACGGCGGCTCCACGACGATCGCGATCACCGAGGCAGAGGGCTCTGCCCTCGGCGCCGTCGCCGACCGGCACATCGCGCTGCACGCCGGCGAGGAGACGGGCGGCGTCGCGTGCCGGACGTTCCAACACACGATCGCGGTGCTGCTTGCGCTCGTCGACGCGCCGCGCGCGTCGGCGGCGGTCCGTCGGGCCGCCGATGCGACCGAGGATCTGCTCGACCGACGATCGACGTGGCTGCCGGCAGCGGTCGACGAGCTCGGGACCGCATCGGTGTTCGTGATCGCGCCCGAGGAGCGGATCAGTTCGGCCGAGCAGAGCTCGCTCATGTTCCGGGAAGGACCGCGCCTGCAGGCGGATGCGTGCGAGACCGGCGACTGGCTCCACGTCGACGTCTACCTCACGAAGCCATTGGACTATCGAGCGCTGCTGTTCACCGGGTCGGGGTTCGACGCCGACGTTCGGCGCTGGATCGACGAACGATCCGGCCGCCTGGTGTCGATCGGCGCCGGCGGGATCCGGTATCGCGGTGACGAGGACCCGGACGTCGCGCTTCTGACGGAAACGCTCGTGTCCGAGCTGGTCGCGGCCGACGTCTGGCGCCGACAGGCGTAGGCTCGGCACATGGCAGACGACGCGCCCGGCAGGGACGAGGCGATCCGGCTCGCGCGCGAGGATCGCGAGCGCACCAACGCGCTGCTCGCCTCGATCGATCCATCGGCGTTCGAGACGACGGGACTCGGCGGCGGGACGTGGTCGCCCAAGGATCTCGTCGGTCACCTCGAGACGTGGGAGGAGAACGCACTCGCGGCCCTGGACGCATGGCAGACCGGCGACGTCGCGCCGATCGTCGCGGACCTGCAGGCCCTCGGCACCGACGAGTTCAACAAGCGCGCGGTCGAGCGCAAGGCGCCGATGAGCGCCGACGAGACCCGATCGTCCGCTGCAGCGACGCACGCGCGCATGCTCGAGCGGTTCGGCGCCCTCAGCGACGAGCGTTGGTCGTCGAAGCCGATCGAAAGCGACGACGCAACGGTCGGCACGCGTCTCGGCTCAACGCTCGGCGGCGAACTCGGACTCTTCCGTCACGATCCCGATCACTGGCCGGACCTCGAGGCGTTCGCCGCGGAACACCCAGCCTGAGCGGCTCGACGCGCGCAGCTAGCGAACCGGCACCGTCCGGTGGAACTCGAAGTGGTTCCCGTCGGGGACGATCCACGTGCCGCCCCATTCGAACCCATAGCGTGCGAGGATCCGGACGAGCATGGGATCTTGCTCCGGCGCCGAGCCGCGGACGTTCTGGCCGGCGTTGAGGTCGAACGCGATGCCCCAGCTGTGGTACGAGAGCATGTTCTCGTCGCTCCATCCGATATACCGCGGGACGAAGCACCCGTCGTAGGACCGGACGGCGTTCGCCGGCGCTCGGCGCTGCGCCTGCCGCATCGCCGCCGTCAGCTGGGGCACGATCTGACGATTGCACGTCACGCGACCGAGCAGCGGGACACGGGTCGTCTCGATGTGCGCCGTGGTCCACGCGGGATCGATCTGGAGGGTGCCGGGCCGCCGGCCACGACGCGCCGCGAACTCGCCGAAGAGGCTCTTGACGATCACCGGCGGCAGGACGGCGTCCCCCGCGCGGAAGAACGGCGTGTCGCCCGGCGCGCGCACCTGCACGGCGCGGTCGACGCCGAGACTCGCCGGCAGCATCGGTGCGATGCGCGCGCGGAACGCATCGGGCGCCATGCGCCGGCCGCGCGAGGGTTGGACGAGCATGTAGCGGTCGTGGTGGACGCCGATCCGTGCGCCCACACGATCGGACACGACGACCTCGGCGGCGCCGACGAGCTGATCGGGCAAGACCGCCGCAACGCGGAGCGTCCGGCCGCCGACGTCCATCACGCTGCCGGGGCCGAGTCCGCGAAGCGCTGCCGAGGTCGCGCCCAAGATCGCGCCCCCGTCGCTCAGCGCGGCCACGTCGGGACGGTCGGCGGCTGGGACGAAGGCGGCGAACGTCGCGGGGTCGACCGCCGCGGTGTCGATCGGGATCCGGTAGCCCGCCGGCGGGTGATCGACGAGCTGGCCACCGGCGTTCCAGGATCGGCGGAGCCACGTGTCGTCCTCCGCGACGACCGTGGTGGCGGCGATCTTCGGGAGGTCG
The DNA here is from genome assembly GCA_036265325.1 of Actinomycetota bacterium. Lineage (GTDB taxonomy): Bacteria > Actinomycetota > UBA4738 > UBA4738 > HRBIN12 > AC-51. The sequence goes on along the minus strand of DATAPH010000064.1, from coordinate 20,534 downwards.
CTCACCGCCGAGGCGAAGCCGCGCGGCAGCCCGCGCGGAACCCACACGAGGAACGTCGACGGGGTCTCCGGCGTCGTGGCGGGGGTGGCAAGCGCGCGCGCCGGCCCGGGGGAGGGGGCGCGACCGTTGCGCTGCACGGCCATCGTCAGGCCGGCGCCGGCTACGACGCCAAGCACCGCTGCGACGGTGATGACGAGGACGCGACGCATCACGGCCGGCCCTCGAGCACCGACGAGGCGATCGTGACGAGCTGCGCGAGATCGAGGTCCCCCTGCACGGACCACGACCGGCCGGCGTCGGTCCACGTCAGCTCGGACGCGCTCGCGGAATAGCGCCCCGTCGTCGTGCCGATCGACACGCGTTGAGGATCGGGCGCGCTGTCCGCCGCGGCGTCGCGCACGCTCCCCATGTGCACGAGCACCGGAGGCCCCACCGCATCGCTGTCGGGCTGGCGGAACGTCACAGTCATCCCGACCTCCGTGCCCTGCTCGACGGATCGCGTGGCGCTCGCAGGCAGATAGCCCGTCGGCAGCGCGAGCGTCGTGGTGTCGAGACCCATCGCGCGGAGCGCGGCGCTCGGATCGGTGCGGGCGAGTGTCAGCGTGCCGGCGTGCGCCACGCGCCAGCGCACCGGGATCGGCGCGGCGCTGACATCGAGCGTCGAGGCGATCGAGAACAGCTCGTCACGCGACAGGTTCGACTCCACGAACAAGTCGGTCGTCGGCGTGTGGATCGACAGCCGTCGGCCGAGCCCCTCGCCGGCGGGCTCGTAGAGCGCGGGTCCGACATGGGGGAGCGTCACCTGTTCGGCATCCAGGCCGACCGGCCCGAACGGACCCGGCCCCGACCACCGCGGATCCTCCGCCACACGCAGATAGTCGAGGCCGTCGGCGTACAGGAGGACCGACGTCGGGGCCGCAGGCCCCGGCGGTGGGGCGATCGCGGCGACCAGGCTGAGCGGCGCCGGCTCCGCCGGCGCCGCGGGCGTGTACCCGAAGACGGTCCCCATCTCTGCCGGCGGCACGACCTTCCGCCCCTGGATCCGGAACACGGACGGGTCGGGCGGCGTGGTGGCCACAGATCCCAGCGTGACGTCCAGGATCGGCGCGTCGGGCGACTCGTGCGGGAGCCCGAACCGCATCTCCCAATCCTTTCGAGCCGGTTCTGGCGAGGGCGAGATCTCCGACCGCACGGGATACCAGCCGGCCGTGTCGAGCCACACCGTCACGACGTCGTCGGCGAAGAACGGGCGCCACGTGCCGCCGAGTTGCAGGAACGGGAACAGCGGACCGGCGCGCGAGAACGGCATCTGCACGCGAACGGTGTCGTGCCCGTCGACCTGCTCCTCGCCGAGCACCTGCACGCCGTCGACCGACCCGAGCGTCGCGAGCGGCACGACGAGGTCCGCCGGCACCGGTGGCGCGGCCGAGTAGGGCGCCTTCGTGATCGTCGTCGTCGATGCACAGTCGACCGGCTGGAGCGTCCCGAGACACCCGCTCGGCCCGGAGAGGTAGGTCGCCGGCATGTTCTCCACGTAAGTGAGGTTGGTGGGCGTCCACGCGTTCGATGGGTAGACGGTCTCGTCGTGCACGTCGAGCCGGAACCGTTGGGGCGCGAGGAACGCGACGTCCATCGACAGCGTCCGCTCCGGGACGACCGGCGCCAGTCCGCGCTCGGTGATCGTGTACGAACCCTGGAACGCCTCGACGGACGGCGCGGCGCCGCGGACGCCGAGCTCGATCTCGCTCGCCCATGCCACCCGCGGATGGGCATCCCACGGGCCGCCCACCACCAGGCTCCCGACCAGCAGGCCGGCGATCGCGGCCGCGATCGCCGGCACCAACGCGCGCGGTCGGATCGGCCTCCTCGGTCGGAACCCGCGCGCGGGTCGTGCCGACCCGCGCGCCACCGCCGCCATGATCCGGTCCGTCAGGTCGGGGACGCTCTCGGCGGGGCGGATCCGCACGGCGGTCCGCACCTGGAGCGCTCGGCGCTCGAACGCGCTGCAGTCGGGGCACGTTGCGACATGCGCCTCGACGACGCGCCGCTCCGCGGAGGCCAGGTGCGCACCGTCCATCGCCGCAGAGATGAGTGGCTGCACGCGGCGGCAGTTCACCGAGCCTCCTCGTCGTCCACCGCGATCGCTGCGCAGAGCGCACGGCGCGCGCGGAACATCCGGCTCTTCACGGTCCCGACCGCGACGCCCAACACGTCGGCCGCCTCTTGGTAGCTCAGGCCGAAGACCTCGACGAGGAGGAACGCGTCACGGTGCTCGGCGGACACCGCCGCGAGGGCGGCGTCGAGCTCTGCGCGCGTCGAGGCGTCGGGCGTCGCGCGTGGCTCGCGACCGTCCTGCTCGGCCACGGTGCCGCGCTTGCGCAGCGCGTCCATCGAGCAGTTCCGGGCGATCGCGAACAACCACGAACCGAACCGCTGCCCGCCGCGGTACCCATGGATGAATCGGAAGGCTCGAAGGAAGGTGTCCTGCGTGACGTCCTCGGCAAGCGTCCGGTCCCGCGTGAGGTGCCAGGCGAACCGGAAGACCTCGGCCTGATAGAGGCGGACCAGCTCCTCGAACGCGCGGAGATCGCCGGCCCGCGCCTGCTGCACCGTCCGTGGATCCGGGTCGCGCATCGGTGACCCCTCGCTTCCTTGGTCGCAACAGCGTAGCCCGGTACCCGCCGCCGAGCCTTCCCCAACCGACCGCCGATGCGGCCGCGGAGTTCCCCACCGTCAGGCGGAACTTCGGCCGCCCCTTTGAGGTCGATCGGAGCAAGGCCGAGAGGCCGAAGAGAGGGAGGTGTGCACGATGCGTTTGCGTCGGATGTTCGCGAGCGTCGTGGTGACGGTGGCCGTGCTCGCGCTGGCCGGCGCCGTCCCGATAACGGCGGAGGCGAGCGGCGGTGGCGGGTGCGGCCGAGCCGTCTCCGACGCCAGAGGCTCCTCCGTGCGGATCCACAACTTCTGCTTCCTCCCGACGATCCTGCGGGTCCGTCCGGGCGAGACGGTCACGTTCGCCAACCGCGACGGGTTCGCGCATGTGGTGCTCGGCGCGAACGGCGTCTGGGGCTCGTTCTCGCAACTCCGCAGCCACCAAGAGGTGCGGTACCGCTTCACGCGGCCGGGGGTCTACCCGTACGTGTGCACGTTCCATCCCGGGATGGTCGGCGCGGTCGTGGTGGGTGGCGGCGCCGGCCGCGGCGAGGCGGTCGCGACGGTGACGGCCGCTGGCCCGGTCGTGCCGCTCGGTCCCGGCGCGACCGCGCGCGTCGGGTCGACGGGCCTCATCGGCACGACGCCGGTCACGGTGGCCGCACCGATGTCGGTCTCCCGGTCGATGCCGCCGTGGGGGTTGGCCGCGCTCGGCACCTTCGCCATCGGCGTCGCGGTGTTCGTCGTCCTCGAGCGCCGTCGTGCTCGGGGCGCCGCCTGATGGACGAGCGCTCCGTAGCATCGGCCGGGTGAGCGCGCGATCGGGAGCCGTCTGCCGCCGGATCGCCGTCGTCGCGCTCGTCGCGACCGCGGCGTGCACCTCGAGCGGCGGTCAGCCGGCGCCGGCGGCGTCCGAAGCGCCGAACGACGTCCGCGTGTCGCTGCAGCGGATCGCGACCGTCGAGCAGCCGCTCGCGATCGCGACCCGGAAGAACGATCCGTCGTTGTACATCGCCGAGAAGACGGGACGCGTGGTCGCCATCCGCAACGGGCACGTCGCGGCGCGGCCGGTGCTGGACCTGTCCGGTGCCGTTTCGCTTGGCGGCGAACAGGGACTCCTCGGCCTTGCGTTCTCTCCCGATGGCCGATATCTCTACGTCAACTACACCGACGTCAACGGCGACACGCGGATCGTTGGCTACGCGATGCACGGTGAACACGCGGCGGTCGGCTCGCGACGGCAGGTGTTGTTCGTGGGCCAGCCGTACGACAACCACAACGGCGGCGACCTCATCTTCGGTCCCGACGGCGACCTCTACATCGGCCTCGGCGACGGCGGCAGCGGCGGCGATCCGCAGGGCAACGCCCAGTCCCTCGGGACGCTGCTGGGGAAGATGCTTCGCATCCGGCCGACGCCGACGGGTGCCCAGCCGTATCGCGTTCCGGCGGACAACCCGTTCGTCCACGATGCGGGGGCGCGACCCGAGATCTGGGCGTACGGCCTGCGGAACCCGTGGCGCTACTCGTTCGATCCCGTGACCGGTGACCTCTGGATCGCCGACGTCGGGCAGAGCGCGTGGGAGGAGGTCGACCGGGTCCCCGGCGGTTCGACGGGCGGCCTGAACTTCGGCTGGAATCTCTTGGAGGGAACGCACCGCTACGCGGGGTCGGCGCCGGCAGGCGCCGTGCCGCCCGGATACGAGTACCCGCACGCGGGCGGGGCCTGTGTCGTGATCGGCGGTGACGTGTACCGGGGCTCCGCGATCCCGGCCCTCGTCGGTGACTACGTCTTCGCCGACTTCTGCCTGGGCACATTGCAGGCGATACGCGTGCAACCGGACGGCACGATCGCGCATCTCGACCTCGGCGCGACGCTGCCCAACGTGAGCTCGTTCGGGCCGGGCGCGAACGGCGAGCTCTACGTGACGTCGCTCGACGGCGGCGTCTACCGGATCACGCGTGGATGACGACGGGGGTCCCGAGCCGAAGCAACGGCTCGAAGCGCGCCAGCGCCCACTCGCCCACGCGCACGCATCCTGCGGAGGCGCTCGTGCCGATCGACGACGGCTCGTCCGTCCCGTGGATGGCCAGCTGGTTGCCGCCGGTCCAGCCCGCGGGGAGATGGGGCTGGATCCCGCTGATCCCGAAGGCGAACGAGCCGAGCGCGCTGCCCGCCGGGAACGGCACGCGGTCGGTCACGACGTAGTGCCCGGGTGGCGTCGGTGAGCTCGGCGCACCGATGGCGGCGGCGACCGAATACAACAGGTCGTCGCGCTTGTACACGCGCACACGGTGTTGCGAGAGATCGACGTCGACGTGGAGGAACGTCTGTTCGCGCGAAAGGCCGGCAAGTCGGATCCACCCGTCGCGCCGCGGCCACACGTAGGGGAGCTCGACGCGACCCCAGGTTCCTGCCGCGTTGATCGCGTCGAGCCGGATGACGATCGGCACGCCGTAGTATTTGGACATAGCGGTGACGGTGCCGACGGTCGCCGACGATGAAGACGGTTCGCGATGTGCGGTGATGCCGCCTGCCGGGACATGGACCAACACGCTCGCGTGCGCCCATGGACCCGACTTTGGCGAGGCTGCCCGCGCGTTCGCGTGGCGTTCGCCGTGGGCGCCGCGCACGCGCGTGACCGTTCGCGCCGGCGCGGCAACCCGGATCGCGTCGGGGGCGATGCCATCCGTCGCGGCGACGGTCACGCTCGGCCCGGCGATCGGGGAGGCGAGGGCGGTGCCCGCCATCGTCGCCGCGAGCGGCATCGTGACACCGAGCGCAGCCGCGAGTGTCACCGACACCCACGACGTGCGCACCGCGGACCGCACCCCCAGCAGCATGACCGGTGCATCGGCGTGGTCCCCGGTCACCCTGAGGGGGGTTCCGCGACTGTGGTCGGGGGATGCCCGAACGCACTACGCTCGACCGATCATCCGGCGACCCGATCGCCGCGCCCGAGGCCGAGTTCACGCCAAGGTCCAAGCCAAGGAGGACGATCCAGCGATGACCGACACGATGCACGCGACGGCGAAGGCGCTCGTCGCGCCCGGCAAGGGGATCCTCGCCGCCGACGAGTCCACCGGCACGATCAAAAAGCGCTTCGACTCGATCGGCGTGGAGAGCACAGAAGACACACGGCGGGCGTATCGCCAGATGCTGTTCACCACCCCCGACATCGGCGCCCACATCAGCGGCGTGATCCTGTACGACGAGACGATCCGGCAATCCACCGACGACGGCGTCCCGTTCGTCAAGGTGCTCGAGGCCGCCGGCCCGATCCCTGGGATCAAGGTTGACACCGGCGCGAAGCCGCTGGCGCTGTTCCCGGGAGAGACGGTCACCGAGGGGCTGGACGGCCTCCGTGAGCGGCTCGCCGAGTACCGCGAGCTCGGCGCGCGCTTCGCGAAATGGCGCGCGACGATCATCATCGGCGACGGCACGCCGACCAACTTCGCGATCGACGCGAACGCCCACGCGATGGCACGCTACGCGGCGCTGTGCCAGGAGGCCGACATCGTCCCGATCGTCGAGCCCGAGATCTTGATGGACGGTGACCACGACATCGCCGCCTGCGAGGAGGCGACCGGCCGCACGCTCGACGCGCTGTACAAGCAGATGGTTGCGCACCGTCTCGATCTGCCCGGCACGCTGCTCAAGGTCAACATGATCGTCCCCGGCAAGGGCAACGCGGTGCAGGAGGACGACGAGACGATCGCGGCCGCGACCATCCGCTGTCTGTCCGAGAACGTCCCGGCGTCGGTGCCGGGGATCGTGTTCCTGTCCGGTGGGATGAGCGACGAGCAGGCGACGAGCAGGCTCAACGCGATGAACCGGATGCTCGCGGCGGGGGAGGGCGCGCCGTGGGCGCTCTCGTTCTCGTACGGGCGCGCGTTGCAGGCGCCCGCGCTTACGGCGTGGGGCGGCGATCCTCAGAACGTTGGGGCGGGGCAGCGAGCGCTCGCGCATCGCGCGACGATGAACGGCCGCGCCCGCGACGGCGCCTACGACGCGTCGATGGAGTCTGCGGCGTAGGGCGGCGCACCGTCATGGTGAGGTAGCCGGCGATCGCCAGGAACATGACCGCCTGCGCCAGGTAGATCGTTCGGAAGCTCACCACCGAGATCAGCACGGCGCCGGCCGCGATCGACGCCGCGTACGGGACGGTGAACACCGCCTCGACGGCGCTCATCACGCGTCCCTGCATCGAGACGTCGGTGCGCCGCTGGATCAGCGTGACGAACGCGACGTTGTAGAACGACACCGCGATGCCGATCGCGACCGCCGAGATGAGCACGACCGGCAGCACGGCCCACGCGAGGATCCCCACACCCACCGCAAGCGCCACCAGCGCCCACGCGATCGTGGGGAACGTGCCGATCTTGCGCATCGACGTGCCGACGACCACGCCACCGATCACCGCGCCGACGCCTTGCGCGGTCGAAAGGACACCGAGGAACTCGGGCTGACGATGGAGGCCTTGGTCGATCAGCGCGAAGATCGCGACCTCCATGACCCCGGCGGCAAGCGTCACGAACGCCGTTGCGATGGTCAGGCGCCGAAGGTCGACCGTGTGCGCGATGTGCCGTACGCCCGCGCGGAGCTCGGGCCAGAAGCCGTGCTCGCCCTCGCGCTCGATCGACGGCGCGTGCACGGCGAGCAGGAACAACGCCGACACGACGAAGGTCGCGGCGTCGAGCACGGCGACCGACCGTCCGCCGAAGGCGGAGAATAAGGCGGCGCCTGCGAGGGGAGCGAGCAGCCGCATGCCCTGCGCCGTGGACTGGAGCAACCCGTTCGCGTCGCCGAGGTCGTCCTCGTTCAGCATGCTGACCAGCAGTCCCGCGCGCGCCGCCTCGTACACCACCGTCGCGAGCCCGATCAGGAACGACACGAGGTAGATCAGCCAGATGTCGCTCGAGTCGTGCACGAACAGCAACGGCACGAGGGCGGCCGCCGCGGCGAGGTCGGTGAGGATCATGACGCGCCTGCGCGGGAACCGGTCGACGAACACGCCCAGCGCAGGCCCGATCAGGCTCGGAAGCACGAACGGCAAGATCGCGAGGCCCGCCTTCGCGTTCGAGCCGGTCAGCACCTTCACCCAGATCGCGAGCGCGAGGAACATCGCGTAGTCGCCGAAGGCCGACATCGTCTGCCCGGCCAGGAGCAAGCGGTAGGAGCGGTCGCGGAGAAGCGCCCGCATCAGCGTCCGCCCGCGCGCTCGATCGTGATGTCGCCGGCGACGGTGTTGACGACGAGCTCGAGGTCGGCCGCCGCGCCAGCGCCGTTGCGCTCGGCCTCGAGGCCGCTGTGCACATCGCCGCTCGTCGACGAGACGTCCAACCAAACCCCGAGGCCGCTGCGGACGCCAACCTCCACATCGCCCGAGATTGCCCGCACGTTGACGGCCCCGGGGCCGACCTGGCGCAGTGCAACGTCACCGGAACCGACCGTGATGACCGTCGATCCGTCGAGCCGGCCGATCCGGATGTCGCCCGAGGCGCTCCGGACGGTCGCGCCGGCTGCGACGGCGCCGACGTCGATATCACCCGACGCGCCTTTGAACCCGAGGTGTCCGCCGACCGAGTGGCCTTCGATGTCGCCGCTCGCACAGGTGAGCTGGACGTCGCCGTCGACGTCGTCGAATCGAAGATCGCCTGAGCCGGTCTTGAATGTGAGCGCGGCGAGCGTCCCGCTGGCGTTGAGGTCTGCGGCCCCTCCCGAGCCGTCGATCGTCGTGCCCGCGGGAACGACGAGGCGCACCGCGAGGGCGCGTCCGTTCGCGAACCACTTGCGCTTCACGCGGTGGTCGATCGAGAGGCGGTAGCCGCCGCCCGACGCCGGCTCACACCGGACCTCTGGGGGCGACTCATCGTCGTAGCCCTCGATCTCGACGGTCGTCGAGGTCGTGTCGCGGACCTCCACATCGATGTCGCCGGCGCCGAACTGCATCACGACTTCGAGGCCGCCCGGTGTGTCGTAGGTCTGTCGCATCGTTGGTCCTCCTTGGGCGGTGCCTAACTGTGGGCGAAGCCCCAGATCCTGTTGTTGCTGCTGCGCTTCCCCCGTTCATCGCTGCGGTTCAACGACGAACGGGCCGCCTGAACGAGCCACGCGTTGACGGACTGCGCGGCGGCGTCGGCCGCCGCCTCGATCGCGGTCTTGAGTCCGTCGGGCATCCGGACCGTGAGCCGCGCCATCCCTCCGTCGTCGTCGTCGGGGGCCGGCGGGGGCTCGGGCGCCGCCTGCGGCGGTCCGACGAACACGACCCGAGCGTCCCTGCCCGACACGCGGAGCTCTGCGTGTCCGGTGGGGAGCTGCTCGGTCAGTTCGAGCGCCGCGTCTCCGAGGACGTCGAGGAGTCGGAGCTGGAGCGTCGCTTCGATCGGCCGAGCCATCCGCTCGAGCGCGGTTGCGAGCGCTTCGTCGGACGAGATGAGCGATTCCAGATCTCCGCGGATCGCCTCGAGGTGCGGGGTGAGTTCCATAGGGTCTTCCCTCCATGCATGTGTGCCGCCATCGGGATGAGTCCTGCCATCGTGATCGCCACCTTCCGTTCTGTCATTTCGACGCCGCCGCGACGCCGATAACGACGTCATAATGACGTCAGCACCGACGTCTGTCAACCCCGACCCGTAGTCGTTGCGTGGGTTAGGGTCCGCTCATGCGCATCTGCACGATCGGGGGAACCAGGTTCTCCGGGCGCGCCTTCACCGGCATGGCGCTCGACCAGGGCCACGACGTCACGATCTTCCATCGAGGCGGCGGCGAGGAGGTCTGGCCGGACGCCGAGCATGTCCACGGGGACCGCGACGAGGACCTCGGTGTGCTGGAGGGCAGGTCGTTCGATGCGATCGTCGACTTCTGCGCCTTCGTGCCTCGTCAGGTGACGGACGCGCTCCGCGTTGCCGCCGACGGCCGCTACGTCTTCATCTCGTCGGTGTCCGCCCATCAGGAAACGGCGAGGGCAGGCGCGACCGAGGACGACGACGTCTACGGACCGCCATTCCCCGCGACCGAGGACATCACGTGGGAAACCTATGGGCCGCTCAAGGTCGCGAGCGAGTACGCCATCCGCCAGGCCGTCGGCGACGCCGGCACGGTCGTCCGGCCACATTTCATCGTCGGTCCGTACGACCCGACCGATCGGTTCACCTACTGGGTGCGCCGCGCCGCCGAGGGCGGCCGCATGCTGGCGCCCGCGCCGCCGGAGCAGCCGCTGCAATGGATCGACGCACGCGATCTCGCCGCCTTCACGCTGCAGGTCTGCACGGTGGACATCCCCGGGACGTTCAACATCGCGACGCCGCCGCGCCGGCACTCGCTCGGTGAGCTGCTCGAGGCCTCGGCCGCCGCGGGCGGCGTTGCGCTCGACGTCGGCTGGTGCGACGACGCGTTCATCCGGGAGCACAAGCTGGTCGTGACGGAGGAGAACGACCCCTTCCCCTTGGTGACACCGGACGAGCCGAACGCGCACCTGTTCGACACATCGCGCGCCGTGGCAGCGGGACTCGCGTTCCGGCCGCTCGCCGAGACCGTCGGCGACACGCTGGCGTGGGACCGTGCTCGCGGCGTCGACACGCTCAAGGCGGGCCTGTCGCGCGACCGCGAACGCGAGTTACTGGCAGCCCTCGACGGATCCTGACCCTGGGTTCACGGCGGCGTTCACATCGGGCCGTGCGGCTCCGATAGGTTGACCGGAGCAGATCGTCGAACAAGGAGCATCGATGCAACGCACGACCGCGCCACTGGACCTCGCGAGCGTCGAACAGGTGCTGCAGCCGTACGACCGCGCACGCACACTGCCGGCCGGGGCGTACCACGCGCCCGAGGTGTTCGCGTGGGAACAGCGTCATCTGTTCGAAGGCTCGTGGATGTGCATCGGCCGCGCCGTCGATCTCGGCCTGGACACGCCCGGGTCGCAAGCGGCCGTGCCCCTCGGCGCACAGAGTTTCCTGCTCGTCCGCGGCGATGACGGGGTCCTCCGGGCCTTCCACAACGTCTGCCGCCACCGCGGCCACGAGCTCATGACGGTCGGCGAGCGCCGTTCGCAGCGCGGGATCCGGTGTCCGTACCACGCCTGGGTGTACGGGCTCGAGGGGGATCTGCGCGCCACCCCGCGGTTCAACATGGATTCGCTCGACAAGGGCGAGTTCCCGCTCGTGGAGGCGCGACTCGCCGAGTGGCACGGGTGGCTGTTCCTCAATGCGAGCGGCGACGCGCCGGACCTCGCCACCCATCTGGGGAACCTCGACGTCGTCGTGGACGGCTACCGTCCGGAAGACCTTCGCCTCGGCGCCTCCCACACCTACGAGCTCGAGGCGAACTGGAAGATCGCGATCGAGAACTACTGCGAGTGCTACCACTGCTCCGAGATCCATCCGGAGCTCTGCAAGGTCACGCCCCCCGACTCGGATGTCGCGTACCCGGAGCGTTCGACCGGCGTGTGGATCGGCGGTCCGATGGAACTGCTCGACCACGCGACCACGATGTCGCTGACCGGCGAGTCGCCGGGCGCGATGATCCCCGGGCTTCCCGACGAGAAGCGCCGGCTGGTCGGCTACTCCGTCGTGTACCCGAACCTGTTGATCAGCCCGCATCCCGACTACGTGATGACGCACCGGCTCGTCCCGCTGTCGCCGTCGCGTACCCGGGTCGAGTGCGCGTGGTACTTCCCCGAGGAGGCGTACGAGGTGCCCGGGTTCAGCCCGGACTACGCCGCGGAGTTCTGGGACATCACCAACCGCGAGGACTGGGCGGCCTGCGAGTCGATCCAGCGCAACGTCACGTCGGACGGCTACCGGCCGGGGCCGTTCTCGTATTGGGAGGTCGACGTCTTCCGCTCACAGGCGATCATCGCCCGTGCCTACCTCGAGGGCCGCCTCTCCCCGCCGGAGCACCACTTCGTCGACGGGGTCGGCCGCGGATTGACCGGATTCTGACCCGCGGCCGCTAGGATGCGGCCGACAGGAGGCGCCCTCGCCTCCTGATCTGTGCCGCAGCGCTTCTGCTTGCAGCCTGCACGGCGTCGAGCGCCTCGAGCGCGACGACCACGACCATGCCGCACGTCACGTCGGCGCCCACGTCGACGACACCGCCGTCGTCGCCCGCCGAGCCGCTCGCTGGCACGATCATCCAGAAGACGGTCGCGACGGGTCTCGACCATCCGGCCACGTTCGTGCTCGATAAGACGGGCGCGATCTACTAGGGCGAGCGCCTCACGCGCCGAGATCCGCCGGATCGACCCGAAGACCGGCAAGAACACCTCCGTCTTCACCATCCCCGACGTGATCGGCAACCTGACCGATGAACAGGGCTTCTTTGGCGCGTTCAACACGGGCGATATCCACGAAGTGTCGCTCAACCCGTCCGGGACGACGGCCATCCGCGACACGACGCCCTTCAACCACGGCAACCTCGGCTGTCGATCGAACCCGGCCCCGGCGGGACGCTCTATTTCAGCGACGGCGTGGGGATCTTCAAGCTGGCCTTGAAGAAGAGCTAGACGGCGATCGCGGCCGCCCCGCTACACCATCTCGTTCTCACGCTCGTTCTCGCGCTCTGGGCACAGGGATCGCCGCGTCCGCACCGCGGCGCCGTTCCATCCGGCGGTACGCGACGACGGCGATCGCGATCACGAGCGTCGACGTGACGAGCATGATCGTGCCGATCGCGTTTATCGCCGGCGTCGGTGCGGTCCGAGCGGCCCCGTAGATCGCCATCGACACCGTCTGCGTGGTCGCGTCGCGCGACAGTTGGTTCACGACCACGAAGTCATCGAGCGCCAGCGCGAACACGATCGCGGCGCTCGCGAAGATCGAGGGGCCCAGCAACGGCAGCGTCACGCGCCCGACGGTCCGGGCGGGCGAGGCGCCCAGATCCTGGGCGGCCTCCTCGTACGACGGCCCCAACGAGAGGAGGCGTGCGCGAACGATCACCACCGGATACGCGAGCGACAGGACGATCAGTCCGATCAGCTCCGCGCTGGTCCCGAGCCCGATGACGCGGAACGAGTGCAGGAAGAGCAGGTAGAGGGCAACCGCGAGGATGAGCTCGGGGGTGACGAACGAGAACAGCATCACGAAGTTGCTCGTGCGCGCGACGCCGCCGCGCCACCGATGCAGACCGATCGCGAAGGCCACACCGAGCGGCACGGCGATCACCGCGGTGAAGATGGCCAGCTTGATGGTCTGGGTGATCGCCTGTTGGAGCGCGGGGTCGTGCAGGACCGACGAATCGGGGTCCCACAGGTACCACCGGAGCGACGCTCCCTGCCAGACCGTGATCGACCGGCTCTCGTTGAACGAGAAGATCACGGCCTGCACGACCGGCACGAGGATCCAGACCACATAGGCGATCGCGATCACCCAGAGGAACCGTGGCCGCCCCCACGGGTTCGCGATCCGGTCTCGCAGCCGGGGTCGCGGCGGGGCGGTGGCGAGCGCGCTCACTCGGTCACCACCTGCGCCGCGGCACGTTGTGTGCTCCACAGGTAGTAGAAGATCGCCGGCAGCAGGACCACGAGCAGGATCAAGATCAGGGCAGCCCCTTGGGGAACGAAGATCGGGATCGTCAAGCTGTCGATCACCGCGTTGCCGACCATCCGCGTGCTGGTGACCGGCGCCAGCAGCTGTTGGGTGAAGTAGTCGCCGAACATCGGGAGCGCGCAGATCACGAAGCCCGCCAAGACCCCCTGCGTCGACTGCGGGAACGTGACGCGCCAGAACGTGCCGTTCGGGCCAGCGCCGAGGTCACGACCCGCCTCGAGCTGTGATGGATGGATCCGGTCGAGCGTCGCGAACAACGGGAGCACCATGAACGGCACATACCCGTAGACAAGGCCGAAGACCAGCGTCAGCGGCTTCCCCGCGAGCCACGGGTACGGCGTGTGCAGGATGCCGAGCCGGATCAGGATCCGGTTGATCAGCCCGTCGTCCTGCAGCAACGAGATCCAGGCGAGCATCCGGAGCATGTACGAGATCCAGAACGGGGCGAAGAACAGCACCAGGAACAGGCCGCGCCAGCGACCCGCGTGCCGAGCCAGGAAGTACGCGAAGGGGTACCCGACGATCAGACAAAGCGTCGTCGCGACGCCCACGAACACGAACGTCCTGATGAACGCCGCGTGGTACAGGCCGTCGGTGTGGCTGATGTTCGAGAACGAGAACCCGAGCACCGCGGTATTCCAGCTCGCCGGGTTCCACGCCGGAACGGGCTGCTGCAAGATCGCGTCGACCCCCCCGAACGCGATCGCGATGACCACGTAGAACGGGAACAGGAAGAACACGAGCAGGAACAGGCTCGCCGGCGCCGCGAACGACGGCCAGTACCACCGGGGGTACCACGAGGTACTCCGGGCGGTTGCCTCGGAGGGCGGTGTGGCGGTCGCTGCGCCTTCAGACACCCGAGGTGAGCTCTAGGTACGCCGACTGCCACAGCGCGTTGTCGGTCGGCGGCAGCTCGAGCTCGCGTGATCCCTTGTCCATGTCGCTTTCCTGGATGTAGACGTTCGCGAGGTGCTCAGGCACGAGACCGGTCGCGACCAGCGCGTCGCGCGTCATCGTCTTCTGCGGCATCTGGTAGCCGGTCCACGTCGTGAAGTTCGTCATCGCGTTCTTCGCGTCCATGATGTGGTTCACAAGCAGGTGCGAGAGCACGGGGTTCTTGCCGGAGTTGAGGACGACGAGTAGGTCGTTGTCGACGTTGCCTGGCACCCCGACCTCCACGGGCCAGATGTACGACAGGTTGTCGGCTTGGCTCGCTTGACTCGCCTTCAGGAACACGAACGCGTCGCTCACGTTGCCCGACCACGATTGGTGGAGCCACGCCCGCCCGGCCGGAAGGTCCGTGTAGTCGACGTGGTCGAAGGATGCGTTGGTCGCGGCGACGACCTCCTGGATCTCGTTCTTCGCCTGCGTCACCGTCGCGGCGTCGACGCTGTTCACATCCGAGACGCCGTCGCGGAACATCGCCATCGCGAGCACATCCTGCGCGTTGGACAGCAGGTGCGTCTTGTTGACCGGCGCGCCGTTCCAGAAGATGTCGTACGGGTTGGCCATCGCGGCGATGTCCTGCTTGACCTCGTCGTTGCGCCAGAAGATGCCGGTGCTCCAGACGGAGTACGGCGTGCTGTAGTGCGAGCCCACGTCGTAGAACGGGCTCTGGAACGTGTCCCAGTTGTTGGCCGCCAGGTTGGGGATGTAGTCGAGGTTCAGCGGCCGGACCAACCCCGCCGCGATCGACTTGCCGAGCGCCCAGACGTTCATCCCGATCATGATGTCGAAGTCGCCCTGTCCCGAGTTCATCTTGGCGATGCCCTTGTCCATGTCCTGGAACTCGGTCTGCTCGACCTTGCAGCTGTACTTGTCCTCGAACGACTTGATCACTGAGGGCGCGAGGTAGTAGGGCCAGCGCAGCATCTGGACCGTCGCGTTCTGCTCCGGCGGCTGGTTGCTCGGGATGACTGTGCTCTGGTCGACGTTCCACGTGACGGGCGCGTTGGGCCGAGCGAGCGGATACGGGGCGCCCGAGACGCCACCCGTGCCGTACTGGCCGGTGTCGGTGCTGCCACCCGATGTCGCGACGGATGACTGCGCTCCGCTCCCGCAGGCGGCCAGGATCGCTGATGCCGTCGGAAGCGCGATGCCGGCGGCCGCGGCGCGCTGCAGGAACGCACGGCGGGTGAACACGGGACGTTCCTTCGGGTGCAACGGGCGCGTCATTCGTAAGCCTCCTCGGCGATCGGCGTGTCGGGTCGTTGGCCCGGTTCGTACACCGGGCCGGTCGAGCACGCAAACCCTGGGGTGGCCCGCGGTCATCTCTAGACTGCTCGCATGCCCGCACGCGAGGACATCCGCAACGTCGCGATCGTCGCCCACGTCGATCACGGCAAGACCACGCTCGTCGACGCGATGCTCTGGCAGTCCGGCGCCTTCCGGTCCAACCAGGAGGTCGCCGAGCGGGTGATGGACTCGATGGACCTCGAGCGCGAGAAGGGCATCACGATCCTCGCGAAGAACACCGCGGTCCGGCACGACGGCGTCAAGATCAACATCGTCGATACGCCGGGCCATGCCGATTTCGGAGGAGAGGTCGAGCGGGCCCTCACGATGGTCGACGGCGTGCTGTTGCTCGTCGATGCGTCGGAGGGTCCGCTGCCGCAGACTCGGTTCGTGTTGCGCAAGGCGCTCGAGGCGCGTCTTCCGGTCGTGCTGGTAGTCAACAAGGTTGACCGTTCGGACGCACGACCTTCCGAAGTGGTGCACGAGGTCGAGGAGCTGTTCCTCGACCTCGACGCCGACGAGCACCAGATCGATTTCCCCATCCTGTTCGCCAACGCGCGTGACGGCCACTGCGGTCTTGCGGCCGACGCGCTCGAGCCCACCTTGCAGCCGCTGTTCGATGCGCTGCTCGCACAGGTGCCGGCGCCCATGTACGACGAAGCGATGCCGCTGCAGGCGCTGGTCACGAACCTGGACGCGTCGCCGTACATCGGCCGGCTCGCGCTCTGCCGCGTGTGGAACGGGACCCTGCGGCGCGGTCAGCAGGTCGCCTGGTGTCGGACCGATGGATCGGTCGAACGGGTGAAGATCGTCGAGCTGACGGTGACCGAGGCGCTCGACCGCGTCGACGCGGAGGAGGCTGGGCCGGGCGAGATATGCGCCGTCGCCGGGATCGCCGACGTGACGATCGGGGAGACGCTCGCCGACCCAGACGATCCCCGTCCGTTGCCGGTCGTGCGCGTCGACGAGCCGTCGCTGTCGATGACGATCGGGATCAACACGGCGCCGCTGGCTGGTACGGACGGATCGAAGGTGACGGCGCGCCTGTTGCGCTCGCGGCTGGACCAAGAGGTGATCGGGAACGTCTCGATCCGCGTGCTCGATACCGAGCGGCCCGAGATGTGGGAGGTGCAGGGCAGGGGCGAGCTGCAGCTCGCGATCCTGGTCGAGGTGATGCGGCGGGAGGGGTTCGAGCTGACGGTCGGCAAACCGCAGGTCGTCACGCGGACGATCGACGGCAAGCTCCACGAGCCGACCGAACGCGTCGCGATCGACGTGCCCGAGGACTACCTCGGCGTCGTGTCGCAGCTGCTCGCGCTTCGCAAAGGCCGGATGGAGCAGGTCGTCAACCACGGCACAGGCTGGATCCGGATGGAATACGTCGTTCCGGCCCGCGGCTTGATCGGGTTCCGCACCGAGTTCCTCACCGAGACGCGCGGCACGGGACAGCTTCACCACGTGTTCGAGGGGTACGAGCCGTGGCAGGGCGAGCTGCGCACGCGGCCGTCGGGCTCGTTGGTCGCGGATCGCCGAGGCCTCACGACCCAATTCGCGCTGCTCAACCTCCAGGAGCGCGGCGTGTTGTTCATCGGTCCCGGCGAGGAGGTCTACGAGGGCATGATCGTCGGCGAGAACGCGCGGGCCGACGACATGGACGTCAACCCGACGAAGGAGAAGAAGCTCTCCAACGTGCGGCAGTCGACCGCTGAGGAACTGGTCCGGCTGATCCCGCCGACCCGGCTCTCGCTTGAGCAGGCGCTCGAGTTCATCCGGACCGACGAATGCGTCGAGGTCACGCCGGCGAACGTGCGGTTGCGCAAGACGGTGCTGACACAGCAGGAACGCGTTCGCGCCGCGCGTCGTGCCCGGCCGCCGTCGGACGGTTGACCTCGCCGAGGTTCACCGGCCGTCTTCGTCCAATAGGTCGCGGAGCGGCAGCACCGACCGGTCGGGCATCCACAGTGGGAACGGGTCTTCTTGGTCGACGCCCGCGAGTTGCCGCTGGACGGGCGTGAGGTCCGGGACCGAGGCGGGCGGGAGCCGCAGATCGTCGCGGGGCCGCACCCAACGATAGGTGTACGCAAGAAACAACGCCTTACGTGTGACTCGCGATCGGTTCGCGCTCCGCATATGCCACAGGCGACGGTCGAAGACCACGGCGTCGCCTGGCTCGGCCAAGATCGGCACCGCCCCGGGAACGTCGTTGGCGTGCGGCGGCCGGTCGATCGTGTCGAGGCGGTGGGAACCGGGCAGCACAACAAAGTTCCCCCGTCCGGGTTCGGAGACGTCGGTCAGGAAGTAAGCAACCTTCACCGACATCCTTGGCCGAGGCGACGTCTCGAGGTCACGGTTCTGGATGCCGCCGTCCTGGTGCCACATCCATGAGGCGGACGGCTTGTACTCGGGCGGGTGGACGTCGAGATGCGCGTGGTACATGAAGATGTTGGGTCCGAGCGCCTCGGCAACCACGTCGATCACCGGCCGATGGTCGAGAAGGCCGACGAAGCGTCGATCCTCCCGGAGGAACGCCAACAGGTGCAAAGGAGCAGACGCCGAGCCGGTCCGATGTCGTTTCCAGGTGGCGTCGACCGCGTCGCGAAGTTCTTCGATGAGGGCCGGATCGAGGGCGCCCGGAAGGCGAACGTAGCCGTCCTGGTCGAGGCGAGCACTCATCCGCGCCGACCATCGCTCCGGTGCGACGGTGTGCATGGCGGGAACTCCCCTCTGTTGGTTGCGGCACGGTGTGGCGCTCCGTCAACCGAACAGACAGCAGGGGAGCCCGATGGGTTCCGTCAGCCAGTCGGTCCGACCGGATCGAGCGCGGGCTCGGCCTGGGGGGTCTCCGTCCGCTCGCCGCCGATCTTGCGTGCGCCGAACACCCAGGCGAGCGCGTACAGCAGTGCGGCGATCACCAATAGGCCCCGGTAGCCGGTGATCAGCGCCATGTACTCGAGGACGCCTCCGAGCATCGCGCCCAGCAGGTTCGCGCCGAACGCCGTCGTCGGATCCTCCGCGTCGCGGAACCGAGATGCGAAGACCAGGTTTGCGATGAACACCGGGAAGAACGCGAGCGCGGATGCGACGAAGAAGCGCGGCACGACCTCAAGTGACAATAGCCACGAGGCCGGAACGATTCCGGCGATCAGCAGCCCGACGAAGAGCAACGGATACAGGAACGTGCGTTTGCGAACGCCCGTCCGTTGTTCCACCTCGATCGCGATAAGCACCGTGAGCAGGACGCCCGCGAACACGAGTGCGTTGACGAACCAGGTCGTGCCGAACAGCAGCGCGAACTGCACGACGGACTTCGTCTCCAACAACAGGAAGCCGGCGCCCATGAAGAACAGGTCGAGGTAGCCGCGCATCGAACCGAACCGGCCGCCGGCCAGCCGGACCGCGATCGCCGACACGAGCAAGATCAGCCCGAGCGTCCACAGGTACCGAGCCGGGATCGACGGCGTCTTCAGATACGGGAACGGACGATCGTCGGTCGCGGGGGCGACGACCGGGCCGGACGCTTGCCAGATCCGCGTGCCGTCGCCCTGACACGTGACGGTCGACTGGTCGACGCCGACGACGAGCATCGACAGACCACCGATCACCTGATCGCGCGCCGTCGGTCCGGTGTACAGGCATGGCGCGTGTCCGTAGACGTCTTGGAGCGTGCCGGCGAACCGATCCAACAGCCATGGTTCGCGGTAGTAGTTGTACATCGCGAAGGCGCCGTCGGGCGCGAGATGGTCCTTCGCCGCCTGCATCGCTTGTTGCGTGAACAGGAAGCTCTCGAGACGAACGGAGCCCTGCCCGCTGACGAGCGTCAGCGAGTCGGGTAGCGCGAGCATGATCATGTCGTACGTGTTGTCGGTGCGCTCGAGGAACGACCGCCCGTCGCCGACGATCTGCGTGACCCGCGGATCGTCGTACGGATGATCGGGGTGGTGTTCGACGCCGAGCTTCTGGATCGCGGGGTCGATCTCGACCGCGTCCACATGCGTCGCGCCGGCAGCAAGCGCGGCCGCGACGTCGTTGCCGTTGCCGGCGCCGATGACCAAGACGTTGCCCGGTGGCCGGTCGACCAAGTGATACGGCTCGTTGTACAGCGGTGAGTCCGCGATGTTCTCCATGGTCTGGTGCGGGATCCCGTTGACGTCGATCGCGAGATCGTTCGGATGGAACAGGATCCGGTAGTACGGCGACCACGTCGTGTTGGGAGCGAGTGTGGCCGCCAGCAACGTGCCGAGGATCGCCACCCCTGCAAGCGATTGCAAGAGATGGACCGGCCATAGCAGAAGGCAGAAAAGCCCGACGATCACGATGCCCCAGCCAACCGGCGGGATCGACAGGAGCGACATCGCAGCGAACATGACGATCCCGCAGAGCGATCCGAGGATGTCCAGCCGGTAGGCCTCCAGCGCCGGGAACTTCGAGAAGCGCTGCGCGACGCCATGCGCGATCGTCGCCATCACCGCGGCGACGCTTAGAAAGATGAACGGGAGCATCACCCAGATAGGCAGACCTTTCGTCGCGAGCGATCCGAAGTAGACGAGATCGCCGCCACTTCGGTCCAAGGTGACCCGAAACGCCATCACGGCAACGAAGAAGATGGCCAATGCGAGGGGAGCCAACCGGAACAGGTCGGGGTTCCGGTGTCCTCGGAGGAACCCGATCCCGATCCCGAGGAACGACCCGAGCAGGACGAAGTTCGAGAAATACGAGAGGTAGACGACGTAGGAACCGGCCCAACGGATCAGGACCAGCTCGGTCATGAGCATGAGGAAGCTGGCCGCAACCAGCTGGACCCGGTCCGAGCGCATCCGCGGGATAGTAGGGGCTGGCTGCAATGGTGTCAGGACGCGGACCCCGGCCCCGAACCTGCCTCCTTCACGCCGCGGAGCACCGTGTCGCCGATCTCCGCGGGGTTGCGCACCACCGCGTGGCCGAGCCGTTCGATCGCGTCGAGCTTCGCGGTCGCCGTGTCGGAGTCGCCGGCGATCACCGCGCCTGCGTGGCCCATCCGGCGCCCACGCGGCGCGGAGACGCCCGCGATGAAGCACACCAGTGGCTTCGTCATGTACTGGGACGCCCAGCCGGCGGCCTCGACC
>DATAPH010000063.1:0-20151 GCA_036265325.1 Actinomycetota bacterium | reverse complement strand
GCCGAAGGCGCGCGCGAAGGTCGTCGCCACCGTCGGGAACCGGCGCGTCGACGCCGCGGCGCGCCCGAGGCGCCGCCGCATCGCGGTCAGATCGAGGTCGTCCTTCGGGCCCACGCCGACGATCAGCACGTTCGCCGCCTGGAACCGGTCGCCTTCACGACGGGTGACGAGGAGGTTCTCGCCCTTCTTCCCGGTCAACCGCGCGGCCCTGTACGCCTCGTCGAGACCGACCTCCTTGAGACCGGGGCCCAGATCGCCGTCGCTGAACGCGGGGACGATGAGGACGTCGGCTGCGATGTCTCGGGCCGAATCGGTCGACGTGCGGAACCTGGTCACGGATCCCCTCCTCGCGGGCCACGCGCGCGGCCACCGTCGCGGACACGGTCGCGCGCAGTCTAGTGGCGACCGGCGGATCACACGCCCTCGAGACGCCGCTCGCCACGGCGCTCGCTACCCTGGGGCGGCGATGAAGACACGCAACGTGACCGATCTCATCTACTTCGACGAGGAAGCCGCCCGCACCGAGGTGCTGCACGAGACCGAGCAGCTGTTCTCCCAGGTGATCTGTCTGCAGGAGGCCCAGGGCGTCGGCCCGATGAGCGACGCAAAAGCCGAGGGCCTGGTCGTGGTGCTGTCCGGTGAGGTCGCGGCCCAGATCGGGCGGAACCGCGCGCGGATGAAGCAGTGGGCGTCGGCGACGGTGCCCGCCGGCGACGAGTTGACGATCCGCAACGCATCGGCGGACCCGTCGGTGGTGCTGCTGGTCCTCGCCCCGCCGCCCGGTTAGCCGCGGTCGGGCCCCCGCCCGATGATCGAAGCGCGCAGCCCATGCATCGACCGACGCAGCAACATGCCGAGCACCGGCGCATAGCAGGCGGTGAGCAACCACCCGAGGACCGGGGCGTCGAGTTCGACGTCCTCCACCCAGGTGAACCGTGTTCCGGCCCGGATCGGCGTGAGCGACCACTCGCCCTGACCGCGGACCGGCGGCCCGTGCTCGATGCTCAGTCCCGACGGCGGATCCCATGCCGTCACCACGATCGTTTCCGTGAACGCCGGGATCTGGAACAACCGCGTTCGCACCTCGAGGGTGACGCCGGCGCCCGTGCGAGCCGGCGACGTCACCACGACCGCATCTGCGTCACGCATCCAGTCGGCCTGCCGTTCCCAATCGGTGAGGACGCGCCACGCTTCGTCCGCGGCGCACGGCAGGTCGACCGACCGTCCGATCCTCATGCGAGCGGGCCGGCGGCCGTGATGAGGGCGCCGTCGCGCACGAGCTCGATCGCGGACGCGATGTCCGGCCCGAGCTCGCGGTCGTGCTCGACGAACGGCACACGCGCCCGGATCGCATCGTGCGCCGCGCGGGTGGCGGGACCCGCGTCGAGCGGCGCGCGGAGGTCGAGCGCCTGCGCGGCGCCGAGCGCCTCGAGCGCGACCACGATCTCGGCGTTGTCGACGACGGCGCGCGCGTGCCGCGCGGCGGTCATCCCCATGCTCACGTGATCCTCCTGGCCGGCGCTCGACGGGATCGAGTCGACCGACGCCGGATGCGCGAGCGACTTGCACTCCGACACGAGCGACGCCGCCGTGTACTGGACGAGCATGAAGCCGCTGTTGAGCCCGCTCTCGGGCACGAGGAACGGCGGCAACCCGTTGGACCGCGTGACATCGAGCAGCCGGTACAGCCGGCGGTCACTGATCGACGCGAGCGATACGAGCGACAAGGCCAGCGCGTCGAGCGCAACCGCGACCGGCATCCCGTGGAAGTTGCCGCCGCTGCGCACGTCGCCGTCGTCCCAGACGATCGGGTTGTCCGAGACGGCGTTCACCTCGATGCCGAGCACGTTCGCCACGTGGGCGGCCGTGTCGCGCGAGGCGCCGTGCACCTGAGGCGTGCAGCGCAACGAATATGCGTCTTGCACGAGATGCGGCGAGTCGCGATGCGACTCGCGGATCGCCGAATCCGTTAGCAGCCGCCGAAGGTTGGCCGCCGATGCCGCCTGGCCCGGATGCGGTCGGAGCGCGTGCAACCGCTCGTCGAACGCAGCGTCGGTTCCGAGCAGGGCCTCGATCGTCATGGCGGCCACGACGTCGGCGGTGCGAAGCAGCCGCTCGGCGCGCGCAAGCGCCATGATCCCGACGGCGAGCATGCCCTGCGTCCCGTTGACGAGCGCGAGGCCTTCCTTCGCGCCCAGCTCGAGCGGTGCGAGGCCGGCGCGCGACAGCGCGCCGGCCGCCGGTTCCGCACCCTCTCCGGTGAGCAGCCGCCCAAGGCCGAGCAGCGGCAGCGCCAGGCACGCGAGCGGCGCGAGGTCGCCCGACGCGCCGAGCGATCCCTGCTGGGGCACCGCAGGGATCAGGTCGCGGTTCAGCATCTCGACCATCCGCTCGACGACCTCGACGCGCACGCCGGAGTGCCCGAGCGCGAGCACATGCGCGCGAAGCACGAGCATCGCGCGCGCCTCTGCCCGCGAGAGATCCGGCCCGACCGCCGTCGCGTGCGACGTCACGATCCCCCGTTGCAACGTCGCTGCCTCGGACGGATCGATCCGCGTGTCGGCGAGCGCGCCGAACCCCGTCGTGACGCCGTACATCGTCTCCCCGTCGGCGACGGCGCGCTCGATCACGTCACGCGACGCCCGGATGCGGCCGCGCGGGCCGTCGCCGAGGGTGACCGGCGCGCCGAGCGCAACGCGTTCGACGTCCTCGAGCGTGAGCGGTTCGCCGAGCGCAACGGGCTGACTCATCGACGTCGAAGGCTACCCGCTCCGGTCGTGCCGGACGTTCTCGTCATGCGACCATCCGCCCGCCGAGCGGTCCCTCGTGCGTGCCGTCACCACCCGGCTCGACCCGGAACGCGCGCGCGCCGGGCCGCGACCGCACCGCCTCGCGCAGCTCGCCGTCGATCAGGTGCACCGCCGCGTAGTCGTCGCACGCGTAGCCCGGCGGCAGCCCGCCCGACGCGATCAGCTCGAGCATCGAGGGCCGCCTCGCCGGTTCGCTGTCGTAGTGCGGGGTGAACGAACCGGGCACGAACCCAAGCCCGTCGAGCAGTGGATCGGCGCGTCCCAGCTGGAACGAGTCGGTCGTGCACGCCTCGAACCAGCAGTTCGCTCCGGCGCTCATCCCCGCCATGACCACGCCCGCGTCGTAGGCATCGCGGAGCGCACGGTCGACGCCGTGCGCCCGCCACACCGCGAGCATGCTGACGGTGTTGCCACCGCCGACGTAGACGACGTCCTGCTCCCCGAGGAACGCCCCGATGTCCGCAACCTCCCGGTCGAACAGCCACAGGATGCTCACGTCGAACCCGTCGGCCGGGAACGCATCGTGGAAGCGCTCGGCCGACCGGTCGCCCGAGGCGGTCGGGATGAAGCAGATCCTCGGTCGCGAGGCGTCCGTCTGCCCGAGCACGAACCGATCCAAGGCTGGGTCGTCCATCAACCAGCCTCCCCCGCCCATCGCCACGACCTGCCGCACGTGTCCCCAGTCCGGGTGCTGTTGCGCCGCCCGTCGGGATGCTAGCGTCACCCCCGTGAGCGCCCCCCTTCCCCTGGGCCGCAACGCGCATGTGCGCGTTCTCCTTGCCGACGACGAACCCGCCTTGCGTGACGCGCTCTCGACGCTGCTCGCGCAGGAACCGTCGCTGGCGCTCGTGGGCGCCGCGGCGGACGCCGAGGAAGCCGTCTCCCTCGCCCAGCGGGAGCAGCCGGACGTGGCGCTCGTCGACGTGAGCATGCCGCTCGGCGGCGGCCCCCGAGCTGCCCGCGAGATCGTGCGCAGCTCCCCCCGAACGCGCGTGATCGCGCTGTCCGCCTTCGAGGACCGCGCCACGGTGCTCGAGATGCTCCGGGCT
Source organism: Actinomycetota bacterium (assembly GCA_036265325.1). Classification (GTDB taxonomy): domain Bacteria; phylum Actinomycetota; class UBA4738; order UBA4738; family HRBIN12; genus AC-51. The sequence goes on along the minus strand of DATAPH010000063.1, from coordinate 16,292 downwards.
GGTGCGGTCGGCTATCTCGTCAAGGGCACCGCGGGAGACGACATCGTCGACTCGATCCACCGGGTCGCCAACGGGCGGGCGAGCGTCTCGGCCGACGTCGTGGACGACATCGTCCTCGAACTGTCGTCACAGCTGCGGCGCGAGGAGATCGAGCTGCAGCGGATCCGCACCCGAGCCGCCGAGATCCAGCGGTTCGTCTCCGGCGAGGGACTCGCGATCCACGTCCAACCGATCGTTGACCTGACCACTCGCGAATCGGTCGGGTTCGAGGCGCTCGCACGGTTCCGGTCGCTCCCGCCCCGGCCGCCCAACGAATGGTTCGCCGAGGCCGCCGCGCTGGAGCTCGGCACCCAGCTCGAGCTCTCGACGATGGAGCGCGCGATCTCGTTGCTCCCCCGATTGCCGGCGACCGCGTACCTCTCGCTGAACGCATCGCATCGCACGGTGCGGAGCCCCGAGCTGATCGACCTGCTCGCCGGCAACGCCGGACGGCTGATCGTGGAGATCACCGAGCACGAGCCCGTCGAGGACTACGACGAGCTCGCCGACTCGCTGCGGCCGCTGCGCGCACTCGGGGTTCGGATCGCGATCGACGACGCCGGCGCCGGCTACGCGAGCCTTCGGCACACCCTCGCGCTCGCCCCCGACATCGTGAAGGTCGACATCAGCCTCGTCCGGTCGATCGACCTCGACCGGGGACGACGCGCGCTCGCGTCCGCGCTGATCTCGTTCGCCGACGAGATGAACATGACGATCATCGCCGAGGGGATCGAGACGTCCACGGAGCTCGACACGCTCCGTGAGCTCGGGGTTCGCTTCGGGCAGGGCTATCACTTGGCCGAGCCCGCGGCGCTGTAGCGCTCGCTACGGTCCGCGCCGATCGATCGCCCAGGAAGAGCCGGGCGTCGTCTTCGTGAAGTTCTTCATCTCCGCGGCGATCGCCATCACCTCGGCGAAGTGCGCGAACGTCCGCCGCTGGGTACTCGCGACCCCGATCGACAGCGAGATCGGTTCGAAGCGCTGCGGCTCGCCACGCCGGTTGAGTACCTCGATCCATCCGCGGGCGAGATCCTCGTCGTCGTAGTAACCCGGGACCGACGCGTCGAACCGTTGGACGACGGTGTCCGCGGCCAACGCCGCCGCCGAGGAGCTCACCACGACGACGAAGTCGTCCCCACCGAGGTGCCCGACGAAGGCCTCGTCGCCGCCCGTTTGCTCGATGACGTCCTGCATCATCTGCGCGAGCTCTTGGATCACCGTGTCGCCGCGCGGGAACCCGTAGTGGTCGTTGAACGCCTTGAACCGGTCGATGTCGACGAGCAACAGCGCGAACTCCTCGCCGGAGGCCACCCGCGCCTCGATCTCCTCCTGCACCCGGTTGTTCCCGGGCAGGCCGGTGAGCGGTGACTCGTCCTTCATCTCGCGCTTGCGTCGCAGCACCCCGCGCACGCGCGCGAGCAGCTCGGGCGTGTCGAACGGCTTGACGATGTAGTCGTCCGCGCCGATCGCGAAGCCCTCGAGCTTGTCGGCGGACAGGCCGCGCGCCGTGAGGATGATCACGGAGATCGTCGCGGTCCTCGGGTCCTGGCGGAGCGAGCGCGTGAGTTCGAACCCGTCGACGTGGGGCATCATCACGTCGGTGATCACGAGGTCGGGCGGGTCCTGCCCCACCTGGTCCATCGCCTGCTGGCCGTCGTTGGCGACGCGGACCTGATAGCCGGCGGCCGCGAGCTCGATCTCCAGGAGTCGGGCGATGAACGGATCGTCGTCGACCACGAGCAGCTTCTCGCCGCTGCCCTCAGCGCCCTGCTCGACGTCGCTCACCGCACCCCTATCCCCGCTCAGACCACCGCTCAGACCACTGGGGCCTGCCGGCCGAACCGGCGGATGCCCCTTGCACAGTCATCGGCCGGAACCGCCCGCGAGCTTACCGTCCTTCGTCGGCCCGACCGCGCAGGCGCAAGCCCTTCGCCGCCACGCGTGGCACGATGAGCCGGCACGGCGACCGCGAGAAGGGCACGAGGGATGCAGGTGTTGGAAACCTTCCTGGACGCGATGGGGAACACGCCCCTCGTCCGTCTCCACACGGTCACGCGCGGCCTGTCCCCGACGATCCTCGCGAAGCTCGAGATGCTCAACCCGGGCGGCTCGGTCAAGGACCGGATCGGGATCCGGATGATCGAGGACGCCGAGCGGCGGGGGCTGCTCGGTCCGGGCGGCACGATCGTCGAGCCGACATCGGGCAACACCGGCCACGGCCTGGCGATCGCGGCCGCGATCCGCGGCTACCGCTGCATCTTCGTGATGCCGGACAAGATGAGCGCCGAGAAGATCGCGCTTCTGCGTGCATACGGCGCCGAGGTGGTGATCACGCCGACCGCCGTCGCGCGTGAGTCTCCGGAGTCCTACTACTCCGTCGCGGACCGGCTCGCGCGGGAGATCCCCGGCGCCTTCCAGCCGAACCAGTACTTCAATCAGGTCAATCCGGAAACGCACGAGGCGATCACCGGCCCGGAGATCTGGGAACAGACCGACGGGAAGATCGATGTGTTCGTCGCCGGCGTCGGCACTGGCGGAACCATCACCGGCGTCGGGCGCTACCTCAAGCGGGTCAAGCCGGACGTCGTGATCGTCGGCGCGGACACCGAGGGCAGCGTGTACACCGGCGACGATCCGCGGCCGTATCTCACCGAAGGGATCGGTGAGGACTTCTTCCCAGACACGTTCGATCCGAGCGTCGTCGACCGATGGGTGCGTGTCCCCGACAAAGACGCGTTCCTGATGGCCCGGGCCGTGACACGGCAAGAAGGCATCCTCGTCGGCGGCTCCGCCGGTTCGGCGGTCTCGGCGGCGTTGACGGTCGCCCGCGACTACGGCGAGGACACGACGATCGTCGTGCTGCTCCCCGACACCGGCCGTCAGTACCTGTCGAAGATCTACAGCGATGGCTGGATGCGCCAGTACGGATTCCTCGAAGGTCCGGAGTCGATCTCGGTCGACCGGGTGCTTGCCGCCAAGGCAGGCCCGCTGCCACAGCTGATCACCGTCAGCGCGCACGACAAGGTGCGGCAAGCCGTCGATGTGTTGCAGGAGCACGGCATCTCGCAGGCGCCGGTCGTGCGCGACCACTCGACCGACGTCGCGCAGTTCGTCGGGTCGATCCGCGATCGCGAGCTGCTCGAGCGCGTGTTCCGCGACCCCGACGCGCTGCAAGCCGACGTCGCCGAAGTGATGGCGCCGCCGATCCCGACGGTCGAGCGGCACGCGAGCGTCGACGACGCGTTCGCGGAACTGGAACGAGCGCCCGCCGTTCTCGTGAGCGCCGGGGGTGTTGTGATCGGCGTCCTCACCCGGAGCGACCTGCTGGACTTCCTGGCGCATCACCGGCAACCGCCGGCCACCTGAGCGTGCGGTCCCTGGGGGTCGACGTCGGCGGCGAGCACGCCAAGGACCTCGACGTCGTCGTCCTCGACGCCGATCGTCAGGTCGCGGCGGTCGGTTCGCAGGTCCCCGTCCGACGGCTGCGCGGCATGATCGAGACGTACCGGCCCGACGTCGTGTGCGTCGACGGACCGCCGGGGTGGGCCGCGGCGGGCGACCGGTCGCGTCTGGCGGAACGCGAGCTCAAGCTCCTCGGGATCCAGGCGTATTACACGCCGGACAAGTCGACCGGCGAACGCAACGCCTTCTACGGCTGGATGCGGAACGCGCTGGCGGCGTTCCGCGCCGCGGATCGAGCGGGGTACCCGGTGTATCGCTCCGGATCGATCCGCGGCGCCGCGGTGGAAGTCTTCCCGCATGCGTCGGCGACGGTGCTCGCGGGCTGTCTCGCGCCGGCGCGGCAGACGCCGTCGGCCAAGCGCGCCTGGCGCGCGGCGATCCTGCGGGCGCAGCACGTGCCGACGGCGCAGCTCGCGACGCTCGACCACGTCGACGCCGCGCTGTGCGCGCTGACCGGGCTGATCGGTCTGGAGCTCGGCGACCCGTTCGCGCCCGGCGCCCCGAACGAGGGCCGGATCGTGCTGCCGGCGCGCGTCGTGCCCGCGGCGGGGTACCGTCGGTGCGTGCAGACCCGCGCGGTGACGACCGAGCCGCTGATCACCTTCTGCGCGTGCGGGTGCGGCGCGCAGGTCCGGCTGGGCAGAGAATTTCGGCCAGGGCACGATCGGCGCCTGATGGTGCAGCTGGAGCGCGCGGTCGCCGACGGCGACCGCGCGCGGGCGGAGCTCGAACGGCGAGGTTGGACGTGACGGAGGACCACCGCGACACCCGCGCGATCCACGTCGGCCAAGACCCCGACGCCGCATACGGCGCCGTGTCCGTCCCCATCTATCAGAACTCGACGTTCGCACAGCGCGACATCGCCGATCCGAAGGTCTGGGACTACGGCCGTTCCGGGAACCCGACGCGGGACGCGTTCGAGCGCGCGCTCGCCTCGCTCGAGGGCGGCGAGCGATGCTTCGCGTTCTCGAGCGGGATGGCCGCGGAGACGACGTTGCTACTCACCCTTCGGCCCGGCGACCACGTGGTGCTCGCCGACGACGTGTACGGCGGCACGTACCGCCTGTTCACGAAGGTGCTCGGACCTTGGGGACTCCAGCTCACGACGTGCGATCTCGCCGATGCCGACGCGCTCGCCGACGCGATCCGCCCCGAGACCCGCTTCGTTTGGGTCGAGACGCCGTCGAATCCCCTGCTGAAGGTCGTCGACATCGAGGCCGTCGCCGCCCTCGCGCATGCGTCGGGCGTCAAGGTGGTCGTCGACAACACGTTCGCGTCGCCGGCGTTACAGCAGCCGTTGGTGCTCGGCGCCGACGTCGTGGTGCACAGTGTCACGAAGTACATCGGAGGCCACTCGGATCTGATCGGCGGCGCCCTCATCAGCAGCGACGCCGACGTGATAGACCCGGTCGACTTTCTGGTGAATGCGGTCGGGGCGGTGCCCGGACCGATGGACGCGTTCCTGGCGCTCCGCGGCCTGCGGACGCTCGGCGTTCGGATGCGGCGGCACAGCGAGAACGCGGCCGCGATCGTCGAGTACCTCGTCGGCCACGCGATGGTCAACCAGGTGTACTACCCCGGCCTGCCCGACCACCCGGGACACGGGATCGCGTCGGACCAGATGGCGGCCTACGGCGGGATGGTGTCCTTCCTGGTCGACAGCGCGGCCGAGGCGTCGAGGATCGTGCGCGGGACGCGCCTGTTCGTGCTGGCCGAGTCGCTCGGCGGCGTCGAGTCGCTCATCGAACTCCCCGGCCCGATGACGCACGCGAGCGTCACTGGGTCCGACCTCGAGGTCCCCGCGGAGCTCGTTCGGCTGTCGGTCGGGCTCGAAGACCCGGACGACCTGATCGCGGACCTCGAGCAGGCGTTCGGCTAGCGGAGCACGAGGTCGCCGTCGGCCGTGCGCAACCCGACCGCGACGATGCCGTGCGCACCCGTCGACGAAGCGAACCGGAAGCGCCGCATCGCCGGTCCACGCCTGGAACCGTTCGCGCTCGCCGGCGATCTCGACCCTTCGTCGAGGCGCGAAGCGGCCGGGTCGAGGTCGCCGACCGCGTAGACAACGTGGTCGATCCGGAGGGTCACGCCTGCAGGGCGCGCTTCATGTACGCGACCGTGGACACGCCGCCCTGCGGTGTCGGCTGCGCGACGACGGACACCAGCTCCCACCCGTCCTCGCCGAACGAGTTCAAGATCTCGCCCGGGTTGTGCTCGAGCAACGGCGCCACGAAGTACTCCCACTTGTTCAGCACGTTCTCTCCTAGTCTCGATCTTCGGCCAGCAACTGTTCGCGGACGTTGCGGATGCACACGCCCATGATCACGTCGAGCCCGCCTTCGGTCGCGATGGCAGCGGCCTCCTCGCTCACGATGTCTTGCTGGAGCCACAGCACCTTCGCGCCGATCGCCACGGCGTCGCGCGCGACCGCAGGCGTGTGCTCCGCGCGGCGAAAAACATCCACGACATCGACCGTGAGATCGGTAGGAAGGTCCCGCAACGTCGGGTACGCCGGCTCGCCGAGCACCTCGGTCTCGTTCGGGTTCACGGGCACGATGCGGTAGCCGTGCCGCTGCAGGTAGCGCGCGACCTCGTACGACGGCCGCCCAGGCTTGGTGGAAAGCCCGACCACCGCGATGGTGTGCACGTCACCCAGCAGGGCGCGAAGCTCCCGGTCCTCCGCGGTCAGATCACGGCCCATGGTGCCTCCTTCCGGACGAGCTCCAAGAGCGCGTGGACCATGAAGCCCGTCGCGCCCCAGACCGTCGTCTCGCCGTTGACGTACCACCAGCCGCGCCAGCTCATGCCGTTCTGCTCGCGAAGGACCCGCTGCTCCTCGATGGCGGCGAGCTCCCGTAATCGAACCCGCACGACCCGGGCGATCTCTGCGTCGCTCACCGTAAGCTCCGGAAGCTCCTCCAGCACCGCGACGAACGGGGTCACGAGGATCCCGCTCACGTACGTGTGGATCGGGGGGAGCGCCCCGAGCACATCCTCCGCGGATACCTCGACCCCGAGCTCCTCGGCTGTCTCGCGGAGCGCGGTCGCCCGAAGGTCGGCGTCGCCAGGCTCCTCCAACCCGCCGGGGAACGACATCTCGCCGGCGTGGCGAGACATCATGGCCGCCCGTTCGGTGAACACGACTTCCGGCTCGTCGGGCCCGACGAGCACCGCAAGCACCGCCGCAAGCCGGTCGCCGGGCTCCGGCTGCGGCGCGGGCGCGTGGTCGAGCACGGGTATGAGCGCTGCGGCCAGGTCGGGCATCGGCTCCATCGTACGGAGGACCGCCGCGCTCGTCGGCGTATTCGGGTAGCGTCCGGCTCGATGCCGACCGACCCAGCAGACGCCGCCGCGGCCGCCGTCGACGCCGACGAAGTGCTCGCGATCGCGCAGGCGTTGATCCGGGCGCGATCCGAGAATCCCGGCACGACGGAAGACGCCGCGGCCGAGGTCGTGACGGGCGTGCTGCTCGCGATCGGCGCGAGCCCGGAGACGGTGCGCGGTGAGGCGGGACGGCCGAGCGTCCTCGCGACGATCGGGCGCACTGGTGGCCCGACCCTCGCGTGGAACGGGCACCTCGACACGGTGCCCGCGGGCACGCTCGACACCTGGTCGGTCGATCCGTTCGCCGGTGACGTCGTCGACGGCCGGCTGATCGGGCGAGGCGCGTGCGACATGAAGGGGCCGGTGGCGGCCGCGCTCGCAGGCGCCGCCGCGGTCGTCAAGGCGGGCATGGAGCTCGCCGGCTCCCTCACGTTCCACCTCGTCGCCGACGAGGAGCTGGCCGGCACCCACGGGACGCAGGTGCTCCGCGACCGGGGCCTCCTCACCCACGACGCTGCGATCGTCGGAGAGCCGAGCAACCTCGAGATCGCCCTCGCCGAGCGCGGCGGCGCATGGGTGACGGCGACCACGTACGGCGCGGCCGCGCACGGCTCGCAGCCGCACCGCGGTGTGAACGCGATCACCGCGATGGCTCGATTCCTGCTTCGGCTGCACGAGGTCGTGCCCGACACCGTGCATCCGCTCTGCGGGCGCGCGACGGTGAACGCGGCCCTGATCGACGGAGGCAGCGCGCCGAACATGGTGCCCGACCGATGTGTGGTCGACATCGACCGGCGGACGATCCCCGGCGAGACCGACCCCGACACGGTGCTTGCCCCGTTCGAGGTTCTCGCGGACGAGCTCCGCACGGACGACGCGACGTTCGACCTGCGGACGGAGATCCGGGAGTGGATCCTCGCGTCCGAAACGCCCGCCGATACGCCCATCGCCGAGGCCATCCGCTCTGCGACGGCGGCCGAGACCGGCAGCACACCGCCCGACGTCGGGTTCACCGGCATCACCGACGCTCGGTTCTATCTGAACGATGCGGCGATCCCAACGGTGATCTTCGGCCCGGGCGACCTCTCCGTGGCCCATACCGCCGACGAGTGGATCGACGTCGAGGAGATGGTCACCGGCGCCCGGACGTACGCGCGGATCTTCGCCTCGTTCCTAGGCGCCTGAAGAACGCCCCACGGGCATCCGGCCGCGCTCGGGCTATCCTGGAGGCGATGACCACCACGACCGCCCCGCTGACCGTCACCGACGCCGCCGCACGCAAGATCGCGCAGCTCGCCGCGAACGAGGGCCGCACGGAGCCCATCCTGCGCCTGCGCGTCGTCGCGGGGGGCTGCTCGGGCTTCTCGTACGAGCTCGGTTTCGACGAGGCTGCGACCGACGACGACCACGTGATCGCCGGTGCGGACGGCGTCCGCGTGTTGGTCGATCCGCGGAGCGCGCCGATCATCGAGGGCTCCACCCTCGAGCTCGACACGTCTCTGCTGGGCGGCGGGCTCAAGGTGAAGAACCCGCGAGCCACGCACGAGTGCGCCTGCGGCGACTCGTTCGCTATCTGACCTCGAGAACCGGGGCGGTATCCTCCGGCCATGCCCAAGGCCGACTCCACGCAATGGCGCGACCTGTACCACGAGGTGGTCACGTCGGGTTTGTGCACCGGCTGCACGGCGTGCATCGTCGCCTGTCCGTTCCACGTGCTCGGCTATGAGGACAACTATCCCGTCCAGCTGGAGGACAACGGTCCCGACGCGTGCACACACGGCGACAACGGGTGCTCGCTCTGCACGCTCGCGTGTCCACGCTTCCGCGAGTGGGAGTCGGAGATCGACGAGACCCTGTTCGGACGCACGCGTGCGCCCGAAGAGGTGATCGGGCCGTACCAGGAGATCTACCTCGCGCGTGCGACCGCACCCGAGGCGCTGATGGCCGGGCAGGACGGCGGCGTCGTGAGCGCGCTGTTGATCTGGGGGCTCGAGACCGGCCGCATCGACGGCGCCGCGACCTCCGTGCTCTCGAGCGAGCGGCAGTGGGACTGCGAGCCTGCGATCGTGACGAACCGGGACGAGGTGCTCGCCGCGGCGGGTAGCCGCTACACGTACAGCGCGAACCCGCTCGCCTTGCTGAAGGCGGCGGAACTCGGGCTGTCGAAGGTCGCGCTCGTCGGGATGGGGTGCCAGACGTCGATCACAGGCGCGATGCAGGCGCGCCGCGTCAACAAGTGGCGCAAGAAGATCGCCTGGACGTTCGGGCTGCTCTGCTCGAAGTCGTTCACGTACGACGGGTTGATGGTGGAGATCGCGCAGGAGGAGCTCGGCATCGATCTTGACCACCTCGCGCGCGTCAACATCAAAGGCCGCCTGCTGTTCTACACCGACACCGGCGACGAGATCGTCTACCCCCTGAAGCAGAGCCATCGGTTCACCCGGCCGGGCTGCCTGCACTGCCCCGACTTCGCCGCCGAACACGCAGACATCTCGTTCGGCGGACTTGGCCAGGGCGATGGCTGGACGCTGTCGATCGTGCGGACGGAGCTCGGCCGCGAGATCTGGGACGAGGCGACCGCCGCTGGGCTGCTGGAGTCGAAGCGGGCCGCCGACGCCGACCCGGACGCCGTCGCGCTGATGTTCAAGCTGGCGATCAGGTCGCGTCAGCGCTGGCCGGGCGTCGACGAACTCGCCACCGCGGGTTCCACACCCGGCCTGACAGGCACCTGAACCCTCGTTCGGCCTAGCCAGGGCGGGCCAGCGATGACCCCCCGGCATCGGGACTCCACCGCGTGTGGCCTGCGCCGATAATCGTGGGAAGCAGGTCCCCCGCCGGGGGACGTCGAACGCTGCAGAGATGAGATCGAGGAGCACTGTCGATGGCTGAGCCGGCGCAGACCACGCGCCCGGCGCCGCTGCGCCGCGACGCCGTCTTGGAGGCGGTCACGTTCGCCGCCGAACGGCTCTTGCTGGCCGCCGACTGGCACGACGCGATCGATGAGGTTCTCGCGCGGTTCGGGATCGCCGCCGGCGTTTCCCGCGCGACGATCCTCCGCGCCGACCGAGGGGACCGTGACGAACCGCTCGCGAGCGCCGAGGCCGAATGGTGCGCGCCGGGCGTGCCGTCGATGGCCGACCACCCGACGCTCCGCGGCGCGCCGTGGCTGCCCCGATTCGCGCGGTGGGTCGACGCGATGTCGGCCGGCCAGCCGATCATCGGCGACGTCGACACATTCCCTGCCGGAGAACGAGAGGACTTCACCGCCCAGGGCATCGCGTCGCTCGCCTACTACCCGATCACCGTCGAGGGCGGCTGGTGGGGATGCATCGGGTTCGAGGACTGCGACGGCCCGCGCGCATGGGTGCTGTCGGACCTCGACGGCGTGCGCACCGCTGCGGCGATGCTCGGCGCGGCGATCACCCGCCAGCGCCAAGAAGGACGGCTTCGCGACGCAGAGACGCGCTACCGCGGCGTCGTCGAGCGCATCCCGGCCGTGACCTACGTCGACGAGTCGACGCCCGACGGCGTGCGGATGTCGTTCCTGTCGCCGCAGATCGAATCGCTGCTCGGCCACCCCGCGACGATGTTCCTCGAGGAACCCGATACGTGGTTCGACGTCGTACACCCCGACGATCAAGAGCGCGTCGACGCCGCCGCGCGTCGTGCCGGGAGCGAGGGCACACCCTTCGACGAGGAATATCGCATGCGGCACGCAGACGGGCGATGGATCTGGGTGCACGACACCTCAACCCCGATGTCGGGGCCGACGTCGGGCCACGACGGCGAGGAGACCACCTACTTCCAGGGCTTCCTCGTCGACATCTCGGTTCGCAAGGAGGCCCTGGCCGCGCGCGCCGAGGCCGAGCACCGGTACCGGACGATGGTCGAAGCGCTGCCGGCGGTCACGTATATCGACGAACCGATCGAGGGCGAGGACATCAACGCCACGATGCCGTTCGTGAGCCCGCAGATCGAGGGGGTCCTCGGCTACCCACCCGAGCGGTTCATGCAAGACAGCAGGTTCTGGTTCGAGCTGATGCACCCGGACGACTACGCACGACTCACCGAGACCGGCGATCTCAGCATCGCCAACGTGTGGGAGAGCACCCAGGAGTACCGGATGCGGCACGCGGACGGGCACTGGGTCTGGGTGCAGGACACGTCCCGCCCAGTCTTCGACGGCGACGGCGAGTTGATCTTCTTCCAGGGGTTCCTGATGGACGTCTCGACGCGGCATGAGGCGGAAGAGCGCTTGCGCGCCGCAGAACAGCGCTTCCGCGTCCTGGTCGAGCAGATGCCGGCCGCGATCTACACCGAGACCATCGACGCCGGCAGCGCGAACGGGCTCGCGATCGACTACCTCAGCCCGCAGTTCGAGCGCCTGTTCCGCGTGCCGGCCGAGACGATCCTCGGCGACACGACGCACTGGCCACGGCTCGTCCACCCCGAGGATCGCGAGGCGTTCCAGGCCGAGAACGAACGGGTCAACCGCACGGGTGAGCCGTTCTCGATGGACTACCGGATCACCGCCGGCGACGGCGCGACGATCTGGGTCCACGACGAGGCGCAGCTGATCCGCGGCGAGGACGGCGTGCCCGCCTACTGGCAGGGATTCTTGACCGACGTGACGGAACGGGTGGAGGCCGCCGAGCGGATCCGCGTCGCGGAGGAACGCTACCGTCAGATCGTCGAGCACACGCCCGTGATCACGTATCAGGAGCAGCCGGCCGCCGATGGCGCATTCAGCGACATGTCGTCGATGTTCTACGTCAGCCCACAGATCGAGGAGATCCTCGGGTACCCGCTCGCGCGGTGGTCCGAGCCCGGCTTCTGGGCGAGCGTCACCGAGCCCGAAGACATGACCGCCGTGGAACAGGACACCCGCACCAGCGAGACCGGCGACACGTACCGCGGCGAGTACCGGATGCGCGCAGCCGACGGCCGCGTCGTGTGGTTCCACGACGAGGCGCAGCTGATCCGCGACATCGACGGCACGCCCGTGTCGTGGCAGGGCGTGATGGTCGACGTCACCGAGCGCCGCGAGGCCGAGCAGGAGCTGCGCGTCGCGCGCGAACGCTTGCAAGCGTTGATCGGCCACATCCCCGCGATCGTCTATCGCGAGTCCGACGACGAAGACCCGGCGAAGTTCTTCATCAGCCCGCAGGTGGAACGGATCTTGGGCTACACGCCCGAGGAGTGGACGTGGGCCGACGACTTCTGGGTCGATCGGTTGCACCCCGACGATCGCGATCGGGTCGTCGCGCTTGACCTCGAGTCGGGTCGCACGCACCAGCCGTATTCGATCGAGTACCGCTTCCGACGCGCCGACGGCGCCTACGTCTGGCTGCAGGAGGAAGCCGTGTTCCTCCAGCCGGGTCGCGACGTCGAGGGCGGGTGGCAAGGACTGCTGTTCGACGTGACGGCCCGCAAGGAGGCCGAGGAGCAGCTCCGCGCGAGCGAGCTCGTGCAGAGCGCCACGGTCGAGCACCTGCCGGCGATCGTCTACCGCGAGCCGCCCGAGGGTCCGCTCGCGGGGATCTACGTGAGTCCGCAGGTCGAGGAGCTCCTCGGCTACACGCAGGAGGAGTGGATCTCATCGAAGGTCGATTTCTGGGCGGAGCACATCCACCCCGAAGACGCGCCCGCCGTGCTGGCCGCCAACAAGCATGCGGACGAGACGAAGGAGCCGTTCGACGCCGAATACCGCTTCCTCCACGCAGACGGCTCGTACCGATGGATGCACGACGAGGCGACGTTCGTCCCGGACGTCGCCGGCGGGTGGTGGCAGGGGTTCATCATCGACATCACCGAGCGGCGTGCCGCCGAGGGACAGCTCCGCGACGCGGAGGAGCGGTTCCGGCTTATCGTCGAGCGCGGGCCCGCGGTCTTCTACCAGCAGGAGTTCGACCCGGAGAACCCGGACGTCTCACGCACCACGTACGTGTCGCCGCAGCAAGGCGCGCTGTTCGGGTACTCCGACGAAGAGATGATCGAGGACCCGACGCTCTGGTCGCGGACGATCCACCCCGACGACCGGGAGCGGGTCCTTGCCGCGGACATCGCGAGCAACCGCGATGTCGATGAGCACTTCTCGATGGAGTACCGGATGATCAGCAAGGACGGGCGGATCGTCTGGGTGCAGGACACCTGCTCACTGGTGCGCGTCGCCGGCCGGGCGCCGTATTGGCAGGGATTCATCCTCGACATCACCGAGCGCAAGCAGGCCGAGGAACAACTCGCGCGGGCGCTCGACGTTGAACGCGAGGCGACGCGCCGGCTGCGCGCCCTCGACGACATGAAGAACACGTTCCTCCAGGCGGTGTCGCACGACCTCCGGACGCCGCTCGCCGCGATCCTCGGGCTCGCCATCACACTCGAACGCGGCGACGTCCACCTCGAGGAGGACGACGCGAAGGACCTCGCCCGACGGATCGCGGGCAACGCCCGCCGGCTGGACAGGCTCGTCACGAACCTGCTCGACCTCGACCGGCTGGCGCGCGGGATCGTCGCGCCGAACCTCCAGCCGACGGACGTGGGCTCGGTCGTTCGTCGGGTGCTGTCGGAGTCGGAGCTGATCCCGGACGCGCGGCTGAGCACCGACATCCGCCCGGTGATGGTGCGCGCGGACGGCTCGAAGGTCGAGCGGATCGTCGAGAACCTGCTCGCCAACACCGTCCGGCACACGCCGGCCACGGCAACGATCTGGGTCTCGGTGACGGCGACCGAGGAGGGCGCGCTGCTCGCCGTCGAGGACGATGGCGCCGGCGTCGCCGAGGACCTGCGGGAGACCATCTTCGAGCCCTTCCAACAGGGGCCGGATGCACCACGGCACTCCCCCGGCGTCGGCGTGGGGCTCACCCTCGTGCGACGGTTCGCCGAGCTGCACGGCGGCCGGGCATGGGTCGAGGACCGCGAGGGCGGCGGAGCGTCATTCCGCGTGCTGTTGCCGTTCGAGCCGCCGGAAACGGCCGCGGTTGCGATCGCGGCGAACCGCCGGCCGGTGGAGTAACCGGCTAGATCGCTTCCCAGCCGGCGACGGTCGGATGGTCCGCGGCGACGGCGCCCACCTGGGCCGCGCCGCCTGGCGAGCCGATCCCCGACACGGAGTCGTTGAAGAACTCGGCGTTGACCGGTGTGAACTGCTTCCACTCAGCGGGAACATCGTCTTCGTAGAAGATCGCGGTGACCGGACAGGCGGGCTCGCAAGCCCCGCAGTCGACGCATTCATCGGGCTGGATGTACAGCATGCGGCCGCCCTCGTAGATGCAGTCGACCGGGCACTCGTCGACGCAGGCGCGGTCCTTCACGTCGATGCAGGGCTCGCAGATCGTGTAGGTCATCGGTTCCCTTTCGGATGCCGGGTGGTCGCAGGGCCAGGTCGTCCCAGGGGATGGTAGCGCAGGCATCGACCCCTGCCACCGAACGCCGGTCAGGCCGGCGCGACCGCCTCGATCATGGTTCTCGCCGCGTCTGCCGAGGGGCGACCGGGCCGGAGAACCGGGTAGACGACGGGGAGATCGGCGCCCGCAGCGCGATACCCGGCGAGCCGCTCGGTGGCCGACGCGCGGTCGGTCAGCACCACCGCGGCCATGACGGCGTCGGCATCGGCCGGATCGAGGCCCATCGCCGCGAACTGCCGTGCGTACGCCGGGTACGAGCCGTACTCCGCGGCCGCAGCCCGGGCGCCGTCGAGGCTGCCGGGCGTCAGCGCCGCGCGGACGTAGACGGCGACGGTGACGGCCGAGGGGTCACGGTCGGTGCTGCGGGCGCCATCGGCGACCTGCGTGACCGCCGCGGCGACGCGCTCGGGCGTGCACCAGTTGAGGAGCACGCCGTCGGCGACCTCGCCGGCCAACCGCGTGGCCCGCGGACCGAGCGCCGCGATCCAGATCTCCGGCGGCCGGGGCAGCGGGAGCGTCGACCGAACCGGCGCGCCGTCGACGGACCCCGCTCCCCCGGCGAACGCGGTGCGGAGCGCGCCGACGGTCGCGCGGAGCTTGTCGAGCGCGCCCTGCACCGACGGCCCCGTCCCGAGACCGAGGATCAACCGGCCGCCGGAACGCTCCTGAACGGTCGCAGCCGCCGCGGCGAGGAGTCCGGGCGACCGGGAGGGCAGCGGCACGACGCCGGTGGCCAGCAGCAGCCGGGACGTCTCGCCCGCAAGCGCCGCGAGGGTCGCCAGCGTGTCGCGCGCGCCGACCTCGGGCAGGAACAGGGCGTCGAACCCAGCGTCCTCCGCCGTCCGCGCAAGGCCGGCGAGCTCCGGCCACGGGTAGGCGTCGCGGAGCGAAACGCCGAGGGGTTGGCGCAGCGGCTCGGGCATGCTCCGATGGTGGCAGAGCGATGGAGCCCGTGACCTTCACCACCGACGACGCCGCTCGCCTCGAGGGTGAGCTCCGGATGCCGGAGGGCGAGCCGCGCGGGAGCGCCGTCCTGTGCCACCCCCACCCGCGGCACGGCGGATCCAAAGACCACCCGCTGCTATGGGCGATCCGGAACGATCTCGCGGCGACCCGCCACCTCGCCGTCCTCGCGTTCAACTTCCGCGGCGTGATGGGCTCCGGCGGTACCTACGGCGGCGGGCGGGACGAGCTCCGCGACGTCGCGGCGGCGATCCGCACCGTGCGGGAGCGTGTCGCGCCGGAGCTCCCGACCGCGCTCGTCGGGTGGTCGTTCGGAGCGAACGTCGCGGTGCGCGCGGCGATCGACGATCCGCGCGTGGCGGCGCTCGCGCTGATCGGACTGCCGCTCGTGCCGAACGATCTCTCGCTTCCGCCGCTCCCCGACGCGACGGACCTCCGCGCGCTCAGACGGCCGGTCCTGCTGCTCGCCGGCGAGCACGACACGTTCGCGCCGGCCGACCAAGTGGAGTCCTACGCAGCGGCGTTCCCACGGGCGACGGTCAAGATCGTGACCGGCACCGACCACTACTTCTGGCGCCGGGAACGCGAAGCGGCCGCGATCGTCGGCGGGTTCGTGGAGGGCGTGCTCACTCCGGCATGAACGAGCCGGCGTCGCGGTGCGCATGGCCGTTGGACCGCGGATCCACCGGTTCCTCGCGCGGCCGGCCGATCCACACGAACGGGATCGCGACGAACGTGAAGCCGAACAGCCACGGCCACACGAACACCGCGAGCAGGATCGACACGACGCCGACGCCGAGCCACAGCCACGGACTCGCCCACCACGGCCGGGGGGCAAGGGTGCGCTGCGGGCGGGCGGCCATCGCCGCCCGGCGCGCGGCCGACCGCTGCCGGTAGGCGACCACGAACCCAGCGGTGAGCAACGCCATCGTGATGAACGGCAAGATCGCGTAGACCCAGGCGTTGTCCGTCGTCATGAACCGAGGCTACCCCCGCCGCCGCGGGACGACGCGGCGGCTACAGCGGGACGTGCGACAGGACCAAGATGCGCGGCTCGGTCATCTCGGCCATCGCCCACTTGAGGCCCTCGCGCCCGAACCC
>DATAPH010000062.1:0-38562 GCA_036265325.1 Actinomycetota bacterium | reverse complement strand
GGCCCGGCCGTATCCCGTTGTGGCGCCTGGCGGTCCTCGGCGTCGTTCGCGCGTTCCAAGGACTGATCACGCACCCGCTCGAGCGGATGTGGCGCAGCGCCGACCCGATCGACGCGTACGGGCTCAATCACCTCACGAGCGTCGCCGGCGATGCGCTGCTCGCGATCTCGCTATCCGACTCGATCTTCTTCTCGGTGCCCGTCGGGCAAGCGCGGCTCCGCGTCACCGCGTATCTCTTGCTCACCATGCTGCCGCTTGCACTGGCCGGCCCGTTGATGGCGCCGATCCTGGACCGGGCAGGTCCGCGACGCTCGATCACGTTCGCGGCGGCGGCGGCCCGATGCGGGTTCGCGATCTTGCTGGCGCCGCGACTCGCGACCACTCTGCTCTTCCCGCTCGCGCTCGCGATCCTCGTGTGCTCCAAGGTTCACACCATCGCGAAGAACGCGCTCACGATGGCGTACGCCTCCGAACGCGACGGGTTGATGCGCGCGAACGCACGGCTCGGCAGGGTGGGCTTGGCCGGCGCGCTCGCGGCGCTGCCGTTCGGCATCGCGGCGTTGAAGGCGGTCGACCCGGCGGCGCCGCTGTACCTGGCCGCCGTGATCTACGCGGTCTCGGCAGGGCTCGCGACGCGGCTGCCGCACCCGGGCGTATGGGTGCGCCCCGTTCGTGAGCCGGGCGACCCCGACCGGGCGCCGATGGGGCGCGTCCGGCGGTTGCAGCTGCCGGCGATGGGCGCGATCGGGATGCGCGCGGCGGCCGGGTTCCTGTTGTTCCTGCTTGCGTTCGCACTGCGCGACGCGGAGGTGCCGGCGCTGTGGTTCGCCGTCCTCGGGGGCGCGGGGGTGGCGGGTGGCTTCTTGGCGGACGCGACCGCGCCGGCGCTGCGCACCGACCGGCGCGAGGAGGCGGTGGTGATCACATCGCTCTCGGTTGGCGCGATCGGCGCGCTGCTCGCATCACAACTGTTCGGGCTTCCCTTGCTCACCGTCTATGCGCTGTCGGCTGGGGCGGCCGCTGAATTCGCGAGGCTCGCCTTCCAGGCGCTGATGCAGCGGTACGCGCCGCCCGAGGCGCTGGGCCGGGTCTTCGTCCGGTACGAGGTGTGGTTCCAGGTGGCGTGGGTGCTGGGTGCGTTCATCCCGGTGTGGCTGCCGATCAGCTTCCGCTGGGGCGTGCTGCTGCTGGCGCTGTTCTACGGGGGCCTCGCGGCCGTGTATGTGCTGCGGCGCCGCAACCTCGGAGCGACGACGCCCGACTAAACTCTCTCGGCTCGACGTGCGGATCCACAGAACGGGGCCAACGAACGGGGCCAAAGAACGGGGCCAAAGAACGGGGCCAAAGAACGGGGAGGAACGGATGGCGGACTACATCACGATCGGTCGGGCCGATGAGGTCGTCGAGGGCGATGCCGCGGCGTTCGACGTCGAAGGCACCCAGGTGGCCGTCGCCCGGGTCGAAGGAGAGCTGTACGCCTTCGGCGACATCTGCACGCACCAGGGGTGCACGCTGATGCCCGGGGGCGAGCTCGACGGAACAGAGCTCACCTGCGGCTGCCACGGCAGCATGTTCTCGATCAAGACCGGCGAGGTGCTCGACGGACCGGCCACGGAGCCGATCGAGGTGTATCCCGCGCGCGAGGCAGACGGCGAGATCCAGATCGAGGTGTAGGTGCCGACGGAGACCGTCGTGGTCGTCGGTGCCTCGCTCGCCGGCGGCACCGCGGCCGCGACGCTCCGCGACGACGGGTTCGACGGCCGGATCGTCGTGATCGGCGACGAGCCCGAGCTTCCGTATCAACGTCCCCCACTCTCGAAGACCTACCTTCGCGGTGACGCGCCGCGCGACACGCTGCTCGTACGTCCGGACGACTGGTGGGGCGCCGAAGAGGTGGAGATGCGGCTGGGTCAGCCGGTCCGATCGCTGGACGCGACCGACCGAACGGTGACGCTCGCAGACGGGGAGGCGATCCGCTTCGACCGATGTTTGATCGCGACGGGCGTGCGGAACCGCCCGCTGCCCGTCCCGGGTGCGGAGCTCGACGGGGTTGTTCACCTTCGCACCGTGGCCGAGAGCGATCGTATCCGCCGCGGATCCGCGGGAGCGACCCACGTCGTCGTCGTCGGGATGGGGTTCATCGGCGCCGAAGTCGCGGCGTCGCTACGCCTGATGGGTGTTGACGTGACGGTGATCGAGATCTTCGAGACCGCGTTGGTCAAGGTGCTCGGGCCCCGCCTCGGCGACGTCCTGGCCTCGATCCATCGCGACCACGGGGTCACGATGCGGTTCAACGACGGCGTCGAGCGATTCGAGGGCGGCGACCGGATCGAGCGGGTCGTGACGCGTGACGGCGATGTGATCGAGTGCGACCTGGTCGTGGTCGGGGTCGGCACGGTGCCCGCCACCGACGCGGTCCGAGCGCTTCCGCTCGCATCCGACGGCGGCGTTGCGGTGGACGCGCGGCTCGAGACGGCCGTGCCCGGCATCTATGCGGCCGGCGACGTCGCCTCCCACGAGCACCCGGTGCTCGGCCGCGTGCGGGTCGAGCACTTCGACAACGCGATCAAGATGGGAACGCACGCGGCGCGAGCGATCCTCGGATCACCGGCGGCATTCGACGACCCGCATTGGTTCTGGTCCGATCAGTACGACCACCACCTGCAGATGGGCGGGGTGGCCGTCACGGACGACATGGTCGTGCGAGGCTCGCTCGAGGATCGATCGTTCTGCGCCTTCTTCCTCGACAGGGAGGGCGTGCTGCGGTCGAGCGTCGCGCTCAACCGGCCGAAGGAGTGCCGCCGCTCGCTGCCCCTGATCCGCGCGGGCGTCAGACCAGACCCCGCGGCGCTCGCCGACGCCGACGTCGACCTTCGGACGCTCCGTCCGTGAGCGGGCGAGCCGGCGGGCGTTGGTACCCTGACCCTTCCGACGCGATGAGGAGTTGATACGTCGTGGACAGGCCGGAGATCATCCTGGCCCCGGGGCCGACCCCGATCCCGCCCGAGGTGCTGCTCGCGCAGGGCAGCCCGCTCGTCTACCACCGCGGCCCCGGCTTCGGCGACCTGATGCGCGAGGTCACGGGCCGCCTGCGTCAGCTGTACCGCACCGACAGCGCCGAGATCTTCCTGCTGACGTCTTCGGGCACAGGCGGCCTCGAATCGGCCGTGCAGAACCTGCTTTCGCCCGGCGACGAGGTCTTCGTGCCGCTCGCGGGGTTCTTCTCCCAGCGGTGGCAACGGCTCGCGACCGCCTACGGCCTGACCGTGCACACGAGCGACGACCCGTGGGGAACGCGTTTGGATCCTGCGGCGTTCCGTCAGCGCCTGGCCGCTCACTCGAACGTGAAGGCGGTGCTCTTGACGCAATCCGAGACCTCGACCGGTGTGATCCAGCCGGTCCAGGAGCTCGCCGCGGTTGCTCGTGAGGCCGGCGCGCTCGTCGTGGTCGACGTGGTGTCGAGCCTTGGCGCGGTGCCGTTCGCGTTCGACGAGTGGAGCGTGGACGTCGCCGTCGGCGGTTCCCAGAAGGCGCTGTCCGCGAGCCCCGGCATCGCGTTCGTCGCGGTGAGCGAGCGCGCACGGGCGGCGGCAGAGACCGCGACGCTCGCGAAGTTCTATTTCGACTGGCGCGAGTACCGGACGTTCGCAGCGCTGCCGAACCCGGAGAACCCGTGGACGCCCGCGATCAGCGTGCTGCAGGGGCTGCGCGCAGCGCTCGAGCTGTATTTCCAGGACGGGGTCGACGACGCGCTGCGCCGCCACGAGACGCTCAGCCGTGCGGTCAAGGACGGGGTCACGGCGATCGGGCTCGACCTTTTCGGCGAGGGCCTCGACTACAACTGGACGGTGACCGCGATCCGCGCGCCCGACGGCATCACCGCCGACCAGATCTGCGACACGATCCGATCCGATTTCGGCTGCGTGCTCGCGCCGGGCCAGGGTCCCCTCAAGGGAGCGGTGTTCCGCATCGGGCACTTCGGCTATGTCAGCGAGCTCGACATCATCCGCGGGTTGGCCGCGCTCGAGATGACGCTCGAGCGGCTCGGCTACCCGGTGAAGCTCGGCGCCGCGGTTGCCGCCGCCGAGCAGGTGTTCCAGGGAGCGCGCTGACGCCATGCGGGTCCTGGTGACCGAGACCCTGTCCGAGCAGGGCCTGGATCTG
The DNA here is from genome assembly GCA_036265325.1 of Actinomycetota bacterium. Classification (GTDB taxonomy): domain Bacteria; phylum Actinomycetota; class UBA4738; order UBA4738; family HRBIN12; genus AC-51. The sequence goes on along the minus strand of DATAPH010000062.1, from coordinate 34,398 downwards.
TTGCGCAAGGACTTCCAGGTCGACGTGCGTACCGAGCTCGCGAACGGCGGCCTGGCATCCGAGCTCGCGCCGTACGACGCCCTCGTGATCCGAAGCGCGACGCAGGTAACCGAGGCGGTCCTCGCGGCGGCGCCGACCCTCAAGGTGATCGCGCGTGCCGGGATCGGGCTGGACAACGTCGACGTCGAGGAAGCGACCCGGCGCGGCGTCATGGTGGTGAACGCCCCGCAGTCCAACATCATCTCGGCGGCCGAACAGACGCTCGCGCTGCTGCTCGCGCAGGCGAGGAACATCCCGCAGGCGCACGCCGACCTGATCCACGGCCGGTGGGAGCGCGCGAAGTGGGAGGGGGTCGAGCTCGCCGGCAAGACGATCGGCCTCGTCGGACTCGGCCGGGTCGGGTCGCTCGTCGCGGCGCGCGCGGCCGGGTTCGGCATGCGCGTGATCGCGTTCGACCCGTACGTGAGCGCCGATCGCGCGAAGGAGATGGGGGTCGAGATCATGCCGACGCTCGAGGCGCTGCTCGTGCAATCCGACTTCGTGTCCATCCACCTGCCGCGCACGCCCGAGACCGAGGGCCTGATCGGCGAGAAGGAGCTCCGGATGATCAAGCCGGGCGCGCGGCTCGTGAACACCGCTCGAGGTGGGATCGTCGACGAAGCGGCGCTCAGCAAGGCGCTGGAGGATGGTCACCTCGCCGGCGCGGCGCTCGACGTGTTCGCCGTCGAGCCGACGATCGACTCGCCGCTGTTCTCGATGTCGAACACCGTCGTCACCCCGCACCTCGGCGCGTCGACACGCGAGGCGCAGGACAAGGCGGGGGTGACGGTCGCGGAGATGGTGCGGCTGGCGCTGAAGGGCGAGTTCGTTCCGTACGCCGTGAACGTCTCGGCGGGGGCGGAGGTCGCGGAGGCGGTGCGGCCGTTCGTGCCACTCGCCGAGCACCTCGGCGCGCTCGCCGCAGGACTCGCCGGCGGCGGCGTGCGTACCGTGGTCGCGTCCTACCTCGGCCGGATCGCGGAGCACGACACCCGCGTCCTCACGCTGGCGGTCCTCAAGGGCATCCTCGGGCGATCGGTGAACGAGCCCGTGACCTTCGTCAACGCGCCGATGCTCGCGCGTGATCGTGGCCTTGCGGTGAGTGAGATGCGCTCAACGGTGAGCCAGGACTACGTCTCGCTCATCTCGATCCGTGCCGAGACCGACGAAGGTCCGGTGCTGCTCGAAGGGACGATCGTCGCGAAGGACTCGATCCGGGTCATCAAGATCGACGACTTCGACGTCGAGGTCGGTCGCGCCGACCGGATGGTGTTCTTCCGCTACGCGGACCGGCCGGGCATCATCGGTCAGGTGGGCACGATCTTCGGCGACGCCGGCATCAACATCGCGACGATGGACGTCGGGCGTCGTGCGCAGGGAGGCGACGCCTTGATGGCGCTCACGGTCGATTCGGAGGTTCCCGCGGACGTGCTCGATCGCGTCGCCTCGGCGATCGAAGCCGATCACATCCGCGCCGTGTCGCTCGTGTGACGCTCGCGTGTGACGAGCATCACACACTGAAGTCCTCGACCGTGCCGGTGCTCGGTGCTACCCTCGTCGAGCCATGGAGTGGATGCCGATCGTGACCGGGGATACGGGCGCCGTCTGAGCGCCCGCGCGATCTCGCGCACCCCGTCCCGATCCACCGAGCACCACCGCCCCCCGCACCAACACCCGAGGAGCCGCTCCATGACCCTGTATCCCATCGAAGCGCGCGCGAAGATCCGCCGACTTGCGACCGGCCGGCTGATCTCCGTGACCGGTGGAGGCGCCGCGTACACCGCGCTCAACTACACCGTGTGGACCCGCACACATTCGCCTGGGATGCAGGCGCTCTCGTTGCTGCTCACGTTCGGCGTCGCGGGCATCGTCGGCCCGTTCGCCGGCGCGCTCGGCGACCGGTTGGATCGCCGCAAGGTGATGATCTGGTGCGAGGCGGCGTCTGCGGCGTTCTTCGCCGCCATGGCGTTCGCGCACGCGCCGATGGTCTTGATCGTGCTCGCGTTCGGCTCAGCCCTCGCCGAGATCCCGTTCATCACGACGTCACGCGCCGCGATCCCAAATCTCGTCGACAGTGAGGACGACGTCAGTTGGGCGAACAGCCTCGTGACGATGGGGACCCACGCGGGGATCGCGGTCGGACCTTTGATCGGTGGCGTCATGGTCGCGACGGCGGGCGCGTCATGGGTCTTCGGACTCAATGCGCTCACCTTCCTCGTGTCGATCGCGCTCACGATCACGGTCCGTGGCTCGTATCAACAGGCGCATGACACCGAAGCGCACGACGAGCACCGCGGCCTCATGGCCGGCCTCGTATTCCTGTGGAACGACCCGGTGCTGCGGAGGCTCACGATCGCGTGGTTCGTCTTCGTGCTCGGCATGGGCATCGGGATGGTGGCCGACGCGGCGCTCGCGGAGCATTTCGGCGCCGGCGCCGTCGGGTTCGCGGCGTTGATCGCGTGCTGGGGTACCGGGTCGGTCATCGGTTCGGGCGCGGGGCGGTTCCTGCGACCCGCGACCGAACCCGTCTGGCTCGTCGTCGGCTCGTTCGGGATCGCGGCCGCGGCGTTCATGGTCGGGTTCGCGCCGGCATTCGTGCTGGTGCTCGTTGCGCTGTTCGCGATGGGCGCGGCCGACGGCGTCACGATGGTGGCCGAGACCGGCATCATGCAGCGCCGCACCCCCGACGCCGTGCGGAGCCGCGCGATGGCCGGGTTCGAGGCGGCGCTGTCGCTCGGCCTCGCGGTGGCGTATCTGCTCGCCGGTCCCGTGCTGAAACACGTCGGCCCGCAGCCGACCTACCGGATCGGTGGTCTGAGCGCGCTGGCCGCGGCGATCCTGCTCGTGCCGCTGGTGCGCCTTCGGCACCAACCGCGCCCGGGCGACGGCGCGACGAAAGACGAGCCGCTCACCAGGCGCGAGCCTGTCGCTGAGGTGATCGCGGGCGAGGTCCCGCGCTACGCCTCGGCCGAAGCGCTCGAAGCGGCGGTCTACCCCGAGCCCGAGCCCCGGTCCGCCTGAGGGCGGCTACCGGGGCCGGGCCGCCGGGGCATATCCTCGGCCGCATGGATGCCGCACGGTACGACGCGATCGTCGTGGGTGGGGGTCACAACGGCCTCGTGGCCGCCGCATATCTGGCGAAGAAGGGCGCGCGGACCGTCGTCTTGGAGAAGCGTCACAAGGTCGGCGGCGCCGCGGACACTATAGCCCCGTGGCCGGAGGCCCCCGAGTTCAAGGTCACGACGCTCAGCTACGTGATGAGCCTGATGCCGGACACGATCCAGAACGACCTGGAGCTGGCGCGGCACGGCTACCGTTCGGTGCCCGTCGGCCCCTACTTCGTGCCGTTCCCGGACGGTCGCTGCATCGTCCAGGCCGACGACGACGCGCAGTGGAACTACGACGAGTTCGCGAAGTTCTCCAAGCGCGATGCCGACGCGATCGAGCAGTGGGACGCATGGATCGGCGGACTCGCGGCGGTGCTCGGTCCGCTGCTCATGACGACGCCTCCGAGGATGGGTTCGATGTCCGTCTCCGACCTCCAGGAACAGCTGCGGCTGGCGTGGCGGTTCCGCGGCCTGAACGTTCGGGGGGTCGCTGACGTCACACGGCTCATGACGATGTCGATCATGGACATCCTCGACCGGTTCTTCGAAAGCGATCAGGTGAAGACCGTGATGGCGCTGAACGGCCTGATCGGTACGTGGGCCGGTCCGTACGAGCCGGGAACCGGGTACGTCATGGCGCACCACTCGATCGGCGAGGTCGGCGACGGCCACCTCGGGGCGTGGGCGACGCCGATCGGTGGCATGGGAGCTGTCTCGGATGCGCTCGCATCGAGCGCGCGCAGTTTCGGCGCCGAGATCCGATGCGAGGCCGCCGTCGAGCGGATCTTGACCGTCGGCGGTCGTGTACGAGGGGTGATGCTCGCCGACGGGACGGAGCTGACAGCGCCCATCGTCGTGGCGGCGACGCATCCGCAGATCACGTTCCTGCGCCAGCTCGACGAAGCCGATCTGCCGGCCGAGTTCGTCGACGACATCCGCAACTGGCGGTCGCGCAGCGGCACCGTGAAGATCAACCTCGCCCTCGATCGCGCGCCCGTGTTCACGGCTCGTCCCGAGCAGGAGGACTTCACTGGCGGGATGGAGCTCGCGCACTCGATCGCGTATCTGGAGAAGGCGTTCGAGGAGGCGCGCGCGGGCAAGCCAGCCACCGCACCGTTCTCCGACGGCGTGATGCCGACCTACCACGACCCGTCGCTCGCGCCCGAGGGCAAGCACATCGTGTCGCTGTTCACGCAGTGGTGTCCGGCGGAGTGGGCCGACGAGCCGGACGGCGCGGCGCTGGATGCATACGCAGACCGGGTGATCGCCGGCTACGACGAGCTGGCGCCCGGGTTCGCCGACTCGGTGTTGCATCGCCAGGTGCTCGGCCCCCACGAGATGCAAGAGGAGTGGGGCCTGATCGGCGGCAACATCTTCCACGGGGAGCTCTCGGCCGAACAGCTGTTCCACATGCGGCCGGCGCCGGGGTACGCGGACTATCGCACGCCGATCCGGGGCCTGTACCAGTGCTCGAGCGCCACGCATGCCGGCGGCGGCGTGACGGGCATCCCCGCGTACAACTGCGTCGGAGAGATCATCAAGGACAAGCGGCGGCGCTCGCGCCGGCCCTCGATCACCATCTCCTGACACAACGGCGACCGTCGGCGATGATGGCCGGTGTGTCGACGGAGCTCACGGGCCACCTGCTGATCTCGAACGCGTCGCTGTTCGACCCGAATTTCCGCCGAACGGTCGTGCTGATCGGCCACCATGACGACGAAGGCGCGGTCGGCGTCGTGCTCAACCGGCCGCTCGACGTGACCGTCGACGAGGCCGTTCCGCCGCTCGCCGAGCTTGTCGCCGACGACGAGGCGCTCTTCGAGGGCGGGCCCGTCCAGCCCGACGGCGCCGTGGTGCTCGCGGAGTTCACCGATCCGGCGCAGGCGGGCGTGGTCGCCTTCGGATCGGTGGCGTTCTTGCCCGATCAGGCGGACGACGCCGACCGCAGCGCGATCGTGCGTGCGCGGATCTTCGCGGGCTACTCCGGGTGGGGGCCGGGCCAGCTCGAGGCCGAGCTGGCGGAGGACGCGTGGCTCCTCACGCCGGCGACGGCGGCGGACGTGTTCACCGAGGACCCCGACGGGCTGTGGGACGGCGTTGTCGCGCGCCTCGGACCCGCCTACTCGATGCTTCGGTCGATGCCGGCCGATCCGTCGCTCAACTGAGCGGTTCGCTCGCCGCGAGCAAGACGTGGAACGCTGCCCCTCCGCCGGTCGCGTCCTCGACCCACGCGCGGCCACCGTGCAGCTCGGCGAACCGCGACACGAGCGAGAGGCCGAGCCCGACGCCCGGCGACTGCGGGTTGGCGCTCGGTCCACGCTCGAACGGCCGGAACAATGCGTCGCGGAGTTCCGGCGGGACGCCGGGCCCGTCATCCTCGACGACGATCTCGGCGCCCTGGCCCACGGCACGGAGGCGAACGCGGATCGCGGCGTGCGGCGGCGTGTGCTTCGACGCGTTGACGAGCAGATTGTCGACGACGCGCTCGATCATCGAGCGGTCGACCATCGCGACGACCGGCCGGAGGTCGAGCTCGACGGCGTGCTCGCCGATGAGGTCGGTCTCGCGGCTCACGCGTTCCACGAGGCCGCCGAGCTCCTCCGGTGCGAACCGGGGCTCGAAGGCGCCTCGCGTCAGCCGGTCCATGTCGAGCAGATCCGTGATCAGCTCGGTCAGCCGACGCGCCTTGGCTGCGAGCGAACGGAGCATCTGGGTTCGCTCTGCATCGGAGATCGCGAGTTCGTCCGCGTGTTCGAGCGTGATCGCATTGCCGAGGATCGTGGCGAGCGGGGTGCGGAGATCGTGGGAGACCGCTGTCAGGAACGTGTTCTTCATCTCGTCGGCGCGGCGAAGCTCGTCGAGCGCGAGCTCGAGCTCCTCCTTCGCTCGCCGGCTCTCGGTCACGTCCGATAACACGCCTTGGTAGAACAGGCGCGTCCCGTCCTCGTCGTAGACGACCACGGCTTGATCCTGCACCCACACGACATGTCCGTCGCGGTGACGCATCCGGTACTCGAAGGACCACCCGTCCGTCTCGGAGTCGAGCTCTTCGATCTCGGCGAGGATCCGGGCTCGGTCATCGGGGTGCACGAGCTTCTCCCACAGCGTGGGGTCCGCGAGCCGTTCCTCGGGCGTGAAGCCGAACATCGACTCGTAGCGCGGGCTCACGTACGTCGGGTTCACCGCGTCACCCAAGGCTTCCGTATAGATGACCGCCGGCACCTGCTCGACGAGCGTTTGGAAACGGCTCACCGCCGCACGGAGTTCCTCTTCTGTCCGCTTCTGGTCGGTGATGTCGACGAGGACCCCGATCCAGAGGTCGGCGCGGTCGGTCTGCCGGTGCGCCTCGTCGCGCATCCAGCGGTACGTGCCGTCCGTTGTGCGGAGCCGGTATTCGCAGTGGAACGAGCCGGTGTGGTCGGCCGCGAGGTCGGCGGCGTGCAGGCGGCCCTGGTCCTCGGGGTGCACGAGCGTCGCCCAGGCGTCGGGATCGTCGGTAAAGGTTTCGGCGGGGAGGCCGACCAGCGACTCGACCCGAGGGCTGATGTACACGGTGGTCGCGGTGCCGTCGCCCTGCTGGACGTAGACGGTGCCGGGGACCCGCTCGAGCCACTCGCGGAACCGGGCGTCGATGGGCGGAGGATCGCGGGGAAGGCGGTCGAGCTGCACCTCTCACCATCGGCAGGTGGTGGCTCGGATGTGAGCCGATACGCTGCGGCGATGGGCGGGGAGGGGTCCGTTTCGTTCGAGCGAGCGGCCGATGTCTACGACCGCACGCGCCTGACCGATCCGGTCGCCCTCGCGGCCGCCCTCGATGTCCTGGACGGGGTCCTGCCGGCCGGGACGGCGCTCGAGATCGGTGTCGGGACGGGCGCCATCGCGGTCCCCCTCGCACAGCGCGGGCGCCGCGTCATCGGCCTGGACGTATCAGCCGCGATGCTGGGACGGCTCCGCGCGAAGGCGGGCTCCGAAGGCGTCGCCGTCGCGGTTGCCGACGCGACGCGGCTGCCGGTCGCCGATGACGTGTTCGACGGCGCCTATTGCCGGTGGGTGCTTCACCTGATCGCATCCTGGCGCGACGCCGTTCGCGAGCTCTGCCGCGCGGTCGCGCCCGGCGGCGTGATCGTCGTCGAGCCGGCGGGCTACACGGGCGAATGGCGTACGGTGTGGCGGCGGTTCGTCCAGGAGCTAGGTCCCGCGGCCGAGCCGGTCGGCGTCGACGCTCGCAACGGCTACGCCGACCTCGACGACGCCTTCGCGGCGTGCGGCGCGGCCGCGCGCGAGGTGATCGCGACGCCGATGCGGATCGACAGCTCGCTCGAACGCTTCCTCGACGAGGCGGCCGCCCGCGCCTACTCGTGGACGTGGCGCGCCGGCGACGCCGAGCTGGCGCGGGTCGTCGACGCCGTCCGGGCCTGGGCGATCGATCGCTACGGTCCCGATCTCACGCAACCGTTCTCGCCCGATGCGGCGCAGTCCTGGCGCGTCTACGACGTGCGAACCTGAACGCTATCCTGTACCGGCGCCCGGGCCGACCGGGCCCAGCCGAGAGGAGCCCGTCGTGCCGATCACCGAGGTCGACAAGATCTGGATGAACGGCGAGCTCGTGGATTGGCACGACGCCAAGATCCATGTGCTCAGCCACGGACTGCACTACGGCTCGGGCGTATTCGAGGGCATCCGCGCCTACGCGACGACCCGCGGCCCGGCGGTATGGCATCTCGAGGCCCATCTCGACCGGATGTTCGCGTCCGGCGCGATCTACCACATGGAGCTTCCGTACTCGAAGGAGGAGCTGATCGCCGCGACGAAGGAGCTGATCCGGGTCAACCGGCTCGACAGCTGCTACATCCGGCCGATCGCCTTCCGCGGGTACGGCGAGATGGGGGTCAACCCGCTCGCGGCCCCCGTCGAGGTCGCGATCGCCGTCTGGCCGTGGGGCGCCTACCTGGGCGAGGACGCGATCGAGCAAGGCGCGCGTGTGAAGGTCTCGAGCTGGAAGCGTCACGACCAGAACTCGTTGCCATCGGCCGCCAAGGCGACCGCCACGTATCTGGGCTCGATCCTCGCGAAGGTTGAGGCGGTGAAGGGCGGGTACGACGAGGCGATCCTGCTCAACCACGCCGGCATGATCGCGGAAGGATCGGGGGAGAACGTCTTCGTGGTGGATCGCGGCGTCTTGATCACCCCGCCACCGGCCGTTGGCGCGCTCGGCGGCATCACGCGCGCGTCGGTGATCACGCTTGCGCGCGATCTCGGATACGACGTCGTGGAACGCGACCTCGTGCGGACCGACCTGTATCTGGCCGATGAGGTCTTCTTCACGGGGACGGCCGCAGAGATCACGCCGATCCGCGAGGTCGACGACCGCAGCGTCGGCGTCGGACACCGCGGCCCGGTCACGAAAGAGCTGCAGGAGGCCTTCTTCGCCGCGACCAAGGGCGAGGACCAGCGCTACATCGATTGGCTCACCTTCGTGGATGACTGAGGCCCGCGCATGACGGCCGACTCCCCGTACCGCTTGCCGCGGACGGTCACGCCGTCCCACTACGCGATCGAGCTGCGTCTCGATCCCGACGAGCCGACCTTCGACGGGAGCGAAGACGTTTCGATCACCGTCCACGAGCCGGTCACCGAGATCGCACTCAACGGCAAAGAGCTCACCGTGCACACGGGAACCGTCATCGGCGGCGACGGAACGACCGTCGAGGTCGCGAAGGCCGTGCCCGATCCGTCGGCCGGCCGGATCACGCTCGAGCTCCCCGGCGAGCTCGCGGCCGGGGCGTACACGTTGCGTATGTCGTTCACCGGCAAGCTGAGCGACCTGATGGAGGGGATGTACCGGTCGCGCTACACCGATGACGCCGGTGGCGACCACATCATCATCACGACGCACTTCGAGGCGACCGACGCGCGCCGGAACTTCCCGTGCTGGGACGAGCCCGACCTCAAGGCCTCCTTCCAGATGACGCTCGTCGCGCCGGACGGCATGACGGCGGTGACGAACACGCCGGAGATCGGGCGCGAGCCCGCCGACCCCGGGTTCACCCGGATCCGGTTCGACCGGTCGATGGTGATGTCCACCTATCTGGTGTGCGTGGTCGTCGGGCATCTCGGCCTGACGGAGCCGTCGTTCGCGGGGCCGACGCCGATCCGGGTCGCGTGCCGACCCGACCGGCTGCACCTCGCCGGCTACGCCAACGAGGTCGCGGTCTACGCGCTCAACTGGTTCGGCGACTTTTACGCGATCCCGTATCCGGAGCAGAAGCTCGATCAGGCGGCGATCCCGGACTTCGCGCAGGGCGCGATGGAGAACACCGGTCTCGTCACCTACCGCGAAACGCTCCTGCTGATGGACCCGGCGCAGGCGTCCTACGTGGAGCAGCTCGACGTCGCCGAGACCGTCGCACACGAGCTCGCACACATGTGGTTCGGCGATCTGGTGACGATGCGCTGGTGGAACGGCATCTGGCTGAACGAGGCCTTCGCCACCTTCATGTCCTACTTGTGCGTGGACGCGATGGAGCCGTCCTGGAAGGTGTTCGACGCCTTCCAGGCGATCCGGATGACGGCGTTCGAGGTCGACGCGCTCACGAACACGCGGCCGATCGAGTTTCCGGTCGAGTCGCCCGACGACGCGAGCGGCATGTTCGACACCCTCACCTACACGAAGGGCGGCGCGGTCCTTCGGATGATCGAGCAATGGCTCGGCGCGAACGTCTTCCGCGACGGGATCCGGCGATACCTCGCCGCGCACGCCTACGCCAATACCGAGACGCACGACCTGTGGGATGCGTTGGAGGAGGCGAGCGGCAAGCCCGTCCGCCGGATCATGGACGCCTGGATCTTCCAGCCCGGATATCCGGCGATCGAGGTCGCCCGCGAAGGCGACACGATCCGCTTGATGCAGCGGCGGTTCGCGCCCGGGCTGGCGGACGACGACACGACGTGGCCGGTGCCGCTCATCGTGCGACAGCTCGGGGCCTTCGGCGAGCGCGAAGACCATGTGCTCGTCGAGGCCGAGGGACTCTCGATGCCGCTGGCCGGCCCCGATGCGGTCGTGATCGCGAACACGGGGGGCACCGCGTTCGTACGGACGTTCTACGACGACGAGCTGCGAGGACGGCTGACCGCGCGGCTGGGTGACCTCGCCGTTGGGGAACGCCAGAGCCTGGTGGACGACGCGTGGGCGGCCGCGGTCGCGGGCCGTGCGACGGTCTCGGCGTTCCTGGACGTCGCGGCCGGCTACCGCGACGAAACGGCGCCGTCGGTCTGGCAGACGATCATCACCGGACTCGCGTGGTGCGACCGGTTCCTCGACGGCGAGCCGCGCGAGCGGTTCCGCGACTTCGTGCGCACGCTCGTCCGGCCGGCGATCGACCGTCTTGGGTGGGACCCGCAGCCCGGCGAGGGCGAGCTGGACCGCGAGCTCCGAGGCGAGCTGATCCGGACCCTCGGCATCCTCGGTGACGACCCGGAGACCCAAGCGATGGCTCGCGAAGCGGAGTCCCTTGCACGGTCGGGCGGCACGGTCGACGCGACGATCGCGGCCGCGGCGGTCGAGGTCGTCGCGTTCGCCGGAGGTGAGGACGCGTTCGACGCGTTCCGCGCGCGGATGCACGACGCGCCCACCCCGCAGGAGCAGGACCGCTACCGGTACGCGCTCGCGCGCTTCCGCGATCCCGCTCTGATGGAACGCGTGCTGTCGATCGCCGTCTCGGACGAGATCCGGCCACAGGACGCGCCGTTCCTGCTGTCGCGCGCCGAGGCGAACAGGGACCTCGGTGCGATCGCGTGGCGATACGTCCGCGACCATTGGGATGAGCTGCTTCCGCGCTTCGCCGCCTCGAACGTGATCCACCTGGCGGTCGGCGCGCGCACGCTGACCGACCCCGAGCTCGTAGGCGAGATCCAGGCGTTCTTCGCCGAGCACGACATCCCGCAGAACCACCGCACGCTCCTGCAGGCGATGGAACGCCAGCGGATGATGTCGGCGATGCGCGAACGTGCGAGCGGCGAGCTCGCCGCCCGGTTCAGCTAGCCGTCGTCGCCGTCGGACAGGTCGGCCGGGTCGGCGTTCCCGCCACAGATCACGAGACAGACCCGCTCCTCTGGACCCGGCCGATACGCGCCCGTCTGGAGGGCGGCGAGCGTCGCGGCGGCGCCGGGCTCGGCCGCGACCCGGCACGCGTCCCAGAGCGACCGCCGCGCGCGGATGATGTCCCCGTCGGAGACCGTGACCACGTCGTCGACGAAGCGCTTCGCGATGTCAAGGCCGATGGTGCCGACCCGTGCCGCGCCGAGCGCGTCCGCCGCGACACCGCCGACCTCGACGTCCACGGGCTCGCCGGCACGGATCGCGCGCGAGAGCGTCGGGCAGCGATCTGGCTCGACGCCGATCACCTTCGCGTCGCCCGCGTACCAGGCCGCGATCCCCGCGATCAGCCCGCCGCCGCCGACCGCGACGATGACCGTCCGGATCGCCGGCGCCTGATCGTCGATCTCGGCGGCGATCGTCCCTTGGCCGGCCACCACCGCGGGTTGGTCGTACGGATGCATGAACACCGCGCCCGTGTCGAACGCGCGCTCCTCGCACGCCGCGTAGGCGTCGGCGTAGAAGCCGTCGACGACGTGGACCGTCGCGCCGTAGGACCGGATCCGTTCGATCTTCATCGCGGGCGACGTCGCGGGCAGGAAGATCTCGGCGGGGTGGCCGAGCACCCGAGCCGCGTACGCGACCGCGAGGCCGAAGTTGCCGCCCGAGGCGGTGAGGACGCCGCTCGCATCGACCTCGGCGGTGAGCATCCGGTTGAAGGCGCCGCGTGGCTTGAACGAGCCGGTGTGCTGCAGGAGCTCGAGCTTCAGCGTGAGCACGCCGTCGAGGCCGAACGCGCCGGGCTCGAGCTCGAGTACGGGGGTGGCGCGCACGTACGGCCCGATCCGCTGCGCCGCAGTCTCGACGTCGAACCGCGTGACGTCCGGCGGCTGATCACCGGGGGACAGGAGGCTCACGCCGGTATCGAACCACGTCGTCGGGGCGCGGTCACGCCGGCACCGCGGCTCACCACGCCTCGTCGGGGTCGCGTCGCGGACGAGAGATGGGCATATCCGTCGAAACCGCAGGGGTTTCGGGGAACCGCAAGGCCATCAGGTAGCCGTCCTCCGCGGGCGTCGGAGTACGCGTGCCGTCGGGTTCCGTCACGCTGGATGGCCCCCGCCAGGTCATCCATCCGAGGCGTTCGTAGAACGGCTGGGATCCGGTCGCGAGGAATCCGATCTCGGCCTCGGCGCGGATCAGCGGGTGCGTCGCGGACACCACGGCGGTCCCGTAGCCGCGGCCGCGGACGTCGGCGCGTGTCGCCACGTCCTCGAGGTAGCCGGCGCGAAGGGTCGTTTCGCCGACCGTCAGCGGCACCCACGCGACGCACGCATGGGCCAGCAACGAGCCGTCGTCGTCTTCGGCGACGACGTGGGGACCGGGACCGATCTCGTCCCAGTGCTCAGGACGCCACGGGCCGTCGTCGTACGCCGTTTCGAGCCATGCGCGCAGCTCGTGCAGCTCCGTTGGGCTGAACGACGACCGGTCCCGCACGCGCAGCCGCATCCCAGCAGCGTAGCCGCGCTGCGGTAGCCTGCCGCCCGATGCGACTCCTGCGCTTCCGACACGGCGATCGGATCGCGACCGGCGTGATCACCGAGGGCGGCGCGATCCAGGTGCTCGCCGGCACGTTCTTCGAGGACCCGCTGCCGACGGGTGAGGTCGTCGAGCTCGCCGACGTGCAGCTGCTCGCCCCCGTACTTCCCTCGAAGCTCGTGTGCGTCGGCAAGAACTACGAGGCGCACGCCGCCGAGTTCGGTGGGGAGGTGCCCGAGGAGCCGCTGCTGTTCCTCAAGCCGTCGACCGCGGTGATCGGGCCGACCGATCCGATCCGGCTGTTGCCGATCAGCAAGCGGATCGATTACGAGGGGGAACTCGCCGTCGTGATCGGTCGCCTCGCTCGCAACGTCCGCGCGGAGGATGCCTCGCGCTACATCCTCGGGTTCACGTGCGCCAACGACGTCACGCTGCGGAGCCTCCAGCGCAGCGACGATCAATGGACCCGCGCCAAGGGGTTCGACGGCTCGGCGCCGCTCGGCCCCTGGGTCCAGTCCGATCTTGACCCCGGCGGGATCTTCGTCGAGACACGCCTCAACGGCGACGTCGTGCAGCGTGCCTCGACCGACGACATGGTGTTCGGCATCGCGACGCTGCTCGAATACATCACCACGTTCATGACGCTGCTGCCCGGCGACGTCGTGCTGACGGGCACACCGGAAGGCGTGGGGCCGATCACGAACGGCGACGTTGTCGAGGTCGAGATCGACGGCGTCGGTACGCTCACCAACCCGGTGGTCGGGCCGTGACGGTCCGATGCCGGTTCGCGCCGGCGCCCAGTGGGTCGCTCCACGTCGGGAACGTGCGGTCGGCGTTGTTCTCGTGGCTGTGGGCGCGGCACAACGACGGCGTCTTCATCCTTCGCGTGGAGGACACCGACGCCTCGCGTGTCACCGAGGAGGCGTTCCGAGGGGTTCTCGACGACCTCCGCTGGCTCGGCCTCGAGTGGGACGAAGGCCCGGAGGTCGGCGGTTCGCACGGGCCCTATCGGCAATCCGAGCGCGGCGAGATCTACCGCGAGAAGCTCGCCGAGCTCCTCGCCGGCGGCCACGCGTACCGCTGCTACTGCACCGAGGCCGAGCTCGAGGAGCGGAACGAGGCGGCGCGCGGCCGCGGCGAGGCCCCCGGGTACGACGGGCATTGCCGCGACCTGACCGACGACCAGCGCGCGGCGTACGAGGCGGAGGGCCGCCCGCCGGTCGTGCGCTTCCGCATGGCGGACACCGAGCAGGTCGTCGACGACCTCGTGAAGGGCCGGGTTCGGTGGGCGCCGGGAGAGCTGCGCGATTTCGTACTCGCTCGGGCCGACGGCTCGCCGGTGTTCCTGCTGGCGGTCGCCGTCGACGACCTGTTGATGGAGGTCACACACGTCGTTCGCGGGGACGACCTGCTTGCGAGCGCGCCGCGCAACGCCCGGGTCATCGAGGCGCTCGGCGGCACGGCGCCGGTGTACGCGCACGTGCCCCAGGTGCTCGGGCCGGATCGGCGTCCGCTGTCCAAGCGGCACGGCTCGACCAGTGTGCGCTCGTTCCGCGAGATGGGCTACCTGCCGGAGGCGCTCGTGAACTACCTCGCGCTCCTCGGCTGGTCGCCCGGCGATGACCGGGAGGTCCTCTCGGTCGCCGAGATGATCGACGCCTTCGACCTCGCGCGGGTGTCGTCGAACCCGGCCGCCTTCGACACCGAGAAGCTGACATGGCTCAACAACCGCTACATCCAGTCGCTCGCCGACGACGATCTCGCCGCCCGATGCGTCCACTTCTTGGTGGAGGCCGGCGTGGGCGTCGAACCCGACGTGCTTCGCCATGCGATGCCGCTCGTCAAGGAGCGGATGAAGACGCTGACCGAAGCCGTTGAGCTGCTTCGGTTCCTGTTCAGCGACGACATCGCGCCAAACGAGAAGGCGGCCGGGATCCTGGCCAAGGCACCCCCGGGCTACCTCAAGGAGGCGGCCGAGGCGCTCGATGCCTCTCCCGCATGGGACACGGAGACGATCGCGGCGACGCTGGACGGGCTGGGCGCCGGGGCGGGATTGAACCGAACGAAGGCCTGGCAGCCGATCCGCGCGGCGGTGACGGGGTCGAACGTGTCGCCGCCGCTGCCGGAATCGCTCGCGCTGCTCGGCAAGGAACGAACGGTCGAACGCATCCGGGCGGCCGCGGGATGAAGCGAGCCGTCGTCGCAGCCGTCGCCGCCATCACGATCGTCGGCGCCGCGCCGGTGCTGTCGGTGCATGCCGCGCCCGCGCCGGCCGAGGTCCGTGCCACCGGCACGATCCGCAAGCCGCCCATCACCTGGAAGGCGATTGCGTTCGGCGCCAAACGCAAGCGCGAGATGGCCGCCTACTCGAAGCGTCACTACGGCACCCGAACCTGGCATCTGCGTCACCCGAAAGTGATCGTCGAGCATTACACCGACGGCACGACGTTCAGCGGCGCGTGGAGCACCTTCGCGTCGAACTCGCCCGACCTCGGCGAGCTCCCCGGCACCTGCGCGCATTTCATCGTCGACCGCGACGGCACGATCTATCAACTGGTCCCGCTCGGTATCCGCTGCCGGCACGCGGTCGGCATGAACTGGACCGCGATCGGGATCGAGCACGTCGGAACCAGCGACAAGATGGTGCTCGGCGATCACGGCCAGATGCGATCGTCGCTTCACCTGACGCTCTGGCTGATGCACACGTACGGCATCAACATCGGGAACGTCATCGGCCACCACGAAACGCTCCAGAGCCCGTACCACCACGAGCTCTATCCGAGCTGGCGGTGCCAGACCCACGCCGACTTCCCGCACTGGGCGATGCACGAGTACCGTCAGCGGCTCCGGACGCTCGCGACCAAGCGGGGGATCGCCGTTGGGGCTGGGCCGGTCTGGGTCAACAGCGGTTGCTGACTAGAACGCCGGAAGACGAGGCGGCAGCGCGGAGCACATCGTCCGGAGCTTGTCGCGGAGGAGCGCGACCGGTCGCGTAGTGCACGAAGATCTCCGTCGGGCGGGCCTGCGCGGGAGGACCGAGCGATGCCACCAGCGCCGCAACGACGACGGTGGTTGCCGCGATCTTGCCCATCCGATTGCGCACGCTCGGATGCTAGGCGTCGATGCCGCACCTGCACAGCAGCGTTGCACTGGCCCCGGAGCCGGGGGAAGATGACCACCGGGAGTGGCGATGGCGAAGACGCTGACCCTGCCCGAGCGGCAGGACGCGGACGGTCTGTGGCATCAGGTGATTCGCGACGTCTGCTACGGCTGCGGTTGCGGCTACCTCATCGCCGAAGACGACCACGATCTGGTCTGGGAACCGGGGTCGGAGCGCTCGGCGCGCTGCATCGACGAAGAGTGCGAGTGCCACATCACGCCGGTGGTCGGCGACCACCGCTGGTAACCGCCGCGCGCAGCGCGAACAACTGCACCACGGCGGCTTGATCGATCGTTGGACGCTCGTCGTACCGGCCGACACCGCCGCCGGTGTACCAGCCGTCTGATCGCCGAGCGTCCTGCGGCAGCCGCTCGAGGTAGGGATCCCAACGCTCGACGGCCTCCGTCGGGTCCGGATCGCCCAGGAGCGCCCTGTATGCGATCGCCGCGAAGGCGGGCGGCTCGCGCCAGAGATCCTCCGGCGGCCAGTGCTCGAGGATCGCCCCTCGCAACGGCGCGGTGGGACGGCCGAGCAAACGAGCGGCGCCGAGGACGGCCCCTTGGTTGTACGTCCAGACCTCGTCGTGCACGACGCCGTGGTCGATCCGATCGGCGTACAGGCCATCCGGACGCCGGAGCGTCGCGTCGAGCCAGTCGAGCCACCTGCCGGCGGTGGCGCGAGCCTCGACGCCGCCCACGGCCTGGACCAACCACGCCGCTGATGCCGTGCTGCACGTGTTGCGGGTGGTCGATCCCTCGACCCACCGAACGCCGCCGTCGGGATCCTCACCGGTGGCGACGAACCTCGCGAGGCCGCGTGCGCGATCGCGCCACGCGGGCTCGCGCAGCACGGCGCCGAGTCGCTCGAACGCGAGCCCCAGCCACGCGTTGTCGTCGAAGTAGCGTTTGTCTCGGGGAACCGCGACGTACGCATCGCCGGAGCGCAGCACGCCGATCGCCTCGTCGAGCGACGCGATCGGCGGGTCGCCGCCGAGCGCCTTGACCTCCGCCGCAGCCCACAGCACGTGCGCGAGCGGCCACGCGGCCGTCGGTTTGCCGCCGGGCCCGTCGAGCACGCGTGTCCGTCGCCAGCGTGTACGGACGGTGTCACGGACGAACGTCGCCCACGCGTCGAGCGCGAGCTCTGCCCACATGGATCAGTTGAGGTCGATGGTCATCGGACCCTGTTCGGTCCGCTCCCAGTCGCGCAGCGCTTCGGCGAAGCGCATGATCAGCGCCGCCCCGCCCAGGAGCTCGAGCGCACGGATCAACGGGTACCGGCGCAGTCCCGGGATCCGGAAGACCGCGGGCGCCGTCACGATGATCGCGCCGGCGAGGATGCCGCGCATCCGTCGGCCGGCGGGGGAGGAGAGGAAACGCGAGATCTCGCGCGCCTCGATCTGGATGCGGTCGCCGATCTTGCGAACGGCGCTGACCTGCCGCGGGGGACGGTTCGCCATACCTTCAGCCTACCCAGCTCCAGCCGAAGTCATGTGAAGGGTTGACCCGTGTCTCCGCCCGTTCCATGCTCGCCATGCATGTTCCGCGGGTTCACTTAGCTGCCGTAGGTTCGCCGCCGGGCGCGTTCGCCGCCCGACCTCCGTGTGTCCGTCCAGCTCGACACACGGAGGTCCTCCCATGTGCGCTCGCCCAAGGTTCCGCGATGTGCTGAGTCATGTCCGCGCCGTCCGACCCGAGATCCAAGACCCGCTTGTTGCTATCGATGAACGCCGTGTGGTCATCGATGGTGTGATCATCACGAGCACAACCGCGTTCGTACGTGTTGATGCATCCGTGGTGGTCCGCGAGAAAACGTTGCTCGCCGGCCAACGGAAGCTCGATGCCGCGCTCGCCGCGTTTCGCGTCGACGTTTCCGGCATGACGTGTGTCGATCTCGGCGCCGCCGCCGGCGGATTCACGACCTCGCTTCTCCAGCAGGGCGCGGTTCGTGTGTACGCCGTCGATGTGGGCTTCGGCCAGCTCCGGGGAGCCCTCCGCACCGATCCACGTGTGATCTGCCTCGAGCGAACGAATCTCGCCGACGCTGTTCGGCGCCTGCCCGCGCACGAGCGCGTCGACGTCGTCACGGCCGACCTGTCGTTCATCTCATTGCGGGCCGCGCTGCCGCAGGTTCGCGACCTTCGCTTCGCGCCGGGGGCGGTCTTGGTTGCACTCGTCAAGCCGCAGTTCGAGCTCGGACTCAGCCGTCCGCCGACGGACGAGCCGGGGCTTGAACGAGCGTTCGTCGTCGCATGCCACGGCGCGTCTGAGGCCGGTTGGGAGCCGGTGGCGGGCATGCGGTCACCGATCGCCGGAAGGCGTGGTTCTCATGAGTTGTTCGTCCTCGCGTCGTGGCGGGGGGCTCGCGACCCCGAGTAGCGTCGTGACCGTGGGACCGGTCTAGCGGGTGCAAGCAGTGCGGAAGGAGCTCATGTCGGGGGGAACCCTCGTCGCACCGGATGGTGACCGCCGCGAGATCTTCCCGGTGGCGATCGGGCATGTCGAGGGGGCCAACCATGGACCGGTCCGCACTGGCAGGGCCCTCGAGATGCGCTGTGACAACGTCCGTTCGCATCCCGGCTCGTGTCCCGAACGTCGCGTCGTTGATGCGATTCGACGCATCGATCGAAGCGTCGAGAAGAGCTAGATAGGCGGGCTCCCATGCCGATCGATTCCGATGCAGGCGAGTGCGCTACCCGCGAGACCATCGACGTCGCTGCGGCCGATCGGAGTAAGAACCTCGCGTCCGCCGTTCGGGTCTTGCCCGCCGGAATGCTGAGTCCCGCCATCACCATCACAGGCAGTTGGTCGAGGCCCAGCAAGGGTCGGGCAACCGGCGCGCGCGAGTGGTGCCGCGAGCTCGGTGAGGTACTGCGGTACGACGAGCCCCGCGAACGCGCCGGTCCCGACGTTGCGATGCTCGGCGCCGTAGGCTTCGACCATCTCCCGTTGGTGGCGAGCGAGGCGCTCCCGGGCGCCTGGATCGCGCCGCTTGCGAGAGGAACCGTCCAACGACCTGTCTCCACCCAGGTTGGGTGACCAAGGGCGCTCAGGCATGCAACACTCCGCCGACATGTGCTGGGTCCTTCCTCGATGGCTCAAGGTTGCTGATTGGGCGATATTCGTCTTGAGCCTGTTCGCATTCGCATTCGTGATCACGGCCGCCGTGAGGGGCATGCTTCCTACGGTTCGGGACACACGGCGAGACGAATACGCGAAATTCAAAGAGCAGCGTTGCGCCGGCCTCATCCCCAAAGGGTCGGTTGTGATTGGGTCGCTACTCGCCTGGTTGTCGGTGTCGCCCCTTGCGTGCGCGTTGTTGGGTATCTTCATGCTCTATTCGGGTTGGCGGTTGCTCCAACCTACCGTGCACCCTTGTGCGTGGGCGACATAAGCCGCGCCGGCCCTCTGCGACCCAGAATCACTCTGTTGGTCGTGCGTCCTTAGTGGACGGGCGTTCGCTGTGACGCGGTAGCGCCGTAGACGGGACCGTTGCGGGACCGTTGCGGACCCGCTCCAAACAGATTCTTGCGAGGGAAGTAGTCCCAACGGGATTCGAACCCGTGGCTCCACCTTGAGACAGGGGCCGAGGCTGTCCTGAAGCGTCCCGGTTCGTAACCAGTTCGTCCGTTCCTGCAGGTAGCATCGATGCGGAGGGAATGGTCAGGAAGCGTCAGTACGATCCGACTGGCACCAAGACTGGCACCAGGATTCCGCTAGCTCCGCGCGGCGACCTCAGAGAACGCGTTTCGCGTTCGCTCACGGATCCACGCCAGCTCTCGTTCGATCTGGGCGGTCTCAGAGTAGGCCTGGCACGTTCGCTCACGGATCCACGCCATCTCTCGTTCGATCTGGGGAAGCACGTCCAGCGACTGCTCGACGTGTCGTTGTTGCAAGACGTGGTGCCAGCAGATGCACTCCGAGGTCGCGTTCGACCCGGCGCACTGCTGGTGCGTATCGTCCGTACGGCACTCCGGCCAGACCAAGCGGTTCCTCACCCGACGTTCCATACCCGGGGAGGGCTGATGTGAACGCCTGCCGCGTGAAGGTTCCGTAAAAGACCTGCGATAGCTCGATTCTCAGGTGTCGAATCCCACGCCGGCAGGCCATCGGGCTGGGCACTCCCGAACTCGTCGTGGACAACGGTGCAGGGGAGCCGTGGTTCCCGGCCACGTTCTCCACGTAGTGGCGGCGGTTCGCCATGGCGAACGGGTTCGAAGGCGTGCGGTTCCATGATCTGCGGCGTGGTGCGGCGACGTTCTTTCTGATGGCTGACGTGCCCGACGCTGTCGCCCTCGCGGCGATGGGACACAGCGACGTGAAGATGCTCCGGCATTACCAGGAGATCGCCGACACGTTGAAGCAAGACGCAGCGGACAGGATGAACGCGCTTCTCGGTTCGTAGTGGCACCAAGACTGGCACCAAGAGTACGGATGGCCGCCAAAGCGGCGGGCCCTTCTGCTGGTCGGAGTTGTAGTCCCAACGGGATTCGAACCCGTGTCTCCACCTTGAGAGGGTGGTGTCCTAGGCCTCTAGACGATGGGACCGGAGCGTGCGCCGGCACTGTCGGAGCGGGACCGGGTCGAGTGTAGCAACCGGTTTCGCACTGGCTCTGGGCCTGGACCGGCGCCGCTATCCTTCGCTGCGATGTCCTCACGAGCGGTGGCTGCGACCGACGTCGAACCCCGAGCGCGGGGCTTCGAGCGGATCACGATGGCCACCGTTCGAGCGGCGCGCTCGTCCAACGGCACGGTGCGCGGGGCGATCGTGTTCCTCTTGTACACGGCTCTTTCGATCGCGGTGTTCGCGTTGCCCGTTATCGGCCATCTCGGCGATCGGTGCGTGGGCTCGTGCCTCTCGGACACCAACCTCTACACATGGTCGTTCGCATGGATGAGCCACGCGATCCATGCGGGGCAAGATCCCTTGTTCAGCGACGTGGTGTGGGCGCCGTCGGGGATCCATCTCGCGTGGGTGACGTCGCTGCCGGGACCAGCCCTCCTGATGGTTCCGGTGACGGACCTGTTCGGGCCGCTCGCTTCGGTCAACGTGTTGATGATCGCGGCGCCGGCAAGCGCGGCCTGGGCGATGTACCTGGTGTGCGCGCAGGTCACGCGTCGCTTCTGGCCGTCGGTGTTCGGCGGGCTCGTCTTCGGGTTCTCCACCTATATGAACCAGCATCAACGTGCCCAGCTCAACCTGATCCTCGTCTTCTTCATCCCACTCGCCGTGTACCTCGTGCTACGGCGGATGAACGGATCGCTCGGGCGGATCGCCTTCGTCCTGCTCCTCGGTCTCACCCTGGCCGGGCAGTTCCTGACCTCGACCGAGGTGTTCGCGACGGCGCTGTTGATGGCCGGCTGTATCTCGATCGGCGTCCTCGTGTTAGCGCCCGATCCGATCAGGCGCCGGTTCCTTCGGACGGTGCCGTTGATCGCGGCCGCCGGTCTCGTGACCGCGCTGCTCATCTCACCGGTGCTGCTTGGTTTGGTCAGGGATGCCCCGGCAGGGGAGGCGTTCAGGACGCCGGAGCTGAACTCCGTCGACCTCCTCAGCTTCGTCGTTCCGCCGCCGATCGCGCGCTTCGGCGGGTCGACCTTCTCCGGTCTGAGCGATCGGTTCCCGGGCTATCCGCAGAACGACACCGCGTACATGGGCGTCGTGTTCCTCGCGATCGCGATCTGGTGCGTGGTCACGTTCCGTCGCGTGTGGTGGAGCTGGCTGCTCGTCGGCGCCATGATCATCCCTGGGGTTCTCGCGCTCGGCCCAACGTTGCACATCGCCGGCGATCCGAGCATCCCGATGCCGCAGCGCCTGCTGCTTCGGATCCCGTTGATCCGGTACGCGACCGCCGACCGGTTGCCGCTCTACCTCTGGGTCGCGCTGTCGATCCTCGTCGCGGTGTGGCTCGCGGCGGGCGCCTCCCGGTGGCGCTGGGCGCGATACGCGCTCGTCGCGCTCGGCGTCGTGTTGCTGTCCATCGACCTGGGCACGGACCCGAACTATCACGGCTCGCTCGACGTCCCCGCATTCTTCCAGGATGGCGCGTACCAACGGTTCGCCGGACCGGACGACGTCGTCTTGGGGATCCCGTCGCAGATCGGGGGCGACATGGTGTGGCAGGCTTCGACGGACATGGGGTTCCGGCTCGGCCGGGCCTACGTGGGACCGGTGCACCCAGAGGGCGCGGACGCGCTGGGTCTGCGTGTGATCCTCAGCGGTTCCGGATCGAACTTGCCTCCCGCCAACGTCCTTCGCACCTTCATCGAGGGGCGCGGCGTCAAGGCCGTCTTCGCCGAGGAACCGGTCTCTGAAGATGTTTCGGCGTGGCTGCACGACGTCCTCGGCACCGACCCCGAGTCGGTCGACGGCGTCTCCGTCTGGACGGTGCCGGCGCAGCTGCCCCCGTTGTCGCCCTGAGCGGCGCTGGGGAGCGGGTATCCTGCGCGCCGATGCGCGCGACCGAACCCGCGACCCCCGACGTGTCGGCGGATCTCGACGAAACACCCACCGATCTGGAGCCGCCCGGGCGGTGGATCGACGGCGTCGTGGACTGGTTCCGTCGCCGCGGTCCGGTCGGACGTGGCGCCCTCGCACTCCTGCTGTTCACCTGCGCGTCCATCCTCGTATTCGCGCTGCCGGTGATGGGCGATCTCCGGAACCGGTGCGTCGGCTCGTGCCTCGGCGACACGCACCTTTATATGTGGTCGTTCGAGTGGATGCGCTACGCGATCGCGCATCACCAGAACCCGTTCTTCACGTCGCTCATCTACGCGCCGGAGGGGATGAACCTCGGCTGGATGACGACGCTTCCGGGTCCGGCCCTCCTCGCGGTCCCGCTGACCGCTCGCTTCGGGTCGCTGTTCGCCGTCAACGTCTTGATGATCGCTGCCCCGGCGCTCGCCGGGTGGGCGACGTACCTCGTCTGTGTTCGAGTTACGAAGCGGTTCTGGCCCTCGATCGCCGGCGGCGCCGTCTTCGCCTTCTCCACCTATATGGGTCAGCACATGCGGGCGCACCTGAACCTGGTGCTGATCTTCTTCGTCCCGCTCGCCGTGTACCTCGTGCTTCGCCGCGTCGATCGGACCATGGGACGCATCCTGTTCGTGGTGTTGCTCGGCGTCGTGCTCGCCGGGCAGCTGTCCACGTCGCTCGAGCTCGCGGCGACGATGACGTTCTTCGGCGTGATCGCGTACCTCGGGGCGCTCGTGGTTGCGCCCGGCCCGGTCCGGATGCGCTTGCTGTGGACGGCCCCGCTGGTGGCCGCTTCCTACCTTCTCGCGGCGGTCGTGGCCTTGCCGATCTTGCGGAACGCCTTGCAGAACCCTCCGACGACTGAGTTCCGCATCCCGACGGCCAACTCCATCGACCTCCTGGGCTTCGTGGTGCCATCGGCCCCGGCCCGGTTCGGTGGCGCGTCCTTCGCGTGGCTGACCGACCGGTTCCACGGACTACCGCAGGACAACACGGGATACATCGGCGTCGCGCTGTTGGCGGTCGCCGTCTTGTTCCTCGTTCGATTCCGCAGAGAGCTCTGGGCCTGGGCGATGGTGGCGTTCATGCTGCTCATCGGCGCACTTGCGCTCGGGCCGAAGCTGCAGATCGCGGGCGCGATCTCGGTGTGGGCGCCCCAAGCGCTGATGGCGAAGATCCCGTTGATCGCGCACGCGCTTCCGGAACGGTTCCCCGCCTATGTCTTCTTGGTCCTGGCGGTCGTGACGGCGTTGTGGCTCGCGGCCGGCACCGGCCGTTCCTGGTGGCGGTACACGCTCGTTGCCGTCGGGGTCGTGATGATGTCGGTCAACCTCGCATGGGAGCCGCACTATCACGCCGTGGACCAACAACCGGCGTTCTTCACCGACGGCTCGTACCAGCGATACCTACAACCTGACGAGACCGTCCTCGCCGTGCCGACCCTGCTCGGCGGTGAGCTCGGCTGGCAGGTGGCGGCAGACATGAACTTCCGGTTGGCGCGCGCGTATGTCGGGCCCGTCCACGCGGCGGGGCATGAGGAGATCGGCTTGCGGCCGTTCCTCAGCGAACCCGGGGACATCATGCCCGGCGCCGACAGCCTCAGGTATTTCCTGTCGCAACGCCATGTGGGCGCGGTGATCGTCGAGGAGCCCGTGCAACCGGAGCTCACTGCGCTCCTGAACGACGTGCTGGGAACTTCCCCGACGTCGGTCGGCGGTGTGTCGGTCTGGCAGGTTCCTCCCGATGTCGGGCAGGCCGGATAGCCGCTGCTAGTTTGAGGCGCGTGCTGAGCCGTCCGCTCCGTCGTCGCGCGCGCGCGATGGCCGCATGCGTCGCAGTGGCGTTCGTGGCGGTTGGGTGCATCGGCTCGCATGACACCGGTGGCTCGGCGCAGCCGTCGCCCGTCGTGATCAACTGGGCCGGTCCGCGCGTCACCGCGCCGTTGCCGGCGGCCGTGAACGCGGACGCGTACAAGACGCGCTGGCCGATCAAGCACGTCATCTTCATCATCAAGGAGAACCGCAGCTTCGATCAGCTCTTCGGACGGTTCCCCGGTGCGAACGGCGCGCGCTTCGGCTACGAGAACGGCAAGCGCGTCCGACTGAAGCCCGCAAGCGATCAGCGCGGTTACGACGTCCCGCACTGCCGGGCATGTTCGATCTCGGCGATCAACGACGAGAACATGGATGGCTTCGGGATCCAGAAGCACGGCTTCTACGCGTATACGCAGATGCGGCCCAGCGGTGAGCCGAACTACTGGGCATGGGCCAAGCACTACGTGCTCGCGGACAACTTCTTCGCGTCGGCGCTCGGACCCTCCTACCCGAACCACCTGTTCACGATCGCGGCCCAATCTGGTGGCGCGTACAACAACCCGCGTCAAGACTTCAACGCGATGCTCAACGCGGCGCAGAACGGCACGGTCAAATCGTGGGGCTGCGACATCGCACAGCCCGCCTACGTGGAGGCCTTCGATACCCAGGGCGAGCCGACCCACATCCCACCCTGCTTCGACTTCAAGACGGAGGGCGATCTCCTTCGCAGCGCGGGCATCCCGTGGGCGTACTACGCCGCCGCGCCGAACCAGCTCGGGTACATGTGGTCCGCGTACTCCGCGATCAGCCGCTACCGGGACAACCCGACCCTGTGGGATCGATACATCAGGCCCGTCGACGACGTGGTTCGCGACATCCAGAAAGACCGCCTGCCGCCCGTCACGTGGATCACGCCGCGCTTCGCCGACTCGGAGCACCCGGACTATAACTTCTGCTACGGCGAGAACTGGACCACGAGCATCGTGGACTCGGTCATGCGCAGTCCGATCTGGAAGAACACCGCCATCTTCATCACCTGGGACGAATACGGTGGTTTCTACGACCACGTGCCCCCGCAGCAGCTCGACCAACTCGGGCTCGGCATCCGCGTCCCGTTGCTCGTGATCTCCCCCTATTCCAACCGGGGCCAGGTGTTCCACCAGCAATCCGAGTTCTCGTCGGTGCTGCGGTTCATCGAGGACAACTGGGGTCTCTCGCAGCTGACGAAGCGTGACGCCAACACGACCAACATCGCCGACGCGTTCTCGTTCTCGTCGCCGCCGCGGCCGCCGGATCCGCTGCCCTTACGGACGGACTGCGTTGGGCCGAAGTGGGCGCCGGCGGACCCAAGTCACACCTGAGTTCGCGCGCTCGTCAGTTCTCGCCCTGGTCGCGGGTGAACCCGAGCTCGCCATCGAACTCCTGGAGCTTCTCGATGTGCATCCACCGATGCCGGCTGCTGATCCGCACGAGGAGCTCGTGCACGTCGCTGTCGGGAAGGTCGCCCGGATCCTGCTTGATGATGAATCGACAGCGGAAATGGTCGCCCGTCTCGGTGATCGCGCCGGTCGGCGGAAACACCTTCGTGCCGCGAGAGCTGATCATCACGAGCGAGAGTCGGGTCTCGAGCGTGAGCTCCATCAGGGAAGCCCCCAGCTCGCCTGCATCAAGGGGCGATTCGACGAACACATCGAGACCGACCACGTTGCGCTCCGCCGGCCGCACATAGTCGGGGGCCGGATCGAGCTCCGGCAGGGTGAGCTTCTTCGCCTCACGGACGGTCCAGGCTTCCGTGCGGCGACCGAGATTCTCGATGATCGTGTCGGTATAGACCGTGGTCGGCGTCCCGCGGTCGTACCCGAGGACATCACCGGTGAGCACGCCGGACTCGAGCGTGACGAAGATCGCGTGTTCGATCGCCGAGGCCTCATCGAAAAGGCCGAGCGACCTGAGCATCATGACGGCGGACAAGATCATCGCGGTGGGATTGATCACGTCTTTGCCCGCGTACTTGGGCGCGGAGCCGTGCACCGCCTCGAAGATCGCACACTCATTGCCGATGTTGGCGCTCGGGGCGAAGCCGAGGCCCCCGATCAACGCGCTGGTCAGATCGGACAGGATGTCGCCGTTCATGTTCGTCGTGACCAGAACCTCGAACTGCTCCGGCCGCTTGACCAGCTGGTGCGCGGCATTGTCGACGATCACGTGCCAGGCCTCGATGTCGGGATAGTCGGCCGCCGCCGTTTCGAACGCTCGCTTCATCGTGCCCTCGGAGAACTTCATGATGTTGGCCTTCGTGGCGCACGCGACCTTGGTGCGTCCCTCCGACCGGGCGTATTCGAACGCGAAGCGCGCGATTTTCTCGGAGCCCTTGACGGTGATCAACTTGAGCGCTTGGGCGACGCTGGGCGTCTGCATGTACTCGATGCCGGCGTAGAGGTCCTCGACGTTCTCGCGGACGACCACGAGATCGACGCCGCGGCCGCTGTACGGCGTGCGGACGCCCGGCATCTCGCGAACGGGCCGAACATTCGCGTACGTTTCGAAGAGCTTGCGCAACGTGACGTTCGCCGACTTCTCACCGAACCCGACCGGCGTCTCGAGCGGACCCTTCAGCGCGACCCGCGTGCGTGCGATCGAGTCCAGCGTCTCCTGCGGCACGCCGCTCGGGAGACCCTGCTTGAAGATGGCGGCTCCGGCCTCGCGCTCCTCCCAATCGATCGGGGCGCCGGTGGCGTCGACGACCCGCCGAGCAGCCGTGACGACCTCCGGCCCGATGCCATCGCCCGGGATCAGCGTGACCGGGATGCGCGGCCTGCTATCCGACATGGGCCCCCTTTTCGGACTGACGCGTCATCTCCGACGCCGTCATGGTAGCTGGATAGCGACTGCTAGCATCCGGCCGTGCAGCTGGCCCGCGTCGTCGTCCTGTCCGCAGCGGCCAGCGTGATCGTCGGCGCGTCGTGCATCGGCGACAGCGTCGACCCGCCGTCCACTGCCTCAGGCGATGCGGCGGTCGCGGTCTCCTTGTCGGCGGCCGACCTCGCGCCCGTCGACCCCACCCTCGGCTTCCGCAACATCAACCACCTCATATTCGTGGTCCAAGAGAACCGGTCGTTCGACAGCTACTTCGGCACCTTCCCGGGCGCGGACGGTCTCCCGCGGAACCCGGATGGATCCTTCGACGTGTGCGTCCCGGACGATGCCGGAACGTGCCAACGACCGTTCCACGATCCCGGTCAGTACGACATGGGCGGTCCGCATGGGCAGTCCGCGTCGATCAACGACGTCGATGGCGGACGCATGGACGGCTTCATCCAGTCGGTCGTGCACCGACGTGCGTGCACACGCCAGCCGAACGTCGCGTGCACGGCTGCCGCGGCGGACGTGCGGGGCCGTCCGGCCGACGTGATGGGATATCACAACGCCCGCGAGATCCCGAACTACTGGGCGTACGCGAAGCATTACGCCCTGCAGGACAGGATGTTCGCGCCCACCGACTCGTGGACGTTGCCGTCACACCTGTATCTGACGTCGGCGTGGGCCGCCCGGTGCACCAACCTCACGACGCCCGACCCCGACGCCTCGAGCTGCACGACGGACGTGCAGCATCCCGGTCCGTGGAGCACGGAGTACCTCGCGAAGAACAACGACCGCCCGTTCCGATGGGCCGACATCACCTGGCTCTTGCACAAGCACAACGTCGACTGGGCCTACTACGTCGGGCCGGACACCTGCCTCGAGCCGAGTTGCAAACAGACGGGCGACGAAGCGACCCCGGGATTGTTCATGCCGATCGCCGGCTTCCGCACCGTTGCCTACACGCGACAAACGGACAACATCCGCACCTACCCCGACTTCTTCACGCGGGCCGCCGACGGTACGCTGCCTGCGGTCAGCTGGATCGTGCCGTACAGCGAGATCAGCGAACATCCGCCGAATCCGATCGACGCCGGGCAAGCGTGGGTGACGAAGATCGTGAACGCAGTGATGCAAGGTCCGCCGCAGCAGTGGGCGCACACAGCCATCTTCGTCACATGGGATGACTGGGGAGGCTTCTACGACCACGTCAAGCCGCCGGTCGTCGACGCGGCGGGCTACGGTCTCCGTGTCCCGGGCCTCGTGATCAGCCCGTGGGTCAGGCCGGGGCTGATCGATCATCAGACGCTGTCTTTCGATGCGTATCTGAAGCTGATCGAGGACCGGTTCCTGCACGGGCAGCGCCTCGATGGCCACAATCAGGGGTGGCCCGATCCGCGGCCCACGATCCGGGAAGACGTTCCGCTGCTCGGCGACCTCCGCCGGGAGTTCGATTTCTTCCAGACGCCGAACCCGCCGCTGGTGTTGGATACGGATCCGAACCACGACCCCGTGGCCAGCTCCGGCGCGACGGGCGTCTCTGTGGGACCGTGACGAGTGGCTGAGGTCCCGTCTTCTCGGGCGCGGCGCGCCGGCGTCAAGGTCCTGCCGATCATCGCGCTCATGACGGCGATCGCCGTCGCGTGCACGACAGGATCAAGCGGGTCGGACACGTCCGCCGGCGCACCGACGCCGACCTCACCGGGTCAAGCCGCCTCGCCGGAGGTGCCGACGTGGCCTACCGGCGCATTGCCGCCCGATCCGTCGGCCGCTCCGAAGGGAGTCGACCTGCAGCCCTTGATCCACCCACCGAGCCATCGGCCGGCCGCCGACGACAGCGCGCCGATCGACCCGTCGAAGGGGATCGACAACATCAACCATCTCGTGTTCATCGTGATGGAGAACCGCTCGTTCGACGAGTACTTCGGCACGTATCCGGGCGCCGACGGCATCCCGATGAAGAACGGCAAGCCCACCGTATGCCAGCCGATGCCCGGCGGCGGGTGCGCCTACCCGTACCACGACACCAACTACATCGATCAGGGTGGACCGCACGGGCACAAGGCGTCCGTGATGTCCTACGACAACGGCAAGATGGACGGGTTCATCAACGCTTTGGACACATATAAGAACGGCTGCATGCTGCACCCGAGTACCCCGCCGTGTCCCGAGGCGACGCCGGGTCCGCAAGGGCAGCCGGACATCATGGGCTACAAGACGCGGCGTGAGATCCCCAACTATTGGAACTACGCGGATCACTACACGCTGTTCGACCACATGTTCGCGCCGGTCGACTCGTGGACCCTGCCATCGCACCTGTATCTCGTTTCGGGGTGGTCGGCGTGGTGCCCGAACCTTCACGACCCGATGTCGTGCAAGTCAGAGCTCGTGTTCCACCCGGCATCCGCGTACAACGATCAGTGGACGGGCGCGACATGGCGCGCATCCGAAGCCGACCAGTACCCGCGGCCCTACATCTGGGCGCCGATCACGTGGCTCCTCTACAAGGCCGGCGTGAGCTGGGGGTACTTCGTCGGCTCGGGGTCGTGCGTGGTCCCACCGTGCGGGGGGTTATCGGGGCCCGTGACCGCGGACGTGCAGGACCCGCTCCCGGGCTTTCTCGAGACACAGGCGACCGGGCAGTTCGCCAACATCCGTTCCAACACCGACTTCTACGCGATGGCCAAGCAGGGGAACCTCCCGGCCGTGTCGTGGATCGTGCCTGTGAAGGACGCCGGCGATCACCCGCCGGACGACATCTCGAAGGGCCAGGCCTACGTCACCGGCTTGATCAACGCGGTGATGAACGGTCCCCAGGATCAGTGGCTCCACACCGCCATCTTCGTGACGTGGGACGACTGGGGTGGGTTCTACGATCACGTGCCGCCGCCGGCTGTCGATCAGAACGGGTACGGATTCCGCGTACCGGCGTTCATGGTGAGCCCGTGGGCGAAGCCCGGCTACATCGACCACCAGACCCTGAGCTTCGACGCGTTCCTGCGGATCGTGGAGGATCGCTTCCTCGGACACCAGCGGTTGAACCCGTTGACGGACGGGTGGCCCGACTCGAGGCCGACCGTGCGCGAGACGGCCGCGCAGCTTCACCAACTCAACAACGCGTTCGACTTCCACGGGCAGCCACGCCCGCCGTTGGTGTTGAAGCCGTACCCGGGCTACTACAACGGCGGATGAAGCGATGCGCGATCACGCGCATGTTCGGATGGAAGCTGGCCCGCCTGGATTCGAACCAAGACTAACTGATCCAGAGTCAGTCGTGCTGCCGTTACACCACGGGCCACCGTGTGACCTGGGCGTTTCCAGCTGGCTCCGGTGGCATAGCGCGGTCGAAACGAATCAACTCTGCGCCACGGGAGGGTCGGTGGAGTGACCCGGATCACGGCCGCAAGTCTATCCAAGGCAACGGGCGATCGCGAACGCCGATGGGATCCCCTCGTCCATCATGATCCGTCGCGGTTCGTGTGCTCCCGACCGCTTCCACCACAGATTCCACTCGATACGCTCCGACCAATGGCTGCCAGGATCATCCAAGCGGGCGCCGAGGATTGGGCCCAGGTACGAGAGATCCGGTTGCAAGCGCTCGCGGATTCTCCTCAAGCGTTTGCCTCGAGGTTCTCCGACGAGCGGGACCGTCCTGAATCACTATGGCGCGACCGCCTGTCGTTGCCGAACGCTGCGACGTACCTAGCGCTGAACGATGGCGAGGCGGTCGGACTCGTGACGGTATTCCTAGATCCTGAGGACCATGCCCGAGCGCACCTGGTCTCGATGTGGGTGATGCCCTCCTGGCGGCGTCGTGGCGTCGGCACGACTCTTACTCAAGCCGTGTTCGACTGGGCGAAGCGAACGGGGGCTCAGACTCTCGACCTTTGGGTGACCGAAACGAACAGCCCAGCGCGTGGCATGTACGAACGGTCTGGTTTCACGGAGTCTGGCGATCGCCAGGCTCTTCCGTCGCATCCGCAGCTGCAGGAGATACGGATGACGTGCGTCCTTTCTGGCTAGGCAATCTTGGGGCCGCGTTTTCGGGGTTCTTTGTCTCCTACGAGATACATAGGGTCACCGAGTTGCGTATCTCTGTCCCGGAGATGGCGTGGCGACGGAGGCCCGACACCGCAGGTACGCGGCCGAGCGCCGGGTGTCACGCTCGCTCGACCGCCTTCCGCCGACTGCAACGAGACCGCAAGCAGGGGCTAGATATCCATGCGAGAGTCCAGCAGCCATGGCCTCCCCCGCCGAGTGGGGAACGGCGAGCTCTCACGCGCCTTGGTCGTGTGGGTCTATGAACGAGACGATGGAGTATCGCTGACGTTCGAATGGGACCTCGCGCACCACGTGGCGGTGATCGGCCCGGACGGATTCGCCGATTCGTTCGTGGCAGGCGACCCGGAGAAGGCGACCTCGTCTCGTTGGACCGTCGAGAAGATGATTCAGCGCTACATCGAGGAACGTCCCAACAGTTAGGGCATTCCCGAAGTCGCAGAAGGCTCGAGACCTTGAACTCGGCTGCACGGGTGGGGCGGTATCAGGACCCGGCCAACCGCTTTACGACCAGCCGGGCGAGCCCCGAACGTCGCAGGGATCTTTCGACGATGGTCCTCGGGTTGGCGACGGGACGCCGCATGCCTCGCCTATCCGAACAAGCCGGGCTACACGTGGACCCTCGAGCCCCCCGGTGGCTACGAGTCCCCTAGCACTGTCGTACGCCTGCTGAACGTGTGTGCCGACTGCCCCGTTCGCCGGCCTTGCCTGCGAGAAGCGCTCGACGAGCGACAGATCAGCCTTTATGGGTGTTGGGGTGGAGCGTGAAAACCGAGCGGACGAGGGTGCTGGACGTGCGGAAGGGCGGCGACGATGGCTTCTGGGCCCAAGAGGTCGAACGAGCCGAGGCGGTCCGTGAAGCAACGTTCCCGGCGCGAGTCGACGCCTGGTCCAAGCGTGCTGAGGAGATCATCGCGTGGAGGCCTGCGGGGAAGACGGGCGTACCTCGCGGAAATCCGACGGCGCACCTGCTATCGAAACCGGAGCGGCCCGTCGAAGACAAGTCCATTGCGCAGGCGCCTTGGGCAAGCAAACGTGAAGAGCCTCGCCCACTGAGCAGCGATAGCCCAAGCAAACGGAGCTGCAGTTCCGCCGACCGCTCGCATCGGGTGATCGGCCTGGTCGCCGTCGTAGTGGTTGGCGGTTTGGGCCAGCAGGCTGTCAGTCAAGTGGGCTACCGCGCCGCAGGAGCTTGCGGGGCCGACGCTCGTGTGGCCTCCTAGTGGCCATGAATAGGTTCTCGACGTGGTGGAGCAGCCAGACGACGTTTACCAAGATCGGCTGGATCGTCGTGGCGCTGTTCGTTCTGAGCCTCTTGCTTCTCGCCTGGAACACGTTCGCATCGAGCCAAGGCGTCGCCTCCCTCGTGCGACTCCTCTAAGTCTCAGGCTGCCCTGGTCCCGAGCCCAAAGCACAGCCTGAGCGATGGAACCTCACCTGGGGGTAGCGGCGTCTTGAGCTTCACGACGCGTCACGAGGCGGGCTCAACGGCGCGTGCTACCGGCGCAGCGTGGCTGCTCGGTGTGACGGTCCGCGAGTAGCGAGCCCTCGAAGCTGGCGAAATGGCCGCATCGTAAGGTAGGCCGATCGACAGCCCGACGGGATATCGAGCACGCCCTGCGACCGACGCGGACCTCGATGCGATCGTGCGGATGACTCACGCCATCGACGCGTCGCTCGGTCTGCCGCCCAGTCCGTCGCGCGAGGCCCTGCGGTGGATCTGGACCCTCACGTCCACCGATCTCCAGCGCGACACCAGGATCATCGACAAGGATGAGGTCGTCGCAGGGTTCGGCCAAGCGATGTGGGTGGAGGAGCAGGGCGGGCCACTCGATCTGTTCATCTTCGTTGACCCCGACCACCGAACGAACGGGATTGGGACCTCATTGCTCTCCTGGGGCGAGCGCCTGGCGCGGGCGCTCGGTGCCGAGGGCGTCCGGGCGGAGGTGCCCGAGGGCGACATGGCGGGACATGAACTCCTTCGCTCACGTGGGTTCGCGCAGGTCCGATCGGCGTTCACGATGTCGAAGACGCTGGGGGATGGAGAGGATGTTCCGCCGCTACCCGACGGCGTGAGGATCCGGCGATTCGTCGACGGCGACGAGCGAGCGCTCTACGAGGTGCACGAGGCATCGTTCGCCGACCATTGGGGCTTCCGTCCCTCGACGTTCGACGCCTTCGACGAAAGCCTTCATGCCGACAACTGGGACCCCTCGCTCGTGTTCCTGGCCGAGGCGGGTGGTGGTGTCGTGGGTCATCTCGTCTCGTTCCTAGACGAGAACGAGGGGTTCGTGGGCATGCTGGGCGTGGTCAAGCCCTGGCGTGGGCGCGGGATCGCCACCGCGCTGTTGTATCGAGCGTTCGCGGAGATCTCGACGCGCGACCGCACCGAGGTGAAGCTCGGGGTCGATGCGCTGAACCCTCACGGCGCGGTCGCCCTGTACCAGTCTGTGGGCATGACGGTTGAGCGCCGACTGGACATCTTCGAATGTGGCACGCTTGACTCGGCCGCTCACTCCGAAGGGTAACGACGGGGCCGGTCGACCCCCGGTCCCGTTCGTCGGTAAGACGATCCGGTCATCCGGCGCAGCGTCGGATCGACCAGACAACCGGCAGACGATCCAGCGATAGGGCCGGGACCGGATGCCGCGCCCTCAACCCTCGTCAGATGCCCGAAAAGGGCGAGCGTTGAGTCAGTAAGAAGTGGTGCATCGAGCCAGGACCGGAGCCAAGCAGGGAACCGAGCACAGCACGCCGTCAGCTACGGGGTACATGAGGTCGCCGAGCGACGCGATCCTTTCTCGTGCAGTCTTGGGATGATTCGAAGCTCCTAGGGAGACCGCGGGGGCAGGAGGTCTGCAAATGGAGAACGAGGTGCTCGAGGCATACGAGAAGCTCGTCAGCGCCTTTCGCGACGGGCGTGACAAGTTCGGAAGCTTTGCCGATGAGGCGACGATCGTCGACGGGGGGAACTGGTTCGGCTCGCTCGCTGAGTACCGGGCGGCCTGGGACGCGTGGAAGGAACGGGTCGGCTCGCAATCGGTTCCGGCCTGGGTTGAGACGCAAGTCTTGAGCGTCGAGATGCTCGGCGATACCGCCGTGCTGGTCCACTCGATCGAGAGCAAAGAGCAGACCGATATCGGCGAGGAGACTGAACGAGAGATCGAAACGATCGTCTTCGCTCGGCAACGAGACGGTCGGTGGCTGATCGTGCATCAACACCTCTCGTCGCTGCCGAACTGACCCTGCGAC
>DATAPH010000061.1:0-19368 GCA_036265325.1 Actinomycetota bacterium | reverse complement strand
CTCGGTGTCGGTCGCGCCTTCCCCATACGCGATCGTCACCTATCGAGGGCCACGGCCCGTGACGCTTCGACCCCTCTCAGGGCCGGAGCGGAATCTAGACGCAAGGTTGAGGCATGTCAACCTGAGCATGAGCGCGTGTCGCGCAACGCATGCGCGCGCACAACATGCGCATCTCGCGAAGCATCGAGCGGCATGTGTGCTGCCGTGATCGAGGGTTGGACCGAACCCTCAAGCGGTGCGCGAACGTTGCGCGGCGCACGTCAGACGTGCGCCGGCGATGGCTCGACGTGGGGTGAACGTCGCTGTTCGGGTGCGCGACCGTGTGGCCACAACACGTACAGGCTCATCACGATCGCGTACACGAGCCAGAGGGAAACCTCGATCACCGTCGGCGTCGGCTGCAGTCCGAGCATGCCGGTGATGAGCGACGCGCGGATCGTGCCCGGTGCGATCAGCCACGTGAGGTTGAGCGCGTTCGACTGTCCGAACGTCAGCACGCCGGCCTCGGCCGCCGCGTGTGCGGCCGAGGCCGCGAGGCCCGCGGCGACGAGCACGAGGATGAATCCGGTGAAGCGGAAGAACCGGGACAGGTTGATCCGCACGCCGCCCTTGTAGATGCTGTAGCCCAGCGCGGCCGCCACCAGGACGCCGAGGACCGCTCCCGTCCCGGTCGCCCGGGGGTTCAGGGAGTTTTGGAAGGCCGCGATCAGGAAGACCGAGGTCTCCAGGCCCTCCCGGATGACCGCGAAGAACGCCAGGCCCACCAGCGCCCAGGTCGAGCCCCGGGTCAGGGCCGTCTGGGCATGTGCCTCGAGGACGTGCTTGAGGCCGCGGGAATGCCGGCGCATCCAGACGATCATGTAGGTCACGCCGGCCACCGCGAGTAGCGCCATCACTGCGGCCAAGGCCTCCTGCTGCTTGTGGGGGAGCGCGCGGTCGATCGCCCGGAACGTCAAGGCGATCCCCATGCACAGGACGATCGCGAGCGCGACGCCGGCCCACATCCACCCAAGTGCGCGTCGTTCGTCGCGCTGGATCAGGAACGCGGCGATGATCCCGATGATCAGTGCCGCCTCGAGGCCCTCGCGGAGCCCGATCACGAAGGTGGGGAGCACGTTCGAATCCTACTGAGGGGGTCGGATTCACGACAAACCGTCGCACCGCCGTGGTCGCCGGCTGGCTCGTCTGCGGCGACAACTAGGATGGCCGCGTGAGCGAATCCCCTCGTCGGCTCTTCCTGCTCGACGGGCACAGCCTCGCGTACCGGGCGTTCTTCGCCCTCCCGCAGACGCTCGCCACAAGCTCGGGCACCGTGACCAACGCCGTCTACGGGTTCACGTCGATGCTCATCAAGCTGTTCGGCGACGAACACCCCGATCTGATCGCGGTGGCGTTCGACATGGGCGCGCCGACGGTGCGCCTGGAGATGGACGCGGACTACAAGGCGGGCCGCGCGGAGTCCCCGGCCGACTTCCGGCCGCAGCTTGGTCTGATCGAAGAGGTCCTCGACGTCCTGCGGATCCCGGTGATCCGGATGGCAGGGCACGAGGCCGACGACGCGATCGGCACGCTGGCCCTCCAGGCGAGCGAGGCCGGGTTGGATGCCGTCATCGTCACCGCGGATCGCGACTTCTTCCAGCTCGTGCGCAACCGGGAGAAGAAGAAGGGCGCGATCAGCGTGCTGTTCAACCGGCGCGGGATCTCCGAGATCGACCTGATGGACCCGGGCGCCGTCGAGGGCCGCTACGGGATCACGCCGGCGCAGTACCTCGACTTCGTCGCGCTGAAGGGTGACACCTCGGACAACATCCCGGGCGTGCCGGGGATCGGCGACAAGACGGCCGCCAAGCTCGTGAACCAGTTCGGGTCGATCGAGGACCTGTTGCAGCGGACCGGCGAGCTGAAGGGGAAGCAGAAGGAGAACATCGAGGGGGCGGCCGACCGGCTCGCGCTGAACAAGCAGCTCGCGCGGATCGTGACCGACCTCGAGCTCGAGTTCACGCCCGAGGACTGTGTGATGGGCGCCTCCGACCCCGAGCAGGTGCGGTCGTTGTTCGTGTCGCTGGAGTTCCGGTCGCTGCTCGACCGGCTGGCGGAGGCGCTGGGGACCGCGAAGCCCGTGGCCGAGGTCGCCGAGCTCGACCTTCGACAGGTCGACGAAGGCGAGCTGCTTGCCGCATTGAAGGGCGGAGCGGCGGCGGTCGCGGTGCGGGTCGAAGACGGCTCGATCCACGGCGCCGCCGTGTCTGCGGGAGGCGCGCAGGCGTCCTACGCCGCGATCACGCACCCGGCGGGACTCGTCGATGCCCTCGCCGACGTCGCGATCGCGAAGCAGACCCACGACGCCAAGGTGCTCGAGCGCACCGCAACGGCGCTCGGCGGCGGCCTCGACGGCGTGACGTTCGACACGATGATCGGCGGCTACCTGCTCGACCCCGGCTCCACCGCGTACTCGCTCGACAAGCTGACCGAACGGTACCTCGGCACCGACCTGCTCGCCGGGATCGAGGAGGGCGACGACGCACAGCTGTTCGCCGAGGACCCGTGGCGGCGCACGGCCGTCGAAGCTGCCGCGGTCGGGCTGCTCGCACCCGTGATGGAGGAGCAGATCGACAAGCAGGGGCTCCGGTCGCTGTTGATGGATGTCGAACTGCCCCTGTCATCGGTGCTTGGGCGGATGGAAGCCCATGGCATCAGGCTCGACGTCGCTTACCTCGACGAGATCGGCGAGGGCGTCCGGGACCGCATGGCGACGCTGATGCAGCAGATCTATGAGATCGCGGGGCGCGAGTTCAACCTCAACTCACCGCCGCAGCTGCGCGAGGTGCTGTACGGCGAGCTCGGCCTCCAGCCGGGCAAGAAGACGCCCAAGGGCGAGCTGTCCACCGACGCGAGCGTGCTCGAGAAGCTCCGTGACGAGCACCCGATCGTCGACGCACTGCTGTCGTGGCGCGAACTCGACAAGCTCAACTCGACCTACCTCGAGGCCCTGCCAAAGCTCGCGGGCCCCGACGGCCGGGTGCACACGACGTTCAACCAGGCCGCCGCCGCGACTGGGCGGCTGAGCAGCACCAACCCGAACCTGCAGAACATCCCCGTCCGCTCGGAGGTCGGCCGCCAGATCCGCCGCGCCTTCATCCCGGGCGCCGACGACGAGGTCCTGCTCGTCGCCGATTACAGCCAGATCGAGCTTCGCGTCCTCGCGCACCTGTCGGGCGATGAGGGGCTGCATGAAGCCTTCGCGGCCGGCGACGACATCCACGCCGCAACGGCGGCGAAGGTCTTCGACCTGCCGATGGAGCATGTCGACAGCGAGCTCAGGCGTCGTGCGAAGGCGGTCAACTTCGGGCTCGCCTATGGCATGAACGCCTACGGCCTCTCGCAGCGGCTCGACATCGCACCCGATGAGGCGCAGGAGATCATCGACGGCTACTTCGAGGGCTTCCCGAAGATCAAGTCGTACCTGACCGCCCAGGTCGAGCGGGCGCGCCTCGACGGCTACACCGAGACGCTGCTCGGACGCCGGCGGTACATCCCGGAGCTCACGAGCGACAACCGGCGGCTGCGAGAGCTTGGCGAGCGCCAGGCGTTGAACGCGCCGATCCAAGGCGGCGCGTCCGACGTGTTCAAGCTCGCGATGATCAAGGTCGACCGCGCCTTGCAGGACCAACCGAAGCTCGGGTGCCACATGCTGCTCACCGTGCACGACGAGCTTGTGTTCGAGGTTCCGAAGAAGCACCTGAAGGCGGCGTCCGAGCTGGTGCGAGAGGGGATGGAGCACGCGATCGAACTCGACGTGCCACTCGTCGCCGCGATCGCGTCCGGTCCGAACTGGGCCGACGCGGCGCCGGAAGGCCACTGACGCCGGACGTTGACGGCATTTCCGCTGGTCACCTACCATCCTGCCTGGTCGCAGGGCTCCTGCGCCGCTCGCAAATCCCAAGCCGCGAGCGGTGAGCTCCGCGTGCCAGCGAGGAGAACCACCGCATGAGTGATGAAACGACGGTCGCCGAAGCGACCACGACCACCGCTGCCCAGCCGGACCTGACCCCCGAAGAGCTGATCGCCGCGATGGAGTCGTCGTTCCGCGATTTCAAGGACGGCGACATCGTCGAGGGGGACGTGGTCAAGATCGACCGCGACGAAGTCCTGCTCGACATCGGCTACAAGTCCGAAGGCGTGATCCCGGCCAAGGAGCTGTCGATCCGCCACGACGTGAAGCCGGCCGAGATCGTCCAGGTGGGCGAGCACATGGAGGCGCTCGTCCTGCAGAAGGAAGACAAAGAGGGCCGGCTGATCCTGTCCAAGAAGCGTGCGCAGTATGAGCGCGCCTGGGGCAAGATCGAAGAGACGATGCAGTCGGGCCAGACGATCAAGGGCCCGGTGATCGAGGTCGTCAAGGGCGGCCTGATCCTGGACATCGGCTTGCGTGGGTTCCTGCCCGCGTCGCTCGTGGACCTGCGACGGGTCCGCGACCTGCAGCCGTTCGTCGGCCAGGAGCTCGAGGCGAAGATCATCGAGCTCGACCGCAACCGCAACAACGTCGTGCTCAGCCGTCGCGCGTTCCTCGAGGAGTCGCAGTCCGAGGGCCGCAAGACGTTCCTGCAGAACCTGCAGAAGGGCGAGCGGCGCAAGGGCACGGTCAGCTCGATCGTGAACTTCGGCGCGTTCGTCGATCTCGGCGGTGTCGACGGGCTGGTCCACGTGAGCGAGCTCTCGTGGAAGCACGTCGACCACCCGCAGGAGGTCGTGAGCGTCGGCCAGGAGGTCGAGGTCGAGGTGCTCGACGTCGACCTGGAGCGCGAGCGCGTCTCGCTCTCGCTCAAGGCCACGCAGGAAGACCCGTGGAAGGAGTTCGAGCGCACGTCGCAGGCCGGCGCTGTCATCGACGGCACCGTGACGAAGCTCGTGCCCTTCGGCGCGTTCGTCCGCGTTGCGCAGGGGATCGAGGGTCTGGTCCACATCTCCGAGATCAGCCACGAGCACGTCGACGCCCCCGAGTCGGTGCTGTCGGTCGGGCAAGAGGTGCAGGTGAAGGTGATCGACGTGGATGTGTCGCGCCGGCGGGTCAGCCTGTCGATGCGTCAGGTCACCGCGGCGCCGCCTAAGCCCAAAGAGATCGAGGTCGAGCCCGAGGTCGAGCGTGACGCCGGCCCCGAGATGACGACGACGATCGAGGTCCCGGCCGAGATCCTCGCGGCGGTGGCCGCGGCCGAGGAGGCGACACCTGCGGGAGCTCCGGCACCTGCGGCACCTGTGGCACCTGCCGCGCCGGAACCCGTCGCGGTTGCGGAGCCGGAAGCGGCGGCCGCGGCACCGGAACCGGAGCCGGCACCCGAACCTGTCGCAGTCACAGAGCCGGAGCCTGAGCCGGAGCCTGTGGCGGTTGCGGAGCCGGAAGTCGCCGCCGCCGCGTCAGAGCCGGAAGCGGAAGCGACTCCTGAGGCCCCAAAGGCCGACGAGCCGGCAGCCGAGGAGGAGGTCTCGCTCGAGGCGATCCTCCAGGACCTGAAGCGGCGCGAGGGCCGCGACGAGTGACACGTGGTCAGGGGCGGCCGCCTTCGGCGGCCGCCCCAAACCGCGTGACGCTCACCCTGCATGCTGCTCGTCGGCCTGACCGGCGGCATCGGCGCCGGCAAATCAACGGTTGCGGACCTGCTCTCGCGCCACGGCGCGGTGATCCTCGATGCCGACGCCTTCGCGCGCGACGCCGTCGGGAAGGGAACCGATGCGCTGGGCGCCGTCGTGCGTCGCTTCGGTGACGAGGTCGTCGGCCCCAACGGCGATCTCGACCGAGCGCGGCTTGCTTCGATCGTGTTCGCGGATCGGGGTGCGCTCGACGATCTCGAGGCGATCATCCACCCCGAGGTTCGGCGGATGATCGCCGATGGGATCGCGTCGCACCTCGATACCGAGGACGTCGTCGTCCTGGTGAACCCCCTCCTGATCGAGATGGGGACCCACCGCGACTGCGATGTCGTCGTCGTGGTGTCGGCGTCGCCCGAGACCCAGGTCGCGCGCTCGGTGGCTCGTGGCATGGAGGAGACGGACGTGCGTGCGCGCATCGATGCCCAGCTCCCGTTGGACGCGCGGGCACGCGCCGCCGACGTGCTCCTCGACAACGAAGGCACACGCGAAGAGCTGGAGGCCGAGGTCGAGGTGCTCTGGCACGATCTGGCCGCGCGGGCGGCCGACGGCCGGTAGCATCCCGGCGATGCCCCTCCGCGCCGTCCTCTTCGACGTCGGCGAGACGCTCGTCCACCCGTCGCCGTCGTTCCCTGAGCTCTTCAGCACCGTCGTCGCCGCAGAGGGCCACGGCCGCTCGCCCGAAGCCGTGATCGACGCGTCGCGGGCGGTGTTCCATCGGTTCTCCGAAGCGGCACGGGACGTGGAGCTGTGGACCACGTCGCCCGAGCGGTCCGCCCGCTTCTGGAAAAGCGTGTACGAGCGGATGCTCGGCGAGCTCGAGATCGCCGATGATGGGCACCTCGCAGACGTCCTGTACGCGACGTTCACCGACCCCGCCAACTACGCGTTGTTCGACGACGTCGAATCGACGCTCGACGAGCTCGAGGCCGCCGGGCTCGTCCTGGCGATCGTGTCGAACTTCGAGGCGTGGCTCGAAGATCTTCTCGGAACCCTCGGGGTGCGTGATCGGTTCGGCGTGCGGGTGATCAGCGGTCGAGAGGGCGTCGAGAAGCCGGACCCGCGGATCTTCCAGCTGGCGCTGGATCGGTTGGTGCTCGATCCCGCCGACGCGATGTATGTCGGCGACAACCCCGAGTTCGATGTGGCGCCCGCGGCTGCCCTCGGGATGACGCCGGTGCTGATCGATCGCCGGGATCGGTATCTGGACGAGCCCGGGACGCGCATCACCGACCTTCGCGAGTTGCCGGGCCTGGTGCGAGCCGTCGCATGACCACCGACCGCGTGTTCTCCGTAGCGGATGCGAACGCCGAGCTCGCCGAGCTCCGTGAGCGCCTGCCGCGCCTGCGCGAAGCGCGCATCGGCCTGATCGCGTCGAGCGAACGGATCACCGAGGCCGTCGCGACGGACGGTGGCGGCGTCGCGGGTTCCGACTGGTTCCGGCACCAAGAGACGTTGAAGGCCGAGGTCGAGTACCTCGCGGGTCGAGGGATCCTGCTCCGCGATCCAGATACGGGCTTGATCGACTTCCCAGCAGAGCGCGACGGCGACCAGGTGTTCCTCTGTTGGCAACTCGGCGAAGACGATGTCGCGTACTACCACGCCGTGCACAGCGGCTTCAGCGGACGGAAGCCGCTGTGAGC
Source organism: Actinomycetota bacterium (assembly GCA_036265325.1). Taxonomy (GTDB): domain Bacteria; phylum Actinomycetota; class UBA4738; order UBA4738; family HRBIN12; genus AC-51. The sequence goes on along the minus strand of DATAPH010000061.1, from coordinate 12,079 downwards.
GATCGCGAGAAGCCCGTCGTCGCGGTCCTGGGCGCGACCGTCGACGACGCGCCCCCGGGGATCGAGCCCGCGAACGAGCTCGCCGAGCTTCGGTACGCCGAGGATCCCGAGCGCGTCGCCGCTGCGACCGCCGATGCCGACGTGATCTTCTCGTGGGGCGCGAGGCGGTCCTGGCTCGAGGACGCGTTCGCCGACGCGACGCGATTGCGTTGGATCCAGGCCGCGAGCGACGGCGTCGACAGCCTGCTGTTCCCGGCGCTTATCGCCAGCGAGGTCATCGTGACGAACGCGCGAGGCATCTTCGACGACCCGATCGCCGAGTGGGCGATCGCCGCGATGATGGCGTTCACGACCGGGCTGCATATCTCGGTGGTGGATCAGACGAAAGGCGTCTGGACCGACGGCCGCCGGCGCGATCGTGTCACAGGACAGCACCTCGTCGTCGTGGGTCCCGGACCGATCGGCCGCGCTGCCGCGACGCGAGCCAAGGCGCTCGGCATGACGGTCGAGGCCGTCGGCCGGAACGAACGGACAGACGATGTCCTCGGCCCGATCACCGGTCCCGACGGCTTCCACCAGGCGCTCGGACGAGCGGATCACGTTTTGGACGCGCTTCCCCTGACCGAAGGCACGCGCGCGATGTTCGACGCCAAGGCGTTCGACTCGATGCGGCCGACGGCGCATTTCGTCAACGTCGGGCGCGGGGCGACCGTCGACGAGGACGCGCTGATCGACGCGGTTCGGTCCGGCGCGATCGCCGGCGCATCCCTCGACGTCTTCGTCGAGGAACCCCTGCCGGCCGACTCGCCCCTGTGGTCCATGCCGACCGTCGCGGTCTCGCCGCACATCTCCGGCGACGTTCGCGACTGGGAGGAGGCCGTGGTCGGCGTCTTCGTCGACAACCTGCGGCGGTTCGTCGCCGGCACGCCGCTTCGCAACAAGGTCGACGCCGAGGCCGGGTTCGGGGTCGGGTAGGGTCGGTTCGATGGCGGCCGAACGCGTGATCGAGATCGAGGGACTCCGCAAGTCCTACGGCGACTTCGAGGCGGTCGGCGGCATCAACGTCCACGTCGATCGTGGCGAGGTCTTCGCGCTGCTCGGGCCGAACGGCGCCGGCAAGACCACGACCACCGAGATCCTCGAGGGGTACCGGCAGCGGACCGCGGGCACGGTGAGCGTCCTCGGACACGACCCGGCCAGAGGCGAGCACGCCCTGAAGCAGCGGATCGGGATCGTGCTGCAGTCGACCGGCGTCGACCCGTTCCTCACCGTGCGCGAGACGGTCGAGATGTACGGCGGGTACTACCCGAGCCCACGCCCCGCCGACGAGGTGATCGACGTTGTCGGCCTCAGTGAGAAGCGTGATGAGCGCGTGCGTCGGTTGAGCGGTGGCCAACAGCGCCGCCTCGACGTGGCGATCGCCCTCGCGGGCGACCCGGAACTCCTGTTCCTCGACGAACCGACGACGGGGTTCGACCCAAGCGCCCGCCGCAACGCATGGGAGATGGTCAAGAACCTCGTCGCGCTCGGCAAGACGGTCTGGCTCACGACCCATTTCATGGACGAGGCGCAGTACCTGGCGGATCGTGTCGCTGTGATCGCAAACGGTGTGATCGTTGCCGAGGGACCGCCCTCGTCGCTCGCCGGTCGCGACCAGATGCAGACCACGATCCGGTTCGGGGCCGCGGCGGGTGCGCCCACGCCGCCTGAGCTGGGACAGGTCGCAGACGGCAAGGGCGCCCTTCGCCTGAGCACGAACCAACCGACGAAGGTCGTGCACGACCTGACCGGCTGGGCGCTCGACAACGGCGTCGATCTCGAGGTCTTCGAGGTGTCGCGCCCCTCCCTCGAGGACGTCTACCTCGAGCTCACCGGCGGGGAGGAGGGGACGGCGTGATCCGCGAGATCGCCCGCCAGTTCCGGTTCACGAACAAGGCCTTCTGGCGGAACCCGGCGTCCGCGTTCTTCACCTTCATCTTCCCGCTGTTGTTCCTCGTGATCTTCACGGCGCTGCTCGGCAACAGCACGACGACGCTTCCCGGAACAACCGTCTCGATCAAAACCTCGACGTACTACGTCTTCTCGATGGCGGCCTTCGGTCTCATCTCGGCGTGTTACACGAACATCGCCATCTCCGTGGTGTTCGCGAGGGAGGGCGGCATCCTGAAACGGCTGCGCGGCACGCCGCTTCCGGCACGGTCGTATCTCACGGCGCGGGTGGCGCATGCGACGTTCGTGGGGTTCCTGCTCGTCGCCATCACGGTCGTGTTCGGACGGCTCGTCTACGGCGCACGTATCCCAGGAGCGACCGACTCCCTGCTGTTCATCCTGACCTTGCTCGTTGGAGCGGGCTGCTTCGCGGCGATCGGGCTGGCGGTCAGCGGTATCGTGCCGAACGAAGACGCAGGGCCGCCGATCGTGAACGCGATCATCCTGCCGCTGCTGTTCCTGTCGGGGATCTTCATCGCGTCGGACAACCCACCGGGGTGGGTGAACTTCATCGGACGCGTCTTCCCCGTGAAACACCTCGTCGATGCGATGCGTGCCTCTTACCTCGGGGTGCCCTTCCATTGGTCGGACATCCTCGTGATGGCGATCTGGCTCGTCGGTGCGGTCGTCGTCGCGGCTCGGACCTTCCGGTGGGAGCCGGCGCGCTGAGCGGGGTGCGCTGCAAGCAGCGTGCTAGGCTCGCGCCGTTCCGGTCGGCGACACCCTAGGGAGGTTCTTCGGATGCGCAAGGCTTTGCTCGTGCTCGCGGTGCTGGCGGTCGTCGCCACCGCATGCGCACCGAAGACGTCGACACCGACGAGCGCGGCGGCCGGCGACTGTACCCCGTCGACGATGAACCTCCACACGCCGGGTCAGCTGACCATCGCCACCGGCAACCCGGCGTACAAGCCGTGGTACGGCGGCACGAGCGTCGCGGGCTCTGACTGGAAGTCCGGCAAGTACACCGGCGATCCGCACACCGGCGAGGGGTATGAGTCGGCGTTCGCGTACGCGCTGGCGCAGCAGCTCGGGTTCACCAACGATCAGGTGACGTGGGAAGGCATCCCGTTCGGCAAGTCGTTCGCGCCGGGACCGAAGGACTTCGACTTCGCGATGCAGCAGATCTCGATCACACCGCAGCGCGCGAAGGCGGTCGATTTCAGCGACGGCTACTACGACGTCAACCAGGCGCTGATCGCCGACAACGGGTCGCCCGCGATCGGCGTGACGACGCTCGCCGGCCTGAAGGACCTGAAGCTCGGCGCGCCGGTCGGAACCACGAGCCTCGAGGTGATCCAGCAGGAGATCCAGCCGAACGTCGAGCCCGGCGTCTACCCAGACCTCGACACCGCGCTGAAGGACCTGCACAACGGGCAGCTCGACGGCGTGGTCGTGGACTTCCCGGACGCGTTCTACGGCTACGCCGACCAGATCGTCGGGCAGTTCCCGCCGCTGAGCGGGGGACAGGAGCAGTTCGGCCTCGCGTTCGAGAAGGGCAACCCGCTCGTCTCGTGCGTCAACCAGGCGATCGCCACGCTGAAGTCCAACGGCACGTTGAAGCAGCTCGAGAACCAGTGGCTGCAGACGGACGCCAGCGTGCCGGTGTTCTCCTAAGCCGCGAGGAACGATGGCGAGCGGGTCAGGCCCGAGCCCGAACGTCTACTTCCCACCGGGCGGGGACAGTGACCCTCGCCTGCCGCCGGGGAGCGACAGTCGATGGCCGAAGATCCTTGGCGGAGGCGACTCCAGCGCGCGGAACGTCTGGATCGCCGTCGGCAGCACCGTCATCTTCTTTGGTCTCATCGCGGTCATCGTCGTGCGCTCACCGGGCTGGCCGGAGATCAAAGACTCGTTCTTCAACGGTGCCGAGTTCCGCTCGTCGTTCCCCGTGATCCTCGAGAAGTTCGTTCGGAACATCTTCATCTTCTGCGTCGCGGAAGTGCTCGTGTTGATCTTGGCGCTGATCATCGCGGTGCTCCGGAGTCTCCCGGGTCCGGTCTTCACGCCGCTTCGGATCATGGCGGCGGCATACACCGACCTGTTCCGTGGCGTCCCGACGATCCTCGTGATCTTGCTCCTCGGCTTCGGCATGCCGGCGCTCGATCTGCAAGGGATCCCGGACAACGACTATGTCTGGGCCATCATGGCGCTCACGCTTGTGTATTCCGCGTACGTCGCGGAGGTGTATCGAGCCGGCATCCAGTCGGTCCACCCGAGTCAGGTCGCGGCAGCCCGCTCGCTCGGATTGAGCCGATGGCAGTCGATGCGACACGTCGTCTTGCCGCAGGCCGTCCGCCGCGTGATCCCGCCGCTCCTGAACGACTTCATCGGCCTTCAGAAGGACTCAGCCCTCGTGTACGTGTTGGGCGTCGTCGAGGCACTGAACAAGGCGACGATCATCCAGCAAGGCGACTTCAACTTCACGCCGCTGGTCGCGCTGTCGCTGATCTTCATCGCGATCACGATCCCGCAGGCGAGGTTCGTGGACTGGCTGATCGCGCGCGACCAACGCAAACGGCAATCGAGCGCAGCCGTATGACGCGGGCCGTCGACATCCAAGGGCTGCACAAGTCGTTCGGCGACCTGGAGGTACTCAAGGGCATCGATCTGGCGGTCGACTCGCACGAAGTCGTCTGCCTGATCGGCGCGAGCGGATCGGGGAAGTCGACCCTGTTGCGGTGTATCAACCTGCTCGAGCCGATCGACGCGGGGTCGATCACGATCGCAGGCGAGGAGATCACCCGCCGGGGCGTGAACGTCGACGACACTCGACGGAAGATCGGGATCGTGTTCCAGGCGTTCAACCTGTTTCCGCATATGACCGTGCTGCACAACGTCACGCTTGCGCCGCACGAGGTATTGAAGGCATCGAAGCGCGACGCCGAACGCGATGCGACGGCGTTACTGGAGCGGTTCGGACTCGCGGACAAGGCGAGCGACTATCCCGACCGGCTGTCGGGCGGGCAACAACAGCGGGTCGCGATCGTGCGGGCGCTCGCGATGCGCCCGGAGATCCTTCTCCTCGACGAGGTCACGAGCGCGCTCGACCCGGTCCTGGTCGCCGAGGTGCTCGACCAGATCCGCGAGCTCGCCGAGCAGGGGATGACGATGATCATCGCTACCCACGAGATGGGGTTCGCGCGCGATGTCGCAAACCGCGTGTGCTTCCTCCACGAAGGACAGATCCTCGAGGAGGGTTCGCCCGAGCAGATCTTCTCTGAGCCGGAGCAGGAAGAGACCCGCCTCTTCCTCGACCGGATCATCGCTGCCGGCCGGATGTAGCCGAACGGTCGTTGCGACGACCTCCTGGATGTCGGAACCCCGCCCTAGACTGGGCGTCGTGCCCCCCTTCCGTGTCGTGTCCGAGTTCGCGCCCGCCGGCGACCAGCCGACGGCGATCGACCAGCTGACCACCTCTGTCCAGGGTCGGGAGGAGCACATCACGCTCCTCGGCGCCACGGGCACGGGCAAGACCTTCACGATCGCGCACGTGATCGAGCGGGTGCAGCGTCCGACGATCGTGATGGCGCCGAACAAGTCGCTCGCGGCACAGCTCGCCAACGAGTTCCGCGGCTTCTTCCCCGACAACGCGGTCGAGTACTTCGTCTCCTATTACGACTACTACCAACCCGAGGCCTACGTGCCGCAGACCGACACGTACATCGAGAAGGACAGCTCGGTGAACGAGGAGATCGAGCGCCTGCGGCACTCGGCGACCGCGGCGCTCCTCAGCCGCGACGACGTGATCATCGTCGCGAGCGTCTCGGCGATCTACGGACTGGGTTCGCCGGAGGAGTATGAAGGCCAGCTGCTCCGCGTCTATCGCGGGACCGAGGTGCCGATGGAGTTCGCGATGCAGCGGCTGGTCGACATCCAGTACCAGCGCAACCAGGTCAGCCGCGCGCGCGGGACCTTCCGCGTCACCGGCGACACGCTCGAGGTCTTCCCGCCGTACGAGCAGGCCGGCTACCGCATCGAGTGGTGGGGCGACGAGGTCCAGAAGATCAGCATGTTCGACCCGCTCACCGGCGAGATCGTGAAGGACGACATCGTCGACCACACCACCTTCCCGGCGTCGCACTACGTCGCGTCCGAGGACCGGATGAAGCACGCGATCGTGACGATCGAAGAGGAGTTGCATCAACGGCTCGCGGAGCTCGACCGGCAGGGCAAGCTCCTCGAGGCCGAGCGCCTGCGTATGCGCACCACGTACGACCTCGAGATGCTTCGCGAGATGGGTTTCTGCAGCGGGATCGAGAATTACTCGCGGCACATCGACGGTCGCGGGCCGGGAACCGCGCCGTTCACCCTGCTCGACTACTTCCCTGATGACTACCTGGTCGTGCTCGACGAATCACACGTCACGGTGCCGCAGCTCCGCGGCATGTACGAGGGCGATGTCTCGCGCAAGACCACGCTGGTCGACTTCGGATTCCGGCTGCCGAGCGCGATCGACAACCGGCCGCTGCGGTTCGAGGAGTTCCGTGAGCGCGTCGGCCAGGTCGTGTACATGTCGGCCACGCCGGGCCCCTACGAACTTCAGCACTCGACGTCTGTGGTCGAGCAGATCGTTCGGCCGACCGGCCTGATCGACCCCGAAGTCCAGATCCGCCCGACCAAGGGCCAGATCGACGACTTGATGGAAGAGATCCGCGGACGGGCCGAGAACGACCAGCGGATCCTGGTGACGACGCTCACCAAGAAGATGGCGGAGGACCTCACCGACTACCTGGTCGAGATGGGGATCCGCGTCCGGTACATGCACTCCGAGGTCGACACGATCCAGCGGATCGAGATCGTCCGCGACCTTCGGCTGGGCGAGTTCGACGTCCTGGTTGGCATCAACCTTCTCCGAGAGGGCCTCGACCTCCCAGAGGTGTCGCTGGTCGCGATCCTCGACGCCGACAAGGAGGGGTTCCTCCGGTCCGAGACCTCGCTTGTGCAGACCATCGGCCGGGCCGCGCGTAACGTCGACGGCACCGTCCTGATGTACGCCGACAGCGTGACCGACTCGATGCGGTCGGCCATCGGCGAGACCCAGCGGCGCCGCCAGATCCAGCTGGCCTACAACAAGGAGCACGGGATCGACCCTCAGACCGTGCGCAAGCAGGTCACCGACATCCTGCTGGCGCTCCGGGGCGAGGAGGCCGCGATCCCCACCCGCGAGCAGCGGGTGGTCGAGGCACCCGAGGGCATCCCGACCGAGGAGCTGGAGCGGCTCATCCAGGGGCTCGAGGAGGAGATGCATCAGGCCGCCCGCGACCTCCGGTTCGAGTACGCTGCCCGGCTTCGTGACGAGGTGCACGAGCTGCGCAAGGAGCTTCGCCAGCTCCGCGAAGCCGGTGTGGCGTAACGCGACTCCAGGCCAAGCGGAAGGCTTGTCGGCGACCCTCGCTACACTCGGGAGCGGTGGGTACCGACTCCCTCGTCATCCACGGGGCGCGTGAGCACAACCTCAAGAACCTGACCCTCGAGCTGCCGCGCGACGCCCTTATCGTCTTCACTGGCTTGTCCGGATCGGGCAAGTCTTCGTTGGCGTTCGACACCATCTATGCAGAGGGCCAGCGTAGGTACGTCGAGTCGCTGTCTTCGTATGCGCGGCAGTTCCTCGGCCAGATGGAGAAGCCCGACGTCGACTTCATCGAGGGCCTGTCGCCGGCCATCTCGATCGACCAGAAGTCCACCTCGCGCAACCCGCGGTCGACGGTCGGCACGATCACCGAGATCTACGACTACCTCCGCGTCCTGTTCGCGCGGGTGGGGCATCCGCATTGCTACAACTGCGGCCGGCCGATCGGGCGCCAGACGCCCGAGCAGATCGTCGACCAGGTGATGTCGCTGCCAGAAGGCACGCGCTTCCAGGTGTTGGCGCCGATCGTTCGGGGTCGCAAGGGCGAGTACGGGAAGCTTCTGGAAGAACTGGGCCGCAAGGGGTATCCGCGCGCCCGGATCGACGGCGAGGTTCGGGAGTTGGCGGAGCCGATCCGACTTCCCAAGAACTACAAGCACACCATCGAGGTCGTAGTCGACCGGTTGGTCGCCAAGCCCGACATCCGGCGGCGCGTTGCCGACTCGATCGAACAGGCGCTGACATTGGCGGAGGGCATCGCGTCGATCGCGGTCGTCACACACGAGGGGCACGAGGAGGTCCAGACCTTCTCGCAGAAGCTCGCGTGCACCTATTGCGGGCTCTCGTTCGATGAGCTCGCGCCGCGGAACTTCTCGTTCAACTCGCCGTACGGCGCGTGCCAGACGTGCGACGGCCTCGGCACACGGCTCGAGGTCGACCCCGAGCTCGTCGTTCCGGACCCGGACCTGAGCGTCAACGAAGGCGCGCTCGCACCGTGGGCGTCGGCGACGCTCGAGTACTGGTATCGCGTACTCGAGGCGGTCGCCGACACGCACGGCTTCAGCCTCGACACCCCGTGGAAGAAACTGCCGAAGGCGACCCGGGAGATCCTGCTCTACGGCTCCGACGAGGAGATCCACGTCCGCTACAAGAACCGGTACGGACGGCAGCGCGCGTATTGGACAACCTACGAGGGCGCGATCCCCAACATCGAGCGGCGGCACGCCGAGACCGACTCCGAGTCGGCGCGCGACCGCATGGAACAGTTCATGCGCGAGATCCCGTGCCGGGCGTGCAAGGGGGCGCGGCTGCGGCCCGAGACCCTCGCCGTCACGATCGGCGACCGCAATATCTCGCAGGTCACAGACCTCGCGATCCGCGACGCGCTGGCGTTCACCCAGGACATGGGACTCAGCGAGCGCGAGGAGATGATCGCCGAGCGGCTGCTCAAGGAGATCCGCGCGCGACTCGGGTTTCTCGTCGACGTCGGGCTCGACTACCTGACGCTCGGCCGTGCCGCGGGCACGCTCGCCGGCGGCGAAGCGCAGCGCATCCGGCTCGCGACGCAGATCGGGAGCGGCCTTGTCGGCGTGCTGTACATCCTCGACGAACCGTCGATCGGCCTGCACCAACGCGACAACCGGCGGCTGCTCGACACGCTTGTGCGGCTGCGCGACCTGGGGAACACGTTGGTGATCGTGGAGCACGACGAGGCGACCATGATCGAGGCCGACCACATCGTCGACTTCGGCCCGGCGGCGGGGGAGCACGGTGGTGAAGTGGTCTACACCGGCGACCTGAAGGGCCTGCTCGAGTGCGACGAGTCGATCACCGGCGCGTATCTGTCCGGCCGTCGGGTGATCCCGTTGCCGTTGATCCGACGCCCGGCCGGCAAGAAGAAGCTCGTGCTGTCGGGCGCGCGCGAGCACAACCTGCAAGACGTCACCGTCGAGATCCCCCTCGGGCTGTTCGTCTGCGTCACCGGCGTGAGCGGGTCCGGCAAGTCGACGCTCGTTCAAGACGTCTTGCTGCGCGCACTCGCGCAGAAAGTGTCCGGCTCGCGCCAGCTTCCCGGGCGCCATAAGCGGCTCACCGGTTGGGACCAGGTCGACAAGGTCATCGACATCGACCAATCGCCGATCGGGCGCACGCCACGCTCCAATCCGGCGACCTACACCGGCATGTTCGACCACATCCGCAAGCTGTACGCGCAGGTCCCCGAGGCGCGACTTCGGGGCTTCCAGCCCGGCCGCTTCTCGTTCAACGTGCGCGGAGGCCGCTGCGAGAATTGCGCCGGCGACGGTCAGATCAAGATCGAGATGCACTTCCTGCCGGACGTGTATGTCACGTGCGAGGTGTGCAAGGGCAAGCGCTACAACCGCGAGACCCTCGAGGTGAAGTACAAGGGACGCAGCATCGCGGACGTACTCGAGATGAGTGTCGACGAGGCGCTCACCTTCTTCGAGAACATCCCGCCGATCCGGCGGCACCTCCAGACGTTGTCCGACGTCGGGCTCGGGTACGTGAAGCTCGGCCAGCCGGCACCGACCTTGTCAGGCGGTGAGGCCCAGCGGATCAAGCTGTCGTCCGAGCTCCACAAGCGCGCGACGGGCAATACCTTCTATGTGTTGGACGAGCCGACCACCGGTCTGCACTTCGAGGACATCCGCAAGTTGCTCGAAGTGCTGCAGCGACTGGTTGATTCCGGCAACACGGTGCTCGTGATCGAGCACAACCTCGACGTCATCAAGACGGCCGACTGGGTCGTCGACCTCGGCCCGGAAGGCGGCGACCAGGGCGGAGCCGTCGTCGTGACCGGTACGCCCGAAGATGTGGCGGCGCACCCCATCTCGCACACGGGCCGGTTCCTTCAAGAGGTCTTGGAGGGCATCCCGTATGCGGCGGCGCTCGCCGGGCGCGGTTGAGAAGGCTTGCTAGTATCCCCGCCGACATGCACAGGCGTGCCCTGCTCATCCTCGCCACCGTCGGGCTTGTCGCGACGGCCTGTAGCTCGATCACGACCCCAGCGGTCGATTATGGAACGGGTGGTTTCTTTCCTTATGTGGTCGATTCCCAAGACGACATGGGGCAAGGCAACGCCGTCGCATTGACGGCCGACGGACTGCCGTACGTCTCGTACTTCGGGTTCGCCGCCAAGCTCGCCGCGGGCGCGCCACCCCCGATCCCACGGCCATTCGGGTCCCCGAACGTTCCCGGCGTGATGCTTTCCACGTCGTCCTCCGACGGCCTCTGGCAGCGCGGTGCGGTTCAGATGGAGGACTACCCGTCGCCGGTATTGACCCCGCAAGGCGTCACCGTTCCGTTCGGGCCGGTGACCACCAGCAAGCTCGACCTTACACCGCAGAACACCAACGGAACCGCGATCGCGGTGGACGACCAGGGCACGGCGTACGTGGCCTGGACGTCGTCGAACACCGTGAGCTACGGGACCTCCTCGTTGACCACGACCGCGACGGTGGATCAGGTGTTCACGGACGGCGGCAAGGTGTCTGAGGCAGGTCCGATCGGTCGTCCGGGCATCGCGCTCGACGCGGCCGGCAGCCCGTGGATCGCATTCACGGTCGAGACCAGCAAGGGATCCGAGGTGCATGTGGCGAACCTCAGCGGGACCACGTGGACCGATCACGTCGTCGCGACGGTTCCTGGGTGCAACGGATGCCCGTCGCCGCAGCCCACCGGCATCGGCTTCGTCGGCGGAGCGGCAACGGTCGTGTATGCGGACCCCGGCACCAAACAGGTCGTCGCGCTGACCCAGAAGGGAACGGCGTGGACGCCCGCAACGGTCGCAACGGGCGTGACGGGCTTCGGCTTATCGTTCGCCGCAGCGGGTGACGCCGCGGTGGCCGCCTTCTACACCGGCGACGGTGCCGTCGACGCGGCCGGCTTCGCGCAGGGCGCCTGGACGGTCACCAAGGTGGCCGACGTCACGACCGATCCCGACGAGACGGTGAACGGCGGGGACGCCTCGTCGACGGCCGCAGCGATCGGGAGCGGTGGAACGCTATACGTCGCGTACGACGATCAAGGCATCCACCTCAGTTCGGGAACAGACTCGTTCTCTGCCGTCGACCTGGGCCCGACGGTGTCGACCGGGATCGACCCGTCACTTGCCGCGACCGACAAGGGCGCCGTCGCGCTGGGGTGGTACGACACCTTGGCGCAAAACCAGATGATCGGCTATCTGGGGAACGTCACCGGCATCGTGGTGGCTCGTCCGAGTCCGTCGCTGACCCGCGCGTCGGCGGCGCCGGCTCCGAGCGGTTCGTCCACGTGCGGTAAGGACAAGAAGGTGCAGCTCGATCAGACGGCCCAAGGCATCGCGTTCACCGAGACCTGTCTGGTCGGCGCGCCGGGCAAGTTCACGGTCAACTTCGACAACAAGGACGCCGGCGTGCCGCACAACTTCGCGGTGCTCGTCGACAAGGGTGGCAAGGTGATCGATGCCACCAAGGTCCAGACCGGGCCCGATCAAGAGACGTTGCCGCTCGACCTGCAGGCCGGCACCTACTACTTCGAGTGCCAAGTGCACCCGGACACCATGTTCGGAACCCTTGCCGTCGTTGACGGCGCCAAGTAGCCGGCCATCGCAGAGGCCCGCGTTAGCATCGCGGGCGTGACCGTCCCCCGACCGCAAGCCTCGTCGATCCCCGACGCGCCTGGGGCGTACCTGTTCCGTGACGGCGACGGCCGGGTGATCTACGCCGGCAAGGCGTCCTCCCT
>DATAPH010000060.1:0-81808 GCA_036265325.1 Actinomycetota bacterium | reverse complement strand
GAGCAAGCGGCCCTCGCGTCGCTGCGCGCGACCGCCGACGCCGACGAGGGGATCAGCGCGTTCGTCGACAAGCGAGCTCCCGATTTCCGCGGGTCCTGAGGAGGCGACGATGGCTGGACGGGTGGAGGGCAAGGTCGTCGCGGTCACGGGCGCGGCGACGGGGATCGGTCGGGCGTCGGCCGAAGCGCTTGCGAACGAAGGCGCCGTCGTCGTCCTCGGCGACATCGATGAGACCGGCGGTCGGCAGGTCGCCGATGCGATCGGCGACCCTGCCTCGTTCCATCGGACCGATGTTCGGTCGTCGGCAGACGTGCAGGCGCTCGTCGACGCCGCGCTCGAACACCACGGCCGGCTCGATGGCATCGTCAACAACGCCGCCGTCGCCATCCCCGGTTCTGCGGGCGACATGTCCGAGGGCGACTGGCTCGAGGTGCTCGACGTCAACCTCTCCGGCGTGTGGCGCGGGATGCGCGCGGCGATCGGCGCGATGCTTCGGGCGGGCGGCGGTTCGATCGTGAACATGAGCTCGGTGCAATCGCTCGTCGGGTTCGTCGGCTGGGCCGGGTACGCCGCGAGCAAGGGCGGCATCAATGGACTCACGCAGCAGGCAGCCGTCGAGTACGCGTCCAAGAAGATCCGCGTGAACGCGGTCATCCCCGGAACGATCCTCACCGAGATGAACGAGAAGATCATGGAGGACTCCGGCGACCCGCAAGGGCAGATGGACGCGTGGGTCGCGATGCATCCGATGCGCCGCGTCGGGATGCCGAAGGAGGTCGGCGACGCGGTCGTGTTCCTCATCTCCGACGAGTCGTCGTTCGTGACGGGGACGCTGCTCCGCGTCGACGGCGGCATGGTGGTGCAGGCCGGCTAGCGGGTCACGGACGCTCGCTCGACCGCCGACAGCCACGCCTCCGCGAACGCGTCGGCGTCGACGTCCGTCACGACCCGCATCCGCACGGCAGCGTCATCGAGCTCCATCCGCAGGAGACCATCTTCGATCGAAAGGGCGACGCCGAGTTCGCTGATCTCGACGTTGCTCCAGCCGACGGCCACCGCGCACGCAAGCGGGTCGTACTGGAAGTTCAAGAGATCCTCAGGCAGCGCCGGAAATGCGGCAGGAAGCTCCGTGCGCCCGTTGTCCACCGCGTGCCGCTCCCCCTGGTCGGCGAGCAGCTTGCCGAGCGCCCCCGAGGCGCGGAGCCGAGACAGGTCACGCCCTCGAAGCGTCACCTTCAGGCACGACGGCACCGGCACAACCGTCGGCTCGCATCGGTCGAACACCACCCGCGCGGCCGTCGCATCCTGCTGCACGTTGAAGTCGTCGTGCATGCCCCAGGGCGGATACCCGGCGGCCGCCGCGGGCACGTGCCCGCCCATCACGACCGTCCCGGCGTCGCGCAGCGCGCCCGGGTGCCAGGCCTCGAACGCTGCGAGGTTGGTGTAGGGGCCGATCGCGACAACGATGGCGCCGGCCTCGACGCTGTCCGCGATCACGCGCAGCGCTTCGCCCGGCGGCGAGGGACGCCGCTCGATCGGCGCCGGCCAATAGTCCGGGAACGCGAGGGGCACCATGAACCCTCCGAACGATCCCTCGGCGCCCGCGGCGACCGGGATGTCCCGGCGCCCCGCGAGCTCGAGCGCGTACGCGACGTACCCGGCCCGGATGCCGCCGGGATCGTTCACCGTCGTGATGCCGGTGAGCTCGACATCCGGCCACCCGAGCAGCATCGTGAGCGCGCACAGATCGTCGGTGTCGGACCCCAGATCGGTGTCCAGGTGGATCCTTATCACGATGATCCGCGCACGACGAGTGGGGAGGGCAGCGTCACGGTTCGCGCCGGACCGTCGTGGCCGCCGGTCATCCGCTCGGCGAGGATCCGCGCCGCCGTTCCTCCGATGTCGACGGCGGGATTGACCACCGTCGTGAGCGACGGCGTGACGAGCGCCGCTGCCTCGATGTCGTCGAACCCGACGACGGCGAGGTCGTCCGGCACGGCGAGCCCCGCGTCACGAGCCGCGTCGAGCGCACCGATCGCGGTGAGGTCGTTGGAACAGAAGATCGCCGTCGGGCGCGGCTCGAGCGCCAGCAGCTCCGCGACCGCGCGGCGACCGCCGGCCCGCGTCCAATCGGTCCGCGGGGGCGGCTCGGGGTGCGCAGGCAGACCGGCGTCCGCGAGCGCGCGGCGGTAGCCGTCCCTGCGCGCGACGCCCGACCCGAGCGGCCCGTCGATCATCGCGATCCGTCGGTGGCCGCGTCCCAGGAGATGCTCCGTCGCCGCGTACGCGCCGGCCTCGTCGTCCGACCGCACCGAATCGACGCCGGGGTGTTCCATCGGCGCGCCGCCGATCCACACGAGCGGCAGCCGTCCGCCGGTCGCGAGCTGCAGATCGTCGACCGTCAGGTGGTACGAGTCCAACACGATCCCGTCGACGCCTCGATCACACACCTCGCGCAGGTACGCTCGCTCGCGACCGGGGTCGCCGTCGCTGCTGCAGATGAACGCCCGGTAGCCGTCGGGCTCGATCCCCGCCTCGAGTCCACGGGCGAGCGTCGGGTAATACGGGTTCGTCAGGTCGGGCACGATCAGCGCGACCATGTGGGTTCGCCGGGTCCGGAGGCTGCGCGCGAGCCCGTCGGGGCGATACCCGAGGGTGTCGATCGAGCGCTCGACGCGATCCCGAGTCGTGGCCGAGACCGGCCGCTTGCCCGACAGGACATGCGACACCGTCGTCTTGCTCACCTGGGCGTGTCGCGCCACGTCGGCGATGGTGATCCTCGGGCGTCGCGCAAATCGATCCACACGGCGGAGGGTCCTCGTTCGCGCCAGCGATTGTCAACGCCGGATCAGCGCCAGATCAGCGTGGGTACTCCCACGGGAAACGTCCCTTGGGCTTGGACGACCGCGGCTTGTGCAGCGCCGCGCCCGCCGCGCCGAACGCAACCGCCAGGACGACCCCGACCACGATCGCCCACGTCTGCGGCGTGCACGTATCCGGCCGGTCGCCCCGGCAGAGCACCGAACCCGACGCGAAGATCGCGCCCGCCAGCAGCGCGCTCACGATCGCGAGCGTCCAGCACACGACCGACGCGATGAGCTTCCACAGCTTGACCTTCGCCGCCAACGTCCGCTCCCCCGGCAACTAGCATCTCGCACATGCCGGACCGCGCGCGTCGCTGATGTCGTCGATCACGTTCGACGGCGTCACGAAGGTCTTCCGCGACGGAACCGTTGCCGTGCGAGACCTCGACCTCCACATCGATAAGGGAGAGCTCTTCGTCCTGCTCGGCGCGTCGGGCTCGGGCAAGAGCACGGTCCTTCGGATGGTCGCCGGACTCGAGTCCGTCTCGGAGGGCAGCATCTTCCTCGACGACGACGACGTCACCGATCTCGGGCCTCCCAAGCGCGACGTCGCGATGGTCTTCCAGAACCTAGCGCTCTATCCGCACCTGAACGTCTACGAGAACATCGCGTTCGGGCTCGAGGCGCACAAGCTGCCGAAGGCCGAGGTCGACGAACGGGTCCGTCAGGTCGCCGCGATGCTCGGGCTGTCGGGGCTCCTGGACCGCAGGCCGAGGGCCCTGTCCGGCGGCCAATCGCAGCGGGTCGCGCTGGGTCGGGCGATCGTGCGGGACCCGCGCGCGTTCCTGATGGACGAGCCGCTGACCAGCATCGACGAGCGGCTCCGGATCGACCTTCGCGCGCACCTCAAGCGGATCCAACGCGAGCTGGGTGCCACGATGCTGTACGTCACGCACGAGCAATCCGAAGCCATGACGCTCGGCGACCGCGTCGGCGTGTTGCGACGCGGCGCGCTGCAGCAGGCGGACACCCCATCGACCCTCTACGACCGGCCGGACAACCTGTTCGTCGCCGGGTTCGTCGGCTCGCCGCCGATGAACATCGCGGAGGGAACAGTGGAGCGGGCCGAGGACGGGCACCTCGCGATCCAGATCGGCGACCACGCGCTGCGGATCGACGGCGACACGCTCGCGGCCGGTCCAACGATCGCCGACTACGAGCATCGTCAGATCGTCGTCGGGGTGCGACCGCATCATCTGCGCGAGGCCGACGGCGCCGTTCCCCATGACGCGCGCCTCCGGGCGCCCGTCGCGACCGCCGACACGCTCGGCGACGAGACATACGCGCGGTTCGTCATCAACGCCCCGATCCTCGTGTCCGACGACGCCGAGGATGTCGGCGACACCGAGACGGAGCCGGCGCCCGCCGAACGCCTCAACCTGTGGACCGCGCGACTCGACCGTCCCGTTCGCGTGGGCGACGTGATCGAGGTCTCCGTCGCGCCCGGCCACCTGCACCTGTTCGACCCGCGGACCGGCGCCGCAATCGGCCGCTGACGTCCCGTCTTGACAACGGGCGGAACCGCTCGCGAGGATGCGACTCGCTACAAATCGGTTTGCTGAACGGGCGGGCGGACAAATCGGTTCGCCCCGATCGGACCGTATAGCGGGACGGAAGGAACGGAGCCCGGGACTGATCGCCGGCCGGACGGCGTCGGTACGGGTGGAGGGAGGAGGAACCATGCGCAGGCCCTCGTGGCGTTCTTGGCGGGTGTTGGCAACCGTCGCGGTCCTGGCGATCGTCTCGACCGCCTGTCTGGGCGGCGGCAACAATGGCAGCAACGCGCCGGGCCAGTCGATCACGCCCAAGACGGCCGTCGAACCGACGAGCCCGGTCACGATCACGTTCTCGTCGTGGGTGGGCGACTCCCCCCAGATGCAGGGATTCGTCAAGGACTTCGAGAAGCTGCACCCGAACATCAACATCCAGCTCCAGTCGGTTTCGTCGGCCAACGCGACGAACAAGCTGATCGTGCAGGTCGCCGGGAATACGGCGCCCGACGTCGCGTTCGTCGACTCGAGCGCGGTCACGGAGTTCGGATCGCGCAACGCGCTCGTCAATCTGGACGGCTACATGGCGGGCAGTCCGACGTCGCAGCCGAGCGAATTCGTACCGGCGTTCCTCCAGATGAACCAGTACGGCGGCAGCACGTACGGCCTGCCCTACGACGGCGAGACGACGGCGATGTTCTACCGGAAGGATCTGTTCGACGCGGCCGGCCTCTCGTACCCGACCAAGGACTGGACGTGGGACCAATTCCAGTCCGACGCCGCCAAGCTGACGAACACGGCGCAGAAGCAATACGGGTTCGCCATCTTCGCGCCGGAGTCCGAGTACTACTGGGAGCCGTTCCTGTGGCAAGCGGGTGGCCACCTCACATCCGCCGACGGCAACTCCGTCGCGTTCAACAGCCCGCAGGGCATCCAGTCGGCGAACTTCTACGTCGGACTGAAGCAGTACTCGCCGCCGGACTACTACGGCCAGACGTCGTGGGACGGCCGCGTGGCGTTCGCCACGGGCAAGGTCGCGATGTACGAGGCCGGCTCCTGGTTCGGCGGGGAGATGAACTCCTCGTTCCCGCAGATCAAGGGCAAGTGGGATGTGGCGCCGCTGCCGGCGGGCCCAGGGGGATGTGCGACGACGGTCGCCGGCGACAGCCTGGTGATGTTCAGCCAGTCGAAGAACCAGGACGCCGCCTGGTTGTGGATGCAGTACCTGACGCAGCCCGACAACATGAAGGCGTGGACGTACGGGTCACCCACGACCACGTTGTTGCCGCCACGCGTCGACCTCTTGAACGACACCGCCGCCCTCGGGAAGTACAACCCGTGGCTGGAAGGGTTCGCGCAACAGATGGACTGCGCCGTCGCCGACAACCTCGGCAACAAGAACTGGGGCCAGGTCTCCGACGAGCTGAACAAGCAACTCGGCAAGGCGATCTACGGCGACATCACGCCCGAGGAGGCGATCAACACGGCCGCCCAGAACGGCCAGCAGATGTTGTCGGGCGGTTGATCTCGCGGTAGCGACAACACGAAGGCGGGGAGCCGGCGGCGACGCCGGCTTCCCGCGAACCACACGCACCCTTGGGGAACGGGATGGCGCAGGTAACCGCACCCAAACAGCCGATCACCGTCACCGCGCCGAAGCGGAGCATCACCCGTCAGATGCGCAACGAGTGGACGGCCTACGCGATGCAGCTGCCGGGCTTGCTCCTGTTCGCGGTGTTCACCGTCTACGCCGTGGGCGCCGCGGCGTACCTGTCGTTCACCAACTACGACCCGGTCGCCCGGTCCGGAGACTTCGTCGGATGGGCGAACTACCGGGCGGTGCTCCACGACGGCACGTGGTGGGCCGCGATGGGACACACGCTGTACTTCACCCTCGGAACGATGATCCCAAGCATGGTCATCGGGCTCGGTCTCGCCTCGCTACTGAACAGCAAGATCCGCGGGCTGAGCTTCTATCGCACCGCGTTCTACCTGCCGGCGATCACGCCGCTCGTCATCGCGACGCTGTTGTGGAAATGGCTCTACAACGGCGACTACGGCCTGATCAACTACTACCTACTGCGACTGCACATCATCGACACGCCCATCCAGTTCCTCGCCGACGCGCGGTGGGCGATGCCGGCGGTCATCTTGATGCAGATCTGGCTGAGCATCGGCTTCAACATGGTCGTGTACCTCGCCGGCCTGCAGGCCATCCCGGCGGAGTTGTACGAAGCGGCCGAGGTCGACGGCGCGACGGCGTGGCAGCGGATGCGACGCATCACGATCCCGATGCTGTGGCCGACGACCATCTTCCTGCTGGTGTTCCAGACGATCCTCGGAATGCAGACGTTCGACCAGATCTTCGTCATGACGAGCGGCGGTCCGCCCGGACCGGGTGGAGCGACCACCACCGTCACCTACTACATCTATCTGAACGCGTTCCAATACCTGAAGATGGGCAAGGCCTCGGCGCTCGCGTGGACCCTGTTCCTGGTCGTCTTCGCGCTGTCGCTCATCCAGTTCCGGTGGTACGTCAAGCAGGTGGAACGATGAGCACCGTCGCGGGCGGCACCGAGGTCAAGCCGAGCGGCGTCGTTCCGGTTCCCACCGTGGGGAAGCCCGCGAGGCGACGACGGCTGCGGCCCGGCACGCTCGCGACGTACATATTCCTCACCGCGTTCGCGATCTTGTTCGTCGCGCCGTTCGTGTACATGGTGACGTTGTCGTTCCAGCCGCTCGGGGACATGTTCTCCTACCCGCCGCACTGGATCCCGCTGCACCCGACGGTCTCGAACTACAGCGGCTTCTTCACGTCGGACCACCCGATCGGCCGGTGGATCTTCAACAGCGCGTTCGTGAGCATCTCGATCACGGTGCTCCAACTGTTCTTCAACTCGCTGCTGGCGTACACGTTCGCGAAGCGCAAGTTCCCGGGGCGCGACTTCTTGTTCTTCCTCGGGCTCGCGACGTTGATGCTGCCGTCGCAGGTCACGTTGATCCCGAACTACCTGATCCTGCGCGGGATCCCGCTGTTCGGCGGGAACAACCTCGCCGGGTTCGGTGGGCACGGCTGGCTCGACTCCTACTGGGGCCTGATCGCGCCGAACATCGGCAACCCGTTCGCGATCTTCCTGCTGCGCCAGTACATGGTGCAGATCCCGGACGAGTTCATCGACGCGGCGCGCGTCGACGGCGCCAACCACTGGCGCATCTACTGGAAGATCGTGATCCCGATGTCGAAGCCGGCGCTCGCCGCCGTGGCGATCTTCACCTTCCAGTTCCAGTGGCAGGCGTTCTTCGGGCCGTTGATCATCTTGGCGAGCAGGCAGCTCTACACCTTGCCGCTGGGACTGGCGCTCTTCGAACAAGGCCACCGATCGGTGTGGAACCTGATCATGGCCGGATCGGTGGTCGGCGCGTTGCCGTTGATCATCGTGTTCTTCATCTTCCAGAAGCAGTTCGTGCAAGGGATCTCGCTCGCGGGGTCGAAGGGCTAGTGGATGCGAGCGCGCGACGGCGAGTCGTTGCCGCGACCCTCGTCGCCGTGTTCGTCGGAGCGTGCACGTCGGCGGTGAGCGACACGTCGTCTTCTCTGCCATCCGCGTCGGCGTCCGCATCGCCGTCTTCGTCGGCGCAAGCGGGTCCGGTCAGCTTCGACACGCTCGGCGGCGACGCCTTCGCCTGGAACGAGGCGCTCACCGGCACGTCGACGTGCGGCGATGTCACGCTCTCGATCAACGGGCACGACACGAAGGCGCCGGTGAAGATGAACGGCACGAAGTTCGCCGTCGTTGCGCCGCTCGGCTCCGGCCGGAATGCGATCGTCGCCTCGTGCGGCTCCGGCGAGCAGTCGCAGCCGCTCGAGTTCGACGAGCGTCTGACCGCCGGTCCGACGGCCCGGATCCGCGTGACGGTCAACGGCTCGACGGTGGTCCTGGACGGATCGGGCAGTGACTCCGCGATGCCCGACGGGGCGCCGATCGAACGATACGAGTGGCACACCGATCCGCGCCATCCGTCACAGGTGACGCTGGCCTCGGGCCAGCCGCTGCACGGGTCGGTGCCGGGACAGCGTCTGGTCTTGCGGACGCCGTCGACGGACGGGGAGTACTACGCCTCGCTCACGGTGACGGACTCGAAGGGCAGGTCCGACACGAGCACGACCTACTTCGTCGTCGACAACGGGCAGGCGCGGGCCGTCGACATGGCCCGCGAGCACCCGTCGTGGATCGACTCCGCGGTGATCTACGCGCCGATCCCGCAGCTCTGGGGCAACGGCGGCCCGAAGGCGATCACGCGGCACCTCGAGTACCTGAAGAAGCTCGGCGTCGACGCGTTGTGGCTCTGGCCGCCCTCGGAGAAGCGGACCCCCGGCCAGGAGTACGCGATCGACAATTACTTCAAGCTCGATCCGTCGTGGGGCCCGGAGTCCGCGTTCAAGGAGATGATCGATCGCGCGCATCAGCTGGGCATGCATGTGCTGCTCGACATCGTCCCGAACCACATGTCCGACAAGAGTCCGTACTTCCAGGACACGAAGGCCAATGGCACGGCGTCGCACTACTACAACTTCTTCGACCGCAACGCGTCAGGAACGCCGACGCACTACTTCGACTGGAAGAACCTGCCGAACCTCAACTACGACAACCCGGAGGTCCGCGCCATGATCACCGAGGCGTTCGTCCATTGGGTGCGCATGGGGATCGATGGGTTCCGCGTCGACGCCGTGTGGGGGATCAAGAAGCGGCGCCCGGACTTCCTGCCCGAGCTCCGCAGCGCCATCAAACGCGTCGACCCTGACGTGCTGATGCTCGCCGAGGCATCCGCGGTCGACCCCTTCTACTTCTCCCACGGGTTCGACGTCGCATACGACTGGACGGATCAGCCGGGCCAGTGGGCATGGGCGTCGGCGTTCAAGTTCCCCGCCGAGGCGGGCGCGCTGCTCTCGCCTGCGATCACGAACGGGTCTATGGGATATGCGGCCGACGCGATCGTCATGCGGTTCCTGAACAACAACGACACCGGCATCCGGTTCGTCGACCAGTACGGCGCCCCGATGACGAAGGTCGCGGCGGTGATGCAGTTCACGCTGCCGGGGATCCCGGAGATGTTCGCCGGCGATGAGATCGGCGCGAGCTACGAGCCGTACTCGAACCTGCAGCCGATCCCGTGGAAGGACAAGCACGGTCTGCTGCCGCTCTACGAGCGGCTGATCCAGCTCAAGCACGACACGCCGACGTTGAACGGTCACGACATCGACGTGCTCCAGACGAACGCAGACAGCGTCCTCGCCTACGTCCGTCCGCCGAGCGGAGGCGGCGCACCGGTGCTCGTGATGTGCAACTTCGACAAGAAGGTGTCCGACTTCTCGATGACGATGACGCCGGACCTCAAAGCCGCCGTCGGCGGCGGCACGATGCACGACCTGCTGACCGGCAAGACGATCCACCTCGACGTCCACGGCAACTCGGTGTCGTTCCCGATCGGCCAGACGACCGCCTACGTGCTCGAACCGGGGGCGTCCTGATGCGCCTGGCCGTCCTGCCGGAGCCGAAGCGGTTCGAGCTCGTGGACGAGCCCGAGCCGACGATCGCGCCCGACGAGGTGCTGCTCCGGGTCGCGGCGTGCGGCGTCTGTACTTCGGAGCTCGATATGTACCGCGGGCTCGCCGGGCACGCGACCTACCCGTGGTACCCGGGGCACGAGGTCAGCGGTGTTGTGGAGCGCATCGGAGCTGAGGTAGAGACGCTCGCAACCGGTGATCGTGTCGCGGCGTGGGTGACGACGCGCGGCTACGGCGAGCTCGTCGCCGTCCGTGCTGACTACTGCTTCCCGGCCGGCGACGTCCCGCTCGAGGTCGCCCTGGGTGAGCCGCTCGCGTGCGCGGTCAACGCGGTCGAGCTCGCAGACCCTTCGCTCGGCGACGACGTCGTGCTGATCGGCGCAGGGTTCATGGGCAACCTCGTCCAGAAGCTGGTCGAGCTGCGCGGTCCGCGACAGGTGATCGTCGCCGACACCCGTGCCGACGCGCTTGAGCGCGCGGCGGCGCTCGGCGCGACCCGCACGGTCGACGTAACGCACGAGGACCTGCCGGCGATCGTGCGCGAGCTGACCGACGGCCGCGGCGCGGACGTCTCGTTCGAGGCGACCGGCGTGCAGCCTGGTCTCGACGCGCTCGGTCAGGTCACGAGGATGAGCGGGACCGTGGCGATCGTCGGCTACCACCAGGGGCCGCCGCGCACGATCGACCTCGCGCACTGGAACTGGATGGCGTTCCACGTGGCGAACGCGCACTTCCGCGAGGTCGCGACGATCCTGGGCGGCATGCGGACCGGCATGCGCCTGCTGACCTCGGGCCGGATCCGCCTCGACGACCTTGTGACCCACCGCTACCCACTGGACGCCATCGACGAGGCGTTCCACGCCGCGATCGACAAACCGACCGGATTCGTGAAAGCGACGGTGATCCCATGACCGAACGACGCCCGCTCGACCACGCCGCCTTCCGAGATCCGTCACGCGACTACGGGATCTTGCCCTTCTGGTTCCTGAACGGCGAGCTCGACCCCGACGAGATGCGCTACCAGCTCGGCGAGCTTCGGGCCAAGGGGATGCAGGGCGTCGTCCTGCACGGGCGGTTCGGGCTCGAGCTGGCGTACGTCGGCGAGGAGTATCTGGACCGGATCGCGCTCGCCGCCGAGGAGGCCGAGCGGCTCGGCCTCGCGACGTGGATCTACGACGAGATGAACTGGCCGAGCGGCACCGCGGACCTGCGCGTGCTGAAGGCCCGGCCGGACCTCGCGCAGCGCTACCTGGAATGCATCAGCTTCACGATCCAGGGTCCGTGGTTCATGTGCCTCACCGGGGGCGACAGCCGCTACCTCGACTTCGAGAAATCGACGCCGGTCGCCGCGTTCGCGATCGGCGAGGACGGCAGCGTGATCGATCTGACGGCGAACCTGTCGTTCGACAACGTGGTGCCGTGGGAGGTGCCGCCGGGCACATGGCGGCTCTGTTACATGGTCGAGAAGCGGGCCGACTACTACATCGACGCGCTCGACCCCGAGGCGACGCAGGAATTCATCCGGCAGGGCTACGCGCCGTACGCCGACCGGATCGGTGCGGCCTTCGCCGATCGGATCGTCGGCTACTACTCGGATGAGCCGGCGATGCACTACTTCCTGACGGCGGCGGACAACGCGGTCGTCCCCTGGACGAAGAACATGTTCCGCCGGTTCTCCGAGCGGCACGGGTACGACCTTCGCCGTCGCCTTCCCGACCTGTTCTTCGACGTGGCCGAGGACTCGCCCCGCGTGCGGTACGACTTCTACACGTCACTGACCGCGTTCTACTCCGATGCCTACTACCGGCAGCTCGGTGAGTGGTGCGCCGAGCACGGCGTCGCGTTCACCGCGCACCTCCTCTACGAAGAGTGGCTGCGTCGCGTCGTGCGCGTCGAGGGCAACCTCTTCTCGCACTACCGCGAGATGGACGTCGTTGCCGTCGACCACCTGTACCCCGTGATCGGGACCCGGTCCTCGCCCGACCAGCACGTCGCGATCAAGGTCGCGAGCTCGGCGGCGCATCACTTCGGCTCCGAACGGCTGATCTGCGAGTCGTTCGGCGGCATCCACATGGACGCGACGATGCAGCGCATGAAGTGGATCGCCGACTGGGAGTACGTCCTCGGCGTGAACGTCCTCAATCCACACGGGTTCCACTACACGCTCGAGGGGCCGCGGAAGCGCGACTGGCCGCCGTCGATGTTCTACCAGTACCCATGGTGGCGGTACTACGAGCACTTCTCCGCCTATATGTCTCGCCTGTCGGAAACGCTCACGGGCGGCCGGCACGTCGCCAAGGTCGCGGTGCTCTGGCCGATCAACGCGATGTTCGGCTCGTACATCCCGCAGGAGCCGACGCCGGCGGCCGAGGAGATCGAGGGCGGTCTCAACGCGATCACCGACCGGCTGCTCCGGCTGCACCACGACTTCGACTACCTCGACGAGGACGTGCTTGCGGAGGCGGACGTGTCGGGTGGCCGGGTGCGGGTCGCCGACGAGTCCTACGAGTTGGTGATCGTGCCCCCGATGCCGTTCGTTCAGCTGTCGACCGTCGAGGCGCTCGAGCGGTTCGCGTCGGACGGCGGCAAGGTGCTCGGCGTCTTGCGGCGGCCCGACCGAGCGATGAGTCACGACGGGCTCGTCGACGTTGCCGACCGCGTGAACGGCGTGTTGAGCGGGTTGGTCGAGGGAGACTGGCGGGCGCTGCTGGATGACGCGATCGGCGGTGGCTCGCTGCTCGAGGCGGAACTTCGTCGCGCCATCGGCCAGCTGATCGACCCTGACGTCGTGCTGGACAACGAAGAGATCTTCGTTCTGCACCGCGTCAAGGACGATCGCGACGTCTTCTTCGCGGTGAACACGACGTTCGAGCCGCAGGCAGGCCGGCTCTCGCTGGCCGGTGAGGTGCTGCCCGCGCTGTGGGACCCGACGACCGGCGAGGAGCTTCCGGTTGGGCCGATCGACGTGTCGAACGGCCGAACGTCGTTCGACCTCGCACTGCCGGCCGTTGGGTCGGCGTTCATCGTCACGAACGTGACGACCGGTCCGGCGGTGGTCGGAACGAACATCACGCTCGAACGGGTCGACGCGAGCAGCGCGTTCGGGCACGCCGCGACGGAGCAGGGGTGGATCGATGTACGGCGGAACGGGCACGTCGAACGCGCCGCCCTCGACGTCCCGCCGGCGCCCGAGCCGATCGTGCTCGACGGAAGGTTCCGCTTCGAGACGGAAGGCGCGAACGGGCTCGTGCTGCGCTCGTTCCGCGCCTCGATCGACGACGGCCAGGCCGACGGCTCGTGGTCGACGAACGACGTCGACGATGGCGACTGGCTCGACCTTCGACCGGGCGCGTGGTCCTATCAGCTGCCCGCGGAGCCCGATCGTCCCTACCCGATCCCCGTCCGATATCGGATCCCCTTCGACGTCGACAACGTGCCCGAGCGGCTTGAGGTCGTGATCGACGGGTTCGACGGCTCCGGCCACACGCTGTTCCTCAACGGCGAGCCGGTCAGCGCCACCCCCGTGCGGTCGAGCTTCGATTCACAGATGCAGAGCGTGGATCTGACGCCGCTCGTTCGAACGGGCCGCAACGTGCTCGGCGTGCGCTTGGTCGTCGAGGGGTCGACGGGCGGCATCGTCGACAACGTGAAGCTAACGGGCACCTTCTCGCTGGCGGGCGATGCAGAGGCGGGCTATCGCATCGCCGCGCCCGTGACGGACGTCGACCCGCGCGTCTGGACCGAGCAGGGATACCCGTTCTATTCGGGAACGGGCGTCTACCGGCACACCGTCGAGCTGCCTGCGTCGTTCGCGGACCACCGGTGGTTCTTGGACGTGCCGATGAACGACGACGTCCTCGAGGTGCACGTCAACGGCGTGCCCGCCGGCGTGCGTCTGTGGGACCCGTACGTGGTCGAACTCACGGAGCACCTGCATGCAGGCACGAACGAGCTCGCGATCTCGGTGACGAACACACTGGCAAACCTGATCAACGCGGTCGACCGGCCGTCCGGGCTCGCCGGTGTCCCGAGGATCGTGGCGCACGCCTCCTTCACGTTCGACCTCGGCGCGCTGACATCCGCGGAGGCCACCGATGGCTGAGCGGACGCTCCCGGTGGACGACCTCACGGACGACGCCTTCGCGCCGTTCGGCACGGTCGTGCACACGCCGGCCCGCGCCCACGACGCCACCGGCCCCGGCTGGCAGTGGTGGGCGGAGACGGTGGTGCTCAAGGACGACGGGCGCCCGTGGGCCGTCGGCTATCTCGACCTCGAACCGTCGCCGCCGCCTCGGTTCGATTGGGCCGAACGGCACCTTCGTTCGCAAGAAGCGATCGTGCCGGTCAGCGGCGGGTGCCTTGTGTACGTCGCGCCGCCCGATCACCCGGACGAGCCGGACCGGCTGCCGCCGTTCGACGCCTTCCAGGTGTTCCGGATACCACCCGGCTCCGGGGTCGTGATGGATCCGGCCGTCTGGCACGGCGCGCCGATCGCCGAAGAGCCGGCCAAGGCGATCGTGCTGTTGCTTGCGGGGACCGGTCGCGACGACGTGACGGTCGTCCGGTTCGAAGACGCGCCGATCGAGATCGAAAGGGGGTGATGGTGTGGCCGAGATCGTGTTCGACCACGTGAGCAAAGTGTTCGACGACGGAACCCTCGCCGTCTCCGACCTGAACCTCACCGTCGGGGACGGTTCGCTGATGGTGCTCGTCGGGCCATCGGGGTGCGGGAAGACGACGTCTCTGCGGATGGTGGCCGGGCTGGAGGACGTCAGCGCCGGCGAGGTTCGGATCGGCGATCGCGTGGTCAACGAGGTCGCACCGAAGGACCGCGACATCGCGATGGTCTTCCAGAACTACGCGCTGTACCCGCACATGACGGTGTTCGAGAACATGGCGTTCGGCCTGCGTCTGCGGCACATCCCCAAGCCCGAGGTCAGCGAACGTGTCGACGACACGGCGAAATTCCTGGAACTCTACGACCTGCTTCGGCGCAAGCCCGGCCAATTGTCGGGCGGTCAGCGCCAGCGCGTCGCGATGGGTCGCGCGATCGTGCGCGAGCCGAAGGCGTTCCTGATGGACGAGCCGCTCTCGAACCTCGACGCGAAGCTGCGCGTCCAGATGCGCTCGGAGATCTCGCGGCTACAGCGCGACCTGGAGGTCACGACGGTCTTCGTCACCCACGACCAAACCGAGGCGATGACGATGGGCGACACCGTTGCGGTACTTCGTCTCGGCCTCCTCCAGCAGGTCGCCTCGCCACAGGTGCTCTACCGCCGGCCGGCCAACCTGTTCGTCGCCGGGTTCATCGGGTCGCCGGCGATGAACCTCGTCGACGCCTCGCTCCGCGCCGGCGACGACGGCGCGCTGCAAGCCGTGTTCGGGGAGCACACCGTCACGATCGACCCCGCGCTCGTCGCGGAACGTCCGGCGCTGCAGGCCTACGTCGACCGGCCCGTGATCATGGGCGTGCGCCCGGGCGACCTCGAGGACGCGGCGCTGCAGCCAGACGCGCCCGCGGATCGTCGCATCAAGACGACGGTCGACCTCCGCGAGGACATGGGGTCGGAGATCCTGATCCACTTCACGATCGACGTGCCGCCCCTCGTCACCGATGACCTCAAGGAGCTCGCGCTGGAGACGGGCGAGACCGAGGAGTCGCTCGAGACAGAACAACCGAAACACACGACGTTCATCGCGAGCTTCGACGCAGACTCGACGGCCGCCGAGGGCGACCGGGTCGAGGTCCTCGTCGACACGCATGCGCTCCATTTCTTCGACCCGGAAACGCGCGACTCCATCTGGTCCGACGCATGACCCGAACCGCCCCGCGCCCCGAGCGAGGCATCTACTTCGACGCCTGGTTCCCATTGCAGCACAACTATCATCCGAGCCTGCCGCCACGGCGACTACGGATGATCGATCACATCGAGGCCTACCGCGGCACGATGCTCGTATGGGCCGCGCTCGGCGGCGGCGCGCTGTCGCTCCCCTACCTAGAGGAAGAGGCGTTCGGCCCCGTCCCACCGCGCTTCCGGATGTACGGGTTCGTGAATGACGCCGACTTCATCGCGGAATGCGGCCGACGCGGGATCGACGTGTTCGGTGTGGTCTTCGAGCACGCGTGGGAATTCCCTGCCGAGTTCAACGACGCGGAAGACACCGTCTTATCGCTCAACGAGACCCGCGGCGTCGGGACGCCCGGCTGGCTCGGAATCCGCGAGTTCTGGGACGACCGCTATCCGAAGCTGTGGCCTCCCCGTGCGCACTACTTCCCTGACGGTGTGCGCAACGCGGACGGCGAGGAGGTGACCGACATCCTCGAGGAATGCGCGCAACGGGATATCTACGGCGAGCCCTGCCACGCCCTGTGGATCGAGGTCCCGGGCGCGACGCACTGGAACTACATGATGGACCGCAACAATCCGGTCTGGCGCGAGTACCTCAAGGCGGTCGTGCGCATCCAGATCGACGCAGGCGTCCAAGGAGTGCACTTCGACGAGTCGGAGGTGCCGATCACGTCGCTCCAGTACGGCGGCTGCTTCTGCGATACGTGCATGCGCGGGTTCCGCGGGTACCTGGCAGAACTGTCGGCGGATGAGCGGCCGGCCGAACTCGACGCCACCGACCTCGCCACGTTCCACTACGGCGAGTGGCTGTTGGAACGGGGCCACGACTTCAAGTCCGACCGCGAGGCTGCGCCGCTGTTCTACGACTACCTGCGTTTCCAGCGGCGGAACATCGCTCGCTACTTCGGCGAGCTCGCGGACTACGCGCGCGAGTACGCGGCGAGCGTCGGGCGCGAGATCCGGATCTCGGGAAACTTCTTCCATCTGTTCGACCACTACTTCGCGCTCGAGCCGAAGGTCGACGTGATCGTCACCGAGATGCGGAACACGACCTATCGGCAGCCGTCCTGGTACCGGTACGCCGCCGGGTTCGGCGGCCCGAAGCCGGTGGTCGTCGTCGAGAACCCGTACGGCGGTGTCGTCCCGGAGCTCGTCGATGCGTTACAGGAGGGTCGCGGCTACGACCGCTTCCGCCGCTCGTTGTACGAGGCGGCGGCGCTCGGCGCGAACATGAGCGTCCCGTACGGCGCGTGGATGGGAAGCGTGATCGAGGACGCCTTCTACCCGCCGCACGATCTCGCCGTCGAGATCCAGACGTTCCTGGCCGAGCACGAGGACCTGTTCGGACGTGATCCGTCGCTCGCGGAGGTCGCGGTCGTCTTCTCGATCGAGAGCAACTACCGAGCCCTCGCCGCGCGCGAGGTGATGGCCGATAACCGGACGAACGAGATGCCGGAAGGCGAGCACCCGTTCGGCATCGTGAGCGACGCGCTCTCGGACGCGATGCAGCCGTACGACGTGGTCTTCTTCCCCGACGGCGACACGCGGCCTGACGATCCCGAACGTCAGGACCTCAGCTCGTACCGGACCGTGATCCTTCCGAGCTGCTCGTTCCTGACCGAGGCACAGGTGGATCTGGTCGAACGCTTCCTCGACGGCGGCGGACATGTGCTCGCTATCGGCGAACTCGGATCGAACTTGGCCGCCGAGCGCCGGGACGCGCTCGCGTCCCACGCCAATGTCCGTTCGTTGCCGTCATTCTCGACAGAGATGATCCTCGATGGCCCGCAGGTCCGCCTGACCGGCGGCGGACCGACCGACGCGGCGACCACGCTCCAGGCGATCGAGCGGGGCGCCGCGTTGCATCTGATCCGCTACGACGAGCTCGACGACGTCGTGGCGCCGCTCGACGACCTCGGGCTCGAGGTTCGGGTTCCGTTCCCGGTCTCGTCGTGCGAAATCGTCGATCCGCTGGGTCAGGCGAAGCTGGAGTGGGAAACGGACGGCTCGCTCGTGCGCCTTCGGATCCGCGACGTGCCCTTGTACGCGATCGCGGTCCTGGACCGATGACGATCAAGTTGCTCGGCGTCTTCGCCCACCCCGACGACGACGTGTACTCGCTCGGAGCGACGCTCATCGCGCATCGGGACGAGCTCGAGACGACGTTAGTGTTCGCGACCAGCGGTGAGGCAGGACCGATCACCGACCCAGAAGCCGTCCCGAGAGAAGAGCTCGGCGCGGTTCGCGAAACCGAACAGCGGGCGGCGATGGAAGCACTAGGCGTTGCCGAGTCGACGACGTCGCGGTTCCTGCGGCTACCCGACTACTACCTGCCAGACGTTCCCTTCGAAGATCTCGTAGGCCAGATCACGGACGTGTTGCTCGGCGTCCGGCCCGACGTCGTGGTGACGTTCGGCCCGGACGGTATGACGTCGCATCACGACCACATCCGCGTGGGCGAGGCGACGACCGCCGCGTTCGATGGCCTCGGGCCCGAGGACGCTCCCGCCTCTCTGTTCCACGTCGCGCTCCCTCGCGCCGACGTCGACCGCTTCTACGCGCACCTTGACGAAGAAACCGGATACGGTGAGGAAGGCGATCTGTTCGACGTCACCGGCGTCCCGGACGAAGAGATCGCCGTGCGATTCGACGCGCGTCCCTACCTTTCGACGAAGCTGCAGGCGATCCTCGCCCACCGCACCCAGATCTGCGAGTGGGAACGGATCCCCGAATCGCTCCGCTGGATCTATCTCGACGAGGAGGCGTTCGCGCAGGCACGGCCACGCCAGGACATGAACGAGCCGCGGCCGGATCTGTTCGCGGGGATCGATGCATCGAAGGGCGGTCGCTTATGAGCGCGAAGCCGCGCGTTGCCGTCGTCGGCGCCGTGAACGTGGATCTCGTCGTGCAGCTCGAGCGCCTGCCCGTGGCCGGCGAAACGATGACCGACGGGACCTTTTCGCGCCATCAAGGTGGGAAGGGAGGGAACCAGGCGGTCGGTGCAGCGCGGGCGCTCGGCGACGCGGGCGATGTCGTGATGATCTGCGCGGTCGGTCGGGACGACCTCGGCCGGGAAGCGCTCGACGCGCTGCGGGGGGAACGGATCACGCTTGAACCCGCCGAGCCGGCCTCCGACCTGCCGACCGGCGTCGCGCTGATCCTCGTCGACCGCAAGGGAGAGAACCAGATCGCGGTCGCGCCGGGCGCGAACGACGCGTTGGACCCACAGGTCGTTCGGGAGGCGCTCGAGCACTCGACGCCCTCGGTGGTACTCGCGAGTCTCGAGGTACCAGATGCGGCGGTCGTCGCGGCCGCCGAGTGGTGCGACGAGCACGACGTCGCGTTCGTCCTGAACCCGGCACCGATGAACGCCCAGTTGGTACGCGACCTGCGGGACCGCACCGCCTATCTCATCCCGAACCAGCACGAGCTCGAGCAGCTCGGGGACGCGGCGCGACGGGCGATCGTAATCGAGACCCGAGGGTCCGACGGCGTCCGCATCCGCGACGAGAACGGCGACGAGCAGCTGTCCGCACCGGCGGTCGACGCCGTCGACACCACCGGAGCGGGCGATTGTTTCAGCGGGGTCTTCGCCGCCGGTCTCGCCGAAGGGCGCCCGCTCCGCGAGGCGGTCGAACGCGCGATCGCAGCCGCCGCGATGTCGGTGACGGTCTCGGGCGCGCGGGAGGGGATGCCGACGCGTCGGCAGCTCGATGAGCACCTCTCGAACCAACCTGTCGTCGACCGATCTTCCTAGGAGGACGCGATGCGACTCGATACCGCGATCACCAGGCGAGGATTCTTGCTGGCGGCCGCCGGATCCGCGACGGCGGTGCTCGCCGCTTGCACCCGGTCAACCGACGACGGGACATCCTCGAGCGCCGGGCCGGCGTTGGCGCAGGCGGTGCTTCCTTCCGTATCGCCCGGCCCGGTCGATTGCCTCACGGACGCCGATGCCTCGGCGCCACTGTGGAAGCAGGCGCTCACCAACGGCCTCGTCTACGGGTCCTCGGCTGCGACCTGGCAACTCTCGGACGCTCAGTACCGATCGCTGTTCGAACAGGAAGCGGGCATTTTGTTCACCGAGGACGACCTGCTCTGGTGGCGGCTCCGCCCGACACCGCAGTCCGGCCTGGACTTCACGTTCGGCGACCGGATCATCGATCTCGCGAACCGCAACGGCATGCTGGTGTTCGGCGCGCATCTCGTTTGGGACGAAGGGTTCGGCGACGGCTGGACCGACGACGACCTCTGGAGCATGAGCCACGAGAAGGCCACGCATCTGATCCACTCGACCATCGACGCCGTCGTGAGCCGCTACCAAGGCAAGGTCGCCGCCTGGAGCGTGGTGAACGAGGCGATCGATACGAACGGCGTCCGCACCAACGTCCCGTGGTATTCGACGATCGGCCCGGACTACATCGCGGACGCGTTCACGTGGGCCCAGGCGGCGGATCCAACGGCGCTACTCGTGTACAACGACTACGGGTACGAGACCGACCTCGGCGCAGACACCGCGGCGGACAAGCGCGCCGCCACGCTCGATGTGCTGGACGGGCTGCTTTCGCAGGGCGTGCCGGTCCACGCGCTTGGCATCCAGGCGCACCTGCACGCCGCACGGTTTGCGGAGAGATTCGACGCAGACGCGTACCGGACGTTCCTTTCCGACGTCGCCCAGCGAGGCTTGAAGATCTTGATCACCGAGATGGACGTGCTCGACGACGGTTTGCCCGCCGACCAGCAGAAGCGCGACGATGCGGTCGCGAGCGTCTACTCGACGTATCTGAACGCCGCGCTCCAGGAGCCCGACATCGCCGCGCTGATGACCTTCGGCCTGTCTGACCGGTACACCTGGCTTCAAGAGGACTACCCGCGATCGGACGGCGCCCCCCGTCGGCCGCTGCCGTTCGACGACAAGATGCAGCCGACGCCCGCGCTCGCCGCCGTGCAAACGTCGTTGCGCAGCGCAGCGCAGCGGACACCGTTCTGGGTCCCACCCCGCTGCTCCTGACTAGGCTCGGGGGGTGACCGAGCGGTTCGATCTCGTGGTGATCGGCGGCGGCCCGGCCGGCGAGCGCGGCGCCGCCCAGGCCGCGTACTTCGGTAAGCGGGTCGCCCTGATCGAACGCCAGCCCGAGCCTGGTGGCGCCGCGGTTCATACCGGCACACTTCCGTCCAAGACGCTTCGAGAAGCAGGACTGTTCCTCTCGGGCTATCACCAGCGCGATATGTACGGCGTCAACGTGCATGTCGACCCTGACCTCACCGTCGCCCGACTGCTCGGGCGCAAGAACGTCGTGGAACGCCTCGAGACGCAACGGATCCACGCGAACCTCGAGCGCCACAAGATCGAGTTGATCCGAGGGATCGGACGCCTCGCAAGCCCTCACGAGGTACTCGTCAACCAAGTTGACCAACCCGAGCGCCGCCTCGGAGCCGAGTACGTGCTCCTCGTCACGGGATCGTCGCCGCATCGGCCAGCCGGCATCCCGTACGAAGACGAGGGCGTGCACGACGCCGACGGGATCTTGCAGATCGACCACCTCCCGACGAAGCTTGTGGTGATCGGCGGCGGCGTCATCGGCTGCGAGTACGCGTGCATGTTCGCCGCGCTCGGCGTCGAGGTGCATCTGATCGATCCGCGGCCGGCGTTACTGCCGTTCCTCGACGCGGAGATGGGCGAACGGCTCGCCGACGCGATGACCGCGCTCGGCGTGCATCTGCACCTCGAGCGGAAACTCGACCATGTCGCCCGAGACAACGGTGTGCTCGTGACGACGCTGACCTCCGGCGCCGAGATCGAGGCCGATGGCGTCCTCGTCGCGTCGGGGCGGAGCGGGAACACCGCGGGGCTCGGGCTCGAGGAGATCGGTGTTGAAGTGGATCGCCGCGGCTACGTCGTCGTAGACGAGGACTTTCGAACCGCGGTGCCGAACATCTACGCGGCCGGCGACGTCGTGGGGTTCCCCGCGCTCGCGAGCGTCTCGATGGAACAGGCGCGCGTGGCTGTGTGCCACGTGTTCGGCTTCACGTACAAGCGGCAGGTCGCGGAGCTCTACCCGTACGGTGTCTACACGATCCCCGAGGTGAGCTGCGTCGGCCTGAGCGAGGACGAAGCCATCAAGCGAGGCACCGACACGGTCGTCGGCCGCGCGCGGTTCGCCGACAACGTTCGCGGACAGATCGTCGGCGATCGTGACGGCATGGTGAAGCTCGTGTTCGACCGCTCCAACCGCCGGCTGATCGGGTGCCACGTGATCGGCGAGCGCGCGTCGGAGCTGGTCCACGTTGGTCAGGCCGTGATCACGCTTGAGGGCACCGTCGAGACGTTCATCCAGATGGTGTTCAACCACCCAACGCTGAGCGAGACGTTCAAGTACGCGGCCTACGACGCGCTCGGAAAGATGCCCTCCGCCTAAAGCCCGGGTGGCTCGAGTCGCGGACCGGTGCTAGCGTCGAGCGATCACGCCGTTCTAAGAGGGAGGACAGGCATGAAGCTCGGGCGACTTGCGACCGCGTCGGTGGTGTCCCTGGCGGCGATCCTGATCGGTGCGCAGGCGCCGGCCATCGCCGGAAAACCGTCTGCGCCGACCAACGGGTCGAGCGCATACGTTCGGGTCAACCAGCTCGGCTATCCCGTCGACGCGGCGTCGAAGCGGGCCTACCTGCTGTCCTCCGGCGTCGAGACCGGCGCGACGTTCGCGGTGAAGAGCGGCTCGACGACGGTGTTCTCCGGGCCGATCGGCGCGGACCTCGGCTCGTGGAGCTCGTCGCTGAGCCATGTATACGCCCTCGACTTCCCGTCGGTGACGACCGCCGGCACCTACACGATCGCCGTCGCCGGACCGATCGCGGCCACGTCACCGTCGTTCAAGATCGATACCGGCACCAACATCTACAGCGGCGCCGAGGCCAACGGGCTCAACTTCTTCCAGGTTCAGCGTGATGGTGCGAACTACATCCCGTCGGCGCTCCGCACAGCGCCGGCGCACCTCAACGATCAGACGGCGATGACGTACACCACGCCGGCATACAACGCCGGCTCGGGACGGTTCTCGGGCGATCTGTCGCCGCTCGGGACGCGGATGGATGCCTCGGGTGGCTGGTGGGATGCGGGCGACTACCTCAAGTTCGTCCAGACCACGAGCTACACCGATGCGCTGCTGCTCGCGGGCGTGCGGGACTTCCCGGCGCAGATGGCGTCGGGCTCGTCGAACTACACCGCGGAGGCGAAGTTCGGCACCGACTGGTTGATGCGGATGTGGAACGACACGACGCAGACGCTCTACTACCAGGTCGGCATCGGCACCGGGAACGCGAAGACGCTCGGCGACCACGACATCTGGCGGCTTCCGCAGGCCGACGACACGTACCAGGGGACCAACTCGGTGTACCGGTACATCCGCAACCGGCCGGTGTTCCGGGCGGGGCCGCCAGGGTCGCTGATCAGCCCCAACCTCGCGGGCCGGGACGCGGCCGCATTCGCGGAGTGCTTCGTCGTGTTCAAGACGTCGGACCCGGCGTTCGCGAACCGATGCCTGCTCTCGGCCGAGCACATCTTCGACCTCGCGAACACAGCCCCGACCGGCAACCTGATGACGGTGATCCCGTTCAGCTTCTACCCGGAGACCGAATGGCGTGACGACATGGAGCTCGGCGCGACCGAGCTGTATTCAGCGATCGCCTCGGGTGGGCTCCCGGCCGGACTACCGCACACCGATCCGATGTTCTACCTGCAGAAGGCGGCGCACTGGGCGAACGCCTACATCACGGGACCCGAAGACGCGGCCGACACGCTCAACCTATACGACGTGTCGGGCCTCGCGCACTATGAGCTGTACCGCGCGATCGCGACGGCAGGGAACCCGTCCGGGCTCGAGACCACGCAGGCGGCCCTGCTCGCAGACATGAAGAAGGCGTTGGACGGGGCCGTCGCACAGGCCGGCACGGACCCGTTCGGATTCGGGTTCACGTGGGCCGCGTGGGACACGACAACGCACGGAGCCGGCCTGTCGATTCAGGCCAGCGAGTACGACCAGCTATCGGGAACGAACACCTACGCGGTGTACGCGGACCGCTGGCTCGCGAACATCCTCGGCGCGAACGCGTGGGGCTTGTCGTTCATCGTCGGCGACGGTTCGACGTACCCCAAGTGTCTGCAGCATCAGGTGGCGAATCTCGCCGGCTCGTTGACCGGTGGCTCCCCGGTGCTCGCCGGGGCGGCGGTCGAGGGCCCGAATTCATCCCCGACGCACGGCGCCGTCTCGGGGATGGTCGCGTGTCCCGCCAACGGCGCGGACACGTACGCACCGTTCAACGGCAGCGGTGCACAGTTCCAGGACAACATGCAGTCCTACGACAACACGGAGCCGGCGATCGACCTGACCGCCTCGTCACCGCTCGCGTTCGCGCGGCAGATGGCGGGCCGCCGATGAGCTGACCGACAACAGCTCTGGTTTCGGAGCGACGCCGGTGGGGAACCGCTGCGATATGGCAGATAACGGACAGCAGCACGGCGCGGTCGTACAGGTCGGCGAGGCAGCGCTCACCGGTTGGCGCGGGTCGGTTGGACGAGCGATCGCGAAGCCGATCGCCAAGCGAACGCGTTTCGATGAGGAACAGATCGAGGCGATCCTCGGGCTGCTTCTCCTCGCCTACACCGTCTACAGGCTCGGGCGACCCCTGATCAGGGCGCTGCGCAAGCGTTAGCCGAGCCTCCACGCGCTCGGATTGACAGCGCAAAGCCTCCAGCCATACCGTTCGGATACGAACCATCTGGAGGAGCCAACGGACGAGCGCGCCGTGGTCGAAGGGGTCGAGGTCTCGACCGACCATCTGGTTGGCGGCGAACGCCTCGGTTCGCAGCAACGGTTCTCGGACGTCTCGCCGATCGACGAACAGGTCATCGCCGAGGTTGCACGCGGCGATGCAGACACCGTCGATCTCGCGGTCGCCTCGGCGGATCACGCCGCCCGCGGATGGGGACGCACGCCGCCGAAGGACCGCGCTGCCGTTCTGCACCGGATCGCCGACGGCGTCGAGGCCAGGGTCGAAGAGATCTCGGTCGTTGAAACGCGCGACAACGGATCGCTCCTCCGGTCGCACCGCCGGTCGGTGATGCCTCGGGTCGCACGCAACTTCCGGTTCTTCGCCGACAAGTTGCTCGAGATCGAGGCGGAAGGGGACGCGACCTTCAACGGCAACCGCGAGCGATTCACGTGGGATCCGTCGGGCGTCACCGCGGTGATCGGACCGTGGAACGCGCCGCTGATGCTTGCAACGTGGCGGATCGCGCCGGCGCTCGCCGCCGGGAACGCCGTCGTACACAAGCCGCCGGAGTGGGCGCCGCTCACCGCGTCGCTGCTCGGCGATATCGCGCTCGACGCCGGACTCCCCGCCGGCGCCTACAACGTCGTCCAAGGGATCGGTGAGGAGGCGGGCGCGGCTCTGGTCGCCCACCCTGGCGTGAGCCGGATCGCGTTCACCGGATCGGTCGAAACGGGGAGGTTCGTCGCTGCGGCGGCGGCCCAGAACCTCACCCCGACGTCCCTCGAGCTCGGCGGCAAGTCGCCATTCTTGATCTTCGCCGACGCGGACCGGGGCGCGGCGCTGAACCAGGCGGTCGGCCAGTTCGACAACGCGGGCCAGGTCTGCCTTGCCGGTACCCGTCTCTTGATCGAGTCCTCGATCTACGACGACTTCCTCGAACGTCTCGCTGAGGTAGCGGCCCGCGTTGTCGTCGGCGACCCTCGCAACGAGCCGACCGACATCGGGCCGCTCATCAGCCGCGAACACTTCGAGCGCGTCGACGGGTTCGTCCGGGCCGGACACGACGAAGGGTCGAGGGCGCTCGTCGGAGGCGGTCCGAACGAGGATCTCGGCGGGCTCTATTACCGGCCGACCGTCTTCGTCGATGTGCCGGATGGCTCGCCGCTGTTGACGCGGGAGATCTTCGGACCCGTGCTGACGGCGCAGCCGTTCCGTGACGAGGCGGAGGCGATCGAGCTCGCCAACAGCACCGATTACGGCCTGGCCGCGACCGTCTACACGGGCGACGAGGCGCGCGCGCGACGGGTCGGCGAGCAGCTCGTCGCCGGCACTGTGTGGGTCAACTGCTTCTTCGTGCGCGATCTCGACGCGCCGTTCGGCGGGTCGCGAAACTCAGGGATCGGCCGCGAGGGGGGTCGCTGGAGCTTCGACTTCTACGCAGACGTGAAGAACGTCGTGACAGCGCCGCCGTCCGGCGGGTGAGGAGGACTGATGGGTGAGGTGGTGGGCGCGGCGCTGGTCGCGCACGTTCCGACGATCATGCTGCCGGAGGACGTCCGGCTCGAGCTCAACGACGGCAAGGAGATCTCCCTGGTCCCAGGCCTGCAACGGATGAAGAGCGAGTGCATCGATCGGCTGAAGCCGGACACGGTGATCGTCTTCGACACACACTGGGAGTCGACGTTCGAGCACATCGTGACCGCACAGGACCGGCGACAGGGCCTGTTCACGAGCAGCGAGCTCCCACGGGGCATGCGCCAGATCCCGTACGACATGCCGGGCGACCCTGACCTCGCGAAGCGGATCGCCGCGCAGGCCGAGGGCCGTGACGACTGTTGGATCCTCGCGTCCGACGACCCGTACCTGCCGATCTTCTACGGCACAGTCAACATCTGGTCGTTCCTCGGCGACCCCGACACGAGCTGGCTGAGTGTCGCGCTCAACCAATGCTGCGACACCGACGACTTCCTGCTGCTCGGGTCGCTGATCGGGCAGGCGATCGCCGAGAGCGACCGCCGTGTTGTGTTGCTCGCCTCGGGCGGCATGACGCACCGGTTCTTCGGGTTCAAGGAGCTCCGGCAGCGTGAGGCCCAGCGGGCGCCGGACAACATCTACGATCGCGCGTACTACGACGCCGACATGCGCGTGCTCGAGCTGATGCAGAAGGGCGACCACGCCGGCGTGATCGACAACATGCCGACCTACCGGAAGGCCTACCCCGAGGGCCATTTCGGTCACTACCTGATGATGGCCGCGGCGATGGGCGGCGCCGAGTGTCGTGCGCCGGGCGAGCTATTCAGCGAATACGAGGCATCGGTCGGCACCGGGCAGGTGCACGTGTGGTTCGAGCGTCCCGCGGAAGGGTGGACGGACGCGGCCGCCTAGCGGCGGGAGAGGGGGACTCCATGGCGGACATGCCGGAGGAGAAGCTGGGCTACGAGCGCCTCGGCGCGAAGCGGCTTCGGCTGGTGGACTGCATCTCGCAATCGGTCGGGTTCATGGGACCCGTGTTCTCGGCGGCGTTCCTGATCCCGCTGATCGCGGGAGTGAGCGCGTCGGGCAAGGGCGCGGGTGTTGCGACGCCGCTCGCCGTGCTGCTCGCGGCGATCGGGACGTTCGCGCTCGGCTGGATCGTCGCGCAGTATGCGAAGCGGGTACACGCGGCTGGCTCGCTCTACGACTACGTGTCGAACGGTCTGGGCGGCCGAGCGGGCGCGTTCGCCGGTTGGATCTACTACGGCGGCACCACGGTCCTGGCGTCGGCGATCGCGTGCCTGGTCGGCTGGTACGTCCACGACGTGATCTTCACCGTCGACCCGGCGGTTCCGGGCGTGCTTTCGTCCACGTCGCCCTTGCCGATGTGGGGCTGGAGCCTCATCTTCGTCGCGGCGGTGTTCCTGGTGCAGTACCTCGGCGTTCACATCTCGACCCGGGCGCAGCTGACACTGGCGCTCGCGTCGGCCGTCGTGGTGCTCGCGTTCTTCGTCAAGGTGATCGTGGATGCGCCGAACACGAACCTCGAGCCGTTCAAGCCGAGCTCGGCCGCGGACGGATGGAGCGGCATCATGTTCGGCGTCCTGTACGGCGTGTTGATCTTCGTCGGGTTCGAGACGGCGGCGAACCTGGGGGAAGAAACGGCCGAGCCGAAGCGGTCGATCCCTCGCGCGGTGCTGTACACGGTGTTGATCGCGACGGTGTTCTACCTGATCGCGGCCTACGCGCAGATCGTCGGGTTCGGGCAAGACCTCTCCGTCATCACCGATCCCGCCGTCGCCGCCGCGCCGTTGTTCGCACTCGGATCACCGACGGCGGCAGGAGGGTACGGCTCGGACTTCATCCTGAAGGTGCTCGAGGTCGTGGTGCTCCTCGACATCCTCGCGGTTGGACTGGGTGCGGCGGTCGCGTCCGCACGCGGCGTGTTCGCGTTGGCGCGCGACCGGCGGATCCCGGGCGGCCTGGCGGCGGTCGCTCATCGCCGTGGCACGCCGGTCGCGGCGATCATTTTCGTCGAGGCGGTGTCGCTGATCATGGTCGGCATCGCGCAGTTCGCAGACTCGGTGTTCGCGAGCGCGAGCCCGAGCCCGCACTTCTTCGACATGTTCCTGTGGCTGTCGACGTTCGGTGGGTTCGCGCTGATGGTCGTCTACGGGCTCCTCGCGCTGGGCTCGTTCTGGGGCTTGCGCGAGGGCGCGAACTACGTCGGCGTCGTGATCGCGGCGCTGATCGGCGTCGCGATCTCGGTCGCCGCCGTCTTCGGCGGAATCTACAAGCAGCCGTCGCCGTTCAACCTGGTCTGGGAGTACGTCGCGGTGTGGGCGGTCCTCGGCCTGATCGTCGCGTTCGTGATGAAGGGACGGGCGCCGGCGAGCAGCGTCCTCGACGAGCTCCGCTCCGACGAGGCGGACGGGATCAATCCGGCCGGCGTGCGCGCGGAAGGGATCGGATGACCGACGACGAGCGGCCGCTGCGCCTCGACGCCCCTCGCGAGGAGGCGCTGGCGCACGCGGCGCGGCTCGTCGAAGAAGCATGGGGGTCGTTCGACCGGTTCCGCCCGGAGGAGCCGCCGCTGGACGATCGCGTCCGCGCGTTGATCAGGGCGGGATTGCCGGAAGAGCCCGTGCCTGTCCATGAGGCGCTCGACGATGCGGCACGGATCCTGGACGAATCGATCGCACAGCCACGGCCGCGGTACTTTGCCTTCATCGGGTCGAGCGGGCTGCCGATCGGCGCGATCGGCGACCTGCTCGCGCACACGTACGACATCAACCTCGCGGTCGACGCGCGGGCGGCGACCGTTGTGGAACAGCAGGCGGTGCGCTGGATCGGATCGTTCGTCGGGTATCCCGTGGCGACGGGCGCCTTCACCAGCGGTGGAACCATCAGCAACCTGACGGCGCTGGCGGCCGCGCGCGAACGCGCGTTGCCGGGGTCGCGGCACGCCGGACTCGGCGGCCAGCGCCCCGTCGTGTACTGCTCGGAGGAGGTTCACTACTCGGTGACCCGTGCAGTGGAGCTGCTGGGCATCGGGTCGGACCGGTTGCGTGCGATCCCGCTGGATCCGCTCCGACGGATGCGCCCAGACCTGCTGGCGGACGCGATCGCAGCCGACCGAGCCGACGGCGCGACGCCCGTGGCCGTCGTGGCGTCGGCCGGCACGACCTTGACCGGCGCGGTCGACGATCTGGACGCGGTCGCGGATGCCTGCGAAGCAGCCGAGGTTTGGCTCCACGTCGACGGCGCCTACGGACTTCCGGCCGCGGCGATCCGTCCCGAGGTGTTCGCCGGGCTGGCTCGCGCCGACTCGTGTTCGGTCGACGCGCATAAATGGCTCTACCTGCCCAAGGCGTGCGGCGTCGTCATGAGCCGACACGGGGATGCCTTCGAGGAGTCGTTCTCGCACGAGCAGGGGTATCTCCCCCACCAGCAGCACGAACTGCACGCTGCCGATATCACCCTCGAGTACTCGCGGCCGTTCCGCGCGCTCAAGGCGTGGCTGGCCTTCCGTGCCCACGGGGCTCAGCAGTTCCGCGACGCGATCGCCCGCAACCTGGAAGAGGCCGACCTGCTCTACCGCCGGGCGCAGTCGAGCGAGGACTTCGAGGTATTCGAAGCTCCTCCGCAGCTCTCGATCGTGCCCTTCCGGCATGCGCCAACGGGCGTCGCGGTCGATGCGCACAACCAGCGGCTCGCCGACGCGATCCAGTCCGACGGCCGGATCTACCTCGCGTCGGCGCTGATCGACGGCGAGGTGTGGCTCCGTCCGTGCTTCGTGAACTTCCGAACCACCGATGAAGACGTCGAGGCGATCTTGGACGTTGCCCGTGAGCTCGGCGGCCGGCTGATGTCGGGCGCGGCATGAGCGCGGACGACCTGCTGCCCGCAGAACGCAAGGTTCTGGAGACGCTCGGCGACCGGCAGCTGGACTTCCGCGCGATGTGGGCGATCTCGAATCTGTTCCGGAGCGCGGCCGCGGTTCGCCGGCATATGGAGGGGAAGGTGCTCGCGACCGAACGAGTGTCGTGGACCGGGTTCGTCGCGCTCTGGGTCCTGTGGGTCTGGGGAGAGCTCGGCGCGAACGCGTTCGCCGAGGCCGTCGGGATCAGCCGTCCGACGGCGACCGGGGTGCTGCGGACCCTCGACGCCCGCGGGTGGATCGCCCGTCGCGCCGACCCGGACGACGGTCGGAGTGTCCTCGTGTCGCTCACCCCGGCCGGTCGCACGACGATCGAGCACCTGTTCCCGAGATTCAACGCCGAGGAAACGGCGATCGCCGGCACGCTCGGCGAGCGCGATCAAGACCGTTTGGCGTCGTTGCTCAGATCGTTGTCACGAAGCGTCCAGGACCGCGACGGGTCTTAGCGCGTTTCGATCCGCACCGGCATCCGCTTGATGCCGTTGACGAAGTTCGAGCGGATGCGTTCGGTCGGGCCGGCGAGCTCGATGGACCGGATCCGCGGGAGCAGCTCCTCGAACAGGATCGTGGCCTCGAGGCGTGCCAGGTGCGCGCCGAGACAGAAGTGCGGACCGCCCGGACCAAACGTGACGTGGTCGTTCGGCTTGCGCGTCACGTCGAACGCGCCCGGCTCGTCGAAGGCGTCCTCGTCGCGGTTGGCGCTGATGTACCACGTTACGACCTTGTCGCCAGCGTGGATGGTCTCCCCACGCAGCTCGACGTCGCGGGTCGCCGTCCGGCGGAAATGCAGCACCGGCGTCGCCCACCGAAGGATCTCTTCGACGGCCAGGGGGATGCGCTCGGGCTCGTCGGTCAACAGCTGCATCTGGTCGCGGTTCGCCATCAGCGCCAGCATCCCGGCGCTGATCGTGTGCCGCGTCGTTTCGTTGCCCGCGATCATCAGCAGCGAGAAGTAGTTGTGGAACTCGCGCTCGTTCAGCACGCCTTCGTTCTGGGCGGTGACGAGCGCCTGGATCACATCGTCGCTCGGTTCTGCACGTCGCTCGTCGGCCTGCGCATCTGCGTACGCGAACACGTCCCGTGCGACCGGCGAGCGGAACGGCAGCAGTCGGTATTCCTCGGTGTCGACCTTGTCGATGACCGCGGCGGACAGCTCATGGTCCTGGTTCGCGATCATTTTGTCGCCCCACGAGATCAGCTGCGGCGCATCTTCTTGCGGCACGGTGAAGATCGAGCATAGGAACCGGATCGGCAGCTCGCGACTGATCGAGCCGACGAAGTCGAAGGGTTCGTCGCTCAGCAGCGCCGCATCGAGCACCTCGCGTGCGACGTCTCGGATCCAGTCGGCGTACTGCCCCACCCCGCGCGCGCTGAACCGCTTGGCGCAGATCGACCGGAGCTTCGTGTGCCGTGGCGGGTCGGTCTCGAGCATGGACCGCCGGATCTCGAGCTGCTCGGGATCGAGCTCTTCCAGTGAGACGGCGCCGACCTCGGACGAATACGTCGCCCAATCCATGTGGATCGCGACGAGGTCGTCGTAGCGCGTGACCGCCCAGAAT
The DNA here is from genome assembly GCA_036265325.1 of Actinomycetota bacterium. Classification (GTDB taxonomy): domain Bacteria; phylum Actinomycetota; class UBA4738; order UBA4738; family HRBIN12; genus AC-51. The sequence goes on along the minus strand of DATAPH010000060.1, from coordinate 50,298 downwards.
CCGGCGTTCGATCCCGGCTCGGGATGCCACGCGACCGGCGCTTCCTCGCGCAGTCGCCGGAACCAGTCGTAGGGCACCCCGTCGACGAAGTTGTCGGGATCGGCCAGATCGATCCCATCGAGGACGGCCGTCACGAACGCTCCATCAGAAGAACGGGGTGTAGTAGTCGAGCTCCCACGGCGTCGGATCCGACGTGGCCGGATCGTCCACCGCTTCCGTGTACCGCTTCCACTCTGCGAGCTTGAGCTGCGAGAACGCATCGACGAACGGCGCCCCGAGTGCGTCGCACAGCCGGTCGTCGCGGCCCATCGCCTCGACGGCGGCCTCCAGCGTCGCCGGGATGTGATCGCCGGTCGGCTGCGCCGCGATCGGCTGTGCGGGGGGCATCGTCATCGCGTCCTCGACGCCGAACCGGCAGGCGTGGAGCAGGGCCGCAGCCGCGAGGTACGGGTTGCACGCGCCGTCGGGCACACGGTTCTCCAGGCGGGTCGAGTCACCCCGGTCGGGACCGATCCGGATCGCCACCGTGCGATCGTCGTGCCCCCAGTTCGCCCAGTAGCCGTTCATCATGTCGGGCAGCAGGCGCTTGTAGGCGTTCACGGTCGGCGCCAGGATCGCCGCCGTTCCTTCGTGATGGGCCAGCATCCCGGCCATGCAGTTCCGCGCCAGATCGCTCAGGCCCTCGGCATCGCTCGGGTCGTAGAGCACGTTGGTGCCGGCTGCGTCCCAGAAGCTGATGTTCACGTGCAGACCCGAGCCACCGCGTTCGGCGAACGGCCGCCCGATGAACGTGGCGCGATGCCCACGCGACGTGGCGATCTCGTGCGCAAGCACGCGGAACAGGAACGCGTCGTCGGCCGCGGTGACGGCGTCGCGGTAGCGGATGTTGACCTCGAACTGCGAATCGTCGAACTCGGTGCACCACGCCTCGACATCCAGACCGGCCGCAGCAGCCGCAGCGACGATCTCGGCGACGACACCGTCTGGGTCGACGGCCATGCCTGTTCCGTACACGCGTGAGCCCGGCGTGGAGAGTGGGAGCCAGCCATCCTCGCCATCCGGTCGCAACAAGTAGAACTCGAATTCGAACGCGATCTGCGGCGTGAGGCCGCGCGCGATCCACGAGGCGACGGCTTGTTCCAACAGATGCCGCGGATCGACGGCGAGCGGCGCGTCGAGCCGGCTGAGCCGCCCGATCCCGACGGTCGTCTCCGGCTCCCAACCGGTCCGCAAGCTGTCTGGCTCGATCGTCGCTTCGAGGTCGGGCAGTCCGACGTCGAAGGCAAGCCCTTCGATCGGCAGGATCTCTCGGTCGAACGTGAGCGGGAAGGTCGCGAGACAGAAGTTGGCGCGTCCACGCTCCGCCCAGTTGCCGTAGAGGTATTTGCCTCGCTCGATGCCGTGGATGTCCGACCACAGCAGTCGAAGCCGTGTTCCGTTCGTCTCCACTCGACTCCCTTGGTCGACTCCCTTGGTCGACTCCCTCGGTCGACTCCTTTGGATACGAACTATCTACCTCGGCCGAGCATACTCCGGGTCAGGTTTTCATGGGCGGACGGATGCCGCGGAACTCCCAGTCGCCGCCGAACGCCGTCGATTCGACCTCTTCGGAGGAGCTCGGCTGCGCGCCGACATCGTCGCGGACCGCGACGTCACCCTCGACGATCGTGTTCCGCAGCGTTCCTAAGCCCTCAACCTCGACCTCAACCACGTCGCCGGGCTCCACGGGACGCGAGTTGGCCGGCGTGCCCGAGAGGATCACGTCGCCGGGCTCAAGGGTGATGGTGCGCGCGATGTCAGCGACGAGATACGGCATGTCCCAGATCATCTCGTCGGTCGATCCTGCCTGTTGGATCTCACCGTTGACGCGGGTCTCGATCTGCTTGCCGCGGAAGTCCCAGTCGGTGACGAGGCCCGGTCCGAGCGGACACAGCGTGTCGGAGCCCTTCACGCGAAGCATCGAGCCCGCATCGGTGTCGCGGAAGTCGTGCAACCCGTAATCGTTCGCGACCGTGTAGCCGAGGATCCGTTGTTCGGCCTCGCTGGGCGAGACATGCAGCGTGCGCTGGCCGATCACGATCGCGATCTCGCCCTCGTAGTTGAGGTAGCGGCATCGAGGGGGCCGCACCACATCGCCCTCGTGATGGTTGAGCGCGCTCACCGGCTTGTGGAAATACGTCGGGGCCGCCGCGAGCGTCGCCTGGAACTCGGCGCGCCGGCTCTCGTAGTTGAGATGCACGCAGATGATCTTCGACGGCTCGGTGGGAGGAAGGTGCTGTCCCGCGTCGATCGCGACGCGCTCGCCGTCGTCGGTGACGAGCTCGTCGCCTTCGCGGGTCACCGTCACGGGACGACCTTGCAGAACGATGCGGCGCGTCTCCATCGACGTATTATCCGCCCCGATGGCTGAGCTCCGCGGCTTCCTCGCGCCACGCTCACCCGAAGGCGCGGCGTCGCTCGTTCCCGCTCCCCCGTGGCACTACTCGGGCGACGTCCTGACGATGGAATACCGCGCGGCCGCGGGGTCCGTCCGGCGATGGCTGCCGGCCGGCGTCGAGCCCGCCGAGGACGACCCCGATGCGGTCGCCGTCGTCTTCGCGGACTGGCAATCGTGCAGCGACGACGGCGCGGAACTGCTCGATCCCGTGCGCTCCCAATACAAGGAGGCGTTCATCGTCGTGCGATGCCGCCACAACGGCGAGACGTACTCGCGGTGCATCCTGATCTGGGTCGACAAGGACTTCGCGCTGGCCCGCGGCTGGTTCCAGGGCTATCCGAAGAAGCTCGGGTCGATCTGGATGACGCGGCCGACGTCGATCGGCAAGGCGGGGCCGCGGTTGGAGCCGGGTGGGCGCATCGGCGCGACGCTCGCCGCGAACGACCGCCGGCTCATCGACGCCGTCTTCACGATCGAAGGCAACGCCGACACGGCTGGGTTCGTCAACGCGCTGCCGATGCTGCACTCGCGGTGGATGCCGGCGATCGACGGTGGCGGCGACGCGCTCGACGAGCTGGTCGTCCTGCGCTCGCGAGACGTCGAGACCGGTCCGGCGTACACGGGCTCGTTCGAGCTCCAGGTGCATGACGCTCCGGGCGAAGAGCTCAGCTCGCTCGCGCCAGTCGAACCGATCGCCGCGTACTGGCGCCACGTTGCCGCGACGTTCGTGGGCGGCGAACGCGTCTGACGGCTACGTCGCGCTCGCGCTGACGGCCCGATCTCCCGCCAGCCGAACCAGCGTGTCGAACAATCCCTGCTGCGACGGATCAGCGGCCGCCGTCTCTTCCGGATGCCACTGGACGCCGAGGAGCCATCCGGGCTCGGGCATCTCGCGCTCGATCGCCTCGACCAGTCCGTCGCTGCTGTGTCCGGAGACGGTGAGGCCCGTCCCGACCGACGCGATGCCCTGGTGATGATGCGACGAGCAGCGGAGCGATCCTGCGGCGGTCGCGCCGCCGAGCTTCGTCTGCTGCGCCGTCTCGACATCATGCATAGATGTTGTGCCGTCGAGCGGCACGCCGTGCTCGAGCAGCCCGTCGATCTCGGGCAGGTGCTGATGCAACGTCCCACCGAACGCCACGTTCAGCACTTGCGCGCCGCGGCAGATGCACAGGGTCGGCATCGCCGCTCGATCGGCGGCATGCACGAGCGCGATCTCGAACGAGTCGCGCTGCGGATCGACGCCGTAGTCGTGCGCCCCGCGCTCGGCGCCGTACCGCACAGGATCGACGTCGCCTCCACCGACGAGCAGCAAGCCGTCGAAGGGCTCGAGGAGTTCGCCGGGTTCCGCCACCTCGCCCGGCGCGAGGATCGCGGTCCGCGCACCGGCTCTCCGAAGCGCGTCGAGGTACGGGGCGGGCACGCCGTAGCCGCCATCGGGCCACCGCTCCACGCGGCCGGGCCCGAGCCGGTACGCGGGAACGGCGATGAGCGGCCGGTCGTGGTCCATCCACCCAGGATATGCGCGGTCCTGCCTCCGGACCCGCGCTCGTAGACTCGGGGGCCATGGGCATGCCGGACCCGGCCGAGCTCCAGAAGGTCGTCGACTTCACCGCGCGCGAGGCGGCCGAGTACCTCGACACGCTCGCCGACCGCCCGGTTCGAGACCCCCGCGCCGACGAGGTCGCCGCGACCTTCGGCGGGCCGCTTCCCGAGCAAGGCGTCGGCGCGATCCAAGCCCTCGAGGAGCTCGTCGCCGGGTTCGATGGCGCGGTGCACTCGGCCGGGCCGAAGTTCTTCCATTTCGTCGATGGCGGCGCGACGCCGGCGTCGCTGGGCGCCGACTGGCTGGCCGCAACCACCGATCAGAACCCCGGCGCGTGGGTGTCGACACCGCTCGCCGCGCGGCTGGAACAAGTCTCGATCGAGTGGTTGAAGGAGTTGTTCGGCTTGCCCGCGTCGATGGGCGGCGTCCTGACGACGGGCGCGACCATGGCCAACTTCGTGGCGCTCGCGTGCGCGCGCCGGTGGTGCGCCGAGCGCACCGGGATCGACGTCGACGAGCTCGGCGTGGCGGCAGCGCCGCCAGTCACCGTGCTCGGCGGCGGCTACACGCATCCGAGCGACATCAAGGCGCTCGGGATGCTCGGCGTGGGCCGCGCACGCGTGCAGAAGCTCGCGCGTGACGATGTCGGTCGCGTGGACCTCGCCGCGATGGAGGCGAAGCTCCGGGACCTCGACGGCGGCCCAGCGATCGTGATCGGGAGCGCCGGCGAGGTGAACGCGGGCGACTTCGATCCGCTCAACGAGATGGCCGACCTCGCGGAGCGATACGACGCCTGGTTCCACGTCGACGGAGCGTTCGGGCTGTTCGCCGGGCTGTCGTCGCGTACCAAGCACCTGGTCGAAGGGGTCGAACGAGCCGACTCGGTGATCGCCGACGGCCACAAGTGGCTCAACGTGCCGTACGAGAACGGCTTCGCCTTCGTCCACGACCAGGCGCTGCTGCCCGCCGTCTTTGGCGGCGCCGGAGCAGCGTACCTGCCGGATGTCGACGAGCCGCAGCCGAACTGGGGCTACCGCGGGCCGGAGATGTCGCGCCGCGCGCGGTCGTTCCCCGTGTGGGCGACGCTCCGCGCGTACGGTCGCGAGGGGCATCGCGCGATCGTCGAGCACGACCTCGACCTCGCGCAGCATCTTACCCGGGTCGTTGACCAGGCGCCCGAGCTCGAGCGGCTGGCCGACGTGCCGCTCAACGTCGTGTGCTTCCGCTACCGCCCGGCCGGTTCGAAGGACGGTCCCGAGCTCGACGCGCTCAACCGGAGGATCGGCGAGGTCGCGATCACCGACGGCCGCGTCTTCTTCGGCTCGACCGTGTACGGCGGCCGGGTCGCGTTCCGCCCGGCGATCGTGAACTGGCGCGCTCGAGAACAAGACGTGGAACTCGTCGCCGAGGTCGTGCTCGAGCTGGGCGCTCGGTTCACCGCCTGAAACGTCATTCCGCCGGATCAGGCGGACCACAGGAAGGGAGGCACAGATGGCGGACAGCATCTATCGCGTGACCGAGGTGATCGGCACGAGCAGTGAATCCTGGGAGGACGCGACGCGCCACGCGGTCGAGACGGCGGCACAGACGGTTCGTGATCTGCGGGTCGGCGAGGTCGTCAAGCTCGACGTCACGATCGAGGACGGCCGCGTCACCCAGTACCGCTCGCGCGTGAACATCTCGTTCAAGTACGAGCAGGACTAGCGCGCTCCGGCAGCGCACTCGGCGACTCCGTCGGGCGATACGTCACCGAGCTGCTGCTCTGCGTTCCGGAGACTTTCGTCACCGTCCGAGGCGTCTTGCCTGCGTCCGCGGGATGGTCGAGCAGTGACCCTCGCTCCATCCACGAAGTCAGCATCAGCAGGTACGGTTGGATGGCCGTGAGTGCGTTGCCCTTCTCCCCCGCTGTTCGCGCCTGGTTCGAGGCCTCGTTCGAGCAACCTACCGACGCGCAGGCCAAGGCGTGGCCGGCGATCGGCCGCGGGGAGCACACGCTGCTGCTCGCTCCGACCGGCTCCGGCAAGACGCTTGCAGCGTTCCTCGCGGCCATCGACCGCCTATCGTCCACCGCACCACCCGCACGTGAAGCCCGGACGCGAGTCCTCTATATATCGCCGCTCCGCGCGCTCGCGATCGACATCGAGAAGAACCTGCGGGCGCCGCTCGCGGGCATCCAGCACGCGGCCGAGCGTGAAGGGGCTGCGCTCGCGCACATCCCGACGGTGGGCGTGCGCACGGGTGACACGGACGCGCGCGAACGGCGCCGGTTGATCAGGGAGCCGCCCGACATCCTGATCACCACGCCCGAGTCGCTCTATCTGATGCTGACTTCGCAGGCGCGCGAGACACTCCGCTCGGTCGACACCGTCATCGTCGACGAGATCCACTCGGTGGCCGCCACGAAGCGAGGCGCCCACCTGATGCTGTCGCTCGAGCGCCTCGAGACGATCGCCGAGCGACGTCCACAGCGCATCGGCCTTTCCGCCACGCAACGACCGCTCGAGGAGATCGCGACGTTCCTCGGGGGCTTCGACGGTCCCGAAAGGCCGCGGCCGGTCGCGGTGATCGATGCGGGGATCCGCAAGACGCTCGACCTCGAGGTCGTCGTCCCCATCGAGGACATGGGGTCCGTCGGAACGCCGAGTGCCGGATCCGCGACGCCGATGGGCAACCCCGCGCTCGGGGCCGACCGGACGTCGATCTGGCCCTCGATCCACCCGGTGCTCCTCGAGCTGATCCGCGACCATCGCTCGACGATCGTCTTCGTGAACGACCGTCGGTCGGCCGAACGCCTCGCCGCCCGGTTGAACGAGCTCGCCGAAGAAGACCTGGCTCGCGCACACCACGGTTCGCTCGCGCGCGAGCAACGCACCGAGGTGGAGGACGCGCTCAAGCGGGGCCAGCTCCGGGCGATCGTTGCGACGTCGTCGCTCGAGCTCGGCATCGACATGGGCGCGGTCGACCTCGTGGTCCAGGTGGAGTCGCCCGGCTCGGTGGCGACCGGCATGCAACGGATCGGACGAGCAGGCCATCAGGTCGGCGCGCCGAGCGTCGGGAAGCTTGTCCCGAAATACCGCGGCGACCTGCTGCAGATGGCGGTCGTGACGGAGAGCATGTTGCGCGCCGACATCGAGGCGACGCACTACCTGCGCAACCCGCTGGACGTGCTCGCACAGCAGATCGTCGCGATGACCGCCGTCGACACGTGGCACGTCGACGACCTGTTCGCGACCGCGCGTCGCACCGCCAGCTTCGCCGATCTCACGGAGGACGTGTTCCTCGGCGTGCTCGATCTGCTCGCCGGCCGATACCCGTCCGACGCCTTCGCGGAGCTCCGCCCTCGGGTGGTCTGGGACCGCGCCGGCGGCACGGTGCGGGCTCGCGAGGGCGCGGGACGCATCGCGGTCACGTCGGGCGGCACGATCCCGGACCGTGGTCTGTTCGGCGTCTTCACTGCCGAGGGGTCGCGCGTTGGCGAGCTCGACGAGGAATGCGTGTACGAGTCGCGCCGCGGCGAGGTCTTCCTGTTGGGAGCGAGCTCGTGGCGGATCGAGGACATCACCCGCGACCGTGTGATCGTGACGCCCGCGCCGGGCGAGCACGGCAAGCTTCCGTTCTGGAAGGCGCCGGGCCCGGGGCGCCCGGCCGAGCTCGGTCGGAAGATCGGGCAGTTCACCCGCGAGCTGCGATCGAAGCACCGCGACGACGCCTTGGCGGAGCTCGGGCGCGATCTCGGTCTCGACGAGCGCGCCGCCCGGAACCTCGTCGAGTACGTCGACGAGCAGGCAGAGGCTTCCGCCGTTCCCGACGACCGCACCATCGTCATCGAACGGTTCCGCGACGAGCTCGGCGACTGGCGGATCTGCATCCTCACGCCATGGGGCTCGCGCGTCCACGCGCCCTGGGGCCTCGCGATCGAAGCGCGACTCACCGACCGGTTCGGGCCGGGCGCGCAGGTGATGTGGACCGACGACGGGATCGTGCTTCGACTGCCCGAGGCGGTTGAGACCCTCCCGATGGAGATGCTGCTCTTCGACCCCGACGAGGTCGCCGACGCAGTCATCGACGTGCTGCCCGGAACGCCGCTGTTCGCCGCGGTGTTCCGCGAGGCGGCGGCCCGGGCGCTCCTTCTCCCGCGGCGCAGGCCCGGCATGCGGACGCCGCTGTGGCAACAACGACAACGGAGCGCCGACCTGCTCGCGGCGGCAAGCGCACACCCTGAGTTTCCGATCCTGCTCGAGGCGACCAGGGAGTGCCTCCGCGACTACTTCGACGTGCCTGCCCTGCAAGAGCTGATGGCCGGCGTCCGGTCGCGCCGTGTCCGCGTGGCGGGCGTCGATACGGATCATGCGTCGCCGTTCGCGCAGTCGCTGCTGTTCAAGTGGCTCGCCGTCTCGATGTATGAGTCGGAGACGCCGCTCGCCGAGCGACGCGCCGCGGCCCTGGCGCTCGATCGCGATCTGTTGCGCGAGCTCCTCGGGGCGGAGGACCTGCGCGAGCTCCTCGACCCGGCCGCGCTCGACGAGGTCGAGCTCGAGCTCCAGCGGCTCGCCGACGGGCGCCACGCTCGCGGCCTCGACGGTGTGCACGACCTGTTGCGCGAGCTCGGCCCGCTCCGCATCGACGAGATCGCGAGCCGAACCGATGGCGACGTAGACGGATGGGCCGCGCAGCTCGTCGCGGAGGGTCGCGCGATCGAGGTTCGCGTCGCGGGCGAGCCGCGCATCGCCGCCGTCGAAGACGCCGGACGCTTGCGTGATGCCCTCGGCGTCACGATCCCGATCGGCGTCCCGGCGGCGTTCACCGAACCGACCGATCCGCAGGGGCGGCCGCTCGAGGTGCTCGTCGCGCGCTACGCGCGGACCCACGGTCCGTTCGAGGCGCACGACGTCGCGACTCGCCTTGGGGCCGGCCTCGACCGCGTTCGCGCCTCGCTCGAGACGCTCGAGTCGGCCGAACGCGTGCTGCACGGCGAGTTCCGCCCCGGCGGACGCGACCGGGAATGGTGCGACCCCGACGTGCTGCGTCGGATCCGGCGGCGTTCCCTCGCGCGCTTGCGTCGCGAGGTCGAGCCGGTCGATCCGTCGGCGTTCGCCCGGTTCGTGCCCGCGTGGCAGGGCGCCGACCGCCCGCGCGGCGGCGTCGACGCGTTGATCGAGACGATCGGCCGCCTCCAGGGAGCGTCGATCCCGGCGTCGATCCTCGAGGCCGACGTGCTTCCCGCCCGCGTCAACGGGTTCCGGCCGACGGATCTCGACGGCTTGGTGGCGTCGGGCGAGGTCGTCTGGATCGGCCGCGGTTCCATCGGCGCGAGCGACGGGCGAGTGACGCTCCTGTTCCGCGAGCGCGCCGGCGTGCTGATGCGGGCTGCGCCCGACGACCGGCCCGTGGGCGCCGTGCACGACGCCATCCGGGCGCACCTCTCCGAGCGCGGCGCCTCGTTCTGGCCAGATCTGTTCTCGGCCTCAGGCATCGCCGACCAACAGGTGGTGCTACGAGCGTTGTGGGATCTGGTATGGGCCGGCGAGCTCACGAACGACACGCTCGCCCCGTTGCGGTCGTTCGTCCGAGGCAACAGCGGTCGTCGCCGCGGGCATGGCACCGGCCGTCCTCGCCCCGGCGCCCTTCGTGTGTCTGGCCCGCCGGCGGGTGCCGGCAGATGGTCGCTCGTCGAGCGGCTCGCCGCCGAACCGTCGCCGACGGAGCGCGCGCACGCGCTCGCGATGCAATTGCTCGACCGGCACGGGGTGTTGACACGTGAGGCGACCCTCGCCGAAGACGTCCCTGGTGGGTTCGCCGCCGTCTATCCGGTGCTCCGCGCGATGGAGGCGTCCGGGACCGTTCGGCGGGGCTACTTCGTCGCCGGCCTCGGCGCGGCGCAGTTCGCGCTGCCGGGCGCGATCGACCGGCTGCGCGCGGTGCGAGACCCCGCTCCCGACGCGGAGATCCTCACGTTGTCCGCCGCCGACCCGGCGCAGCCGTTCGGGGCGATGCTGCCGTGGCCCGAGTCAGCCGGCCGTCCCTCGCGGACAGCCGGCGCGTTCGTGCTGATCCACCAAGGCGAGCCCGTCGCATTCCTCGAACGAGGCGGCAAGACGCTGACGACCTTCGGCGGCGCCGAGCCGGGCGTCTGGGCCGATGCGCTCGCCGCGCTCGTGAAGGACGGGCGCGTCCGTCGCATCGAGCTTCGGAGGGTGGACGCCGTGCCGGTGTGGGAGCACCCGGCGCTCGAGGCGCTCCGCGCGGCCGGCTTCGCGGAGGACTACCGCGGCGTGACGCTCCGAGGCTGAGCCGTGCCCGAGGGCGACACGATCCACGGGGCCGCCGAGCGGCTCCGCACCGCGTTCGGCAGCGATGCCCTTGCCTCGTTCGAAGGACCCCGTGTTCGGGGCCCGCAGCCGGCGCCCGGCAGTCCGATGCACGTCACCGCGCGCGGCAAGCATCTGCTCGTCGGGTTCGACGGCGGCGTCACGCTGCACACGCATCTCGGGATGGACGGGTGGTGGCGCGTGGAGCGATCGCCGGGTCGGGCTGTGCCGCGCGGCGGTCCCCCAGGCCGTGGGCTGCTCGCGAGGCTCTCCACACAGCGCGCCTCGGCGGTCGTCGGCGGAACGCCGACCGTCGAGCTCTTGACCGACGCGGAACTTCGACGGCATCCCGTCTTGCGGACGCTCGGCCCCGACCTGTGCGACGAGACCATCGACCTCGACGAGATCGAGCTCCGCCTGGGTGGGCTCGATCCAGACACCCCGATCGGCGTCGTGCTGCTCGATCAGCGTTCGGCGAGCGGCATCGGGAACGTCTATCGCTCGGAGGTCCTGTGGGCCGAGCGTGTCGCGCCGCGCGTACGACTCGCGGACGTCGGACCGGACGTCCGCCGCACGCTCTACACGACGGCGCATCGCTTGCTCCGCGCCAACATCGGTCGCCCGCGCCGAACGATCCCCTCGGGCCTCGCGGCGTACGACCGAGCGGGCCGCGCGTGCCCGCGATGCCGGACGCCGATCCGAGCCGAGCGCCTCGGCGAGCAGGCGCGGACGGTCTGGTGGTGTCCCACGTGCCAAGCGACCGACGATGGCCCGGCGCGACGCCCGGTATCGTTCGGCAGGTGAACTGCCCGGCGTGCGGCACGAGCAATCCCGAAGGCTCTCGATTCTGCAACGCCTGCGGGAACCGGCTGGACGCAACCGGAGCCGGCGAGCTCGATCCCTTCCTGCCGCGCGAGCTGCTCGCCAAGCTTGAGGCCGCCCGCGCGGGCCGCGCGATGGAGGGGGAACGCCGCGTCGTCACGATGCTGTTCTGCGACGTTAAGGGCTCCACCGCGATGGCGGAGACGATGGACCCCGAGGACTGGACCGAGATCATGAACGGCGCGTTCGAGCGCCTGATCGCTCCGGTCTACCGCTACGAGGGCACGCTCGCGCGGCTCATGGGTGACGCCATCTTCGCGTTCTTCGGCGCGCCGATCGCCCACGAGGACGACCCGCAGCGTGCTGTCGGCGCGGGCCTCGACATCATCTCCGGCATCGCCACCTATAAAGAGGACATCCGCGCGCGCCATGGGCTCGACCTGGACGTCCGTGTCGGGATCCATACCGGCCCGGTGATGGTCGGACAGGTCGGGTCGGACCTGCGGCTCGAGTACACCGCGATGGGTGACGCGGTGAACGTCGCCGCCCGCATGGAGCAAACCGCCGAACCGGGAACCGTTCAGATCACAGCCGAGACCTACCGGCTGATCGAGTCGCTGTTCGACGTGGACTCGCGGGGCGGCGTCGAGGTGAAGGGCAAGGCCGAGCCGGTCGAGGCGTACACCGTGACGGGCCGCCGGCACGCGCACGGCGCGAACCGCGAGATGCGCGACTCGCCGTTGGTCGGCCGCGACCGCGAGCTCGACGAGCTCACCCGCGCGATCGAGGAGGCGCAGTCCGGCGGGGGTCGGATCGTCTCGATCGTCGGCGAGGCCGGGCTCGGCAAATCGCGCCTGATCGCCGAAGCGCGCACCGAGTGGGACCGGCGCATGCCCGACGCACATTGGGAGCACGAGAACCAGCGTGCATGGGAAACCTGGCAGTGCGTCTCGTACGACGCAACCCGGCCGTACTCCCAATACCGTCGCCGTGTCGCCCGCGTCGCCGGGATCGACGACACCGATTCGCCCGATGTGGTGCGGACCAAGCTCGCCGGAACCATGGAACACGGGTGGGAGGATCGCCTCGACCCGCACATGCGCGTCTGGCGTTCGCTGTTCGGCGTGACCGAGCCCGACGAACAGCCCCTGGAGGGCGAGGCCTTCCGCGACGCGATCACGGAGCTCGTGACGACGTCCACGCGGGCGCTCGGCGCGGAGCCGCGGCTCCTCGTCTTCGAAGACCTCCATTGGTGCGACGAAGCGTCGATGGACGTCCTGATCGAGACGGCGAGGCTCGTCGACGACATCCCGAGCCTGTTCGTGTTCGCGTACCGGCCCGATCGGCAGGCCCCATCGTGGCGTCTGAAGCAGTGGCTCGAGACGGAGTACCCGCACCGGTCGACCGAGCTGTCGCTCTCAGCGTTGTCCGCCGACGAGAGCGAGCAGCTGATCGACGCGCTGATCCCCGATGAGGCAGCGGACGTCCGCGCGCAGATCGTCGCCCGGACCGACGGCAATCCGCTCTTCCTCGAGGAAGTCACGGCCGCGGTCCACGAGCACCACCTCGATATGGCGATCCCGACCACGCTGCAGGCGCTGTTCACCGCGCGGCTCGACGCGCTCGACGAGCAGGCCAAGCACACGCTGCAGCTCGCCTCGGTGATCGGCCGGTCGTTCACCGAGCCCGTGCTTCGTGCGGTGAGCGGTGACGACGTGACAGCATCGCTTCGCACGCTCGAGCGTGCCGGGCTGATCATCGAGACGGCACGGTCGCCCGAGCGCGAGTACGCCTTCCGGCACAGCCTCACGCAGGACGCCACCTACGGGACGATCCTGCTCAAGCGTAGGCGCGAGCTGCACCGCCGCGTGGCGGAGGTGTACGAGGAGCTCTACGCGAACCGGATCGAGGCCGGCGCGTCGCTCATCGCGCAGCACGCGCGCGAGGGCGGCGACGACGAGCGGACCCTGCGCTACGCATCGCTCGCGGCGGAGGCCGATTCGCGCCTGTACGCGAACGCAGAGACCGTGACGCACACCACCTGGGCGATCGACGCCGCGAAGGCGCTCGGCCGGCCCGAAGCGGCGCTGGCCAGTCTCTACACCACGCGCGGTCGCGCGCTCGAGCTGTCCGGCCGGATCCAGGACGCCGTCACCACGTACGAAGAGATGGAGTCGGTCGCCGACGCGAGCGGGGACCGCACGGCCGCCCTCGCGGCTCGCCTCAAACTGACCACCCTGTACTCGACCCCGACGCCGGTGTTCGATGCGGTCGCGGGGCGCGCGCTGTGCGAGCGCACGATCGCGCTGGCGCGCGAGCTCCACGACCGCGCCGCGGAATCGAAGGCCCTGTGGAACCTGATGACGCTGAACACGTTCAGCGGCGGCGACCCGCAGGAGGCAGTGCGCGCCGGCGAGCGGTCGCTCGAGATCGCGCGCGAGCTCGACCTTCGCGAACAGGTCGCGTTCACGCTGAACGACATCTGGCGTCCGTACGCCGCATCCGGCGACCTCGAGACGGCGCGCGCCGTCCTCGAGGAATCCCGCCCGTTGTGGCTGGAGCTCGAGAACCAGCCCATGTACTGCGAAAACCTCTCGAGTACCGGCGCCCTGCTCGCGCTCGCCGGAGACAACGAGGGCTCGCTTGCACTCACCGGGAAGTCCTACCGGATCGCGGGCGAGATCGGGAACCTGTGGGGGCAGTCCTACAGCTTGCTGAACAGCTACCACGTCGAGGCGTCGATGGGGAACTACGCGCGCGCGTTCGCTCAGATGCGCGAGTGCATCGAGTGCGCCGACGCCTCGGGTTTCATGATCCCGCTCGCCGCGACGCGGGCCGACATGGGCGCTCTGTACGCGAACCTCGGCGCGGTTGAGCAAGGCGCCGACCTGGCCGCGGAAGGTCTCACCATCGCCGCGCACGTGAACGCGCTCGCGATCCCGCTCGTTATGGCGTCCGTGGCGGAGATCGCCCTGCTGCAAGGACGGCTCAAAGACGCCGAGGCGGCGGTCGATCGAAGCATGACCGACGTGCTCCCCGGTCTCTTGGCCTTCTCGGCGGCCGCCAACGCGGAGATCCAGAAGGGTCGGCTCGCGGCGATCCGCGGCGACCACGGCGCAGCGATCGAGGTAGCCGACCACGTGCTCACATGGCTTCGTCCCCTGGGCGTTCGTCCGTACGAGTGCGAAGCGCTGCTGCTGAAGGGCACCTCTCTGGCTGCGCTCGGCCAGACGGACGAGGCCGAGCGCGCGCTGCTCGACGGTCGAGACGCCGCCGAGGAGCTCAGTTTCGCCCCCATGACGTGGCAGATCGACTTCGCGCTGAGCCGCGTCGTCGCCGACCGCGGAGACGCCACGCGAGCGGCCGAGCTCCGCGAACGAGCCGGGGCCATCGTCGTGCAGCTCGCCGAGAACATCGACGAGGAGTCGCTCCGCGCGACCTTTCTGGCGTTGCCCGCTGTTCAGGCCGTCACGGCGGACGGTACCCTCGCGCCGTGACCGTGGAGCTCACGCTCGAACAAGCTGCGGAGCGAGCAGGGGTCGAGCCCGCCTACCTGCAGCGGTTGCGGGACCTCGGCATCGTTCCCGGAACCGGCAGCACGTTCTCGGACGGAGACGTGCGCCGCGCGCTCACCACACGATCGCTCGAGAACGCCGGCATCGCGATCGACGTGTTCGGCGAAGCGGTGCGGAGCGGTGCCCTCAACCTCGACTTCCTCGACTCCGAGGCGTACGAGCGGTTCTCGGGCCTGTGCGACGAGACGTTCCAAGAGGTGAGCGAGCGAACGGGCGTCCCGGTCGAGACGCTCATGCTCATCCGGGAGTCGATCGGGATGGCCCAGCCGGAGCCCCGCGACCGCATGAGGGAAGACGAACTCGAGGTGGTCCCGTTCCTCCAGCTTCAGATGGAGGCGGGGTTCCGAGCACCGGCGGTCGAACGCCTCATGCGGGTGGTTGGCGATGCGACGCGCCGGATCAGCGAGCAGGAGGCCGCCTGGTGGCGGTCCGAGGTGATCGAGCCGGCGATGGCGGCCGGCAAGGGGGCCGACGAGATCGCGAACCCGGAGTTCTCGGACAAGGTCACGCCGCTGTCGGAACGTGCACTGCTCTCGATCTATCACGCGCAACAGGCGCGCGAGTGGACGGCGAACATCATCGGCGGGTTCGAGCAGCTGCTCGCGAAGGCTGGGATCCACAGCACGCTCGAGCGGCCGCCCGCGATCTGCTTCCTCGACATCACGGGATACACGCGCCTGACGCAGGAGATGGGCGACGACGCCGCGGCCGAGCTCGCAGCGACCGTCGCACGTCTCGTCCAGCGGAACTCCGTGCAGCACGGCGGCAAGCCGATCAAGTGGCTCGGCGACGGCGTGATGTTCTACTTCGCCCACCCCGGACCCGGCGTGCGCGCTGCGCTCCAGATGGCCGAGGCGATCCCGGCCGCCGGCCTCCCGCCTGTGCACGTCGGCATGTCGTGCGGCCCGGTGCTGTTCCAGGAAGGCGACTACTTCGGCCAGACGGTGAACCTATCGGCCCGGATCGCCGATTACGCGCGGCCCGGCGAGGTGCTCGTCACCCGATCGGTCGTCGACGCGTCAGATGAGACCGACATCGGCTTCCGCGAGATCGGCCCGGTCGACCTGAAGGGCGTCGCCGGCTCGACCGAGTTGCTGTTGGCACATATGAGCTGACGTGCCGGGCGCTAGGCGGCGAGCACGTCCACGACGGGCACGTTGAACGCTTGGCGCGCTCGCGCCGCGACCCGCAGACGCCGACGGTGTGGCCGCTCGCGGACGGCGAGCACGACCGCGTCGTAGTCGGTCTCCCGCAACGCGTCCTCGATGGCCATGATCGGGTCGACATCCCCGACCTCGCCGTCTGCGTCCGGATCGACCTCGCGCATCCACTCCAGGCCGTTCAACAAGCGTCTGCGCGCGATCAGATGCGCCTCGCTCTCGTCCCACGCGAGATGGCTGCGGTCCGGCATCGACGGCACGACGAGATAGAACGTCGATGCGTCGTCGGTCGTCCGGCTCCGCACGAAGTCCTTCAGCTGGCTCGACCCGACCATCAGGTCCGACACCACGAGATATCTGTTCATGACCTGTCCCCCCATCACCTTGGAAGGGAGTACGGGTCGCTCACCGCGTCGGTTCAGCGATAGGTGACGAGATCGCTAGATCGCGCGGCGGTACGTGCGAACGCCCAGCGGCACGAAGATCACCAGCACCACCGTGCACCAGAAGATCGCCCAGAACACGTAATGCGCCGTCGGGCCGCCGAGGACCAGCGCGCGTGCCGCCAACACCACCGATGAAACGGGCTGGTTATTCGCCCACGGCTGCAGCCAGCCAGGCATGCTCGAGGCAGGCACGAACGCGACCGACGCGAACACCAAAGGCGCCAGGATCGGGAACGCCGCCGCCTGCGCCGTCTCCGGGTCCTTCACCGCGAGTCCGAGCGTTGCGAAGATCCACGAGAGCGCGAACCCGAAGTACACGACCAGGGCCATCGACCCCAGCAGCGCGAACACGTTGGTGTGCACCCGGAAGCCGACGATCGTGCCGACGATCAACATCAGGATCACGACGAAGATGTTCCGCGCCATGTCGGCACCCGTCCGGCCGACGAGCACCGCCGAGCGCGTGACCGGCAACGACGCGAACCGCTCGAGCAGACCGCTCTTCAGATCGGTCGCGAGGCCGACACCGGCCGCGAGCGACCCGAACACCACCGTCTGCACGAAGATGCCGGGCATCAGGTAGTCGACGTAGTTCATACCTGGCGGCAGCGAGGTCTTGATCGCCCCGCCGAACACATACGTGAACATCAGCACGAAGATGATCGGCTGGATCGTGGAGAACACGAGCAGCTGCGGCACGCGCTTGTATGCGATCAGGTTCCGCCCGATCATCGCGCGCCCGTCGTTGAATTCCTTCGCGAGCGCCGAGCGCCTCGCGACCGGCAGGCGGCCGGTTGTTGCAGTGATCGCGCTCATGATGCCCTCCTACTCCTCCGGCCCTTCGGCTTCCCGTTCCCCTGACCGTTCTCTCGCGACTGCTCCTCTTCAGCGGCGTGACCGGTGAGCGACAGGAACACATCGTCGAGCGACGGCTCACGGAGCGCGACCGCCGTCGGCTGCACGCCTTCGTCATCGAGTCGTCGGAGCATCTGGGTCAACAGATGCGAACCCTCGGGCGACGGCATGCGCAGCAGCGTCCCTTGGCGCTCCGGCTGATTCCCGATCACGGCGCCGACCAGCGAGGCGGCCTTGTCGACGTCGCTGCCCTCGCCCATCGTGAGCTCGATCACCGTGCCCCCCAGGTTCTTCTTGAGCTGACCGGCTGTGCCCTGCGCGATGATCTTTCCGTGGTCGATGACGACGAGGTCGTCGGCAAGCTGATCCGCCTCCTCGAGGTACTGCGTCGTGAGGATGACGGTCGTGCCCTCCTCGACCAGGGTGCGGATCGTGTTCCACAGCGCCTGACGGCTCTGCAGGTCGAGGCCTGTGGTCGGCTCGTCGAGGAAGAGCACGGGCGGCTTCTGGACGAGCGACGCGGCGACGTCGAGCCGACGGCGCATCCCGCCTGAATACGTGCGGGCCGGCCGGTCTCCCGCGTCGACCAAGTCGAAATTGCGCAGGAGCTCGTCCGCCCGTGGCGGGATGGCGGCGGGCTCGACCTGCGCGAGCCGGCCCATCAGGCGGAGGTTCTCGCGGCCGGTGAGGTTCGGGTCGACCGCCGCGTACTGACCGGCGAGGCCGATCCGCATCCGGACCTCGTGCGGATCCGTGACCACGTTGTAGCCGAGCACCTCGGCGGTGCCGCCATCGGGGTGGTGCACCGTCGCGAGGATCCGTACCGCCGTCGTTTTGCCGGCACCGTTGGGGCCGAGCAACCCGAAGATCGTGCCCTCGGGGATCTCGAAGTCGATGCCGGCGAGCGCCTGCACCTCGCCGAACTTCTTGGTCAGACCTGAGACGCGGACCGCTGTCGTTGGCATGCCCCGCATGTTCCCACTGCGCTGTGGGGACGCCTACCGAGATCGTGACGTACTATCGCTATGGAAGGAGCGCTTGAGGGATCCGCTGCGGCGACTCGCGCTCCGCCTCACGCCAAGCCTTTGGACCCCGTCTCCCAAGTAGGTCGGCCACCGTCGCGACCGTGAACGTGCTCGGGTCCGTCTTCTTCAGTTCATCAGGCACGACGGGGAACGACACCGTCGCCTCGTCGCGGGCGCGCGGCGAGTAGGGCGCCACCACGGTTGCACCGGTCGAGTTGCGTGACGGGTCCAGCATGACCTTGCCGCCGCGATCCGCCTTGCGGAACTCGGCGGTCACAAGATCGGGACGACGGCCTTGCACGATCTCGGTCAACCGGTTCGCGGCGAACCGAAGCTCGTCCGCCGTCACCCGCCGCTGGATAGGCGCGACGATGTGCAGGCCCTTCCCACCGGTCGTCTTCACCAACGTCCGCATGCCGAGATCGTCGGTCACCTCGAGCACGAGCAACGCGACCTCCACCGCAGCGTCGAACGCGTCGTCGGGCGGATCGATGTCGATCGTCAACACGTCCGGCTTGTCGACGTTGTCGCGTCGGACCGGCGCGGGGTGGAACTCGAGGGCCGCCTGATTGCCGAGCCACGAGAGCGTCGCTGCGTCGTTGCACACCGTGTACGCGACATCGCGCCGCACCGCCGGGATCGTGACGGTCTTGATCCACGACGGCGCGTACTTGGGCGTGTCCTTCTGGTAGTACTGCTCCCCCGTCACACCGTCCGGTGCACGAACGAGTGACAGCGGCCGGTCGCGCAACCACGGCAGCATCCGGTCGCTCACCGCGTTCAGGTAATCGACGTATCGCTGCTTCGTGATCTCGAGCGCAGGCCACAGCAGCTTGTCGGGCTTCGTGATCTTGACGTCGGGTGTCACCGCGGCCGCTCTCGCACGATCTGGTCGGGCGACTTGTCGTCGCGCAGGCCGAGGTACCGCGGGTGCCGGAGCTTGCCGTCCGGCGTCCATTCGGCGAACCCGACCTCGGCGATCAGCTCCGGTCGCACCCAGTGCACGCCCTTCATCCCGATCCCCTTCGTGTCAGCGAGCGGCGACGTCTGCCGTTCCAACCGGCGAAGCTTGGCGCTCAGGCGGTCGAGCTCGCGCTCGTTGAACCCGGTTCCGACCTTTCCGCCGAACCGCAGCTCGCCGCCCTCGTGGTACCCGACGAGCAGCGCGCCCAAGCCCTCGCGCGACCCGCGCGGATCGGTCCAGCCGATCACGATGAACTCCTGCTCGTTGCTGCACTTGAACTTCAGCCAATCCTTGGACCGCGCGTGCGTGTACGGCGACGCTCCGCGCTTGGCGACCAATCCCTCCCACCGCTGCTCGCAGGCGGCGCGGAAGGCAGCCTCGCCCTCCTCTTCCAGGTGCTCCGAGAACCGGATGGGGTCGGCGAAGGTGAGCGCCTCCCGCAGGACCGCCTTCCGCGCAACCAGCGGCAACGCCGAGAGGTCGTTGCCGTCGAACCAGATCAGGTCGAACAGATAGAAGTAGACCGGCACCCACGCCACGTTCGCCCCGCTCGGCCGCGCGTTCTGCATCCGGCCCTGGAGCTTCGAGAACGAGGTCACCTCGCCGTCGAACGCAACGATCTCGCCGTCGGCGATCAGGGGTGGCGTCTCCTCGCTGAGGATCCCCGCCGTCAGGTCCGGATAGTGGGAGGTCCGATCCTTCTCGTTGCGAGTCAGCAGACGGATGTTCTTGCCGCGGCGCCACAGCAGCGACCGCTGGCCGTCAAGCTTCGGCTCGTAAACCCACGCCGGGTCCGAGAAGACGTGCCTGGTCAGGGTCGCGAGCATCGGGGGCGTGAACGCCGGCATCGCCTGGCGGCGGACCAGCGTGCGGTCGGCCGGATCGAGCCGTTCGAGCGCGGGATGCACGTCCGACAGGCTAATCCGGCGCCGGGGCGTGTGGATCACTGCGGATCGGGGTACCGACGCGGCGTCATGCACGGCACAGCGAGGACCAAGCGCGTCCTCATCACCGTCGCTGCAGCGGCTCTCGCCCTCGTCGGGACGACGCTGGCCGCACCGGTGGCGTCGGCATCGACGTCGAGCTCGCTGCGGCGATATCCGTACCTCACCGACCTGGTCAACAACGGCGTCACCGTCAACTGGGCCACGACGACGGGCATCCAGACGGGCGCGGTGACCTACGGTCGATCGGGCGGAAGCTGCGCGGATCATACGGTCTCGGCGACAAAGACTGCGATCACCGTCGGCTCGACCGCCGAGTATCAGTGGAAAGCGACGTTGTCGGGGCTGACGTCGGATGCGGCGTACTGCTACCGGGTTCGGAGCAGCACCATCGACCTCCTCGGCACCGACGCCTCGCCGGTCTTCCGGTCGCAGGTCGCTGCCGGATCGACGGCGTCGTACTCCTTCGCGGTCATCGGCGACTGGGGCTGGCAGGACACGGCGGCCCTCAACACCGACCAGGCCAACGTGATGGCGCGCATCGCGTCCAGCGGCGCCCGCTTCGCCGTCACCACGGGTGACATCGCCTATCAGAGCGGATCGCAGACCAACTACGGAGACCTCACCCAGACCGGCGCCAGCGTGAGCACCGTGTTCGGGCCTTCCTATTGGACCGTTCCCGGCGACACGATCCCGATGTTCAACGCCCTGGGCAACCACGGCTTGAACTCGACCGCGCTGACCACCTGGCCGGAATCGCGAGCGGCATCGACCTCGGGCGGCACATACGCCATGCAGACGTACTGCTGCACGAACGGAACGCGGTCGGCGAGCTACCCGAGCGCGTGGTACGCGTTCGACGCCGGCACCGCGCGGTTCTACGTGCTCGACGCGGCCTGGGGAAACTCCAACGTCGGCACGGCAGACATCTACAAGAACGACTACGACAACCACTGGACGACGACCAGCGCCGAGTACAAGTGGCTCGCCCAGGATCTCGCCGCGCATCCCGGCGGCCTCAAGTTCGCCTTCTTCCATTTCCCGCCGCACTCACCGAACAGCACGGAGGCATCCGACACGTACCTGGCGGGCGAGGATCACCTGGAAGGGCTGCTCGGCGACAACGGCGTCGACCTCATCTTCAACGGCCACGCGCACACGTACGCCCGGTCCACGCCGACTGGCCTCCCCGTCAGCTACGTGACAGGCGGCGGCGGCGCCAAGCTCGAGCCTGCAACCCGCTGCGGCGCACCGATCGCCGCGGCCCTCGGTTGGTCGTACTCGTCGAGCACGCACGGAAGCTCGTGCGGGTCGCTCGCCCGCCCGACGACGATCGACCGCGTGTTCCACTTCCTGCTGGTAACCGTGAACGGCTCGACGGTGACAGTGACCCCGACCGACGAGCTGGGCCGCACGTTCGACGTGCGCACGTACAACTTCGGCTAGACCCCTCACGCGCCACCGGGCACCCAGGCGATCCATGGGTGTCCTCTCCCCGTCCGGTCGGCCTGCCTGCACCCCTTCCCCCGGCCCGCTCTCGGCGGCATCATCTGGACGAACATGAGGCTCCGGAACCCGGCCCGGGTCGCCGTCTGGCTCGGCGGCAGCGCCATCGCGCTGATGACCGCCGGCCTGGTGCTGATGTTCGTCGACCGAGGTGCGGCCGTCCCGTCTGCCGCCAGCTCGTACGACTGGAGCCAAGCGAACGCGCTCGGGGTCATCGCCAACATCGTGGGGATCTCCATCGGCACGGTGGTCGCCGCCAAGCGCTCCGACAACCGCATCGGGTGGTTCTTCATGGCCGCCGGAGTCACGCTCGGGATCAGCGGGTTCTTCGGCGCGTACGCGGTACACGCGCTCGTGGTCGACCCCGGTTCCTGGCCCGGCGGGAACTTCGCCGCCTGGCTCGCGTCGAGCACCAACTTCATCCCGATCTACATGCTCACGTTCCTCTTCTTGCTGTTCCCGACCGGAGAGATCCGAACGCCGCGCTGGCGTCCGGTCTGGTGGCTCCTCGTCGTGTCGACGATCGTCGCGACGTGCTCCGGTGTCTTCTTCGCGACGACGAGCTGGCACGACCCGTACGCGGCGCAAGGTCCGGGGGGTATCGGTGCACTGGCCCTCGCCCTGTTCCTTCTCGTGTTCTTGGTACCGCTGATCGCGTCGCTGATCGCGTCGCTCGTCGCCGTCCTCGTGAGGGCGATCTACTCAACCGGGGACGAACGGCTGCAGATCAAGTGGTTCGCGACCGGCGCCGCGCTCGTCGTGCTGTCGTTCCTGATCAACTTCACGCAGGGCGAGGTCACGCCGGTGTGGATCTCGGTGTTCCAGAGCCTGGCGTTCATCTTCTTGTTCTCCACGATCGCGATCGCCGTCTTGAAGTACCGGCTGTACGAGATCGACGTCGTGATCAACCGTGCGGTCGTCTACGGCACGCTCGCGGTGTTCATCACGTTGATCTACGCGGCGATCGTCGTCGGCGTCGGCACGATGGTCGGCGGACAGAGCAGCAAGTTCCTCGCGGCCGTGGCCGCCGCGGTGATCGCGATCGCGTTCCAGCCCGTCCGCGAACGAAGCCGGCGTTTCGCGAATCGGCTCGTCTACGGCAAGCGAGCGACGCCCTACGAGGTGCTTTCCGACTTCGCGGAACGCGTCGCGGGCACATACGCGGTCGACGACGTGCTGCCGCGAACGGCGCACATCCTTGCCGAAGGCATGGGCGCGAGGGGCGCCGACGTGTGGGTGAAGGTTGGCTCGGAACTCCGGACCGCCGGTTCGTGGCCAACGGCGTCCGTGTCGCGTGTGCCGATCACGAACGACGTGGTCGTCCCCGGGGCGACCGCGACGGCGCCCGTTCGCTACCAAGGCGAACTGCTCGGCGCGTTGTCGGTGACCAAGGCCCCCGGTCAGGTGCTGACGTCGGCGGACGAGAAGCTCCTCGCGGACGTCGCGTCTCAGGCCGGCTTGGTCCTGCGGAACGTCGGCCTGATCGAAGACCTCCGGGCGTCGCGGCAACGGCTCGTCAACGCCCAGGACGAGGAACGCCGCAAGCTCGAGCGGAACATCCACGACGGGGTACAGCAGCAATTGGTGGCCCTGAACGTGCAAGCGGGGTTGCTCGCGCGGGTCGGGACGAGCGATCCGTCGAAGGTCGCCGACATGGCCGAGCAGCTCCAGGCCCGCGCGACGGAAGCCCTCGAAGACCTCCGCGACCTCGCCCGCGGCATCTACCCGCCGCTGCTTGCCGACAAGGGGCTCAGCGCCGCATTGGAGGCGCAAGCGCGGAAGTCGGTCGTGCCCGTCTCGGTCGAGACAGACGGCATCGGCCGCTACGAGCAGCCGGTCGAAGCGGCCGTCTACTTCTGCACGCTCGAGGCGCTGAACAACGTCGCGAAGTACGCCGGCGCATCGAACGCGCAGGTCACGATCCGGCAGGACAACGGCGACCTCCGGTTCACGGTCACCGACGACGGGTCCGGGTTCGACGCGGCCGCGACCACCTACGGCACGGGCCTGCAGGGCATGGCGGACCGGTTGGACGCGATCGGCGGGACCTTGCACATCGCCAGCACGCCGGGCGCCGGCACCTCGGTCTCGGGCTCCGTCCCGGTGAGCTAGGCGCTGCTCTTCTGATACTCGAGGACGCTCCAGTCGACGTCACGGGCCGGGACGCCGAGCCTCATCGCGACTTCCGTCAGTCCGTCGACCGCTTCGGCCTGTGACGCGTTCCTCCCGATCGCCGCCGACACGAACCGAAGGACGTGGACGTCGGGCTTCACCGTATCGACGCCCATCCGCATCGCAAGTGACCGATACACCGCCGGCCCGAGGCCCTTGATGCGCCCGACGAAGTCGTCCTGTTGCGACTTCGCCGCCCACGTCCGCAGCCGGCGCAACGTGGTCACGTTCCGCTCACGGAAGTAGCCCACCAGGCCGCGGAGTTCCTGCGCGCGGCGCCAATGGTGGTTCCCCCAGAGGTACTGCGCGAGCTCCTCGTTGCCCTCGCGCTCCTCGGGGAACCGCTCGAGCACCGCCTCGAGGTCCTCCAGCGTGCGGATCTCGTCGAAGTGCTCCTCGCGGAAGTGGTCTTCCGCCTTCTGGATCGCGGCGGCCTGGTTCTGGTAGTCGAGCACGGTGTCGAACAGCGCCATGACGTAGTCGTCCGCGACGAACTCGAAGGTGGCTATCGGGATGCTTGCGACCGCGTGCTCGAGCGCGTCGAGCTCCGGGTCGGTCAGCACGGCCCGCTTACATCGGCGAGACGAGTTGGAAGTAGTTGCCGTCCGGGTCGGCGAACGTCGCGATGCTCATGTCGCCGTCGGCCTCGTCGCCGGGGTTGTAGGGCTCCTGAACGACGGTTGCGCCGGCAGCCTTGAACCGATCGAAGTCCCCGCGCACGTCGGCGCTCTCGATGTTCCAGATGATCCGGCCCGGCTGCTCGTTGTCGCCCTTGACCTGGTCGTGGGGACCGACCGTGAAGCCGCCGTTGCCCAGCTGCCAGCCGGTGTATCCGGACTCGTCCCAAGTCGAATCGCCGAACAGCTTCGTGTAGTAGGTGACGAGGCGGGCGGGCTCCTCCGAGCCGATCAAGATGCCGTTGAAGTTCATCGCGCTTCCCTCCTTCGCGTCTGCAGGCGCTCAGCGTCTGCGCGCCTCGGGCTCGAACCACCAGGGATCGAACCCGCGGTCCTCTTCGTCGACGAGCGTGCCGGGCGGCACCAGCTCGTCGATCGCGTCCAGCGTCCCGTCGTAGAGCCGCACATCGGCCGCACCCAACAGGTCGTCGAGCTGTTCGCGCGTGCGCGGACCGATGATCGTCGACGTGACCGCGGGATGCGCGAGCGTGAACGCGATCGCCATGTGGGTCAGCGTGATGCCCGCCTTGTCGGCGATCGTCAGCAACTGCTCGACGAGATCGAGCTTGTGCTGGACCTCCGGGCGGGAGCGGTCGTACATCGGTCGCATCCAGTCTGCCCGCTGCGGCCCGCGCGTCGCGCGCGCCTCCGGCGAGTCGTCCCACTCATCGCGGCGGTAGCGCCCGGTGAGCCATCCACGGCAGAGCGGGCTCCACACGAGCACGCCCATCCCGTACTTCTCGGCGACCGGCAGCACGTCGTGTTCGATCTGCCGAACGAAGATCGAGTACGGCGGCTGCTCCGTCCGGAACCGCGACAGCCCACGCTGCTCGGCCGTCCATTGCGCCTCGACCATCTGCCAACCCGGATACGTGGACGAACCGAAGTACCGGATCTTGCCCTGGCGCTGAAGATCGGTCAGTGCGCCGAGCGTCTCTTCGACGTCGGTGTCCCCGTCGGGGCGATGGATCTGATACAGGTCGATGTGATCGGTTCCCAGGCGGCGGAGGCTGTTCTCCACCTCTTTGGCGATCCACACGCGCGAGTTGCCGGCGTCGTTGTGCCCCGGACCCATCTGCCCGTGGACCTTTGTCGCGAGGATGACCTCGTCGCGCCGGCCCCTCAGCGCCTTGCCGACGATCTCCTCGGACTCGCCGGCCGAGTAGACGTCGGCCGTGTCCACGAAGTTGATGCCGCCGTCGATCGCCGCACGGATCGTACCGACGCAGTCGTCGACGTCTTTGTTGCCCCACTCCCCGAACATCATGGTGCCGAGGCAGTGCGTGCTGACCTTGAGGCCGGTCCCGCCGAGCGTTCTGTACTCCATCGACCGACCGTATCACCGGGCGCGGATACGGCCGCGGCCTGGATTCGTGCCAACAGGCCACGCGCATTACAGTCGGTGCACACGAGGCGGAGAGGGAGCCTGTGAAGCTCAACAAAGACACGCTGATGGGCGCGGTGCTGATCGCCGCGGGGATCGTCACGTACCTGTACACGAGGAAGCCGTCGGTTACGCGCCGGCTGCTCGTCTTAATTGGCGCCGCGGCAACCGTCATCATCGGCGCGCTGTTGTTCTTCCAGATCGCATAGCCTGCCGCGATGGCGGCCACGCTCGACGACGTCGCGCGCTACGTGCTGGCGCTTCCGGACGTGACCGAGGGCGAACGCCACGGCAACCGCACGTGGTCCGTCGCCGGCAAGGGCTTCGCGTGGGAGCGCCCGTACACGAAAGCCGACCTGAAGCGGTTCGATGATGAGACGCCACCGCGTCAGCCGGTGGTCGCCGTGCGCACCGACGGGATGACGGAGAAGGACGCAGTGCTCCAGGCCGGGATCAAGGGCGTGTTCGACATGGCGCACTTCAACGGGTATCCCGCCGTGCTGATCGAGCTCCGGGTGGTGGGCAAGCGACCACTGAAAGAGTTGCTCGTCGACGGGTGGCTCGCCTGCGCCCCGGCCGCACTCGCCGAGTCGTACCTGGACAACCGGTAGACCCGGCTCGCGTGTCGGTCCCCCGTGCGAGCATCGGCCTGTGGGCGAGCAAGCCACGATCCTGCACGCCGATGCGGACTCCTTCTACGCGTCTGTCGAGCAGCGCGATGACCCCTCGCTCCGCGGCAAGCCGGTCATCGTCGGCGGCGGGGTGGTGCTCGCCGCGAGCTACGAGGCCAAGGCCTTCGGCGTCTACACGCCGATGGGCGAGATGCAAGCGCGCCGCATGTGCCCGCAGGCGATCGTCGTGCGCCCGCGGATGGAGGCGTACAGCGACGCGAGCGACGCCATGTTCGAGGTATTCCGCGACACGACGCCGCTGGTGGAAGGGCTTTCGATCGACGAAGCGTTCCTTGACGTGGGCGGGCTCAAGCGGATCTCCGGCATACCGCCCGAGATCGCAGTCCGTCTCCGTGCACAGGTCCGGGAGCGGGTCGGCATCCCGGTCACGGTCGGCGTCGCGCGGACGAAGTTCTTGGCCAAAGTGGCGAGCGGTGTCGCGAAGCCCGACGGCTTGCTCGTGGTGCCGGTCGACGACGAGCTCGGCTTCCTCCATCCACTGCCGGTCGAACGCCTCTGGGGCGTCGGCAACGTCACCGCCAAGAAGCTGCGCGAACGATCGCTCACAACCGTCGCTGATGTGGCGCAGCTGAACGAAGACGCGCTGATCGCGATCCTCGGGCGCGCGTCGGGCCGGCACCTTCACGCGCTCGCGCACAACCGAGATCCGCGCCCGGTGGAGGTGGGCAAACGGCGCCACTCGATCGGCACGCAACGCGCGCTCGGCCGCCGCGCACGCCCGCCCGATCAGCTCGAGGTCGATCTGATCGCGCTGGTCGACCGGCTCGCACGCCGGCTGCGCAAGGCACACCGCGTCGCGCGCACGGTGACGCTCAGGCTTCGATTCGACGACCTGACGCGCGCGACGCGCTCACACACACTGCACGAGTCGACGACCGACACCGTGACGTTGCTCACGGCGGGACGTTCGCTGCTCCACGACGCCCTCCCCATCATCGAGGAGCGCGGTATCACGCTGATCGGCATCACGTTCAGCAACCTGTCGAACGACGACGCCATCCAGCTCGCGCTCCCGTTCGGCAAAGCGCCGGCCGCGGCGATGGACACGACGCTCGACCACGTCCAGGAGCGCTTCGGCTCGAAGTCCCTCACCCGCGGCGTGCTGCTCGGCCGCCGCGACGGCCTCCAGGTCCCGTTGCTTCCCGACTGACGAAACTCGCTACTTGGTCACGCGGAAGTACGCCCACGACGACGTTCGCGCGAGGTTCTCGTCGTCACCGCTGAACCGGATGTGCGAGCGGAGGTTGACGCCGATCACGCCCGGCCCGGTGTAGTACGTGATGACGATCGCGGTGCTGTTGGCCGACAGCGGACCGCTGATGCTCGCCATGGTGTGCCACTTCCCTGCGGTGAACGCCTGGAGGGTGGCGGTGATCGTGTCGCCCTGGTGATTCGGGCTTACCTTGACGGCCTCTTCCGGGCAGCGCGTGTGGGCCGACGTCGTGCACGAGCCCTTGTAGTGGTACAGCGCGTAGGAGCCGGAACGGCTGTAGTTGCGGATCATCCGACCCTTGATCGACGCGAACACGTGCACGGTCAGTGAGCGGCTCGTCGCGGCCTTCCAATCGACGTCACCACCGAACTGCGCCGAGAACGAGGCCCGCTTCTGCAGCCGCACCTTGGCCTGGAGGTTCCCGTGCCGGTCGACCAACGCGGACTTGATGGGCTTGCTGGCGCCCCCGTACGGCTTCTCGAGGATGAACAGCGTCCTGTTGTGCACCTTGCGGTGATCTTCGAGGTGCGCCGTGACCGTGACCGAGCCGTTGAAGTTGACGCGCGAGTTCGACACCTTGATCGAGACGGACGTGGTGTGTTTCTGGCCCTTGCCGGTCAGCGGGATGACGACCACGCCGCGCGCCGTGTCCACCGGCAGCTCGACGCGCGCCGGGCGGCTCGCGCCCGAGCTCGGGTCGAACACGATCGCGACCGCGCACGTCTCGGTCGGCGCCGGCGAGGTTCCGGAGCAGTCGTCCGAGTCGATCGAGTAGTCGGCGCGCGCCGTTCCCTTGAGCGACGCGGCGCCGAACGTGACCGCCGTGCTTCCGGTGTTCGTGATCGTGATGGGGTTAGGCGCCGACGGGTGACGCGGTTGCGTGCCGAAGTCGATGCTCGCCGGTGACGCCGAAACGGCCTTGTAGTCGACCGCCGAGTTGAACCGAAGCTCGCCGAACAACGCCGGCGTCGCGCCGTCGCAGTGCTGCTCGTAGGTGACCGCGAGCGTCGCGAGCGCGTTGGATCCGTCCACCGCGATCTCGTGCACGGTCATCGTGCCCGTTGAAGAACTGCACGAGCGGCCGTCGCCGGACACATCAAGCCCGGCGTTCGAGGCGTCGCCGGATCGGGTCGTCGTGTAGGTCCCGGCCGTCAAGGCGCCGCCCGTCGGCGCCGCCAGATCCGCGGCGAAGTGATCCGTGCCGTCCGTCACGTTCATCGTCAGCGCCGTGTCATCGCCGGTCGCCGTGATCGTCGCGTTCGACGACGTGAAGGTGACGCTCTGCCCTGCGGCGATGGAGTCGCCGGCCTCGCTGTCGACCGTGAACGCCGTCAGCCCCGAGGCGGCCCGGGCCGGCGCGGCGACCCCGGCCAGGGCCGCCACAACGAGGACGGCGACGGCGAGCCACGCACCGACGCGAGCGGGCGCAAGACGGGACGACTGCAGCACCTCAACCTCCGGATGTCAGACCGACGCATGTGCGCGAGAGGGCAACCCTACACGCCGCCGTGAGACCCTGCAGACGCCTCGTACGCAGTCGTTCTCGGCTTGCCGCTCACATGCGGGTGATCGTCGCGAGCCAGGCCCGGGCGCTTCGCTCCTGCCAGTTCGTCTCGATGACCGACGCCTCGATCGAGTCCACGCGCCAGCCGTCCGCGAACGAGGAACGGATCTCGTCCTGCGACACGCGGCGCGGTCCCGCGGCGCCCGGCTGCCGATCGCTGAAGCACAGCATGAAGTACCGACCGCCCGCAGGGATCACCGCGGCGAGGTTCTCGACGTACACGGGGCGGTCGTCGTCGTCGAACACGTGGAACACGCCGCAGTCGAGCACCGTGTCCCACTGCTCGCCCGTCTGCGCGAGCTCAAGCACATCGCCGACCAGGAACCGAGCATCGATGCCGCGCTCGCGCGCCTTCGCCTCGGCCTTCTCGATCGCGATCGGCGCGCCGTCGATCCCGGTCGCATCCAACCCGAGCGACGCGGCGAGCAACGCGTGCTCACCCGTTCCACATCCGACATCGAGCACGCGTCCGTGCAACGCGCCGTCCTCGGCAAGCGCACGGAACCCGGGTTGCGGACGTGAGATGTCCCAGGGCGGCGTGTCGCGATACGCATCGTTGAACCCGTCCGCACGTGCGTGTGCACACATACGACGAGCGTACCGACGTCGAGCGCGAACATGACGTCCGTCGTCTTGTCACTCTTTCTGGTGTCGAAGGATGCGCAGGTCATCGGACATATGTGCAGGTCAACGCCATTTGCAGACGTCGTATGCGTCGCCTATCGTTCGCATCGGTCCCAGGCGGCCGAACAGATCGAAGCAGGGAACCGAGCAGGGCTGATGCCGTAAGGCGACTCGGAGTACCTGTGAGTACGGGTGGGAAAGCGAACTGCCTGTGCTTGCGGGGTATCTGGGAATCCCCAAAGCGGAGGTACCGCGAGGAAACCAAGCCGGTCGTGGAGTTGCCTGGGACCACCTTTCATCTCTTGAACCCGGTTCGCGCGCCTCACGGAGCGCTGTCGGAGCGAGAGATAAGATCGGGCCGAGGGACCGAGCGAGGAGACTCACCCGCAAGGGCGAGTTTCGCAAGGTTCCTCGGCCTAATCTCTATCGCGACACAGTTGCGCGACATAGGTACGAGGTTACGCGCCAGCTTCGGCCTTCTGCTTCAACATCGAAAGGCCTTTGCGCATCGCGCCGTTGACGTAGACCGCGAACACGGCGGACCGTCCGAACGCCTTGACGCCGCTCAGCGGCGGCCAGATGACCGTCTTCGTGACCGTCGTCCCGGAGCCCGTCGGCGTGAGCTCGTATGTGTTGGTCCACTCCTCTTTGTCGTCGTGGGTGGTCACTTCGAAGATCTTCATCGGCTCGTTGACCGTGACCACGCCCTCCATCACGTGCTCGCTTTCCTGCGGCAGCCAGCCGATCGACCGGAACGTGCTTCCGACGGCGTTGTGTGCCCCGGACTGCCACTCGACGCGGTACGGCTTCGGCGACCATTCGCCCTGGCGGCTCAGATCGGCGACGAGCGGCCACACCCTGTCCGGCGGAGCGTCGATACTGACGGTGTAGACCGGCGGATCTGCCATGCGGTCCTCCCCTCGAAAAATGCCAGGTCGGACGCTACGCGGGAGGTGTCCCACCGGTCAATGAGGTGTGTTCCGACACACCTCGAGCCGTTTCCACAGGGAACTCCCAGGCGTGACTGCGAGCCTGCGGGGAACGTCAACCGAATCAGTGGTGTTGAACGATCGAGGAGCCGATGACGTGTCCGACCTGATGAACCCGCCCGACGAGACCCAGAACCACTGGCCCGGCGCCCTCCATGGCATGCCGGCGCCTCCGGGATGGAACCAGCCGACCGCACCCTCCCCGGTCGGCTGGGCTCCCCGGCCCGATCAGCCCGCACCGAAGAAGCGGCCCTCCAAGTGGGTACCGCTTCTCGTCGCGCTCGCGCTCGTCGGCACGCTCGTCGTCGGCGCGGTCACCGCGATCTCGATGTCGAACGGCTCGAACACCGGAGCGCCGGTGACGGGCACCGCGACCGGCATCGTGGACGTCACGACGTTCGGTAAGGAGATCGGCGCGCCGACGAGCCAGCTGACCCCGATGGGCGCCGGCACCGGCATGGTCCTCACGTCCAACGGCGAGGTGCTGACCAACAACCACGTCGTGAAGGGCGCATGGAAGATCCAGGTCCGGGTGCCCGGCGCGTCGTCCTACACGGCGACGGTGGTCGGCGTGGATCCGGCACACGATGTCGCGGTGATCCAACTGCAGAACGCATCCGGACTCGCGACGATCAGTCCCGGCGATTCGTCGTCGGTGTCGGTCGGCGAGAACGTGGCCGGAGTCGGCAACGCGCTCGGCCGTGGCGGCAGCCCGAGCGTCGCGAACGGCGATGTGACGGGTCTCAACCGGAGCATCACGGCGAACGATCCCGACGGCACGTCGGAGCGGCTCACCGGCATGATCCAGACCAACGCGCACATCCAGCCGGGCGACTCGGGCGGCGGCCTCATCAACGCCAACGGTCAGGTGATCGGCATGATCACCGCCGGCACCGACACCCAGACAACCTCGGCGTCGCAGCAGAGCGTTGGGTTCGCGATCCCGATCACGACGGCGCTCGACGTGGTCAACCAGATCCAGGCCGGCGGTGGCGGAACCGTCCTGATGGGCGAGCGTGGCTACCTCGGCGTCGGCGTCAAGGCGATCGAGGCCGACCCGACGGCCGCCGCGAACCTCGGCGTGCAGTCGGGCGCGCTGGTCGTGGGCTTGGAGCCGAACGGCCCCGCGGCCCAGGCCGGCATGACCGTGCCCGCGGTGATCACGGGCGTAGACGGCCACACGGTGACGTCGCCGAACACGCTCGGACCGCCCCTGCACGCGCACGTGCCCGGCGAGACGGCCCAGATCACGTGGGTAGACCAGACCGGGCAGCACACGGCGGCGGTCCAGCTGATCTCGGGGCCGGCGGTCTAGGGACAGCTCCTCGGAACTCGGTCGGAGGCTGGAGCCGCCCCCTACGCGCGTCGACCTCTTAACGCGAGTGGGGGGCGGCTTCGCACAGAGATGCGTCGATACGTTGTCGCTCGAAGTCGCGCAACGTCTTGACGGTTCATCGCCCGCGATCAGGCGTCAACGCATTGCGCCACTTCGGTCGTCAAGCGGTTGACGCAACTCTGCGTGGCGCCTCGCCCGCTCGATGTCCCACCGCGCAACAGGCGATACAACGCCGAGCGGTCGACGCCGCGATACCTGCCGGCGCCCGCCTGCCGCTAGCATCGCGAGACCCTTCCACCCACACAGGAGGTCGACCTGTCGTGTCCCAGCCGAGCAGCACCACCCTCAACTTCGGACCGTGGTACCGGCGCTCGCCGTTCTTCGAGGCGACGCTTCGCGCGGGATGCTCCGCCTACGACGTCTATCAGCACATGTACCACCCCAACACCTACGGCGATCCACTGGAGGAGTACTGGTCGCTCATCAACGACGTCACGCTCTGGGACGTGAGCGTCGAACGGATCGTCGAGATCACCGGCCCGGACGCGACCGCCTTCACCAACCTCCTGACCTGTCGCGACCTCACCACGTGCGCGGTCAAGCAGGGCAAGTACATGCTCGTCACGGCGCAGGACGGCGGCATCGTGAACGACCCCGTCCTGCTGCGCGTCGAGGAGAACCGGTGGTGGCTCGCGCTCGCCGACTCGGACGCCGGCCTGTACGCCATGGGCGTCGCGGTCAATTCCGGGATGGACGTCGACGTCGGTCATCCCGATGTCTATCCGGTCCAGGTACAGGGCCCGAAGGCGAAGGACGTCATGCGCGACCTCTTCGGCGACTGGGTCCTCGACATGAAGTACTACTGGTGCGACGAGTCCGACCTCGACGGCATCCCCGTCGTCATCAGCCGCACGGGCTGGACGGCTGTGGTCGGCTACGAGATCTACCTGCGCGATCCGAGCAAGGGCGACGACCTCTGGGAACGGATCCTCGACGCCGGCAAGCCGTACAACATCCGCGTGACGCCGTCGTCCGACGCACGCCGGATCGAAGCCGGCATCTTCGACTGGGGCTCGGACTTCGGGCTCGAGACGAATCCGTTCGAGGTCACCGGCCTCGAGCGATTGGTCGAGCAGCAAGACGCCGACTACATCGGCAAGGAGGCGCTCGAACGGATCCGGCGCGAGGGCGTCTCACGGAAGCTCGTCGGCATCGAGATCGATGGTCCCCGGGTCGAGCAGCCGACGCAGCACTGGCCGGCGTTCTCGGGGGGCGAGCACGTCGGCCATGTCACCGACGCGACGTACTCTCCACGTCTGGAAAAGAACATCGGGTACGTCTGGGTGCCGATCGGTCTCGCCGAGCCGGGGAACCGACTCGATGTCGAGACCGACGACGGCTCGCGCACGGGAACGACGGCCGCGATCCCATTCATTGATCCGCAGAAGAAGGTGCCGGCGGCGTAGACACGCGCCGGAGCTCCGCCTTTCTACGCTTCGTTACCGCTTCAAGCACCCCCTTGCACCGGGCGATACGTCCAAGGTCATGGGACGCCTCCGGGTTCCCCGGCCCGGGTTCGTGGGCACGTTCGCCCTCCTGAGCGCGGCTGCCGTCGCGTTGCTTGGGCTCGCCCTCGCCCAGGTCGAGGCTGCCCACGAGCGCTCGACCGCCCAGAGCGACGCGGCGGCGTCGGCCCAGCTCCTCGTGCAGGTCGGGCTCCAGCCGCATATCGAGCGCTCCGACATGAACACCGGTCTGCGCGATCAGACGGTCCACGAGCTCGACCAAGCGTTCCAGGCGGGGCTCGTCGACGGGCAGCTCGTCCGGATCAAGCTGTGGTCGCCGAGCGGCGAGGTGCTCTATTCGGACCAGCATGAGCTGATCGGCCAGTCGTTCCCAGTCGAGGACGACCTCCAGGAGGCCCTCGACGGCGAACTGAGCGCCGATGTCAGCCATGTCGACAAG
This sequence comes from Actinomycetota bacterium, assembly GCA_036265325.1. GTDB lineage: Bacteria > Actinomycetota > UBA4738 > UBA4738 > HRBIN12 > AC-51. The sequence goes on along the minus strand of DATAPH010000060.1, from coordinate 16,094 downwards.
GCAGAGAACGTCGACGAGCGACAGTTCGGAGAGCTGCTCGAGGTCTACGTGCCCGTACAGTTCGGCACCGAGCACGTCGCGTTCGAGATCTACGTGCCGTGGACGCCGATCGCGGCCCAGATCCAGGCGAACACGCGTCGGTTGCTGCTCGTACTCGTCGGCGGGCTCGTGCTTCTATGGGCGGTCCTGTTCCGTATCGTGGTCGACGCCTCGCGGCGGATCAGGCGCGACCGCGACGAGCTCGAGCGGCGTGCCGACGAGAACCGGCGCCTCGCGATGTTCGACCACCTGACCGAACTGCCGAACCGGCTGCTCTTCTTCGACCGCGTATCGCAGACGATCGCCACCTCGGCGCGCGAGGGCACCGGCGTCGCGGTGCTGCTCCTCGACCTCCACCACTTCAAAGACGTGAACGACACGCTCGGGCATGAACGCGGCGACGAGCTGCTGCGTCAGGTCGGGCCGCGGCTGCAAGGTGTCCTGCGTGCGAGCGACACCGTCGCGAGGCTCGGCGGCGACGAGTTCGGCATCGCGCTCGCGGGACTCGGTTCTCCGGTCGAGGCCGAGGACGTCGCCCGCAAGCTTACCGATGCCCTCGATGCCCCGTTCGCGCTGGACGGGATCGACATCGCGCTCGGCGGAAGCATCGGGATCGCGACGTATCCGGACCATGGCGACGACCCCGATCAGCTGATGCGGCGGGCGGAGGTCGCGATGTACGTAGCCAAGGCCGCGCGCGCGCCGTTCGAGTCGTACTCGCCGGCACAGGACACGTACTCGACCGACCGACTCGCGCTGGTCGCCGACCTCCGCAAGGCGATCGACGACGGAACACTGACGGTCGCGTACCAGCCGATGATCGACCTCTCGCGGAGCGCGATCGTCGGTGTCGAGGCGCTGCTGCGATGGACCCACCCGACGCAGGGTGCGATCGGCCCCGACGTATTCATCCCGCTCGCCGAGCACAGCGGCCTGATCGGCAGGATCACGACCTACGTGCTCGAAGCGGCCGCCGGCCAGGCGCACACGTGGCAGGGCGCAGGTCTGGACCTGACGGTCTCGGTCAACCTCTCGGTTCGCGACCTGCAGCGGGCGGGCCTCGCCGCCGCCGTTGCAGACGCGCTGGAGCGACACGGCGTGCCCGCCGACCGCCTGCGCCTCGAGATCACGGAGGGGTCGGTCATGGACCAGCCCGAGCGTGCACTCGCCACGCTGGGAGAGCTCGCCGCCGTCGGCGTCGGGCTGTCGGTCGACGACTTCGGCACCGGCTACTCCTCGCTCGCCTACCTGCAACGCCTACCGGTCAACGAGCTCAAGATCGATCGTTCGTTCGTCCTCGGCCTCGCCGAGAGCTCGTCGGACGGCGAGATCGTGCGGTCGACCGTCGGGCTCGGGCACAACCTCGGCCTGTCGATCGTCGCCGAAGGCGTCGAGGACGAGTCGTCGCTGACGTTCCTCCGCGAGGTCGGCTGCGACATCGTGCAGGGGTTCTTCATCGCCAAGCCGATGTCCGCGGAGTCGCTCACCGAATGGGCGACGACGTCGACCTGGCGCATCTCGGTCGACGCCGAAGCGTCACGCCTCACATCGTGATGACGAGCTTGCCCACCGTGTGCCGCTCGGCGAAGTCTGCGATCCCTTGCGCTGCATCCGCGAGCGGATAGGTCTTGCGAACCGGAACCGTGAGCTTCTCGGTGATGACCAGATCTGCGAGCGGAAGCAGATTCCCCGGGTTCGCGTTTCCGTTCGCGACGCGAACGCTCCCGATCTCGGTTGCCTCTCCGGCGGAACCGCGGGTCGACACGAGGATCCCAGCTTCGCGTATCAGGCCGGCGACCATGGCGAACGCCTCGTCGCCGTAGCTGACAGCATCGACGACCGCATCGACGCCCTCCGGATACCGGTGCCGGATCTCGGTCGAGACATCGCCCGTGTAGTCGATGGTTTCGGCGGCGCCCAGGTCGGTCACGAACCGCTCGTCGCCCGGGCGGACCGAGGCGATCACGCGCGCGCCGCGGATCGTCGCGAGCTGCACGGCGAACGCGCCGACGCCGCCGGTCGCACCGAGGACGAGCACGGTCATCCCCTCGTCCGGTCCGACCACGTCGACGGCGCTCATCGCGGTCGTGCCGGCAACGGCGAGCGAACCGCCGTCCACGTCGGTGAGTCCGTGCGGCGCCTTCGCGATCGACGCGGCGGTCGGCGTCGCGAGCTCGCCGAATGAGCCGTCGTGCACCGCGCCTTTCATCCCCATCATGCCGAAGACGCGATCGCCGACCGCGAACGCGTCGACCCCGTCGCCCAGTGCCTCGACCGTTCCCGCGAGGTCGCCGCCGACCACCGCCGGGAACTCGTACGTCATGAAGGCGCGAGCACCGCCGGATGCCACGCGCACGTCGAACGCGTTGATCGACGCGGCGGCGACGCGGACGAGCACCTCGCCGGGTCCAGGGACCGGATCGTCCACCTCGATCACGGACGGCGCATCATCGAACGACGACAACGCCAACGCTTTCATGCGGATCCCTCCTCGCTCGGCTACCTGTGACCTCGCTGGGCTACCTGTGACGAACCTGCGAGGTGCTACCCGCATTCCGGTGGCCTCACCCGCCGGTCACGACGCCTTCGCGGTTCCGGTGTGCTCCATGGCGGCGATCGAGTCGGCGAACGCGTCGACCTTCGCCTGCCAGCCGTCCTCGAGCGGTCCCTTGAGGTCGGTCACGTAGACCTTCTCCTCCGCGACCTTGACGAAGCCCTTGTGCTGGAGGATCTCGATCATGATCGGACGCACATGTTGGAACCGGCAGATCTCCTCTTCCGTCGGGACGACGCCGGTCTTCTTGTTCGCTTGGGGCGCCATCTCGGTCGTGAGAAGGGCGTACCGCGTGCCGCGGGGCAGCCGCACGTCCTTCAGGAAGTGGCGGATGCTCCGGATCGGCCGGCCCATACGCCCCGGGGAGCTGAACACGTAGAGGTCTGCCGGCGCGATAGCCTCCGGCTCGATCTCCTCGACATGGTGCGTCTCGACGGCGATGTCGTGGTTGGCCATGCGGCTCCGGAACTCGTCGGCGACGCGCGCTCCGTTGCCGTACTTCGATGCGTGTACGTACACGACCTTCATCGCGCTCTCCTCCTTCGTGAGGAGCTGACACGGTCATCGTGCGAGCGGTCGGGGGACGCCGCCCGGGCCGCCGGTCCCGGCTCGCACGGGACCTTGGACCCGTTCGGGAGCGCGCGCGTCGCGGTCGCGGTACCGTCCCGCGGTGAACCAGCGCACCCTCGGCATCGATCCGGGCAGCCGGGAACGCCTGACCGAGCGGTTCGGGCATGCCGTTGAGGGGTGGTTCGCGCAGCTGCCGGGGATCCTCGTCACGCTGGCCGACCGCTGGCACATCGAACTCGGCGCGCAGATCCCGCGCGGCAGCGTCTCGATCGTCTACCGATGCCGCCTCGCGGACGGGCGACGAGCTGTGCTTAAGGTCAGCCCCGACCGAGCTCGTATCGCGGACGAGACGGCGGCGCTCAGGGCCTGGCACACCGTGCACGTGCCTCGCGTGTTCGGCTCGGATGAGGCGCTCGGTGCGCTGCTGATCGAGGCGGTCGAACCCGGCACGCCGCTCGATTCGGATCCCGATCACGCGACCGGCGAAACGGTGGCCGAACTCGTGAGCGCGCTCCATCTGGGCACGCCGAATCCGTCGTTCCCGCCGGTCGCGAGCCGCATCGAAGCGCTGTTCCGTTCGTCGGAGGCGTTGTACCGGCGAGATCCGGGGCTCACCGTCGTGATCTCGAAAGAGCTATACGCGCGTGGCCGTGCGCTGGCTGAGCGGCTGGCGGGGTTCGACCACCTCGGTGTCCTTCTGCACGGTGACCTGACGCCGAGCAACATCCTGACCGGTGGCGAGGAGCGTGGACTCGTCGCGATCGATCCCGCGCCGTGCGTCGGGGACGCTGCGTTCGATGTGGTCGACCTCGTGCTGTGGCAAGTGGAAAATGTCGAGACGATCGAGCGTCGGGCGGAGCATCTCGCCGTCGTGATGGACGTCGACGCATCGCTGCTCTTCTCGTGGTGCGTCGCGTTCGCCGGGATGAACGCCCTCGAGCTCGCGGCCACGGAGGGCACGCCTGCGAACCAGATCGAGACGCTGGTGGCGATCGCCGGCCGGGCCTGACGACCGGCTCTGGACGGCCGACGCGAGTGTGCAAGCCTGAGGACGAGAGGGAACCGCCTCTCGGGGAACATCGACGACGGGAGCAATGCTCACGCAGTCGTGCCCTCGTCTATGGGACAACCAGGCATCGCCGTCGCTGGAGAGCACCACGAGCACGGGCGACGACCACGCGACCGTATGGACCTGAGCGTTCCCGCCGCCAGTCATCGAGACGCGCTCCGTCGTGGAAGCGGATGATTGACCCGCCGCGACCCTAGAGGGCTGAGCCAAGAACGGCGCGACCGGGCTAGCCTCGTCGCGACTTGACGGCGGAGCGAACGCGCGTTACTCCGGTACGCGTCCGGAACGAAAGGGAGGGTCACATGGCGACCGATCTGACGGTCGAGGTCGAGGACAAGCCGGGTTCGCTCGCGAGCATCGGTGAAGCGCTCGGCGGCTCGGGCATCAACATCGAAGGGCTGTTCGGCGCGAGCGTCGACGGACGAGGGATCATCCATCTCTGCGTGCAGGACGGCCCGGCCGCGCGGAAGGCACTCGAAGGCGCCGGCCTCTCGGTCACGGACGAGGCTGACGCGATCCTCGGTGAGGCCGTCGCAGGCGCCAGCGACCCAGGAACGATGGGCGCGATGGCGCGACAGATCGCGAACGCCGGCATCAACGTCAAGGCGGCCTACATCGCGACGGGCAACCGCGTCGTCATGGTCACCGATAACAACGCAAAGCTCATGGAACTCATCGCGAACATGTAGCCGGTGAGCGACAACAAAGGAGCCGCCGCAGGCGGCGGTGCGATCTACGGACTCGGCGTCCTCGGCGCGTGGGTGTACTTCTGGATCCAGGCCGACACGCTCTGGGGACACATCTTCGCCGTCGTGCAAGGGCTCCTGTGGCCGGCGTGGATGGTGTACGACATCTTCGTCGCGCTCAACAGATCGACCGCGGTCGTCACGCTGCTGGTTCCGCACCTGCCCCGCTGACGCTTCCTCCGTGCCGTCGGCTGCGTAAGCTCGGCGCCATGTCGGAGATACGGGAGATCCCAGCGGCCGAGGCCGCTTCGCGCCGGCGCGTTGTCGACGGCCTGGTCGAGATCGGGATCGCCGACGGCGTCTTCCACGCGATGGCGCTCGACGGGCAGCTGCTCGAGCTCAGATGCGAGACGCCGAGGTGCTACTGCGACCAAGGCCGCGCGTACTTCCCGAGGCCGCCGGTCCCCGACTCAGACTGGGACCCAACGCTCGACCACTACCCGATCCTCAAGTCCAACGGCGGACACAAGGACCCGTGGAACGTGCGGCTCGCGCACAAGCTCTGTAACCGCGAGGACTTCGCCTGGCGCGACCGCGTCACGCGGATGATCAAGGAACATCGCTCGCTCGCAGAGATGGCCGAAGAGCTGAACCGGATCGGCGTGCGGCACCCGTACGGTGCAGGCCCATGGACCGCGCAGTCGGTTCGCTCGGCGTTCGTGGCATCGTAGGCCTCCACCGTTTCGAAGGAGGCTGACATGCGGCTCGAGAACCGTGCAGCGTTGATCACCGGCGGCACCTCTGGCATCGGCGAGGCGACCTGCTTGCTGTTCGGCAGGGAGGGCGCGAGCGTCGCCGTCGTCGGGCGGAACACCGAGCGCGGCAAGTCCGTCGCGAAGCGCATCTCGGACGCAGGTGGCACCGCTATCTTCGTCCAAGCCGACGTACGCAAGAGCGACGACTGCCGCACAGCGGTCGAGCGCACGCTCGAGACCTTCGGCCGGCTCGACGTGCTCTTCAACAACGCGGGCAGCTACTACGTGAACGACGTCGTCGGCTGCACCGAAGAGGAGTGGGACGACCAGATCGACACGAGCCTAAAGGGCACGTTCTTGATGTCGAAGTACGCGCTTCCGCAGATGATCGAACGTGGGTCAGGCTCCATCATCAACTGCGCCTCAGGCTGGGGGCTGGTCGGCGGTCCCAAGTCCGCCGCGTACTGCGCCGCCAAGGGCGGCATGGTCGTGATGACCAAAGCGATGGCGATCGATCACGGTCCGCAGGGCATCCGTGTGAACGCGATCTGCCCGGGCGACACCGACACACCGATGGAACGCGAAGACGCACGGAACCAGGGCCTGGCCTGGGACGAGTACCTGGAGCAGACGGTCGCCCACCGTCCCATCGCTCGTATGGCGACCCCTGAGGAGATCGCGTTCGGGGTGCTCTACCTCGCGAGCGATGAATCGTCGTACGTGACCGGCGTGGCGCTCCCCGTGGACGGCGGCGGCGTCGCCGACTGACTACCAGTACTGGGCGGTTGCCATCAGGGCGACGGTGATCAGGAGCAGCACGATGTCAACCTGACCGTGCTTCTTCAGAGACTCCTGGATCGACTGCATGCGGGAAAGCTTCTCCGGAGCCGGCGGTCCCTCAGCTGCCGCCAGCTCCGCCCCCAGGTCGACGAGCTCCTCCACGCCTTTCCCGACGTGGAAGTACCCCTCGTACCAGGCGATGGACGCGAGGATCGCGCCGAGCGTGATCGCCAGGCCGAACCCATTGGAGTGGAACACCCAGGTCGACACCTTCCAGTCGTAGTCGCGCAGGTTCTTGAGCCACATGAGCCAGCCGGCGAGCACGGTGGACGTCGCGAAGATCGTGATCAAGGTCGCGACCTTCCGCTTCTTCACCGCGACCTGAAGGAGCGGCCCCGCACTCGGACCCACCTCGGCGGCCGACGGACCGATCACCGCGACGAACAGGAACGCGGAGCCAACCCAGAGCGCTCCTCCCACGATGTGGAAGAACCGCAGGACGATCATGACCCAGTCAACCGATGCGACCACCTGGTCCCCTTTCGCGCATCCCCGCACGCCAAAGCCGTCCGCACGATACGGCGAGCCCCGGCCAGATGCTAGGAACGGACCGGTTATCCCACGGGGATGCGCTTGTCCGGGTCGACGAACGGCATCTCGACGACCGTCGCCATACGCCGCCCCCACTCCGTGTCGACGGCCACGGTCGAGCCCATCGAGGACTTGCTCTTCGGCAGCCAGCAGTAGCCGATGTTCCGCTCGAGACGCGGCGAATAGATCGCGCTCGTGACCTTGCCGACGACGTCGGAACCGTCGAGCGCCGGCCACTTGACGTTGTTGAGCGCGGGGAACGGATCCCCGTCGAGCTCGATGCCGTTGATCTGCTGTTGCACGCCGGCGGTCGCGATCCTCTTCAGTGCGGCGATCGAGATCGACGCGTCCTCCGACAGGTCGTCGACGAGCCGGCCGAGGCCCATCTCGTACGGGTTGTTCTCATACGTCATGTCGGCGCCCCAGTTGAAGATGCCACCCTCGATGCGCCGGATGTCCGACGGGCCTGTGGGCCGCACGTTGAACGGCGCACCGGCCTCCATCACCTTGTCCCAGAGTTCGGTTCCCTTGGAGGTGTCCTCGAGGTAGATCTCGTACCCGACCTCGGACGTCCATCCGGTTCGTGTGACGACGACCGGGATGCCACCGAGGTCGAAGCGCTTCCAGAAGTAGTACTTGATGTCGAGCACCTCGTCGCCGACGAGCGCCTGCATCAAGTCCTTGGACTTCGGCCCTTGGATCTGCATCGGAGCGACGTCGGCCTCACGGATAGTGACGTTCAGGTCGGGATAGGCGTTGCGCAGACCGCGCGCGAACAACAGCGCGTCGCTCGACGCAAGGGCGAACCAGAAGGTGTTCTCATCCATCCGCGTGAGCACGGGATCGTTGATGATGCCGCCGTCGCTGTCGCAGATCAGGACGTACTTCGCCTGCCCCACCGCGCACTTCGAGAGGTCGCGGCACGTCAGCAGTTGCGCGAACCGGAACCCGTCGGGCCCCGAGATCTCGAGGCACCGCTCAACGGCGACGTCCCAGACGGTCACATCGTTCAACAGCGCGTCGAACTCGTTCTCGAACGAGTCGAACCGGATCGGGAAGTACATGTGGTTGTAGACGGTGTAGCCGAGGGGCGCGTGGCGCTGTTCTGCCTCGTAGTAGGGCGTCCGTCGGTTCCTCGCTCCCCGTTGGACCAGCCCCATATCGAACTCGACCATCCCATTCCCCTTCCGGCTCGGTCCCGGCAGTCTGACAGGTCGGCCGGCGGCGCAACTGCGGTTACCGCGCGTCGCGGAGCCGGGCGTAGGGTGAGCTCGACCATCGTGGCCGTCGTGGAGAGGAAAGAGACTATGACCAACGAACGCCCGGAGATGCTCGAGCAGAGCGCGACCCTGTACTTCGGTCCGTGGTACCGGCGCTCCCCCTATTTCGATGCGACGCGGCGCGCCGGCTGCACCGCCTACGACATCTACAACCATATGTATCTGCCGGGCTACTACGACGATCCGGACGTCGAGTACGCGCTGCTGAACGATGGCGTCACGATGTGGGACGTCGGCGTGGAACGGACCGTCGAGGTCAGCGGTCCCGACGCCGACAAGCTGATCGACATGATCACCTGTCGTGACCTGACCAAGTGCAAGGTCAAGCAGGGCAAGTACATGATCGTCACTGCGCCGGACGGCGGGATCGTGAACGACCCAGTGTTGCTCCACGTCGACGAGAACAAGTGGTGGATGCAGCTCGCAGACTCGGACGCCGGCCTCTACGCGCTCGGTGTGGCCGCGTCGAGCGGGCTGAACGCGAAGGTCACCTTGCCCGACGTCCACCCGATGCAGGTGCAGGGCCCGTTCTCGGCGAAGACGCTCGAGAAGCTCGTCGGCTCCACGATCTACGACATCAAGTACTACTGGTGCGAGAACTTCTCGATCGACGGCATCCCTGTGTTGATCAGCCGAACCGGGTGGACCGCGATCCCTGGCTTCGAAGTCAACCTACTTGACTATTCTCGCGGCGACGATCTGTGGGACGCGGTGGCAGGCGCTGGCGAGGAATTCGGGATCAAGCCGATCGCACCGTGTGAGGCGCGCCGGATCGAGGGCGGCATCTTCAACTACGGGTCGGACATGACGCTCGACGACACCCCGCTGCACGTGATGGGACTCGAGCGCCTCGTCGAGGATCAGCCGCAGGACTACATCGGGAAGGCTGCGCTCGAGGCGCTGAAGGCGAAGGGCGTCGGCCGCAAGTTGGTCGGCCTCGACCTGCCGGGCGATCAGCTCCGAGCGGAGCTCTCGCGGCCGTGGGACGTCGTCCGCGACGGAAAGACAGTTGGCCGCGTCACGGACGCGGTGTGGTCGCCGGGTCTGGAGCGGAACATCGGATTCGTGTGGGTGCCCATCGACATGGCGGAGCCGGGCACGACGCTCGAGATCCACACCGAGCACGGCACCACGATCGAGGGCACGACCGCATCGATCCCGTTCGTGGACCCGCGGAAGGAAGCACCCGCCGCCGCGCTCACGTAGGACAACGGCGAGGGCGTCCTAGGAGACGCCCTCGCCGCTTGTACCGCTGTCTCACTGCGCGTCGTGGCGCGCCTTGATGACCTCGTCGGCATAGCCGACCAGCCGGTCCAGGGTTTGGTTGCCACCCTCGATCGCACCGACCTTCTCGACCTGCCGCTGCAGTTCGTCGGTCGTCACGAAGACCGTGCGCATCGTGAGGATCGTCATGCCCTGGAAATCGTCGAACGTGATCGTGCCGCGGAACGGTGGCATCTCGCCGACGTCGTCGCCGTGCACGAACGTGATCAGCTCGGGCGCACGGACCTCGTCGTAGTGGATGGCGCTCGGGTAGTCCGTGCCGTCGGGACCGTGCATCGTGAACCGCCACACGCCGCCCGGTCGGATGTCGGCTTCGTGTGTCGTCACCGTGAACCCGTTGGGCCCCCACCAGTTGGCGAGATGCTCGGCCGATGTCCACAGCTCGAAGACCCGCTCGCGCGGCGCCTGGAGCATCCGCGAGAGCACGATCGAGCGGTCGATGGCGCCGGTGACGACGTCGTCGAGCTTCCGGAGGGTCTGCAGAAGCCCGACCTCCATGCCGGCGAGCATCGGCGCCGCCTCGGGCGTCAGCGCCTGCGCCTTCTCGTGCACCGTCATCTCGGTCTTGCCGTCGTGATCGACGAGCGTGACCGTTGTGACGGAATCGAGCGCCGGCGTGCCGTCGGGGCCGGCGGCCGTCGCCGACGCGATGAGCTTCTTCGGTGGATCGAACTCCGTGTAGGTGCCCCACAGGGGGTACTCCGCCCCGTCGGGGCCCTGCATCACGATGCTGAACGCTCCGCCCTCTTTCGCGTCGGACTGGGCCCGCGCAACGGTAAAGCCCTCGGGCGCGTACCACTTGGCGAGGTGCTCGCCCTCGGTCCACGCTCGGAACACCAGGTCGGCCGGCGCGTCGAGCATGCGGGTGATCGTCACCTCTGCGGTGAGGTCATTCATCGTCTTGCTCCTTCCCCTGCAGCGTGCGCAGGTATTCGTCGAGGCGGTCGAGCCGCTCCTCCCATAGACGCCGGTACTCCTCGAGCCAGTCCGACGCCTCCTTCAGTGGTTCCGGTTCGAGCCGGCACGGGCGCCACTGCGCCTTGCGGCCGCGTGAGATCAGGCCGGCCTTCTCGAGGACCTTCAGATGCTTGGAGACCGCCGGCAGGCTCATCGAGAACGGCGCGGCCAGCTCGGTCACCGAGGCTTCGCCGTCCGCAAGGCGCTCCACGATCGCGCGCCGGGTCGGATCCGAGAGGGCCGCGAAGGTTCTATCCAATTGGCCTTCCAACATGTCCGTCGCCATCGCTTGCTCAACCTCTCGGTTATCTAACCTGTCGGTAAAGTACGCCGGTCGAGGCGCACCGTCAACCCCTTCTTTCCGAGCTGGGTGGGACGATGGGGCGACCGGCGGTACATCGACGAGGAGGACGCAGGGATGGACGACCAGGACGTGATCGCGCGGATCAACGAACTCGCCGACGAGGAGCACCAGCTGTTCCAGAAGGAGTCGCGCGGCGAAGCGTCGGACGGCGATCGGGAGCGGCTCAAGGACCTCGGCGTCAGCCTCGATCAATGTTGGGACCTGTTGCACCAACGGCGAGCGCGCCGGTCGGCGGGACTCGACCCAGATGACGCGAACGTGCGCGACGAGAGCACCGTCGAGGGGTACGTCAACTGACGCGTTGACCCGGCGCACGAGCGCCACATAGCATCGGCGTGATGCGACGTTCCCCCCGGCCGCACCGCGCACTCCTCGCGCTTTGCGCGATCGCGCTCGCGTTCGGCCTGATGCCGGTCGCGCACGCGGCGACGGCGGAGAGCGTGTACGTCCGCATCGATCAGCTCGGGTACCCCGCGACGTTGCCGAAGCAAGCGTTCGTCATGTCCTCGGTTGACGAAACGGGTGCCCCGTTCTCGGTGGTCGACGTTGCGACGAAGACGTCCGTATTCAGCGGCACGCTGCCGGCGTCGGCGGGGAGTTGGAGCAGCACGTTCGGTTTCGTGCACCCGATCGACTTCACCTCGCTGCAGACCGCCGGCACGTACACGATCCAAGTCGGCGGGGTGGCGCCCGCGACATCGCCGCGTTTCAAGATCGGGACGGACGCGGCGCTGTATCGGACGGCGCTCGCGAACGCGTTGTCCTTCTATCAGACCGAGCGTGACGGGCCGGACTTCATCAAGTCGGCGTTGCGCGCCGCGCCCGCACATCTGAACGACGAGCATGCGATGACGTACACGACGCCGCACGTCAACACGGCCGGGCACTTCAAGGGCGACCTCAACGCGATCGGGACGACGGTCGACGCGTCCGGCGGCTGGTTCGACGCCGGCGATTACCTCAAGGCGGTGCAGACGGCGAGCTACACGACCGATCTGCTGCTCGCCGGCGTGCGGGACTTCCCGTCGCGGATGGGCGCCGGCTCGACCACATCCGACTTCACCGCGGAGGCGCGTTTCGGCATCGATTGGCTGCTCAAGATGTGGAACGACAAGACGCAAACGCTCTACTACCAAGTGGGGATCGGTGACGGAAACGCGAAGACCGTCTCCGACCACGACATCTGGCGACTCCCCCAAGCCGACGACACCTACGGCGGCACCGACCCCACCTACCGGTACATCCGCAACCGGCCGGTGTTCCGAGCGGCGCCGGGCGGCACGCCGGTCAGCCCGAACCTCGCGGGCCGCGACGCGGCTGCCTTCGCGATGTGTTTCCAGGTGTACCGAACGACGGCCCCGAGCCTCGCGGCGCGGTGTCTGCTGGCGGGGGAACACATCTTCGACCTGGCCGACACGGCGCCCTCCGGCGATCTGCTGACGCTGATCCCGTTCAGCTTCTATCCCGAGACCGAGTGGCGTGATGACCTGGAGCTGGGCGCAACCGAGCTCGCGACGGCGCTCACGGACGGCGGGCTGCCGACCGGCCTGCCGCACACCGACCCGTCGTTCTACCTGACGCAGGCCGCACATTGGGCGCACGCGTACATCACCGGGCCCGGCGACGCCGGCGACACGCTCAACCTGTACGACGTCAGCGGGCTCGCGCACTACGAGCTGTACCGCGCGATCGACGCGGCGGGCGACCCCGCCGGGCTCGCGGTGACGCGGGCGCAGCTGCTCGCCGACATGAAGAAGGAGTTGGACAACGCCGTCGCCGAGGCCGCGACCGACCCGTTCGGCTTCGGCTTCGGGTGGGCGCAGTGGGACACGACCACGCATGGCGAAGGGCTGTCGGTGATGGCGAGCGAATACGACGCGCTCACGGGCACGTCCACCTACGCCGACCAGGCGATGGGCTGGCTCGGGAACATCCTTGGCGCGAACGCGTGGGGTTCGTCGCTGATCGTCGGCGACGGCAAGGTGTTCCCCGACTGCATCCACCATCAGATCGCGAACATCGCCGGCCACCTCGACGGCACCGCGCCGATCCTGAAGGGCGCGGCCGTTGAAGGTCCGAACGGCACGACCTATCAAGGCGTGGTCTCGGGGATGAACCTCTGCCCGGCGGACGGCAGCGACCGCTTCGGCGCGTTCGATGGCTCAGGCGCGAAGTTCACCGACAACGTGCAGTCGTTCTCCACGGTCGAGCCGGCGATCGATCTGACCGCCGCGTCGCCGTTGGCCTTCGCCTGGCTGTCGAACCAGCCGTAGCCGTTACAGCCCGGGACTGCTCTGCATGATCCCGCCGTCGGCAAAGATCGTCGTGGCGGTCACGTAGCTCGACCCGTCGCCCGCGACGAACGCGACGACGCTGCCGATCTCGTTGGGCTCAGCCATCCGGCCGAGCGGGATCGCCGTGTTCAAGCGCTTCATCGCCTCGGGGTCGTCTTCGGTCTGCTTGTTGATCGGCGTGTCGACGGCACCTGGTCCGACGCCGACCACGGTGATGTTGTGCGGCGCGAGCTCGACGCCGGCGGTACGCGTGAGCATCCGCATGCCCCCCTTCGACAGGCAGTACGCGGTGTTGCCGGGCATCGGCCAGTCCTCGTGTACCGACGTCACGTTGATGATCCGACCGCCGTCGCCCTGCTTGATCATCTGCTTGGCCGCGAGCTGCGTCCCGAAGAACGCGCTCTTCAGGTTGACGTTCAGCACGAAGTCGTACTGCTTCTCGGTGGTGTCCAGGACCGATGAGCGCGTCTCGACGCCCGCGTTGTTGACCATGATGTCGAGCCGGCCGAACGCCTTGACGGTCGAGTCGATCAGCATCTGCAGGTCATCGACCTTGCTGACATCGGCGTCGACGCCGATCGCCTGATCGCCCAGGGCGGCGACCTGCTTCTCGAGATCCTCCGTCGCCTGTTCGTTGGCGACGTAGTCGATGCAGATGTTCGCGCCTTGCTCCGCGAGCGCGAGCACGATCGCCTTGCCGATGCCCGTGTTGCCACCGGTCACGATGGCGGACTTGCCTTTCAAGCTCATGGTCCCTCCTCGGTTTGCGTCGGATATCGGATGCGACTAGGTGAGTCGGTCGGTCAGGTGCTCGCCCACGCGGATGGCGTTCGCCATCGCCGTGAGCGCGGGGTTCACCGCGCCGATGCTCGGGAAGAAGCTCGTATCCACCACGTACAGGTTGTCGAGCTCGTGGGTCTTGCAATTCTCGTCGAGCACCGAGTCGACCGGGTCGCGGCCGAACCGACACGTGCCCGCTTGGTGGGCGACCCCGGCGATCGGCACGTCCATGTGCATGTAGAAGTTCTTGCGCAAGACGTGGTGATCGGCCATCCCGACGTGGTTCAGCATCGCCCTGACCTCGTGGTAGAGCCGGCTCGCCTCCTCGTCGTTGCTCGACGAGTACGCCAGATGCACGTTGCCGTCCTTGTCGAGCGTCACCCGGTTATCCGGGAGCGGGAGATCCTCCGTCGTGAGCCACACGTCGACCGCGTGGGCGGCCGTTTCTTCGAGCGACCAGTGCGGCGCGAGCTTCGTCAGCGCCGGCTCTTCACCCTTCATCGCTTCGGCATTCGATTTGCCGACCATCTGGATCTGCCCGACCGGATAGTCGAAGCCGTCGGCCCCGAAGTAAAAGTCGTTCACGCCGAGCGTCTTCTGGAAGGTCGTGTCGTTCGGCTCCTTGGCGAGCGCGACCATCGCTTTGCTGTTGTGGTACATGTAATTCCGCCCGACCTGGTCGGAGCCGTTGGCCAGTCCGTTCGGGTGCGTCTCGTTGGCGGACGCCAGCAGGATCCGTGCGCTGTTCGACGCGCCGGCCGACACCGACACGATGTCCGCGGTGTACGTCTCGCGCTCGCCGTCGTGATCCACCACCACGCCGGTCACGGTCCGGCCGGTCGCGTCGGTCTCGAGCTTCACGACTTGGGAGTTCACCTTGAGCGTGATGTTCGGCATGGCGAGCACGGGACGCACCGCCATCACCTCGGCGTCGGACTTGGCGTGCACCAGACATGGGTACCCGTCGCACCAGGTGCACCGGATGCAGGTGCTCCGCGGCCGATCGGCCTCGTCAAGCTGGATCCCGCACGGCGCGTGGAAGGGGTGGTAGCCCGCCGATGTGAGGTTGTCGGAGAGCTCCTGGATCCGCGGCTCGTGCGAGACGGCGGGCCACGGATACTGCTTGCTCCACTCGCCTTCGATCGGGTCCTCGCCGTGGTTGCCGTGCACCTGGTACAGCCACTCGGCCTTCGTGTAGTACGGCTCGAAGTCGTCGTAGCTGAGCGGCCAGGCAGGCGAGATGCCGTCGATGTGCTTGATCTCGCCGAAGTCCTGCGGACGCAGGCGGTACAGCGCCGCGCCGTACATCTTGGTCGCGCCTCCGACGAAGTAGTGCACCTGTGGCTGGAAGGCCTCGCCCTTCGTGGTGTACCACGTGTCCTTGGAGATGTAGCGCCCCTTGATGAACACCTCTTCCGGGTCCCAGTTCTCCTGCTCACGCGGCAGGAAGTCGCCGCGCTCCAGGAGCAGGATCTTCTTGCCGGAGGCGGCCAGGGTGTTGGCGAGCGTCCCACCGCCCGCGCCGGTCCCGATGATGATGACGTCGTACGACTCAGGCATCCTCGTCCCCTTCCCGGTGCAGCCGTGCCTCGTCGGTGGTGTCGAGGACGCGGCGCTTGTTGAACTCGTCCCATGCCCAGTCGATGAACGCGTCGGTCCGCTGGTGGACGCCGCTCATCAGGTAGGCGTGCACACCGAGCCATGCCGCGTATCCGACGGCGCCGTGCAACTCGTGCCGGTGTTCCCCCATCTCGGCGATCGCGGCGTTGTGGCCGATCATCGCCATGATCCCCTTGTCGTGATACGCGAACGGCTCCATAGGCTTGCGGTCCACGTCCGCCACGATGTTCTCCGCCGTCCACTGCCCGGCTTGGAGCGCGACCGACCCCAGTTGTGGGAAGGCGCGGCCGTCGTCGCCCGGGATGTTCGCGAGGTCGCCGACCACGTCGTGCTGTCCGACGGCGACACGATCGACACGCGGTGTGTCATCTGGGGCGGCGGCCTCGAGGCCGCGCCGTTGGCGGCCGCAGCAGGCTTGCCCCAGGGTCGGGGCGGCCGGATCGACGTCCACGAAGACCTCACGGTCGAGGG
>DATAPH010000059.1:0-16665 GCA_036265325.1 Actinomycetota bacterium | reverse complement strand
GCGTTGGCGACGACGAAGTCGATGCCGCCGAACGCGTCGGTGCACCGCGCGATCGCGCCCTGCACGGAATCCCAAGAACGGACGTCCAGCTCGCACGCGACCGCCGAGCCGTCGAGATCCTCGAGCGCGTTCGCCGAGGCGACCACGGCCTCACCATCGAGGTCGGCGAGGACGACGCTCGCTCCGCGCCGGACCAGCTCGGCCGCGCATCCGTGCCCGATGCCCCGAGCGGCGCCCGTCACGACGCCCCGGAGACCCTTGAGCCTCGCGTACTCCTCCATCCGGCCTCCCTCGGCGAGATATAAGGTGAGCAGACCAGATGATAACAAGGGGTCATGCGCCCCTAGACCCCGGTGTATCCTCCGGGCGACCCGAGGGGAGCGAGATGGACCTCGCCGATGCCGAGCGGTTCCTGAGCGACGTCAACACCATTGAATGCTGCTTCCCGGACACCTGGGGCGTCTTCGTCGGCCGGCGGATGCCGACGGCCGCCTTCCTCCGCAGCGCGGAGCGCGGCATCAGCTGGCCGAACGCGCCGTTCGCGTGGAACATCCGCGGCGACATCGACCCCGTGCCGTACACGAACGCCGACACCGGCTACCCCAACATGCACGTCGTGCCGGATCTTTCATCGTTGCGGATCGCGGCGTGGGCCGACCGCACCGCTTTCTGCATGCTCGACGCCTTCGTGGAACCCGACGGCGAGCCGCATCCTTTGGACTCGAGAGGGATCTGCCGGCGCGCGGCGGGTGCGCTCGATGCCGCCGGATACGAGGCTTGGGTCGCACCCGAGCTCGAGTTCTATCTGACGACCGCGGACTGGCAGCCGCTCTACGACGACCACCGGTGTTGGTCCATGACGCTCGGCGCCGAGCACGAGCCGATCCTGGGCGAGATCCGAGCCGCGCTCTCGGCGGCCGGCGTCCCGGTCGAATCCACGCAGACCGAGGGCGGTCCCGGGCAGTGGGAACTGAACGTCGGGCCGGCCGCCCCGGTCGAGGCTGCCGACAACGCAGCGATCCTGAAATACGTGGTCAAGGTGATCGCGAAGCGCCACGGGGTTCGAGCGACGTTCATGCCGATGCCGTTCCAAGACGTCGAGGGCAGCGGGAACCACCTGCACGAGAGCCTTCGCGCCAAGGGCTCAACGGGGAACGTGTTCGCCGAGGACGACGCCGTGTTCGACGCGTACCTCGGCGGGGTGCTCGATCACATGGCCGATCTGACGGCGGTCAACCTGCCCAGCGTCAACGCGTACAAGCGACTGAAGGACTACACCTTCGCGCCGAACGGCGTCTCGTGGGCGAACGACAATCGCACGGTCGCCGTCAGGATCCCGGCAGGAGGCCGGGACAACCGCCGCCTCGAGATCCGGACCGCGTCCTCCGATGCGAACCCGTATCTGATCGTGGCCGGAACGGTGGCCGCCGGCGCGGACGGCATCGTGCGGAAGGTGGCGCCGCCGCCGGCAACGGAAGGCGACGCGTACAAGGACGACATGCTCGAGCTGCTGCCGACGTCGCTCGGAGAGGCCGCCGACCGGTTCGAGCGGAGCGCGTTCTGCAAGGACGTGTTCGGCGACGTCTTCGTCGAGACGTTCTCGCTCCTGTGCCGGCGCGAAGAGGCCGCCTATCGCGAGCACGTGAGCGATTGGGAACGATCGCGATACCTGGAGCCGTCTTGAGAGCGACGGAGCGCTCGCCCGCGCTCAGGACGGCAGGTTATCATGCCACCTGACCACTCGAGCCAGCCGCGGAGGGAGAAACGATGGGCGACGAGGTCGATCGGCAGCTGCACCAGTACCTCTTAGATAGGAGGCGCTTCCTCGCGCTCGGCGGTGGGACCGCACTCGCGGGCCTGCTCGCCGCCTGCGGCCTGTCCAGCAGCTCGAGCTCCACGCCGGGCACCGCCGCGCCGACCTCGCTGCCACCCGTCGGCGGAGACCTCAACCTCTACGTCTGGGAGGGCTACGACATCCCCGATCCGAGCTTCAAGAAGTGGCTCGATTCCCAGAACATCACCGAGCACACGAAGTTCATCACCCAGCCCGAGGAGGTCCCGACGGTCCTGAAGGGGCCCGGCGGCGACAAGTGGGACATGTCGTACGGCGACAACGTCGTGCTCAGCTACTACAAGGAGCTCGGCCTGCTCACGCCGATGACCGTCGACCAGGTCCCGGGGCTCAACGGTTTGATGTCGGCCTTCCAAAGCGCACCATGGAAGAACGACGACGGCACCTACAACGGCGTCCCGTGGACGTGGGGGTTCACCGGGCTGACCTACAACGTCGACAACGTGCCCGCGCCGAAGAGCTGGAACGACATCCTTGACCCGAGCTATCAAGGCCGCGTGTCGACGATCGACGGCGCGATGAACAACGTGGCGACCGCGTCGATCGCGGTGGGGATCGACCCCGACACGATGACCACCGACCAGCTGAACGGGCCGATCAAGGACTGGTTGGTGAAGATGAAGGGCCAGATCCGCGCGCTCGCGCCCAGCATCGGCGACCAGATCTCGCTGCTCGTATCAGGGGACGTCGACTACATGGTCTGCGGACTCACGTTCATGGACGCCGAGGCGGCCGCGAAGGGCGTCACGACCAAGACCGTCGTGCCGTCCGAGGGCGCGATCGGGTGGGCGGACACCACGTTCATCACGCCCACCGCGCCGAACCCGCAGAACGCCTACGCCTTCGCGAACCACCTGCTCGATCCGAAGGCGAACGCGACGGCGAACAGCGCGCTGCTGCAGGGGCCCGGGGTGCAGGCGGCGATCCCGATGCTGTCCGCCGATGCCAAGGCGCTCTACCCGTTCAACGACATCGACAACTACCTGAACAACACGCTGACGTTCAACACGGGGTGGCCGCACGAACCGGATGGCGACCGAGCGACCTACGACCAGGTGATCGCGACCTGGGAGGCGGTCAAGGGTTCCTGAGGTCGCGGCGAAGGCGTGCCTCTCTCCCGTCGATTCGCCGCCTTCCTGCTGACCCCGCTCGGCGCGCTCCTGCTGTTCGCGGTGCTCGTGCCGGTGGCGATGCTGTTCGCCTTCTCGTTCTTCCACATCGACGCGCTGCTGCGGATCGTCCCGAGCTTCACGACCCGCAACTATGCGACCGTCCTGCGCACACAGCTCTACCGCACGTACGCGCTCAACACCCTTCTGATCGCGGCGCCGACCGCGCTCCTGTCGATCGTCGGTGGGTACGTGCTCGCGTACTACCTCGCGTTCCGCGCCGGCCGGGCTCGAGGGATCCTGCTGATCGCGATCGTGATCGCGTTGATGGGCAGCTACCTCGCGCTCATCTACTCGTGGCGAACGCTGTCGGGTGAGCACGGCATCATCAACTCGCTCCTCCAAGCCGCACATCTGACCAACCACTCGCTCGGCCTGATCCTGTTCTCGCGGACAGCGGTCGTGATGGCCGAGGTCAACTTCTTCCTGCCGTTCACCACGCTGGTGCTCTTCGCGAGCCTGACCGCGATCCCGTCCGGGCTGGAGGCGGCGGCGCGCGACCTCGGTGCCTCGCGCACGATGACGTTGCGGCGGATCGTGCTGCCGCTGTCCGGCACCGCACTCTTCGGCGCAACGCTGTTCGTCTTCTTCCTGTCCGCGGGCGACTACATCACCCCGGTGTTCCTCGGCGGGATCGGGTCGAGCGGCACGTTCGGCACGCTGATCGCCGACCAGCTGAGCACGACGTTGAACTACCCGCTCGGGGCGTCGATCGCATTCGTGATGGTCGCCCTGTTCGCCGTCGCCGTCGTCGCGCTGCGCGTTGCGATGCGAGCCGCCGGGCTCTTGCCGGAGCACACCGGATGAGGCGACGGTCGTGGATCCTGACCACCGTGGCCGCGCTGCTGTTCCTGTTCATCTACCTGCCGTTGTTGGTGGTCGTCCTGTACGGATTCAACGGCGGGTCGAACCTGAGCTGGCCGCCGCAGGGCTTCTCGCTGCGGTGGTTCCGGCTCATCTTCGGTGAGGAGGCCTTCCGGAGCGGTCTGCGGGTGAGCGCGACCGCCGCGTTGGCGACCGCCGTCATCGCCGTCGTGATCGGGACGGCGGCCGCGTTCGCGATCGCACGACGGTCGAACCGCCTGACACGGTGGTTCGAAAGCGGCTCGCGGCTTCCCGTGATGTTGCCTCCGCTGTTCATCGGGATCGCGCTGGTCGCTGCGATGAAGACGTTCGCGATCGACCCGTCGATGCTCACGATCATCGCGGGGCACGTGATCATCACGACACCGTTCGTGATCTTGATCGTCGTCTCGCGCCTGCGGAACTACGACATGACCGTCGAACAGGCGGCCCGCGATCTCGGCGCGACGCCGCGGATGGTGCTGCGCCGGATCACGTTGCCGCTGATCGCGCCGGCGATCTTCGGCGCGACGGTGATCGCCTTCGCGGTCTCGTTCGACGAAGTGCTGATCACGAACTTCACGTCGGGAACGACACAGACGCTGCCCTTGTTCGTACTGTCGCGGCTCCACCGAACCATCGATCCGTCGGTGAACGCCGTCGCCACGATCCTGCTGCTCGTGCCGTGGGTCGTGGTCGGACTAGCGCTGCTGTGGCAGCGCCGCGGGTCCCGTCGAGGTGCTGCGGACGCGCCAGCGGAGACGCTCGCGAGGGCCGCATGACTGCGACCGGAGCGGTGGCGATCCGCGACGTCACGAAGAGCTACGGCCGAGCCGCAGCGCTACAGCGCGTCGATCTCGAGATCCCGGCGGGCTCGTTCTTCAGCCTGCTCGGTCCGAGCGGCTGCGGGAAGACGACGCTGCTCAAGATCATCGCCGGCCTCGAGCTGCCCGACACCGGCGTCATCCTCGCCGACGGCGTCGACATCACGGCCCGCCCGCCGGAGCGGCGGCCGTTCAACATGGTGTTCCAGCACTACGCGCTCTTCCCGCACATGACCGTGGCGGACAACGTTGGGTTCGGCCTTACGACGGCGTCACGTCGCGACCGTCCCTCGGACGAGGAACGCGCATCCCGGATCGCAGAGATGCTGCAGCTCGTGGGACTGTCCGAGTTAGGCGCTCGGTATCCGTCGGAACTCTCGGGCGGCCAGGCGCAACGGGTGGCGGTTGCTCGAGCGCTGATCAACCGGCCGAGCGTCCTGCTGCTGGACGAACCGCTGAGCGCGCTCGACCGGAACGTGCGGTTCGCGCTTCGCGAGGAGCTCTTGCGGATCCACCAGGAGCTCGGCACGACGTTCGTGTTCGTGACGCACGACCAGGACGAGGCGTTGAGCATCTCGCAGCTCGTCGGGGTGATGAACGAGGGGGCCCTCGAGCAGGTCGCCGACCCACAGACGATCTACCGATCGCCGGGCACGTTGTTCACGGCTCGCTTCGTCGGCGCGGGCTCGTTCTTCGAGGGCACGGTGCGTTCCGTGCAAGGCGATCGAGCCGAGCTGGAGGTTGCCGGCCGACTGTTCTCGGCCACCGACGCGGGAGTGGCCGAAGGCGGGCGGACCCAAGTGCTTCTCCGTCCCGAGGAGCTCGAGGTCGCTCCGTCCGAGGGCGGCTCGCTCAGGGGCACCGTCGAGACGTGCTCCTTCTTTGGGTCGTACTTCGAGCTCCTGACGCAGACGCCCGTCGGCCCCTGCAGGCTTCGCGTCCGGGAGCCGGTTGCCCCGGGTACCGAGATCGGCATCGGCTGGCCGGATCGCGCAGGCATCGCCTACCCGGCGGAAGACTCACGGGCGGGCGTGGATCTTCGATCCTGACCTAGAAGCACCGCCGTGCCTCGGCCGCGATCGACCGGGAAGCGAGGACCGTGCAACGCCGCACGTGGAGCCGGCCTTGTCCCATCCGCGAGGCGATACCCTTCGAGGCCCGACCCCTGGAGGCGACGTGCTCGCGGACGACGGCTACACACCCTTCTCGCCGATGGCGCTCGACGTCCATCGGGCGACCGGGGACGTCGTCGGCAGACCCATAGAGCTCCAGGGCATCACGCAAGAACTGGCGACCGCCAAGGCCGGCCGCCTCTCCGCCCTGACCGTTGAAGGCGAACCCGGCATCGGCAAGACACGGCTCCTGCTCGCCGCGATCGAGTGCGCCGCCGCCGAGGGGTTCGTGTCGATCGCGGTCACCGCCGACGAGGAGCTCCGCGGACCGTTCCTGGTGGCGCGCTCGATCCTCGGTTCGCCGGAGGCCTACGCTGCGGCCGCGGGAACCGGTGCGGCGGAGGCGCTCGATCGCTGCCTCGATTCGATGTCGGGGCAGGACGACCCGGGGCTCGCCACCCTCCAGCCCGATCGCCGCCTGTTGCGGACGTTCGATCTCGGCGCCGTCGCGTTCCGTGAGCTCGCGGCCGTGCGGCCCATCGCCCTGCTCATCGACGACCTCCAATGGGCGGACGAGGACAGCCTCCGCTTGCTGCGCTACGTGGTCCGCACCGTCGGGACCAGCCCGATCTTCCTGATGTTCGCGATCCGCCCCGAGGAGTTCGCGTTCATGACGGAGGCCGTGAACCTCGTGGCCGACATGGGCCGCATGGGCGTCGTGCGACGCCTCGCGGTGGACCGCTTCTCGTCCGCGGAGACACACGCCCTTCTCGCCCAGGTGCTGGGCGGTCCCGTCGACGACGCCGGGGCGGCCGTGATGCACGCGCAGGCGGAGGGCGTGCCGTTCATCGTCGAGGAGATGGCGGTCGCGTACCGCGAGGCCGGGATGATCCAGCAGATCGACGGCGTGTGGAGTCTCGCGAGCAACGCCGAGCGGCTCGTCCCCTCCGCCGTGAAGACGTTGATCTCGCGCCGATCGGCGAAGCTCCCCGAGCCGACGAAGCAGCTCCTGGCGCTTGCGGCGATCCTCGGCCGTCGGTTCAGCTTGAAGGACCTTCGCGAGGTCGAGCTCGGGGTCGACGGCGCCGCACCCGATCCGTCGGAGCTCGCCGAGACCTTGCTTCCGGCGGTGACGGCCGGCCTGCTGATCGAACAAAAGGAGGGATCGGCCGCCGACTACGCCTTCCAGCACGAACAGGTGCGCGAGTTCGCCGCGGCCACGTTGAGCGCGCCGCAGCGCCGCGCGGTCCATCAGGCGATCGTGAAACTGCTCATGTCCGGCGACCCGTCGCCGGCGAGCCTGCCGCTGCTCGCCCAGCACGCCAAAGCGGCGGGCGACGGTGCGATCTGCGTCCGCTTCTCCGTCGACGCGAGCCGCAACGCGCTCGCGGCCAACGCGCCCGAGGAGGTGCTCCGCATCGTGGAGCTCGCGTTGCCGTCGGCGTCGACGCCGCAGGAGCGCGTCGCCTTGCTCGACGCCCGCGACCAGGCGCTCGACATGCTGCGCCGAAGCGCCGACCGGATGCAGGGACTCGCCGAGCTCGCCGCGCTCGCCGAAGCGCTCGGCGACGCCCGGCTCGAGATCGACGTCCGGCTCCGGCGAGCCGCAGCGCAGCGCACCGCCGAGGACTACGACCGAGCGACCGAGCTCGCGCGCGAGGTCCGTGCGCTCGCCGTCGAGCGGGGCGACCGGGAGGGCGAGCTCGCCGCGTGCATGGAGCTCGGGCAGGACCTCCTTCGTGCGACGGCGGGCGAGTCGTTCACGCCCGTCGCGAACGAAGTGGACGTCGACGGCGCCGAAGAGGCGTTCTCCCGTGCGATGGAGCTCGCCGAGGAGCTGGGCGACAAGGCTGTGGCGGCCGCCGCCATGCGGGAGTCGGGCGTGATCGAGGTCAGCCGGCTGCGCTCTTGGTTCGTCGAACAGGTCGCGCTCGGCGAGCACGTCCCGATCGCGCAGCGCGTCGCGGCGGGCGAGAAGCTCGAGGACATCGCCACGGAGCTCCCGATCGCACCGGGCATGTACCGCGCGTTCGGGCTGTTCCAACGGGCGCTCGAGCTGTACGAGGAACTCGGCGATCGCAGGGGCGCGATGTCCACGATCATCGCCCTCGCCTACCTGAACTGGGCTCCGGACATCCATCTCGGATCGAGCGCCGCGCGCCACATCGAGGAGATCCGCCGACTGACCTCAGCCGCGAAGGCGTTCACGACCGAGAGCGAGCGCGCCGCGTTCGAGGCGCAGATGCTCTACGGCTCGCACGTGTTCGCGCGCGCGAAAGTCATCCCCGACATGGCGCTCCAGAAGGGCGGCGAGGCGTACCGCTTCGCGAGCGAGATCGGCGACCGTCCGTTGCAGTTCCTGGCGGCGGGCGGAACGGCGCTCGCGCACACAGACCTCGGCGACGTCGATCAAGCGCGCGCATGGATCGACCGGGCGGCGGCGGTCGCGACCGAGCATCCGAGCCCGTATCGAGCCCGCCGGTTGGAGACGTGGCGTGGCATCATCGACGCCGTCGCGGGCGACGCGGCCGGGATGCGCACGCACCTCGAGCGCGCGGTGCAACAAGCGTCGGATTCGGGCTTCGCGGCGGCTCGGTGCGAGTCGCTGGCGCGGTTGGCGGTGGAAGCCGCACGCCTCGGCGCGGACCGCGGAGATGACGAACTGCTCTCGGTGGCCGAGCGAGCCGGCGGCGAGGCCTCCCAGTTGGCCTCGGGGCTGCCGGGTCACGCGCCGTGGGGCGCGCAAGCGGATGCGGCGCGCGCCGTCGTCGCGCTGGCGCGCGGAGCACGGGAGGACGCCGCCGCGTTCGCACTCGCGGCGGGCGACGCCCTCCAGAAGGCGATGCACGAGGACGCCAACCTCGACGTGCTCCTCCCCGCGGCGCAGGTCATGAAGGAGACCGGCGCACCTGCGTGGGAGGCGGGGGTGCGCCCCTACCTGCAGCTCACGCTGGCGATGATCGTGCAACGAACGATCGACGAGGACGTCCGGGTGCGATGGCTCCGCGGTCCGGCGGGCGCCCGGATGGTCGAGCTCGCCGGGTCGATCGAGCTTGTCGCGCCCGAGGAGAGCGGGGACGACCGGACCGAAGACGACCGGCTGCTCGCGAGCCTCGTGCGCGGCATGACGAACGGCGAGATCGCCGAGGAACTCGGGATCGACGAGACCGCCGTGACGCATCGCCTCGGCGAGCTGTTCGCGACGATCGGCGTCAACTCGCGGGCGGACGCCACCGCCTTCGCCTTCCGGGAGCGCGTCCTGTGACGCTCCAGCTTCGCGTCGACCGACACCGCTGTATCGGCGCGGGCACGTGCATCACGATCGCGCCCACCGCGTTCGACTGGTACAAGGGCGAGTTCGCGAAGGCCGGCGTGATCGACCCGTCGACGGTCGACGACGAGCGGCTGCGTGAGGCGGCGCTCGCCTGTCCGACCGGCGCGATCTCGATCGAGGAGGTGGAGGAGCTCCTGCCGTGGCAGCTTCGCGGCAAGGAGGGCCCGCGCCGCGTCGAGAAGACGTTCATGTTCACCGACATCGAGGGGTCGACGAACCTGGTGGAAGCGCTGGGTGACGAGGCGTGGGAGGGCGTCCTTCGCTGGCACAACGAGACGCTCCGCGGCCTGTTCGCCGAGTTCAAGGGAGAGGAGGTCGTCTCGACCGGCGACGGGTTCTTCATCGGGTTCGACTCCCCGGACGAGGCACTCGGGTGCGCCGTCGCGATCCAACGCCGGCTCGGTGAGCATCGGCGCACGGCCGGGTTCGCGCCCAAGGTCCGGATCGGGCTGCATGCGTCCGGCGCGACGCAGGTCGGGAAGGACTTCTCGGGCAAGGGCGTGCACGAGGCCGCGCGGATCGCCGCCCTTGCTGACGGCGACGAGATCCTGGCCAGCAGGAGCACTGCGGTCGACGGACGGTTCCCGATCTCGGAGCCGCGGACCGTCACGCTGCGCGGCACGTCCGATCCGATCGAGATCGTCACCGTCGACTGGAACTGATCCTCGCGGGCGCGCGGCACCCTACTCGGTCGAAGCCTGCACAGCTGATGACGACCCGAACTGCGCCAGATCCAACGCCGTCAGGCGATCGGCGATGTGCTGAACGATGTCGTTGGCTTGCTTCTGACTCTCCGTCTTCGACAGCACGACCGAACGTTCGCCATCGCGATCCGCGGCTACCACTGACCACGTTCCCGCATCTGCATCTCGTGATGCGATCACGACCTCGAACGCGGCGAGGTTGTAGATAGCGCGCCCCGCCTCGGTCGTGATCACCCACATGTGTCCCGACTCGTCGGGCATCGCTGCCTCCTTTGGACTGTGAGACGAACCCTAGTGGCCCGGCTTAGTGCGTGCGGTGTCATCCAGGCGCCGACGGAAGGAACCTGCGGGCGTGACCCTGGCGCCTCGCTGCTTGACCCGATCCGCCAACGCTCGATCCGACGTCACGACGGTGATGGTCTCCGCAGACTCGGCGTCGGCGACGAACTCCGCGATCTCGTGATCGGCCGCGTTGCGGCCCGTCCGTGACGCGAACATCACCTCGATCGGTCCATGCGTGCCCGGCGTCACGTCCCGAGGCTGGCGATCGAACACCACGACGACCTCGTCGCCCGTGGCCTCGGCGTAGTTCGCGAGCTCGTCGATGAACCGCCGCACGGCGCGATCGGGATCGTTCCACCATCGGTCCGGCCGGGAGCCGATCACGTTCATGCCATCCACCAGCCAGCGCTTGCGCCGGCCTGCGCGGGAACGTGCTTTGGGTGCCTCGGTCACGGGTCGAGCGTACGCGCGAGACAGCTGAGGGCCATCGGCTGACAACGTGCGCCTCCGAGACACCGGGAACCGGACGACTCGTGGCACCCTGGGCGCGTGCCAAGAACGATCGTCGTCGCGATGCTTCTCGCGACGACCGTGGCCTGCACGCGAGCGACGGGAACGTCCGCGCCCTCCGACTCGGCGAGCGATCGGCCACCAGCCTCTGCGGCCCCTTCCGGCGGCGGCGCCAACCCGCGGTTCGTGGGCGGGGTCGTTCCGCTCACCGGAGCGGCACGGCACCACGTCCGCGCGATGAACTGGCACCCGGGCTGCCCGGTCCCACTGTCGGACCTCAGGTTGGTTCGCGTGAGCTACTGGAACTTCGACGGCGACGTCAGGCAGGGGGCGCTGGTGCTCAACCGGAAGGTCGGCCGAGATGTGCTGTGGGTGTTCCGCCGCCTGTTCCGCGCGCGGTTCCCGATCCACCGCATCGACCTGGCACCGCGTCCCCACCCGATCGACTGGGACAGCACCCGGAACCTCTCCTCGTCGTTCAACTGCCGCGACGCGACGGGGGCGCCGGGTGTGCTGTCCGAGCACAGCTACGGGTGGGCGGTGGACATCAACCCACTTCAGAACCCGTACGTGCGCTCGGACGGGTCGGTGCTCCGCGCCGCGGCCAAGCCGTACCGCGATCGGTCGCGACATCGCCCAGGGATGATTTACGACAACGACGTCGTGGTCCGGTCGTTCGCGAGGATCGGGTGGGAGTGGGGCGGCGACTGGCACACCCTGAAGGACTACATGCACTTCTCGCTGACGGGCCGATGACGACGACCGATCCTCTGATGAGCTGACCCACCGAGACGAGCCAGCCGTCGACGTGACGCAAACGACTGTCTACGCCTCCGCGGAGTCGCCAGACGGTTCGCCGTTCTCGACGATGAACGCACGGACGGAGTCGATCGCCGGCCCGACGCCCTTGCGCTCGAAGAACCCGAGCGCCGTCTCCGCAGCCTCGGTCGCCTCTCCATCGCGGCCTGCGCCGCGGAGCGCATGCGCCAGGGCGAACCACGTCTGGCCACTCTGGTCGGGCGTCTGCGCATCGGTGAACATCTCCACGGCCTCGCGGGCGAGCGCGACCGCCTCCTCGTGACGGCCGCCTGCGGTTCGCACCTTTGCCAAAGCCACCCGCCCGAATACCTGCGATGCAAGATCGTCCTCCGCCGCGAGCCTCATCGCGTCCGTCGCCAGGGACTCAGCCTCGTCGAGCCTCCCGACATCGCTCAGCACGATCGCGAGGCCGGCTGCCGATGTCGAACGGTGCCCGTCATCGCCGAGCGCGACCATGATGTCGAGCTCTCGGCGAGTGAAGGTTTCCGCTGCGGACGGATCGCCGGCGAGCAGCTCGATGCTGCCGCGGAAACCGGCAGCCGCAGCGATCATGAAGCGATTGCCCAGCCGCTCGGCAAGGCGAAGCGCCTCATCGGAGAGACGGCGCGCACGGTCGAAGTCGCCCTGGTAGCTCGCGTACATGCTTTGGTTCACGAGGGTGAACGGACGAAGGTCTTCGGTCGCTCCGATCTCGGCGAACATCGCGTCTATCGCGCGGAGCGCATCGCCGGGCTTCGTGCTCCCGAACATCTGCGCCGCCTGCTGCTTGAGGAACGCGCGCTGGAGGAGGCGGCGATCGCCAACCGCGCGCGCGTGCGCGACAGCCCTTTCGAGCCGCTCGGCCGCGACGTCGAATGAGCAGCTGATCCAGTCGAGGTCGGTCATCGCCAACAAGGTTTCGGTTTGGCCGCGCTCGTCGCCGAGGCGTTCGAATCCCTCGAGCGTCTCGGCGAACTCTCGCTCGATCTCCGCCGTCGGACGCGCGTGCGGATCGGCCAACAATTGCGCCAGGGTGCGGTCGAGGCGGGCCATCCACTCGAGTGACCTATCGCCCACCGCGGCCGCCGCCGACATCGCCTGGCCGGCAGCCTGGAGCGCCGCCGGTGCTTCGAACCCGAGCAACATCGAGTGTGCGAACTCGTACAACGCTCGCGCGCGCTCCGGATGATCCTCGGGCAGAAGATCGACCACGTGTCGATACAGTGCCGTGGCGGCCGAATCGTCCCCTCGATCGGATGCCCGCCGCGCACAGGTCCGATATCGGTCCACGGCCTGGAGGGCGATCCCTTTGGCATCGTCGGTCAGGGGCCCCAGTTCCTCGAGGAGCCGGTACGCCCGGTCCAGGTGATACGCGACGATCTCTTCCTGCTCGGCGACGTGATCTCCCGCGACGTCGACGAGCCATCTCGCGAAGCGCTCGTGAAGACCGGCTCGCAGCGCCTTCGGCGTCGCGTCATACGCGGCATCGCGGATCAACAGGTGCCGGAAGCGGAACGCATCGTCGCCGGCCAGGAGCGAACGATCCGGCGCGATGAGGTCGCGGCGGATCAGACCCATGAGCGTCCCGCGAACATCGAACTGGCGATCGCCGTCGAGCAGCGTCCGAACCGCCCCGACGTGGAACTGCTTGCCCTCGACGGCGGCCCGTTGGATCACGGCGCGCTCATCACCGTTCAGGCGGTCGAGCCGCGCCGCGAGCAACGCCTGGATCGTCGGCGGCACGGCGACCTCCGAGAGATCTCGGACCGCCGACCATCGGTCGCCGTCGCGAACGAGCCGGCCGTCGTCGATGAGCATCCCGAGCATCTCCTCGACGAACAACGGAGTGCCCTCCGCAGCCTCGAGGATGCGCGCCTGCGCCTCCTTCGGAAGTTCGGCTCGTCCCAGGAGGTTCGCGATCAGGTCAACGCAGTCACCATCGGGCAGCGGCTCGAGGGAGATGGTCGCCGCGTTGAACTTGCCGCCGCCCCATGCGGGCCGGAGGTCGAGCAGGTCGGGCCGCGCCATGCAGAGCACCATGATCGGAGCGCCTCGGGACCAGTCCGTGATGTGCTCGATCAGATCGAGGAACGTCGGCTGGCCCCAATGGATATCGTCGAACACGACGACGAGCGGACCGCTCTCCGCGACGGCTTCGAGGAACCGCCGCACGGCCCAGAAGCTCTCCTCGGGAGCCGTGTCCCGCTCGGAGATGCCGAACAGTTGGGCGAGCGTCGAGCAGACGACGGGTTCGTCCGTATCTCCGAAGACCGCGCAGATCTTCCGTTCGATCTCCTCGGGCGGATCGAAGTCGTCGAGCCCCGCCGCCTCCTTCACCACTTCGCCGACCGGATAGAACGTGATCCCGTCGCCGTATGGCAGGCACCGGCCACGCAGGACCGTCGCATGCTCCCGGAGTGGACCGAGGAACTCTTCGACGAGGCGCGACTTCCCGACCCCCGCCGCTCCGAGCACGGTGAACAGTTGGCACGACCGGTCGGCGATCGCGGCCTCGAACGCCCGGCCGATCTGGTCGAGTTGACGGTCACGTCCGACCATCGGCGAGTCGAGCCGACGGCGCGTGCCGGGAGCGCCTGCCACCACTTCGACCAGCCGGAACGCCACCAGCGGTTCGGATTTGCCTTTCAGGTCCAGCGGAGGAATCTCCTCGGCCACCACCGCATCACGGACGAGTCGCATCGTCTCCGGGCCGAGCAGGACCGCTCCCGGCTCGGCCGCCTGTTCCAACCGAGCGGCAACGTTGACGGCATCGCCGGTCACGAGGGTCTGCTCGGTGTCACCAGCGACGACCTCGCCGGTGTTCACACCGATCCGCAGTCCGAGCGCGAGGCCGTGGTCGCGTTCGAGCTCCTTGTTGAGCGTCGCGAGCTCGCTCAACATCTCCCCCGCGGCGCGCACGGCACGTACGGCGTCGTCCTCGTGGATGACCGGAACGCCGAACACGGCCATCACCGCGTCACCGATGAACTTCTCGACCGTTCCTCCGTGACGCTCGAGCGCGCCGCGCATCGCGTCGAAGTACCGGGCCATCACCCGCCGCAGCGACTCCGGATCGAGCTGCTCGCCGATGGACGTGGAGCCGGTGACGTCGCAGAACAGCACGGTGACCGTCTTCCGAACATGCTCCGCAGTGTCCGACGGCCGAAGTGGGGCGGCGCAGGCGGGGCAGAATGCGAAGTCGTCCGGGCTCTCGCGCCCGCAGTTCGCACAGGTCAGCACCACTGGAGCCTATTGCCGTCGAACTGTCGGGGTCCAAGCAAGACGAGCACGCACCTCATCAGCCGTGCGCGACCTCTGGCGCACTCGAGGGAACGGGTGTACGGTCGAGCGGTCTTTGGCCTAGACATTCGACCATTTTGGGGAGGGCTGCCTGGACGTCGACCGACTGGACGCCGAGATCGAAGCGCGCGCCGAGGACGCGTTCTCCCTGCTCGAGAGGCTCGTCGCCGCACCGAGCACAGTCGGCCGTGAGCAGGAGGCCCAAGAGGTCGTCGAGGGGGAACTGAAGCGGCTCGGGCTGGAGGTGCAGCACCTCCCCATCCCGCCAGGCATCGGCGACGACCCCCTTGCCGGAGTACCGCAGAGCGCATACGAGGGCCGTGCCGACCTCATCGGGCGGATCGGCGGCGACCGTCCTTCTCTCCTCGTGAACGGACACATCGACGTCGTTCCGGCGAGCCGGCCCGAGCTGTGGACGTCGCCTCCGTTCGAGCCTCGCCGCGACGGGGATCGCCTGTACGGCCGGGGAGCGGGAGACATGAAAGGCGGCTTCGCGATGGCCACGCTCGCCATCGACGCGCTCCTAGCGGTCGAACCCGGGGCGATCGCGGGACAGCTCACGTTCCTGTCGGTGATCGAAGAGGAATGCACGGGGAACGGCACGCTCGCGGCGGCCCGAGCAGGCGTGCTCACGGACGCCGTGATCCTTCCTGAGCCGACCGACCTGAACATGCTGCTCGCGGGTGTCGGGATCCTCTGGCTCGACGTGGTGCTCGACGGCAAGTCCGCACATGCCGAGTCCGCCGACCGGGCCGTCAACCCCGTCGACCTCGCGCTCGAGGTCGTGGGGGCGCTCCGAGCGTTGGAGCGCGAGATGAACGCCGAGATCGAACCAGCGATGCAGGGGGTCGAGCACCCGTACAACATCAACATCGGCGGGATCGAGGCGGGCGATTGGCACTCGAGCGTGCCCGCCCAGGCAACGTTGCGGCTGCGGATCGGACATCCCACGTCGTGGTCGACCGATGACGCGTTGTCACGGGTCGGCGGTGCGATCGAAGCGATCGACGACCCGTGGCTCCGCGACCACCCGGCGAGGCTGCGACAGGCGGGGTTCCGCGCGAAGGGCTACGCACTGCCGGGCAACGGTCCCCTCGCGAAGAAGCTATCGGACGCGCACCGAGCCGCACACGGCGACGCGCCGCCCGCGGTCGCGATGGGGAGCACGACCGACGCGCGGCTCTACCTGAACGACTTCGACGTGCCCGCGATCTGCTACGGCCCCGTGGCGCACGACATCCATGGGATCGACGAGTCGGTGGAGCTGTCGTCGATCATCGCGGGGGCGCGCACGCTGGCGCGCTTCATCGCGGACTGGTTCGCGAAACCGGAGGACGCGCGCTGATGTCGACCGTCCCGACACTGTCGATCCTGGAGCCGGTGAAGCTTCGCAGCGGCGCCGAGCACGTGGCCGACCGGCTCGTGACGGCGATCGCGCTCGGCGAGTTCGTTCCCGGCCAGCGCCTCCCGTCCGAGCGCGAGCTCGCATCGACCCTCGAGATCAGCCGCACGACGATCCGCGAGGCGATCCAGCGGCTCGCCGCGCTTGGGTTCGTCGAGGTCCGGCGCGGCCGCACCGGCGGCGCCTACGTACTCGAAGGTATGGGACCGGGCGCGACCGAGATGATCCGGCGGACGCTTCTGCCCGAGTGGCACAACCTCGAAGATCTGTTCGACTTCCGCCAGCTGATCGAGCCCCTGATCGCGCGGACCGCCGCGGATCGGCGCACGTCGAAGGACGCGGATGCGATCCGTACCGCGCTGGACGGGTACGTCGCGGCCGGCGACGACCGAGAGGCCTCGCGCGTCGCCGACCAGGCGGTGCACGTCGCCATCGCCAACGCCACCGGGAACCCGTACCTCGCGAGCCTGAGCGGCCAGATACGCCGGCAGATCAGCCTCGGGTTCGGCGCCGAGCCGTACAGCCGCGAGATCCG
>DATAPH010000058.1:0-6986 GCA_036265325.1 Actinomycetota bacterium | reverse complement strand
CGGAGTGCGTAGTTGAGGCATTCGATGCGAACGGAACACTCGCTACAGATCCTCTTCGCCTCCCTCGATGAGCCTCCCTTCTCGGGGAAGAAGATCTCCGGGTCGTGGTCCCGACACCGTGCTCGCTCTTGCCAAGGGATGTAATGGTGCACTCCTCAACTCCCCCCGAAATCACACGCGTGTGATTCTGAAGGAAGATCCTCCCCGATGACAAGGGGTTGTTAGGAGGAATCTCTGCCTCTCCTTCATCCTCTGGTTCGAGCTCCACAGCAATCGTGGCGGGTCTATCGGCGCGGCGCAAGCGTTTCAGAGACGTTTCCGCACGGTCAGTCTGGTTGACGGAAACCGTCAGTGAGGTTGACCGATATGGCGGTTTGAGGGCTATTTCGCGTCGATCGCGACGCGTTCGTAGGTCGTCGTGCGCACCGCCGGGATGCGACCGATCGCGCGGATCGCGTCGTCGAATCGCGCCGGCGTCATCTCGATCCCCCACTCCGCACCGGCCATGCGACTGATCGTCTCCTCCATCAGCGTGCCGCCGAAATCGTTTGCGCCCGCTTGCAATATCTGCTGGCACGCACCAACTCCGAGTTTGACCCACGACACTTGGATGTTGTGGATAACTCCATCGAGCAGGATGCGAGCGACCGCGTGCATACGAAGCGTGTCGTCGAACGTCGGCCCCGGACGCGCGGCGCCCGCGAGGAAGATCGGCGCGTTGCGATGCACGAACGGAAGCGGAACGAACTCTGTGAAGCCGCCGGCTTCACGCTGGATCCGTGCGATCCGGCGGATGTGGAAAACCCAGTGGGGCGGGGCGTCGACGTGTCCGTACATGATCGTGGAGCTCGACCGGATCCCCAGCCCGTGCGCCGTCCGGATGATCGATTCCCACGTGTCGGCGGGCAATTTTCCTTTCGTCAGGAGCCACCGAACGTCATCATCGAGGATCTCGGCGGCGGTTCCGGGCATCGTGTCGAGCCCCGCGTCGCGCAGTTCCTCGAGGAACGCGGCGTGCGAGACGCCTGCCTTGGCGGCGCCCGACATCACTTCCATGGGCGAGAAGGCATGGACATGCATGCCGGGAACCCGCGCCTTGACCGTGCGCACGAGGTCTCCATAGAAGGAGGCGGGCAGATCCGGATGGATGCCACCCTGCATGCAGACCTCGCTCGCGCCGGCGAGCCAGGCCTCCTCGGCACGGTCGGCAACCTCGTCGAGCGTCAGCGTGTAGGACTCCGCGTCGACCTCGCGTTGGGCGAACGCGCAGAACCGGCAGCCGACGTAGCAGACGTTGGTGAAGTTGATGTTCCTGTTGCGGACGTACGTGATCTCGGGACCGACCGCCTCCGCACGAAGGTCGTCAGCGACGCGACACAGCGCGTCCAACGCGCTTCCTTCAGCGCGGAACAGGGCAAGCGCCTCGTCGTCGGTGATCGGCTCGTGACGCTCGGCCTTGCGGAGCGCGCTCCGGATTTCGGCGTCGATCTTGGCGGTGGCGGGGCGGTCGGCCGCCCAGGCCGCGGTCACCGCGTTGTCGCTGGCGAAGCTGCCGTAGACGGGCTCGGCGTCGTCGCGGAGGCCGGCGCCGTTCGCCTTCGCGAATGTTAGGGAGATCGTTCGCGGCTTGAAGGTCAACGCCGCGTCTTGCCATGCGATGGGCGTCGGCCGCATGTCGGCGGCCAGGCCGTCGGGACCGAGGAGTGCGTCGACCGGGGCTCGCATCGCACCGGCGAGCCACGGATCGGGTGCGGTCGCGTACCGGGGGTAGATCGCGAGCCGTTCGCGCAGGCGCTTCCCTCGCTCGGCGGTGGTCTCGGCGAGCCGTTCGATCTGAGGCCACGGCCGCTCCGGGTTGACGTGGTCGGGCGTCACCGGCGATACGCCACCCCAATCGTTGATGCCGGCGTCGAGGAGTCGCAGCCGCTGGGTCTCGTCGGACAGGTTCGGCGGCGCCTGGACGCTCACGTGGGGACCCATCACGATGCGCGCCACCGCGACGGCCGCGAGGAACGTCTCGTCGGACGGTTCGGGGGCGTCGTGCATCGCAGTCTTCGGCTTCGCGCGGAAGTTCTGGACGATCACCTCTTGGATGTGGTGGTACCGACGGTGGAGGTCGCGGATCGCGAGGAGCGACGCGGCGCGCTCGCGCGCGGTCTCCCCGATGCCGACGAGGATGCCGGTGGTGAACGGGATCGCGAGCCGCCCGGCGTCCTCGATCGTGCGGAGCCGCACGGCGGGCACCTTGTCCGGCGACCCGTGATGCGGACCGCCGGCCTCAGACAGGCGGTCACTCGACGTCTCGAGCATGATCCCCATCGATGCGCTCACGTGCTTGAGCCGCGCGAGCTCCTCGTAGGACATGACGCCTGGGTTGAGGTGCGGCAACAACCCGGTCCGTTCGATCGTCGTGATCGCGACCGCGCGGAGATAGTCGAGCGTCGTCGCGTAGCCGCGCTCCTCGAGCCACGCGGCCGCACGCGGGTATCGGAGCTCCGGGCGGTCGCCAAGCGTGAACAGCGCTTCTTTGCATCCGGCGTCGGCGCCGGCCGACGCGATCGCGACCACCTCATCGGGCGTGAGGTACGCCGGGACGTCGTCGGCAGGCGGCTTGGCGAAGGTGCAGTAGTGACAGTGATCGCGACACAGCATCGTCAGCGGCACGAACACCTTGCGTGAATACGAGACGACGTCGCCCCAGCCGAGATCGCGCTGCCGAGCCGCGATCGACATGAGCTCGACGAGGTCGTCGCCGCGCGCGTCGCACAGCGTCGTCAGCTCGTCAAGGGAAAGGGACTTGCCGGCGCCGGCTCTGGTGAGCGCCCGCCGCGCCGCGCCGGTCCTCGTCGCGACGATCGCGTCGGCCATCTCGGGCGAGCCTACTACCCTTAGCGTTTCATGAAGGTGGCGGCGTTGGCCGGCGGTATCGGCGCGGGGAAGTTCCTGCGAGGGCTCACTCGCGTCGTGCCGGGTGAGGACCTGACGGTGATCGTGAACGTCGCCGACGACGTCGTGGTGCACGGCCTGCACGTGTCGCCCGACCCGGACTCCGTGACGTACTGGCTCGGCGACGCCTTCGACCGCGAGCGCGGATGGGGCCGGCGAGGCGAGACGTTCCGGGCGAACGAGGAACTGGCGGCGTTCGACGGCGATCGATCGTGGTTCGGGCTGGGCGATCTCGATCTAGGCACGCATCTGTTCAGAACGGGTCTGCTCGCGGAGGGCGTGCCGCTCTCCGAGATCACGGCGCGGATCGCGGCACGTTTCGGGATCGGCGCACGGCTGGTCCCCGTGAGCGACGATCCCATCGAGACGAGGATCGAGTGCACCGGGCCCGACGGCGCGGCGCTCGACCTCCATTTCCAGGAGTACTGGGTGCGGCGACACGGCCGGGACGACGTGACGGGCGTTCGATACGAGGGGGCCGTCGATGCTCGCCCCGCACCCGGCGTCTTGGAGGCGGTCGCGGCGGCCGATGCGGTGGTCATCTGCCCGTCGAACCCGGTCGTGTCGATCGGGCCGATCCTCGCGGTGCCGGGCGTGCGTGAGGCCGTCTCGGCCAGGCGGGGCGCGGCCACCGGGGTAAGCGGGATCGTCGGAGGGGCCCCGGTGGCCGGGATGGCGGACCGACTGATGCCGGCGGTCGGGATCGACGTCAGCGCCCTCGGGGTCGCCACCTCTTATAAGGACCTGCTCGGGGCGTGGCTTGTGGACGCCGCCGATGCGGCCTCGGTCCCCGACATCGAAGGCCTCGGGATCCGTTGTCGCGCGACCGACACGATCATGGTCGACGACGAGCGGGCCGAAGCAGTCGCGCGAGCCGCGTTGGAGCTCGTGACATGACGGTCGAGGTCATCCCTGTCCCGGGGCTACCCGAGATCCGTCCGGGCGACGACCTCGCCGCGATGGTCGCCGCCTCGGCCGACGTGCGCGATGGCGACGTCGTCGTCGTGACCCAGAAGGTCGTCTCGAAGCAGGAGGGCCGGCTGGCGCCGGTCGCGGAGCGCGAGACGGCCATCGTGGACGAGACCGTGCGGGTCGTTGCGGCACGGGACGACCTCATCATCGCGGAGACCCGCCACGGGTTCGTGTGCGCGAATGCCGGGGTCGACGCGTCGAACGTGGCCGACGGCTTGCTGACGTTGCTGCCGGAGGACCCCGACGCGTCCGCCGCGCGCCTCCGCAAGGAGCTGCTCGAGCGATGCTCGGCGGACCCGCTCGGCGTCGTGATCACCGACACGTTCGGCCGCCCGTGGCGCGAGGGCCTCGTCGACGTCGCGATCGGGGTCGCCGGGATGCCGGCCATCGTCGATCTGCGCGGGACGCCGGATCACGGCGGCCGCCCCCTCGACGCAACGGTGGTCGCACTCGCCGACCAAGTCGCAGCGGCGGCCGGCGCGGTGATGGGGAAGGCGGAGCGCGTTCCGGCCGCCGTGGTGCGCGGCATCACATGGGACGGCGACGATGGAACCGCGCACGACCTCGTACGACCTGCAGAGCTCGACCTGTTCCGAGAGTCGCCGCTCCAGGCGTTGCACGCTCGACGCACGATCCGGTCATTCGGAGACGGCGTGGTCTCGCGCGACGCGGTCGCCGACGCTATCGCCGCGGCGTGCACCGCTCCGGCGCCGCATCACACGCGGCCCTGGCTGTTCGTCGCGCTCGACGCGGCGCCCGCCAAACGCGCGCTGCTCGCCACGATCGCCGACGCCTGGCGCGCCGACCTTCGCGGCGACGGCACCTCGGAGGAGACGATCCAGCGCCGTATCGCGCGCAGCGACGCCGTGCTCGGACAGGCGCCCACATTGATCGTGCCGTTCGTTCGCTTCGCAGGTGCGCACCCGTACGCCGACGACGAACGCTCGGGGGCGGAACGCGAGATGTTCTTGCTCTCCGGCGGCGCCGCGATCCAGAACCTCCTCCTCGCGCTGCACGCACGGTCGGTCGCGTCGTGCTGGATCTCCTCGACGCTGTTCTGTCAGGAAGAGACGCGGGCGGTGCTCGGGGTGGATGACGAGTGGCACGCGCTCGGCACGGTGGCGTGCGGCCCGATGCCGAAGGGCGGAGCCTCGCGGCCCCGCCCTTCGCTGGATGTCAGCGACTTCCTGCGTTGGTCCTAGCCGATGATCCCGTGGACGAAGTACCACACGAAGATCGCCGACACGACGTACATCAGCGGGTGCACGTCGCGCCACCTGCCTCGCAGCACCGCGATCACCGTGTAGGTGACGAACCCCGCGCCGACGCCGTTGGTGATGCTGTAGGTGAAGGGCATCATCGCGATGGTCAACAGCGCCGGGATCCCGATGCCGGGATCGCTCCAGTCGATGTCCTTGACCAAGGTCATCATGAAGTAGCCGACGATCACGAGGATCGGCGCGGTCGCGACCGACGGCACGACGCCCGCGATCGGCGAGAAGAACATCGCGATCAAGAACAGCACCCCGACAACGACGGACGTCATCCCGGTTCGGCCGCCGTCCGAGACACCCGAGGCACTTTCGATGAACGTCGTGTTCGACGACGCGGAGGTTACGCCGCCCGCCACCGCCGCCAACGAGTCGACCAGCAGCACGCGCTTCATGCCGGGCAACCGACCCTGCTCGTCAAGCATCTTCGCCTCGCCGCCGATGCCGATCACGGTGCCGACCGTGTCGAAGAAGTCGGAGAGCATCACGGCGATCACCACGGCAAGGGCCGACCAGAACCCGAGGGCGCTGATGAAGCTGAACGAGAAGTTGCCGACGAGCGCGAAGTCCGGCGCGGCCCAGATGTGATGGGGCAACGTGGCGGATCCGTCGGTGATGACCGTGAGATGCTTCGCCTCGTTCACGATCGTCGCCACGATCGTGGTCGCCACGATCCCGATCAACAGCGCGCCCTTCACCTTCCGTGCGACCAACGCGCTCGTGACCATCAAGCCGAAGACGAACAGCGCCAGCGACCACGTCTGGAACTTTGGCGTCAGCGCGAGGATCGGCGGGTTCGGCCCCGCGATGACGACGCCGGCGTTCGCCAGTCCGATCAACGCGATGAACAGCCCGATGCCGATCCCGATCGACCGCTTGAGATCCATCGGGATCGCGTTCAACACCATCTCGCGAACACCGGTCAGCACGAAGATCGTGATCAGTAGCCCCTCGGCGACGATCACGCCCATCGCCTGGGGGAACGACAACCCGTCGGCCGCGACCAGCCCGAAGGCGACGAAGGCGTTCAGCCCGAGCCCCGCCGCGATCGCGAACGGGTACTTACCGATGATCCCCATCAGGATCGTCATCACGCCCGCGGTCAGCGCGGTCACCGTGAGCACCTGCGCGAACGGCAATCCGAGCGGCTGCAGCGCAGGTACCGCGGAGAATCCGAGGACCGCCGGGTTCACGAACAGGATGTACGCCATCGTCAGGAACGTCGTGAGCCCCGCCAAGATCTCGGTGCGCATCGTGGAACCTCGCGCCGTGATCTTGAAGAAGCCGTCGAGCCCGCCTGGGCCCGGCGCGTCCGGCACCATGACCGTCCGCTTATCAGAGGTCTGCGCCACTGCACCACCCCCCTCTGCTCCACCGGTCGACACGGGGACCGGGCACCCGGGGAAGGCATCGCGAGCATAGGAACCGGCTCGACGGCGCGCAATCAGCCAGCTAGGTGGTTCCCCGATGAACACAGGTGCGTCCGGTACCCTTTCCGCTCGTAGGCGTCCGATGGCGCCAGCGATCGGAGTCCAATCAAGTGCCGAACACGGATCAAGGGCGGCCCACGAAGGCCCAGCGCAAGGAACAGGCGCGCCTCGAGCGCGAGGAGATCCAGCGCAAGCAGGCGAGCCGATCGCGGAACCGGAACATCGGGATCGTCATCGGCGTGGTCGTCGTCGTGGCGATCGTCGCCCTGTTCGTCGTCCTCGGCGGCAACGGCGGCACGGGGAGCGCGACCCCGACGGTTCCCGCCGTCGTTCTCCCGGATCCGAACTCGCTCGCCGGCATCATGAA
>DATAPH010000057.1:0-13297 GCA_036265325.1 Actinomycetota bacterium | reverse complement strand
TAGCGACCACGGCCTTGTCGGTCGAGCACGCCGCGCGCGAACAACGTCTGCACCGCGCGGTTGGTCGTCTCACGCGTCGCCCCGACCATCGAGGCGAGGTCGTCCTGGGTGAGCCGGATCGGGATGAGCGTGCCGCCCCCGCTCGGATGTCCGATCCGGCATGCGAGATCGGAAAGCCGTCGCTCGATCCTGTCCGCGACGCCGAACCACGCGAGGTCGGCGGTGAGCGCCGTCATCCTCGCCGCAAGGGCGTTGAGCGCGACAGCCCCTTCTTCGGGGCCAAGCGGCCGCAGTCTCGCCGGCCGGAGCGCGGTCGCGGTGACGTGTGCGGGCCGCTCGCGGAGCGCACCGATCGGGTCGCCCGGTCCGTAGAGATCGATCAGGAACGATCGACCGTCGTCGCTGACCATGTGCGCGGCGAAGACGCCCGATTCGATCGACCACAGATCGGGACACGGCTCGCCCTGCCGGACCGCGGCATGACCGGTCCGGACGACGACGAGGGGGAGTGGTTCCACGACGCCCACAGGGCGAACAACCATCGGCACCACCCGCGAGCACCGTAGCCGCATGGTCTGACACCGGCGGCAACCCGCTAGGCTCCCGCAACAAGGAGGGGATCCGATGGCGACGACCAAGCTCGAGGACGTCCTGGCCTACGTCCCGCTGTTCCGGGGTCTGAACAAGCGGCAGCTGAAGCACCTCGCGAGCCTGATGGACGTGGCCGACTTCATGGCCGACGCGGCGATCGTCCGAGAAGGCACGAAAGGCAACGCTTTCTACGTCGTGCTGAAGGGCCAGGCGGTCGTGATGATGGGCGACCACTTCTTGAATCGGCTCGTACCCGGCGACCATTTCGGTGAGATCGCGGCGATCGACGGCGGCGAGCGTTCCGCGAGCGTGGTCAGCGAGACGCCGGTGCAGCTCGCCGTGATGACGCGCTTGGACCTCCAGAAGGCCCTCCGCGACGATCCCGAGTTGGCGCTCGCACTGATGACCGCGCTCGCACAGATGGTTCGCCGCGCGAACAAGGACGTGTACCACTAGCGACGCGCGGTCCGACATCCCGGGTAGCCTTGGCTCCGTGAACGTCGAGTACTACGACCCGGGCGACGAGCAGAAGCTGACCGTCGCCAGCGCGTTCTGGGACGGTCGCGAGGTCACTGTCACATCCGACGACGCTGGCAGGCTCGACACGCTCGCCCACGCGTTCCGACGCTCGCCGGTCGTGGTCGACGATCCTTCTCTCCGCCGCCTCGGCACCCACGGCCCCTCGACGCTGCAGCCCGGCGACCTCGAGTGGTTCCGCGCCGTCGCGCAGTATCGCGCGACCGACGAGTCGGGCCTCGCCGCGCGCTTCGTTCCGGGGGCCATCGTCGGCGGGTTCGACCCGGCCGCGAACTACCGCCGGTTCGAAGAGCAGATCGAGCGGCTCGACGCCCGCAGCCGCAGCTAGACGTTGCTAGCCGTTCTGGGCGAGCCAGGCCTTGCCGGCGTCGCAGAATCCCTTGAAGTCGCAGAACGTGCACCAGCGTCCCGGCGTCGGCTCGTAGGTGCCGGTTTCGATCGAGGCGAGGGTCGCTTCGACCCTGGACCGCACGTCAGCCGGATCACCCATCGGGTGCGACACGGCTTCGTCACGCGCCAGGTAGTAGTAGGTCAGCGTCAGATCCTCGGGTGCCTTCTGCCAGATCTCGGTGCACGCGAGTCCGTACAGCTCCAGCTGCAGCGGATCGGCGGCGCCCGACCCGGTCTTCCAGTCGACGATCTCCCACGGGCCGTCGGCTTCGCCGTAGATCGCGTCGATCCGCCCGCCGACCGCGAACGCACCGACCCGCAGCAGGAACGCGCGCTCCGCGAACAGCGGTGTTCGTTCGGCGAACCGAGATCCGAGGAACGCCTGTCGCAGCCGGTCGACACGCCCGGGGTCGCCCGCCAGCTCCTCTTGCGTGAGGTCGACCGCGTCGTCGGACTCGAGCAGGCGCCCTTGGCCGGCGGCCCGGCGTTCGATCCACCGGTGGATCTCGGTCCCGATCCGCGCCGCCGGCCCACTGAACCGGGGTAGCGGCCGAACGCGCGTCCAGTAGAAGCGCTTCGGACACAGCGCGTGGTCCATGAGGGAGCTTGCCGACAAGGTCAGGGGGATCCGGTCGCCGCCGGGCGACCGGATCGCCCGGTCGGCGGCTTCGCGCTCGAGCAGGTGCGCCGCGAGCTGGACCCGGTCGGCGGCGAGGGCGTCGAACGAGGCCCGGGCCGATGGCTCGAGCGCTTCCACGAGTGAGGTCTGCACCGCGCCGTCCAAGGCGGTGGCGCGCCATCCGTCCGCGAACGCCGGATCGTCGGCGGCCGGCGGCGCCGCCGGTCCGGGCCAGTCGCGCACGAACCGCTCGCGCAGCCCGAGCATCGGGTTCACTTCGCCGGCCTCGGCCGCGGAGAGCTCCACGCTCGCGAGCCCTGAGTCGCCGCCCCACGCGATCAGCTCGTTCAAGAACTTGCTCTCCTTCTTGGGATACGCGTTGTCGCCGTACCAGAAGGCGCCGCTCATATCGAGCGTCCGGCGCGCGCGAGTGAGCGCCACGTACGCGGTGCGCCGTTCCTCGATGAGCTCCTGCGACCGGAGCGCGTCCTTGAACCGCGACAGGTTGCCGTCATAGCGCGGCAGGATGTCGGCGTCGCCGCGCAGCTCGAAGTCGAGCGACTTGCCGCGCTCGGCCGGGTTCTGCGGGATCTCGGGGTTGGGCAGCACGCCGTGGGCGAACCCCGGGACGAACACGTGGTCGAACTCGAGGCCCTTCGCGACGTGGATCGTCATCACCTTGACGGAGTCGGCGTCGGACGGCTGCACCGGCGCCCACTCCTGCTTGTCGAGCCTCTCGACGGCGTCGATGTGGTCGAGGAATGCGCGGAGCGTCAGCTCGCCCTCGACCGGCTCGAACGCGTGCACCTCGTCGAGGAACGCCGCGATGTTCCGCCGTGCGCCGAGGCCGTGGCGCCGGTCGGGGTCGGCGTCGAGCTCGTCCAAGATCCCGATCCGTCGGATCACCTCGCCGAGGAACTCGCCGACGGGCCGCCGCGCTTCGGCGCGCAGCACGCGAAGCTCCTCACGGAACGCGGCCAGCCGTTCGCGGCCGTCATCCGACAGGTTCTCAACCGCCTCCAGGTGCTCGAGCGCTTCGGC
This sequence comes from Actinomycetota bacterium, assembly GCA_036265325.1. GTDB lineage: Bacteria > Actinomycetota > UBA4738 > UBA4738 > HRBIN12 > AC-51. Next base: position 10,119 of record DATAPH010000057.1, on the reverse strand, counting down.
CAGCAGCACCGGCTCCGCCTCGACGTCGTCGTCCTCCATGTCGTAGGCGTCGCGCAGCTGGGCGGTCTCGACCGATGCGAGACGCGCGAGCAACGCGATGTCCTTGAACCCGACGCGGTAGCGTGGCCCGAGCAGGATGCGCGCGAGCGCCACGCTCGCCGTCGGGTCCTGCACCGCGCGGGCGTACGCGAGCACCTCGACCACCTCGGGCATCTTCAACAAGCCGGCGAGACCGACGACCTCAACCGGAACCTCGCGTTCGTCGAACGCCTGCCGCAGCAGACCGAACAGCCGCGAGGTGCGGCACAGCACCGCCATCTCGGCCCAGGTCGAGCCACCGGCATGGAGCTCGACGCACCGGTCGGCTATCGCGTTCGCCTCGGTCCATTCATCGAGAACCCGTCTGACCCTGACCTCACCTTGGCCGCGCGCCGCCCACGGCACGAGTCGCTTCCCGGGCGGCCGCTGCGCCTCGGGCACCGACGCGATCACCGTGTCTGCGGCCGCGAGGATGCGCGCGCCCGACCGGAAGTTCGTGTACAGCGGCAGCCGCATCGCCGGCGTTCCGTCCGCGCGCGGGAAGTCGTCGGAGAACCGGAACAGGTTGTAGAGCGAGGCGCCGCGCCACGCGTAGATGTTCTGGTCCGGGTCGCCGACGGCGGTCACCGGATGACCACCGCCGAACAGCGCGCCCATCAGCTCCGCCTGCGCGACGTTCGTGTCCTGGTACTCGTCGAGCAGCACCGCCTGGAACCGCGCGCGGTGGTCGGCGACCACATCGGGGAACCGGGTGACGATCTCGATCGCGCGGTCGATCTGGTCGCCGTAGTCGATCACCCCGAGCTCGGCCTTGAGCTCGCGGTAGATCATCGCCGCCTCCGTGAGCTCGATCCGCTCCTCGGCGGCGCGGTATGAACGCTCGGACCGGTGCGCCTTCAAGGTCTCGAGCCGGTCGTGCAGCCAGGCAAGCGCCTCGGCCGGGGCGACGCGGTGGTTCTGCAGCTGGTCGTCGAGCTCGAGGATCTTGCTCACGAGCGACGGCTGATAGGTCGCCGCCGCGTGGTCGAACGTCATCCGGTCCAGCACGCGGCCGCAGAGCTCCTCGCGTTGCGCCTGGTTCAACACGCGTGCACCCGGCTCGAACCCCGCCAGCACGCCGTAGCGGTCGAGCAACGAGGCCGCGAACCCGTGGTAGTTCATGATCTCCGGCTCTTCGCCCTCGGCGAGCTCGAGGTGCGCGAGCGCACGCCGCACGCGAAGCCGCAGGTTCTCGGTCGCCTTGTTGGTGAACGTGAGGCAGAGGACGTTGCCGGGCATCACGCCGGGGGTGTCGACACGGCCGAGCGCGCCGAGCGCCAGGTACACGACGCGCGCCGCCATCACCGACGTCTTGCCCGACCCGGCGCCGGCGATCAACACGCACGGCTCGAGCGGCCACGAGATCGCCGCCCACTGCTCGTCGGTGGGCTCGGCGCCCATCGTGGCCGTGATCTCGGCGGGCGCGACGCGGGTGCTCATCGTGTGGCCGTCTCGGCGAACACCGGCTGTCCCTCGGGGAACAGCGGGCAGAGCGACTTGAAGTCGCACCAGAAGCAGTTGGCGGTCGGGTTGGGCCGGTACACCTCGGTCTCGTTCAGCTCGCGCTTCTGGGCGATGAGCCACGCGAGCGCTTCGCGCACCGAGGCTTGGTATGCCTCCTCGTCGTCGGGCGTGATCTGCCAGGTCGGCTTGACCAACGGGTGGTCGCCCTTCCAGTGGCCCTTGATGAACGCGAGCTCGACCTGCCGCACCGGCCGGTAGGCGGCGAGATCGTCCGATTCCTTGACCGCCAGGTAGTAGATCCCGAGCTGCAGGCTCTCCTCGGCCTTCGGGGCGTTGTCGGGGTTGCCCGTCTTGAAGTCGGTTATGCGCGTGCCGCCGCCGGGCATCGGCCCGATGCGGTCGATCACGCCCACGATCGTCGTGCCCTCGAAGTCGAACTCGAACCGCACCTCGTTGCCGAGCGACTCCTCCTCGCCGTACTCGAACCACCAGTTCTTGAACATCCGCTCCTCGACCAGCTTGCGGTGCGCCACCGACACGGCCTTCGACGGGAACTCCTGCTCGCGCCATCGGCGGTCGACGTCATCCAGGATCTCCTGCTTGGTCTTGCCGAGTTCGCCGCGCTCGATGCGCTCGATGATGCCGTGCACGAGCTTGCCGACCCACGCCTGGTAGCCCGCGACGCGACCGAGGCCGAGCTCGTCGCCCAGGACGTGCTGCAGCTCGCAGTTCTCGAGGTTGGACAGCCGCGAGTACGACATGCGGAGCGTGTCGCGGAGCGGCTTTCCGGAGTCGCTCCAGTCGCGCTGGTACCACCACGCTGTCGGGTCGGCGCCGAGCGCGTCGAGGCCACGCAGCGCGGCGAGCCGGCGCCAGCCGTCCACGTCCCGGTCGGCCAGCTGACGGCGCCACGCCGCGGTCGCCTCGCGCACGCTCACGGGATCGTCGTCGGTGCCCTCCGGCGGCTGGGTCCACGCCACGCCCAGCTCGTCGACGAAGCGCGAGCGCGACGTGAGCTCGTCGGCGTCGGGGTGGACGTCGGCGGCGACCAGCACGACGCGGCGCCGCGCGCGCCCGATCACCATCCGGAACAGGCGGCGTTCGTCCTCGAGCCGTTCCCGAACCTGTTCGGATCGGCTGCGCACGCGCTGCAGCGTCGCGAGGTCGAACATCGGCTCCGGCCGCGACAACGAGGGGAAGTTGCCCTCGGTCGCGCCGGCCAGCAGCACCGTGTCGAATTCCTGCCCGACCGTGCCGTGCGCGGTCAGCACCTGGACGGCGTCGCCCTCGGCCGACTCGAGCGCGATCCATCCCGGCCCGTGCTCACCGGCGTCGAGCGCTTCAAGGAACCCTTCGACCCCGCTGTCGCCCTGCTCCGACGCCTCGGCAACGACATTGGCGAACGTCACGACGGTATCGAGGTCCGGGCCGCCGGCCTCGACCAGCTCTTGCGAGCACGGGAGTTCCTCCCACAAGACCTTGAACGCGTCCTGGACCGACATGCCCGCGAACAGCGACGCCTTCGCGAGCGTGGCGCGCGCGTGCTCGACCCGTGCGGCTTCATCCGGCGCAAGGCCGTCCGTCCGATCGAGGGCGGCTGCGGCGGCGCGCGGCGCCGGGCCGGTGGTTTTCGCCAACCGCGTCAGGCCGCGCGCCGCCGCCGGCGAGAGCCCGACCACCGCAGACGTCAGCAGCGGCTCGATCAGCTCGTCGCGCCGGGCGGCGTCCGCGACCAGCCAGCGGAGCGCCAAGACATAGGGATAGGTCGCGGACTCGAGCGTCAGCGAGCGCCCGCGTTCGGGCACCGCCCGCGGGATCCGCGCGTCGTCGAGTGCGCGCAGCAGGTTCCCGAGGTGCACGCCCTGGCGACGCACGACCACGGCCAGCGAGCCCCACGCAGCGCCGTCTTCGACGTGGATCCGGCGCAGTTCGCGCGCGATCGCCGCGTGCTCTTCGGAGCTGTGGGCGGTGACCCAGGCGGCGACATCGCGACCGCTGGGCGCCCGGTGGTCGTGCGTCAGCCCGATATGCACCGCGCCGGGGAACGCGGTCGTCGCGAACCGCTCGAGCGGCACGGCGCTGCTTCCCTGGAACGAGAACACGTGTGCCTCGGGATTGGCGGTCACGACCGTGCTCGTGGTGGCGAGGCCGTGGAGCAGCGCCTCTTGCGCGAGCGTCGTGTCCTGATAGTCGTCGACGAGGATGTGATCGAACAGCGCCGGGCCCTCGTCGGCGAGCGCGGCGCCCATCTGCACAAGGCCGGCATAGTCAACTTGATTGACCATTGCCAGACCGTCGAGATATTCCTGTGCGAAGCGCGCCAGTTCGTTCCAACCGGTCAAGCCGGCTCGATCGGCCGACTCCGCTAGCTCCTTGGGGCCGAGCAACGACTCCTGCATCCTGGTGAGCAGCTGGCGCACCTGATCCGCGAACCCGCGGACCCCCAGCAGTCTGCCGTACGCCGGCCAGGCGGCGGGGTCCTGCGTCGACAGCAGCTCTCGCACCTTCGCGAACTGCTCCGCGGCGCCGAGCACCTCGGGCGGCTCGCCCTCACGGAGCTTGATCACCCGGTTGGCCAGCCCGTGGAACGTCACGACCTGGAGACCGGGAAGTGACGCGGGCAGTCGTTCCAGCAGAGCCGCGCGCGCCACGTCGCGCGCCCGGCCCGAGCCAAGAACGAGTGCGACGCGCTCCGGATCGGCGCCGGCCTCGATCAGCCGGGCGAACCGTTCGCGCAGGACCGCCGTCTTGCCCGAACCCGGGCCGCCCTGGACCAACGCGGGCCCCGCACCGTGCGCGAGGACCGCCTCCTGGGCATCGTCGAACACGAACGGGGGGGCCGTCATCGACGGCATGCTACGCCTCGGTGCCGACACTCCCGCCCAGAGCTACAGGTCGGGCCGGGGCGGCACGGCTCCCGCCGGAGGGACGAACCCGACAGGCCGCTCGACGAAGCTTCCGGTCGACCAGTGCGCCTTGAGCCAGCGATCGATGTCGCCGACGTCGATCACGCCGACGGTGCCGATGACGTCCTCGACGAGCGACTCGTGCCCGGCCACCCATTCGAGCGCGTCGCTCAGCGTTTCGTCCGCGCCGACCGAGGACTTGTCGCTGAACGGCATCATCGCGTCGCGCACCGGCCGTCCCGCCGTCGTGTGTGACGCGCCCTCGAGCGAGATCGTTCCGACCGGGTGCCCGTCGTCGACGACGGAGAACGTCCGCGCGGGTTCGGCGCGGAGCCACCGCTCCGTGGCGTCGTACACCGTCGCGTTCGCGGGGATCGCGCCGCCGAGCGGCCGCATCGCGTCGCGGACCGTGCCCATCGACAGCTGCTGATGCAGTGCGGCGCGCGCCGGCACCTGCCGCCCGACCGTGATCAGCACGAACCCCAGGTACCCCATGAAGATGCCGAAACCAGGGTTGCCTTGGCTGAAACTGAGGAACGCATACACGATCAGGCCGGCGCCGATCAGCATCGACCCGAATCCTGCGACTCTGAGCGCGGTCGTGCGGTTCCTCGTGAGACCCCAGGCGGCCGCCATCAGCATCCGTCCGCCGTCCAGCGGGAAGCCCGGCACCGCGTTCAGCACGGCGAAATAGAGGTTCAGTCCGCCGAGCATCCTGATCGCATCGCTGGTATCGCCGGGCGCCATGATCGAAGAGATGTAGAGGAAGCCGAAGCCGAGGACGGCGGTCGTCCCCGGGCCCGCCGCCGCAACGACGAAATCGGCGAGCGGACCAGCGCGCCACGAGCGCGTCTCGGTCGCGCCGCCCCAGAACACGAGCGTGATCGCTCGGACAGGAAGGTCGAAGCTCCGTGCCGCGATCGCGTGCGCCGCCTCGTGGAGCAGGATGCCGCCGAAGAAGAGGACACCGGTGATGACCGCGAGCCGCAGCGCGTCGCTCGACGGCATCGAGTACGAGAAGTTCGAGTACCACACGAACATGAAGAACCCCGCGATCGCGAGCCACGACCACGACGCGTAGATCGGGATGCCCCGGATCTTCGCGACCTGGAAGCGGCTCCCCGTACCAAACATGCTCCGAGCGTACCGGCCCCAGGCGGAACGGCCGGTTACGAAGCGTCCCGGAGCTGCCGGATCCGCCCTAAGGGGCTGTGACATGCCTGCTGTTCACCTTTGACCCGGTCTGGCGCTCTGTCAGGGTGACGAAGAGTGGACGCTCACGACTACGACGCGATCTGGCGCCAGTCGGGGGCCACGCTCTGGCGGGCCGTCTACGCCTATTCGGGCGGTCGCCGTGACGTGGCCGACGACGCGGTGGCCGAGGCATTCGCACGCGTGATGGCGCGCGGCGCTGGAGTACGCGACCCGCTCGCGTACCTCTACCGGGTTGCGTTCCGAGTTGCGAGCGCCGAGCTCGCACGCAGGGGCAAGGAGGTGGCCGAGGTGCCGGAGATCGCGGTCGTGGACCCGACACAGAACGGCCTGCCCGACCTGCTTCGCGCGTTGAAGGAGCTGAGCCCCGCTCAGCGCGCCGCCGTGTACCTGCACTACCACGCCGACATGCCGGTCCGGCAGGTCGCCGACCTGATGGGCACGTCCAGCGCCGCTGTCAAGGTCCACCTGATGCGTGGACGCCGCCGTCTCGCCGCGCTCCTCGGACAGGACGACGTCTCATGACTGAACGCTGGCGCGCAAAGCTCGGCGATCTCGACACGCAAGTCCCGAGCGACGATGTTTTGGAGCGCGCGAAGGCCGGCCCGACGCATCGGCGCGACCCTTCGCCGAGCGAACCCACGTCGAAGCGTGTGTTCGCCGGGGTCGCGGCCGTCGTGGTCTTCGCCCTGGCGATCGCGATCTTCGTGGTGCCGTTCCTCAGGACGAACGGCACGCCATCCGACGCGAACGTCACCCCGACGCTGTTTCCGGTCTGGCCCAGCCAAACGTCGGACCAACTCAAGCAGCTTCAGAACCAGGCCGACCACGGTGACGCGAACTGGGCCCTCGACCCGTCGGCCGTCGCGCAGAAGTTCGGTCAAGACGTCATGGGTTGGCCCGACGCAAGCGTGGTGCGAAGCTTCGACCCGTATTGCTTCCAGCCGCAAGACGGCTCAACGCCGGTCTCGGTTCCGTGCAACCAACTGCAGGTCGGCGGAGCATCCGTGCCGGCGAACCTGCCGCCTCACTTCCCTCGCCCGTCGGGGTCGCTCGAGGAGGGGGCAACCAAGTCGTACGCGCTCTTCCCGTGCAGCACCTGCCCGAAGATCGCATCCCCCGAGTGGGTGCAGCTGTATCAACCGCTCCGGCAGGGGGACGGTGCGATCTGGGCCGTTCTGCAGGCACACGGCGACGCGGACGTGAGCGTCCAGCCGGCCCAGGTCGTCTCCGACGGAGCCTCCCTTGACGCAACGTTCTACTCGACGGGAGCGCTGCCGACCCTGGGGTACGGATCGTGCGGCGTCAGCCAGGCGACCAGCGACCACCATTCCGGCGACTATGAGTCCACCGCCGAGCTGAGCGTCCAGCTCGGTGATGCATGTACCGGTGCCCAAGCCGGCTACGTCTGGGGTGCGGTCTCGACCCAGCCGCTCGCCTCCGATCCATTGGCGGGCGGAGGGTCGTCGCTGATCAGCCTCAGCATCGTGCCGGTGACGATGGTCTTCGACGGAGCAGGTGCGCAGCCGAGCGCGAGCGCTCCGGAGTCGCCCGCACTGACGATGAACCCCGCTCCATCGATGCCGACGATCGGTTGGGCGACGCATACCGACGCATACGGATGGACCATCGACGTGCCGAAGTCGTGGACGACGAACGACCTCGCGACACAGGGTGCGGGCACGCAAGGAGCGGAGTTCGTCAGTGACACCATGTCCGTCCGCATCACGACGCAGACAGCGCCCAAGAACTCGCCGCCGCCCGGACTCTCGCTGCCGGCGAAACCCGACTCATCGTTCCCGCTCGATGCGAACGCCCTCCTTCGTTCGAAGAACGGTGAGTTGGCCGGACAGTTCCGCGGCGACGGGCTGCTGTTCAAGGTGGACGTGTCGTCTCCGGCGGCTCCCGGGCAACTGTCGGCGTCGGATCAAGCGATCCTGGAACGGATGATCGGTTCCATCGCGTTCCAGCCGTGGCAGGTGGGCGACGTTCGCAACGACTGGGTCGCGATCGCGACGCCGACCGACGACGTGTCGTGGATCCACGTCGAGGGCGGGTTGTACATGTTGTTCCGAACGGCGGACGGCTATCGGTTGTACGGATCGATCAGTTGTGCCGGTGCCGACTCAACGCGGACCGATGTGGCGTCGGACGGGTCGGCCAAGCTGACCTGTTCGGACGGAAGCACGTGGGAGATGAGCGCCGACGGCGCGAGTGGTGGCAGCGGCGACGCGGCGACCAACGATCCACCGCCCGAGTGGCCGGTCACGACAGCGCATGACGGAACCTTGATCGCTTGGATCTTGCCCGGCTACTTTCCCGAGGGAACCGGAGGCTCGCCCACTCCCTCGCCCTAGTCGGCTAGCTCGAGATCTAGAAGGTCACCGAGCTCCCGGGCGCTGCGGACCGCGTAGTCCTGATAGCAGTTGTTCATGAGCACGTGGGTCTCGCGGGTTTCCTCGGCGAGCGCTTCGACCTTCGGAACCCACTCCTCGAGCTCGTCGCGCTTGTAGTCGTAGCGGAAGCGTTCCGACGCCGGGATGCCCTTGCGCTCCCACACGTCGCGGTCGCGGCCGTGGAATCGGATCATCGACAGGTCCTTCGCAGTTGCCGCGGCGATCGGCGGGATCGACGAGTCGAACCCCTGCGGCATGTCGACGCACACGAACGGCAGGTTCCGCTCCTCGAGGAACGACAGCGTCTCCTCCACGTTGCGCTCCTCCATCCAGCTCTTGTGCCGGAACTCGATCGCTACTCGGTAGTCAGGCAGACGCTCGGCGACCTCGTCGATGTAGGCCTTGGACTTCTTCGAGATCACGAACCACTGCGGGAACTGAAACAGCACCGCGCCGAGCTTGCCCGCCGAATGCAGCGGCATCAGCGCATCGCGGAATCGTTGCCACACCTCGTCCACGACCTCGTCGGACAGCTGTTCGCGGTAGACGTTCTTCTTGTCGGTCGGCGCCTGATCCTGGAGGTCCTTATAGAGCGAGTCGCGCTTGGTCGGGTGGTTCGTGAGCAGCGAGTACGCCTTGATGTTGAACGTGAACTCCGGCGGCGTGCGCTCGATCCACAGCACGGAGTTCGATTCGCTCGGCGGGAAGTAGTAGGTGGAGTCGACCTCCACGATCGGGAACTTCGACGCGTAGAAGCGGAGACGTCCCTCAGCAGACTTGGCGTCAGGCGGATAGAAGTGGCCGCTCTTGACCAGCGTCGGATCGGTCCAGGACGAGGTTCCGATGAGGATCTGACCGGCCATGTCTTAGAGGTACCGCGCCGACGACATCGCAACCACCGCGAGAAGGACAAGCGCGAAGCTCACGCGCTCGGCGACTACGAGCCGGTGCTGCAACCCGCCGATCCGAGCAGCCGTCTCGGGCGAAGGCGGCCCGCCCGACTCGGCAACCTGCGTCCCAAGCTTGACGAGCCGACGGATGGTGGGACGCGTGACCGACCCGGCGACGGCGAGGCCCGAGATCGCGAGCAACGCACCCACGGTCAACGCCTTTTCAAAGGTCGTCGAGGTCCAGTCACTGAAGCTCGGATACAGGTGCCAGTCGTGCCAGTAGAGGAACGCCCCGGCGATGACGGTGAACACAGCGTCGATGAACACGACATCCACGAAGCGGCGCCTGCGAAGCTCCGACATGAACGGCATGCCCGCCGGCCCGAGTGTCGCAGCGCTCGGTTGCACGAAGAACACCACCACGAACAGCGAGCCAACCCAGACTACGCCGGTGCCGATGTGGACGATCCGCAAGAGCACCATGAACGTGTCGGTCGCGAGCATCGAGCCTCCCTATCTGACGCCGGAGTCTCCTATGGATCGAGCGCGCATGGCACGCCGGGAGAGGGTCACAGCGCGAGCTTAGGCGGGACCTCCGTCATCGCTGCTGGCCTTCTTGCGTAGGACCTTGTCCTTGGCCTGGACCGCGCGCTCCTTTGCCATCCGCAGCAGGCGCTCGGCCCAGACGTACTCGGTGGCCAGGATCGCGAGCCCGGCGATGATCACGAGGAGGCCGGGCCCCGGCAGGACAAGCATCGCGATCCCGACGAGGATGACGACGCCACCAGCGATGGTGACAGCGATGCGTTTGCCGCTCCGCTTGATGAAGAGCGCGACCGCTTTGAACGGTGCGATGAACGGGTGGTCGTGCCAGCGGCGCTCGGTGTCCGGGAACGCGCTCTCGATCTGCTCGACGACCGCGGATGCGTCGACTTCCTCGGGGTCATCGCCCCAGATCTCGCGTTCCCCGCGCCGTGGTGAAGGCTGCGACTCGACCATGTCGAACTAGTCTCTCTCATGCACCTCGTTTGCGCCCGAAGTGCGTCTGGCCTGCGGTCTTGTCACTCTTTCGCTGTGGATAACTTGCGTTCGGCGATGTGAATCCCCTAGAAACCGTGGCTAGCTGAAATGCGCGGTATCCCCGACCGCGCGGGCGGGAGGGGATATGGCAAC
>DATAPH010000056.1:0-35872 GCA_036265325.1 Actinomycetota bacterium | reverse complement strand
CGTCCCAAGTCTGCACGATCGGGGAGGTTTCGTCGCGATGGACAAACGGGTTCAGTCGGTGCTGCTGCCGTCCCCGAGGAACGCTCGGACCTGGGCGGCGGACACGATGTTGCCCTTCCGCTCGTAGATCCCTAGTGCTTCCCGTCCCGTGTCGGCGGCCTCGGTCTCAGCTCCGATATCCCGCAACGCGCGGGCGAGGGAGAAGACGGCGCTGGCTCGGGTGAGGACCCAGTCCTTATCGATCTCATCCAGGAGTGAGCGCAGGATCTGGACCGCTTCCTCGGAACGACCTTGCGCGCGACGGACCTCCGCCAGACAGAAGTCGGAGCGACTCATCCAGTCGTTCGATCGCTCGAGTCGCGTCACCGTATCCGCAGCGTCATCGACCTTGCCCTGGGCGACAAGCGCGAACGTCAAGAGTCGGAGCTCCTCGAAGAGCCAGTTCCCGCCGGCGTTGATCCGCTCGAGCCCTGCGATCCCTTCGCGAGCCAACTCCTCGGCTCTTGTTGGGTCGCCGCCGATCAGCTCGGCACTGGTCGGCCCGATCGTCCCGCTCGCTGCGAGCCACAGAGAGAGCCGGAGCTCGCGGAACGTTTCGCGCGCGCATTCGTACACCTCGCGCGACTCGTCCATACGGCCGTCCATCGCGAGGAGCGACGCTTCCGCGTTTACGATGATCGCGGCGTCCATCACCGGGTCGCCGGCCGTCCTCCGCTTATAGTCCGCGACGACCTCGAGGGCTTCGCGGACCGGCATCGGCCCGCCGTGCAGAAGCCCGCTCAGGAACTGGATATTCTCGTTCACGCCACGGGTGTCCCCGGCACGCTCACCGAACGCCAGCGCGCGCTCCGTGTAGACCTTCTGCTCGTACCAGGTGTTGGCCCAGATCCCGAGGATGCTCCACAGGCGCTGCTGCGCGAAGTCGTCGTGATTCGCTTCGGCCTGCGGCATCAGCTCCTCCGCGATCTCGACCGAACGCTTGGCCGCGTCGACCCGGCCGCCCCATACCTCCGATTCGAACCGGAAGAGCAACGCATCGGCGACCACGCCCGGCTCGCCCTGCTCGGTGCCGCGCTCGATCGCTTCGTCGAAGATCCGCTCGCCAGCTTCGAGCTGCCCGATCTCGACCGAGGCGCCGGCGAGGTTGGGCAGCAACTCTAGGCGACGGGGGTCGTCGACAGCGAAGAGGTCGGCCGCGGTGCCGTAGAGGCTGGCGGACGCAGGCATGTCGCCGCGGGCGAACGCACGGTCGGCCCCGGCCGCGAATCGCGGTGCCGCCTGTGCGCGCAGGGCCGCGATCCGATCGGCGTCCCCGCCAACGTCCGCGAGCGCGTTGGCCGCTCGCATGAGGTGGTCACCGACCAGCTCGTCGTACGCCGACGAAGACCCAAGCCGTTCCGCCTCTGCTTCGTGCAGCTCTGCGCGCCGGGCCTTCGGCAGCGTCTCATAGGCGGTCTGCAGGATCAGCACGTGACGGAACCGGAACACCTCGCCCTCGGGCGTCCTCTCGGGCCGAACCAGGTCCTTGCGGACCAGCTCGCGTAACGACGCGTCGGTCCGCGAGACGTCCTCGTTGAGCAACTCGGACACGCCCTCGGGGTCGAAGGTTCGGCCGATCACGGACCCGATGCCGAGCACCGCGCGCTGATCGGGTGGGAGTCGATCAAGCCGTGCAGCGAGCAGCGCATGCACCGACGTGGGCAAGACGACGCCACCGAGGTCGCCCACCAGCGACCAGATGTCACCGTCGCGGGTCAGGAACCCTTCGTCGATCAGCATGGCGAGCAGCTGCTCGACGAATAGGGGATTGCCCTCTGCCGCGGCCGCGATCCGCTGCTTCGCTTCGTCGTCGAGGGTCGGGTGGTTGATGAGGTTCTCGATCAGGCGGTCGACGTCGGCTCTCGCGAGCGGCCGGAGCGACAGGGTCGTCGCATCCGGGCGGCCGCCCCAGCCTCCACGCCGCTCATAGATGTCGGGACGCGCGGTGCACACAACCAAGAGCGGGGAATCGCGCATCCAGTCCACCAGTTGGTCCAGTAGGTCGAGCAGCGTGGGCTCCGCCCAGTGCACGTCCTCGACCACGAGGACGGTCGGGCTGGCCGCAGCCAGTTCCTCCAAGAGTCTGCGCACCGACCAGAACGCTTCGCCCTCGGCGAGCGCTGCATTCCCGACGCCGAGGATGTCCGCGAGGCCCGCTACGATTCGGTCTTCGTCGCCGGTGCCCGAGACGAGCGTCCGCAGGGCCTCGCGTGCGTCGTCCGGGGTCGCATCATCGGGGATCCTCGCTTCGGCTCGAACCGCTTCGGCGATCGGCCAATACGTGATGCCCTCACCGAAGGAAAGGCATCGGCCGATCAGCACGCGGGTGTCGTTGCCGAGCCTGCGGACGAACTCGTCGGTAAGTCTGGTCTTGCCGATACCGGCCTCACCGGCAAGCGTGACGAGCCGGCATGCGCGCTCGTCGCGCACCTGGTCGAAGGCACGGTTCAGGTCCGCGAGCTCGACATCGCGGCCGACGAGCTCGGAATCCAGATGTCGTGCGACCCCCCGGACGCCGCGTTCGACTCGGGTCACCTTGAAGGTTCCGTCGTCGATCGCCGAAGCTTCGACCGCGTCTCGAACCAACGCCAGCGTGGCGCTGTCGATCACCATCCCCGACGCACCCGCGGCATTGGCGAGTCGCCTTGCGTGTCGCGCGACGTCTGCCGATAGCTCTTCGGTCACGGCGGACACGATCTCTCCCGTGGAGATGCCGACGCCGAGGTGGACGTCGAAACCGTCGAGGCTGGGAGGCGTTCCCACGAGCTCGTCTGCCGCCGCGATCGCGCGGACCGCATCGTCTTCATGCACCTGTGGATGGCCGAAGACGGCGACGATGTCCCCGCCGTCGAGCGCAAGCACGGTCGCGCCTCGCGCGCCGAGGGTCCCGCGCACGGTATCGGCGATCATCGGAACGGTGGCGGCGATCGCCTCCGGATCGGGTGACGAACCGTCCGCTCGGCTGATCGACACATCGACCGCCACGATGCTCGCGATCTTGCGCGTGGGTTCGCCGGCGGCCGGTGGTTCTGGTGGCGGCCCGGAGGGTCTTACAGCACCCGGCGCAAGGTCGAGCGACGGGTCCGACGCGAGGATCGCGCTCGCGAGCTCGACTAGCCGAGCCCCGGGGTCGAGGCCGTACTCCTCACCGAGCAGCGCGCGCCCTGAATGGAATACCTCGATCGCTTCAGGCTGACGCCCGCTCCGGTAGAGCGAGAGCATCAGGTCGGCGCGGAGGCGCTCGCGTGCGGGGTGCTCGTCGACCAGCCCGCGTAGCTCGGCGACGAGCTCCCTGTGCCGCCCGAGCGCGAGGTCGGCGTCGAGCCGGTCCTCGATGGTGGCGAGGCGCAGCTCCTCCAGCCGGTCGATCTCGCCTCGTGCGAAATCGTCGTAGGTGAAGTCAGCGAGTGCGGCGCCGCGCCACACGCCGAGCGCCTCGGCGAGCAGCGCCGATGCTCGTTCCGCGTCGTTCTCGTCGAGCGCGGTGCGCCCACGAGCGCGGAGGCCGTCAAACCGATGCAGGTCGATCGCGGTGTCCGGCACATCGAGGGCGTAGCCGGGGTCGCGGTGCGCCACGGTCGCCGACCCGTCGGACGAACCGCCGAGGGCCTTGCGGAGCTCGGAGACGTAGACCTGGACGCTGTGGTCGGCCGTCTTCGGCGCCTCACCACCCCACAGGGCCTCGACCAGCTCGTCGACGGCCACGATCTGCGGGCGTCGCAGAATGAGCACGGCGAGAAGCGCCCGAGGCTTCCGCCCGCCGAGCGAGATCAGCCGATCGCCCTCGACGACCTCGAGGGGTCCGAGGATCCTGAACTCCATCCGCTCTCTCCTGGAACTGTTGGGACGCTAGCACGGGCGGCCGCGAGACCAGTCGCGGCGTTCCTTTGAGCGTTCCTTGAGCGCCTTGGAAGGCCCGTTGAGGGCTCGGGCGCACTCTCCGGTGGTCGGGCGCACAGAGCGCCCAGGACGGAAGGAGCGGAGCATGGACACCACCACGCAGGTCACGAGGGTGTCGGGCAGCCACGTCTCACCGTCGCGGCGCTGGCTCGTCGCTGGGATCGCCGCGCTGGCGCTCGCAGGTGGGATCGCGGTTGGACGTGCAACGGCCGCAGAACCAGCTGCGCCGGCGACACCTGCCTTCACCGCCGTCTCCGTCGCGCCGGGACACACGCAACCGGCGACGACGATCCATCGGATCACGATGCAAGCGACGTCGCAACAGGGCGGCTGACGCAACCGGCACGCAGTCCGTGTCGGCGGGGTAGAAGCGAGCCCCGCCGACACTCTCATCGCGCCTTGTCCGACGTTTCTCCGAACCGCTCACCGAGTCCACGCGTAGAACCCTCTCGAGCGCTCATCGGGAGCGTTCTTCTCTGTTACGGGAGGGATACCAGTGACAACGTTTCCTGGGTTGAACCATGTCGCGCTCACGGTTCGCGACCTGTCGGTCAGTGTTCCGTGGTACGAGGCGCTGCTCGACGCGAAGCCGGTCCTGGACGAGGACACCGAGGCCGGGTTCCATCACACCGTCTATCTGGTCGGCGACGAGGGGCAGCTCTTCGGGCTGCACCAGCACACGACGCCCGCGCCTGCCGGCGACTTCAGCGAGTTCCGGGTGGGGCTCGATCACATCTCGTTCGGCGTCGCTGACCGCGGCGAGCTCGAGAAGTGGGCGAGCCGGCTCGACGAGCTGGGCATCGACCACGGCGAGATCGAGGATGCGAGCTACGGCTCAGACCTGAGCTTCCGCGACCCCGACGGCATCGCGCTCGAGTTCTTCTGCGCGCCGGCGGGCTGAGCCGCCGCGAACAGCGCGACCCAGTCGTAGACGTCGAGATCCGTCGGGCCCACGTTGGCCGAGAATCCGCGGTCGCGTACGCATGCAGCGATGGCGCGCGTGCGGAACCCCGTGCCGACGAGGGCGCGCGTGACGGGCACGTTCGCCTTGCGGAACGCGCGCGCGAGCATCGCTCGATACGCCGCTCGCTGATCTCCGCGTAGGAGCGGCGTAGCGCGCGGCCGGATCGCGAGGAACCCGGCGTCGACAGACGGGCGCGGCTCGAACGCCGAGGCGGGCAGGTGCCGGACGAGGTCGAACGTCCACCAGGGAAGCCATCCGAGCGAGACAAGGTTGGCCGGGTGTGGCGACGCGCGCTTGCGTGCCACGTTCCACTCGACCAGGACGTCGACGGCGGTCAGCTCGAGCTTCGTGTCGAGGAGTCGCCGCAGGATCTGCGTCGTCGAGCCAAACGGGAGGTTGCCCACGACGCGGAACGGCGCCGAGGGGAGCGCGGCGTCCAGCGCGTCCGCGACCACGACCTCGACGTTCGACGCGTGTTGGAACCGTCCTCGGAGCTGCGTCGCGAACGCCTCGTCGATCTCGACGGCGATGACGCGTCCCGCGCTCCGGGCGAGTGGCGCCGTCAGACGGCCGAGTCCCGGTCCGATCTCGAGGACCAGCTCGTCGAGGCGTATGCCGGCCTGGCCGACGAGCTCCGAAGCGATCGCGTCGCTACGAAGGAGATGTTGTCCGCGAGCAGGAGACCTGCTCGTACGCCGGCGCGCGTCTGGCGCGCGCACGGACCCTCACCGTGATGATGCTCATTGCCGGTCCTCCTGCCTATCGACCCGACCCTACACGGTCCTCGGAGACCGATGCCTCCTGGTGATCCGGACGCGCAGACGCTGCGAACGGGGATCGATGGCGGTGGTCGCGTCGGTGGAGGCGTTCGATCTCGACCGCTATCTGCGCGCCTCCAAGCGCGTGGACCTTTCGGGCGTCGAGTGGGATCTGGTCCGCATGACGCCGCTGCTCGAGGACCACGCTCGATGCCTCACGTACATGATGGACATCGAGACGCACACGGCGGTGTTCCTGCGCGATCTGCTCGCGACACGGGCGGGGTTCGACCCGGACGTCACCGCGTTCCTGTCGTGCTGGGCATACGAAGAGGTCTGGCATGGCGAGGCGTTCAGCCGGTTTCTCGGCGAGGCCGGATACAAGCTCGGGCCCGACCACGAGGTGGTGCGCGCGGACGATGCGTACCCCACCCGGCAGGCGCGGAACGAGTCGATCCGGCGTGCCGTCGGGCGGAAGGGATACGTCCCGCACGTCGCGACGCTGGTCGGTTCGGCCCTCCTCAAGGACTTCGTGGCGATCCACATGGCGTGGGGCGCCGCGAACGAGCTCACGACGCTATCCGCCTATCACCGGCTGATCACGAAGACGGAGCATCCGCAGCTGGTCCAGATGCTCCAGGCGATCATCAAGGACGAACGCAGGCACTTCGCGTTCTACCGGGCGCAGGCGCGGCTGCGACTGCAGACCGCAACCGCCCGCAGGATCACGCGCTGGTCGATGGAGCATCTCTGGGCTCCCGTCGGCACAGGCGTGCGGCCGCAGTCGGAAACCGACCACGTCGCGACCTATCTCTTCGGAGATGCTGACGGCCAGAGCACCCTCGAGGCGATGCAGTCGACCATGAACGACCTGCCCGGCCTCGAGGGATCCACATTCTTCTTCGACGCGGTCGAGGCTGCCAAAGCCCGTTCGGTCGCCGGGATCGTCTGAGCTCGCGAAGATCCGATCCGGCGCGATGTCGGATCCCGCGCCCGGCCTTCGTCTCACTTGGCAGATGGTCCGGAACAGGCCGGGCCACGCGAAGGGAGGCACGGATGGCCAAGTACCTCTTGTTGTACGCCGGGGGCGGCATGCCCGAGAGCGACGCCGAGCGCGAGGCGGTCATGAAGGCCTGGGACGGGTGGTTCGGGCAGATCGGCAAGGCTGTCGTCGACGGCGGTAACCCGACGTCGGGCTCGAACAAGGTCTCCGCCGACGGCTCCATCACGGCGGGCGCGGGCGACGTGACGGGTTACTCGATCATCGAGGCCGACTCGCTCGACGCGGCGACGGACGTTGCGAAGGGCTGCCCGGTCCTGCAAGGCGGCGCCTCGGTCTCCGTCTACGAGACGTTCGAGGCGATGTAGCGCACGGGCGCGCCCGCGGGCGGCTCGACTCAGCCCGCGGACGCGCCCAACCGCTCCGCAACACGATCGGCGACGACGTTCGCGTCCTCGCCGGCCCCCCACAGGATCGAGGACTTGCGCTTCCGCAGGAAGTGCACACCCATGAAGAACAGTCCGTCCACGACCGTGCTCTGGCCGTCGGTCTGGATCGGGAACCCGCCCATGTCGTCGAACGCGTCGGGCCACGGGATCCACGCGCCGTAGTTCGGCCGGAACCCGCCCGTGCACAGGACGGACGTGAACCGGTCGATCGGGATGGTCGTCGCCGGATCGCACACGAACGGTTCGAGCGTAGGCATCTCGACGTCGAGGCCTCGCTCGGCGATCAGCTTGCCGATCGCGCCCATCATCATGCGGAAGCGTTCGTCGCCCCACGCAACGCTTGCGGCGAGATCGTCGGCGAACCGGATCTCGCCGCCGTCCGCACCTTCGAAGTGACCGACCAGCTCGACGCCCGAGGCCTGGAGCGTTCGGTACCCGAGGTCGTGGCCGCCGCCGTGACCGGTGGCGATCGGGTTCGCGCCGAGACGCGCGGGCGGACCGCCGGCCATCTCCAACGTCTGCTCGTGGAAGCCGATCTCAGCCAGCCACCACAACGAGTCGTGCCCACCGAATCGGCGGACCACCGTCGGCGCCTTGCCGCACGCGAGCACCACGTCGCGACCAGCCTCTCGGAGTTCTTCCGCGAGCTGCGCGCCGGTCTGACCACTGCCGATGATCAGCACGCCACCGTCCGGAAGATCCGCGGAGGACCGGTAGGAATCGACGTAGCGGACCTCGAGTCTGTCGGCGAGCGACATCAGCGGGGCCGGGGCGTATGGCCGCTGGAACGCGCCGGTCGCCGCGATCATCACTTTCGTCGCGAGCGGTCCGTCCGACGTCTCGAGCGCGAAGCCGTCGTCGGTCTTCGCGACGCTTTTCACGTCGACGCCTGTGCGGACGGGCGCGCCCTCGGCGTATCGCTCGAGGAAGGCGACGATCTCGTCGCGCGGGAGGAAGCCCTCCGGATCGTCGCCGTCGTAGCCCTGGTCGGTGAGGTTCGTCAGGAAGTTCGGCGTGACCAGACAGAAGCTCTCCCACCGCGCCCGCCAGCTGGCGCCGACCCGGTCGCGCTCGAGGACCTCGTGCTCGATGCCCCGGTTGGTCAACGCGCGGCTGATGGAGAGTCCCGCGTGCCCTCCTCCGACGATCACCGCATCGATCGAACGCATGGCCTCAACCCCTCACTCGTCGTCCTTCGGGATCGAACAGTGTCGTCGGCGAGATGCGCCCGTGCAGTGTTCGGTCGAAGTATCGGACGTCCACCTCGGTGCCGATCGCAAGATCACGGGGCAGCCACGCGTACGCGATGCTCCGCTCGACGGTCGGACCCCAACCCGCGCTCGTCACGAACCCGACCGACTCGCCGTCGACCTCGACCGGCTCGGCCCCCATCGCGACCTGATCGTCGTCCAGCACGATGGTTCGAAGCGTACGCGCGGCGGGTGGGCGACTCGCGAGCGCTCCGGCGCCGATGAAGGTCTGGTCGGCGGTTCGCACCGTGAAGCCGAGCCCTGCCGCATCGGGCGCGTCGCCGCGGGTCATGTCGCTGCCCCAGGCGCGGTAACCCTTCTCCAGTCGGAGCGTTCCGAGCGCCGCACGGCCGGCGGCCACGAATCCGTGCGCGGTTCCGGCGTTCCACAGGGTGTCCCAGAGCGCTGCGCCGTCGGCCGCGTCGCACGCGAGCTCCCATCCGAGCTCGCCCGCGTAGGAGATCCGGACGGCATCGACGTCGATGGCCTTGATGCGGATCGTGCGCGCGGTCAGGTACGGGAACGCGTCGTTCGAAAGGTCGGCGTCGGTGATGGGCTGGAGGATGTCGCGCGCGGCCGGGCCGGAAAGGGCGAGGTTCGTTCGGGCGTCGGTGACGGGCGTGACTTCTGCGTCACCGGCCGCATGCCGACCGACCCATGCGAGGTCGCGCGGCGAGTTCCCCGCCAGCACGAACCGCTTGTCGTCGAACCGGCTCACGGTCACATCCGACACGATGCCGCCGTGCTCGTTGAGCATGACCGAGTACGTCACGGCACCCGCGGGCCGGTCGACGCGTCCGGCGACCACACGGCGCAGCAGCGCTTCGGCGCCCGCGCCCCGGATCTCGATCCGCGTCAACGGCGTCATGTCGAACAAGCCGGCGCGTTCCCGGACCGCCCGGTGCTCCGCCACGGCGATCGGCGACCAGTGGCGCGACGACCACGCGTCCCGCTTCGGCACGCCGTTCACCAGCCGTGCGTTGGTCTCGTACCACTGGGGGCGTTCCCACGTCGCGACGTCGACGAACGCAGCGTCGAGCGCTCGCTCCCGCTCGGCCACAGCACTGAACCGGACGCCCCGCGCCGACGCGTGCGGTTCGCCGGGATGGTGTGCCACGTAGACGTCGGTGTACTGATCCGAGGACCGCGCCTCGAAGAACGAGGGCTCGAGCTCCCGCCCGTCGAAGCGCCCGAGGTCGGCGGGCGTGACGTCGATCGCGGGGTCGCGGTCGCACAGCAGGTCGGCGACGATCTGCGCGACACCGACCGAGTGCGTGACCCACACCGACTCCGCGACCCAGAAGCCGCGGAGGCCGGGGTGCTCGCCGATCAGCGGGTATCCGTCGGGCGTGAACCCGAAGACGCCGTTGAACCGGCGCTCGAACCGAGCCCCGCGGAGCGCCGGCATGAACGCGCACGTCAGCTCCCACGCCTCGGCGAAGTCCTCCGGCGTGAATCCGAACGCGAGGCTCTGATGCTCGTTCCGCGCGTGCACGTCGAGCGTCTTCGACGGAACCGGCAGCACGTGATGGTGGAACGAGCCGACGCCGACCCGGTCCCCGTGATCACGGTAGTAGATGCCGATGTCGTGGTGCCGGATGACCGGCCGAGTCGCTTCGTGGCCGACGCCGTCGGCGAGCTCGGCGATCGGCGACGTCACTACGTACTGGTGCTCGGTCGGCAGCATCGGTAGCGTCAGCCCGACCGTCTCCGCGATCGCGGGACCCCAGACGCCCGCGCAGCAGACCACCACGTCGGCGTCGATGGTGTCGCCGGTCGTCGTGCGCACCCCGCGGACGGCGCCGCGGTCGGTGATGATCTCGGAGACCGCCGTCTCGCCGACGATGCGCGCGCCGCCTTCGGCGGCGCGCGCCGCCTGTGCCTCCACGGCTCGCAGCGCAGCTGCGAGCCCTTCCCCGTCGGTCGCGTACGCGCCGAGCAGGCCCCCGCGTTCGATCGTCGGCCACATCGCGATCGCCTCGTCTGGCCCGATCATCCGGCCGTGCCATCCGAACGCGCGGGCGGCTCCCCACCGGCGCCACAGCTCTGCGAGTCGTTCCTCCGTGTAGGCGACCTCGAGCGTGCCGACCGGCAGCAGCGCCGGGCCGCCGGCCGCCACCAACGAGCCGAACTTGCGCACGGTCGCGTCGGCAGTTTCGGTCATGAACCGCGACGTGCTCGTTCGGCTGATCAACCCGGGGGCGTGGGACGACGAGCCGCCGGTTGCGAACAGCGGTCCCTTGTCGACGACGGTGACGTTGGGCTCGCCACGGAGCACGAGCTCGTCCGCCAGGGCCGCGCCCACCACGCCTGCGCCGATGACCACGAACCGGCGGTTCGCCACGCGCTCAGTCCTCCGCCGGCTCCAGGATCGGACGCGCGATCGCACGGGCGTCGTCCAGGCGTTCACGATCGACGAACACGTTCGCGTCGCGTTCCAGGAACGTGAGGAAGCCGCTGCTCGGCGCCTTCACCCACCACACGATCCCCGCCGCTTCGAGCGCCTCGCCGATCTCCTCGGCATGCTCGGGGGTGCAGGCGCACAGGTGGATCGTGCTGACCCCTGCCGGGACGTCCCAGATCCGCCGCACCCCGCGACCATATCGCGGGCACGTGCGCGAGGCGCTACGCCCTGATCCGCGCCCGCTTCGGGTCATACATCGGGTGCAGGGAAAGCGAGACGGGGTAGCGGCGCCCGACGATGTCGGCCTCCCATGACCCGCTCAGCAGGAAGTCGTCGGTGATGTCGTCCTCGCGCTCGATCATCGCGAGCCCAACGGATCCGCCGAGCGTGTGGCCGTACGCGCCGTTGCGCACCTCGCCGACGTGCTCGCCGTCGCGGTAGAGCTGCTCGTCGCCGTAGAGCAGCGGCTCCGGATCGCCGACCAAGACCTGCACCATCCGCGCGGTGCGGACGCCCGAGTCGCGCTCCTTGACCATCGCATCCTTGCCGATGAATCCGCTCGGCTTGTCCCACGCGATCGTGAAGTCGATGCCCGCCTCGAGCAGCGTGTCGCCGTTGTCGATGTCGATCGCGTAGTCGCGGTAGGCCTTCTCCAGGCGGAGCGAGTTGAGGGCCAGCAGACCCGCGTGCTTGATCCCGAGGTCTTGCCCGGCCTCGAGCAATGCGTCGTAAACGCTCACGGCCTGGTCGCTCGGAACGTGGAGCTCCCATCCGAGCTCGCCGAGGTACGTCACGCGGATCGCGTACGCGAGCCCCATCGCGACCTCGATCTCTTTGGCTCGCATGTACGGGAAGGCTTCGTTCGAGAGGTCCGCCGTGCTCAGCCGCGACAGCAGCTCGCGCGACTTCGGCCCTTGCACGGTGAGGAGCATCCGCGAGCTCGTCATGTCGGTGACGACGACGACCTCGTCTTCGGCACGCTGGCGCTCCAGCCACCCGATCATCCGTCGATGGATCACGTCGGCGCCGATCACGAGGAACGTGTCGTCGGCGGTCCGCGTGACCGTCAGGTCGGTCCAGATCTTGCCGTTCGGCGTGCACCAGTGCGTGTAGGTGATCTTGCCGACGGGCACGTCGAGCTCGCTCACGCTGACGCGGTTCAGCAACGCGAGCGCGTCGGGGCCCTGGACCTTGAGCGTCGCCATGAACGACATGTCCATGATGCCGACGGCCTCGCGGACCGCTCGGTGTTCCTCCGCCGACGCGTTGAACGACTGATCGCGGAGCCATCCCTGCGGACGCTCGTGCGGAACGCCGGGCGGGGCGAACCACTCGGGCACCTCGTAGCCGGTGAGCACGATAAAGTCGGCGCCTGCGTCGATGAGCCGGTCGTGGATGGGGGAGCGTCGGGCGCCGCGCGCGGTCCATGGCCGGTAGGACGGGAAGGCGGCGTCGCCGAACAGCGAGCCGAGGAGCTCGACGGTCTTCTGCTCGCGGAACGCGCGCGTCGCCATGAACGGCATCAGGCGATCGGGCGAGATGCCGGTGACCTCGAGCGGCGGCTCGCCGTCGACGATCCACTGCGCGATCAGCGAACCCGCGCCGCCGGACAGCAGGATGCCGAGCGAGTTCAGCCCGCAGGCGGCGAAGAACCCGCGGAGCTCCGGCACCTCGCCGAGCAGGGGACCGTTGTCGAACGTGAAGCTCTCCGGTCCGCAGAAGAACTGCCGGATGCCCGCGTCGTGCAGCGACGGGAACCGATCCATCGCGTCGGACAGGAACCCCGCCATCCGATCCCAGTCTGGGGGGAGCACCGCGAACCCGAGGTCCTGCGGGATCGTGTCGAGCGACCAGGGCGCGGCCCTCGGCTCGAACAGGCCGACCAACACGCCGCCGCCTTCCTCGCGGTAGTAGCCGTAGCTGTCGGGGTCCTCGACGACCGGGAGGTCGGGGTGCGCCCACTCGACCTCGTCGGTCAACAGGTAGTAGTGCTCGGCGGCCTGGAGGGGGAGGGCCACGCCCGCAAGCTCGCCGAGCTGCCGTCCCCACATGCCGGCCGCGACGACCACCGTTTCCGTTTCGATGGCGCCGTGGTCCGTGTCGACGCCCGTCACCGCGCCGTTCCTGGTAGTGAAGCCGGTGACCGTGACGCCTTCGAGGATCTTCGCGCCGGCGGCACGCGCCCCTTTCGCAAAGGCCTGTGCGACGTCGGCCGGGTTGGCGCGTCCTTCGTCGGGCACCCACGCGGCCGCGAGGACGTCGTCGACCTTGGCCGACGGCCAATGCCGCTGGACTTCTTCCGGACCGACCATCTCGACCGGGATCCCGTGCGCCTTGGCGAAGATCGATTCACGCGTGACCGTCTCGAGGCGTTGTGGCGTGCACGCGAGGTGCAGATGGCCGATGGTTCGGAACCCGGTGTCTTGGCCGGTTTCCTCGGTGAGCTTCGGCAGGAGCTCCGTGGTGTAGCGCGACATCCACTGGAAGGTTTCCGTCGGCATGCCCGCGCTGGTGATCAGGCCGGCGGCGTGCCAGGTCGTGCCGGCGGTGAGCTCTTTGCGCTCGAGCAGCACGACGTCGGTCACACCGAGCTTGGTCAAGTGGTAGGCGACGCTGGTGCCGATCGCGCCACCGCCGATCACGACGACTCGCGCGCGGGCGGGGAGTGCGATGTCGGACACGGTGCCTCCTGTGGGGCGCTCCGGACGGAGCGTCGGCACAGCCTAGCGGGCCGTCGACGGGCGCAGATACCGCGCGACGTAGCCGGCGTCGGGGTCGAAGCGCCGTGCTTGGCGTTCGACGTTCAGCGCGGTGCCGCGCCGCGGATCGGCGCCCGTGCCGGCGACCCACTGCCAGTTGCCGATGTTGCTCGCCGGGTCGCCGTCGACGAGATGCCGGTCGAAGTGCGCGGCGCCGAGCCGCCAGTCGAGTTCGAGCGTCCGCGTCAGGTAGGACGCGACGACGAGGCGCGCGCGGTTGGGCAGCCAGCCTTGATCGAGCAGCTGGTGCATCGCGGCGTCGACCAGGTCGACGCCCGTCGCACCGCGTGTCCACCGATCGAACGCCTCGGGATCGTGGCGCCACCGCGGTGCGCGAGCGGGCCGAAGATCCTCGCGCGTCCGTCGAGGATCCGCCGCAACAACCGTGGATCGACCACGAAGACGGGAAGGACCTCACCGTCGTACGCAGCCGCCGCAAGGCCGGGATGGTCGTGGACCCGCAGGTCTCTGGTGAGCAACAGGAGCGTGCGCATCGGACACAAGAGAACGGCGCGACGGGCCTCGTTCGAGTCGCCCGCCGCGCCGTTCGCTCAGTTGGTGCAGCCGTGGGCCGCGAGGATCGCGGGGTCGGCGAAGGCCGCCGCTCCGCCCGCGAAGTTGCTGTGGAACGCCGTGCCGGTCGACTTCGCGCCCGAGATCAGTTGCCCGAAGCTCGCGCCGCACGAGGCCTTGATGTCGGTGCCCGGTGCGGCCGACGCGGTGCCCATGATCCCGAGGCTGCCCGCCACGACCGCCAGGACGACGATGATTCGCTTCATCCGCTTCCTCCTCCTATCGGTCACGCGATCGCGTGTGCCGGGTTGTCCTGCCGGCCGAGCAACGTGGTCGCTCGGACGGCGACCCACACACCGGACAAGCCCACCAGTCCGTACACCACCCGTGAGGCAGCGTCGGTCTGTCCGAAGTCCATGCCGAAGATCTTCGCGACAAGGTCGAACTCGGCGAGCGCCACCAGGCCCCAGTTCAGGGCTCCGACGATCACCAGGATCAACGCCGCGGTATCGAGCTTCCGCATCTTCCTCCTCCCTTCTGTCTAGGTTCTGTCTAGGCTTCACCCTACGAGTGCGGCTCGAGTTCTGTCAAGGGTTTGTCTAGGAAACTGCCGAAGGATGGTCTAGGGTTCAGGGCGTGGAGACGACGACGCGGGTACGCATCGGGGAACTGGCGCGAAGGACGGGCGTGTCCGCCGAACTGCTTCGTGCCTGGGAGCAGCGGTACGGGCTCCTACGGCCGGAGCGTTCTTCGGGTGGTTTCCGGCTCTACAGCCCGGCGGACGAGGCCCGGGTGCATCGGATGACCGCGCTCATCGCGTCGGGAGTATCGGCGTCGGAGGCGGCGGCTCGCGCCACGAAGGACGAGCCGGTCACGCTCGGCGGCGCGGCAACGGACGAGCTGGCACGGGAGCTCCGCTCGGCGCTCGACCGCTTCGATGCCGAGGGTGCCCACGACGCGCTCGATCGACTGCTCGCCACCGTTTCGGTAGAGGCCGCGATCGCCGAGGTGCTCGTCCCGATGCTGCACGAACTCGGCGAGCGATGGGAGACGGGCGAGGCGACCGTCGGGCAGGAACACTTCGCCTCGAACCTGGTGCGAGGCCGGCTCTTGGGCATCGCGCGCGGGTGGGCGAACGGCTCGGGTCCCGCGTTCGTCCTCGCGTGTCCGCCCGGAGAGGAGCACGACCTCGGGCTGATGATGTTCGGGATCGCGCTGGCCCGCCGCGGCGCTCGGGTGATCTTCCTCGGGGCCGACACGCCCGTCGGCACGATCGCCGAAACGGTCCGGGAGCTCGAGCCGCAGGCGGTCGTGATCGCCGTGGCGCGCTCCGTGCCGCTCGCGGCTTCAGCCGGCGAGCTCAAGGCGATGGCGCGAGATATCGCCGTCTACGTCGGCGGCCCGGGCGTCGATGAGGCCACCGTCCTGGACCTCGGTGGGCGACTGCTCGAGGGCGACCCGATCGCCGCCGCTCGGGCGTTGATCACCTAAGACCAGCGCGCGCCGCGCTTCGGCGCCGCCTCCGCCTGCGCCTCGCGACGCTCGGCCATCAGCGCGCGGAGTTCGGCCTCGACAGAGGTCGTGCGAAGGGGGATGTTCGCGAGCCGCTGCCGCAACGTGGAGTTGTCGAACGGCAGGAAGCCGGGGGTGGTGTCGGTGTAGTCGGTGCCAGCCATCTGATCGGTCCTCTCCGTCAGGGGACGCCCATGCTGCGCTTCGGCGGTTCGCGAAACATCGGTCCCACGGACCCTTCGCCCGGGCCATTCGGCGCGACTGCACGGTCCGGGCCCGATGCAGGTCAAGGGGGCCAAGGGCTTACCTGGGATCGGGTGGACGGCGCCGTTCCATCCGCACCCCGTGCCAGGTTTCCCCCTCGTGTTGGCCGTCGAACCGCTCGACCACGACGAGGCCGACCTTCTCGCCGACGCGGACGGACGGGGCGTTCGCGGCGTCGGCGTACGCTCGGGCGATCTGCGCGTCGAGGGTGCCGAACGCGTAGTCGACGAGGGCGCCAACCGCTTCGGTCGCGTACCCCTTCCCTTGTGCGGCCGGCGCCATCGTGTAGCCGACCATCACGACGCCCGGCTCGTCCTCCGCGACGCGGAGGCCGACGTCACCGACCAGCTTGTCGTCCTCGAGGGTCTCGACCGTGAACTGCACCCAGCCGCCGGTGCTCCCCGGGACGCGCTGGAGCATCTCCTCGATCTCTTGGCGGACGTGATCCGGATCGGTCCGGTCCCAGCCCTGGTGTTCGTGGACATCGGGGTCGCTGCGATACGAGGAGATCTCCTCGGCGTCGCGAGGCTGAGACCGCCGCAGGCGCAGGCGCGGCGTGCGGAGCTCTTCGAACCCGGGGTCGGCGCGCATCGCGCCAGCGTACCCAGCGCCGCGGATCCGGCGTGCTTACCGGGTGTAGGTGAAGTGGTCCCGTTCCATGCGCGAGAGCTGCCAGATCGCGCCGCGGATGTCGTCGTCGTCGGGGTGGTCGGCGAGCCACGTGCGGGCGGCGGCCATCACGGACGAGATCTGGTTGAGGGAAGACGCTTCGGAAACCTGTGCGAGGAGTTCTGAACGATCCATACATAGATACCTACGCTGCCCGAACGGCCGCAACCGCTGTTGCACCGCGTCGTCACGCCACCTCCACACGGCCGCAACATCGACCCACCGGGCGTACCATCCAGCCATGGCGATCGCGACCGGCGCGCAAGCACCACCCGTCGAGGGCGCCACCCGCGAAGGTCCCCACGTCTTGGTCTTCTTCAAGGTCACGTGCGGAACGACGCAGCTCGCGACCCCCGCGATCGAGCGGCTCGCCCAGGCGTTCCCCGGCCGAGTGGTCGGTGTCGGTCAGGATCCGCAGCCCGCGCTCGACGCGTTCTCGACCGAGTACGGGCTGACGCTGCCGCTCGTGCCGGACCTCGATCCGTACGAAGCGTCGGACGCCTACGGAATCGTGTCGGCGCCGACGGCGGTCGCGGTCGGTGACGACGGCGCCGTGCTCGACGTCGCGGAATCCTGGGACCGCGATGCATGGAACCGGCTCGCCACCGACTTCGCCGAGGTGGTGGGCGTCGCCGCGACGACGGTGTCCGATCCCGACGACGGCCTGCCCGACTTCAAACCCGGCTGAACGACGCGCAACGTCCGCTAGGTCCTGGCGGACATGCAGGCCTCCGACGGTCGCGATAGGTTCCGGTGACCGAACGCGAGGGGGCTGCATTGACCGACGGCAAGACGATCGCCTTCTTCCCGGAGCCCGGCGCTTGGGGCCCGACGAACAACTGTGTCGCGATCGCGAACGTCTTGAAGGAACGGGGCCACCGGATCGTCTTCGTGATCGACGAGTCGTTCAACGGTGTCCTCGAGGCGAAGGGGTTCGAAGAGCGTTTGATGCGGATGGCGCCGCCCGATGAGAACGCCGATCCGGACGCCGACCCGTGGGCGGAGTTCATCCGCGTGACGGCGCCGGAGTTCCGCACGCCGACGATCGAGCAGATCGAGACGGTCACGAAGCCGATCTGGGAGGCGCTCGTGGCGGGGGAGCAGTACAGCCACGGCACCGTGATGGGCATCTGGGACGACATCCATCCCGACGTCGTCGTGACCGACAACGTGACCGGCTACCCGGCGATCGAGCTCGCGAACTGTCCGTGGGTGCGATTCGTCTCGGCGAACCCGCTCGAGATGCGCGACGAGCTGTTGCCGCCGGTGTTGTCCGGTCTGCCCGTCGCGGATCCTTCCGAGTGGGAGGCGTTCCGTGCGGAGTACCACCGCCAGCACGAGGAGCTCCTTGCGCAGCACAACGACTTCCGCGCGTCGGTCGGCGTCGCGCCGTGTCCCCTCGACGAGTTCAACACGCACTCGCCGTGGCTGAACTTGTACCTGTTCCCCGAGGCGGCGGACTACACGCGGAACGAGCCGCTCGGGCCGACGTGGCACCGGCTGCAGTCGACGGTGCGAACCGGCGAGGCGCCGTTCGACGTCGCGACGCAGGTTCCGGGAGAGGGGAGGGTTGTGTACCTCTCGCTCGGGTCGCTCGGTTGCATGGACGTCGGTCTGATGCAGCGACTGATCGACGCTATGGCCTCGACCGAGCACCGGACGATCGTGTCGATGGGGCCGCTGAAGGACCAGATGACCCTCGGGCCGAACATGTACGGCGATGAGTTCCTGCCGCAGCCGTCGATCCTGCCGCAGTGCGACCTACTGATCACGCACGGCGGCAACAACACGACGTGCGAGGGCTTCCATTTCGGGTTGCCGATGATCGGGCTGCCGCTCTTCTGGGACCAGTACGACAACGCGCAACGGCTGGACGAGACGGGGTTCGGCGTCCGGCTCCCCACGTATGACTGGGAGCCGTCGCAGCTGACGAGCGCGGTCGATCGTCTGCTCGCCGACGAAGCGCTCGCGGCGCGCATGAAGGATATCTCGGCCACGGTCCAGGCCGATCCCGGCCACGTGCGGGGGGCCGAGCTGATCGAGCGGCTGGCCAAGACGGGCGAACCGGTCACGCGATAGGAGATTGTCGTCGCTGTGATCGTCGTGCTGATGGTCACCAAGCCCTTCTAGATGAAGACGGCCGCGCGTTCGCCGCTTCGGGTACCGGAGGGTTGGCTCGTCGAGGAGCATTCGAAGGTCGGGCCGTTCGTCACGCGCGAGGCCTACCGGGTTGAGGACGGCACGCGGCACGAGTGGAACTCGCGCCGGCACCGCAAGGGAAACGAGCGGCTCACCGGGCACACCGTCTTCTGGCAACCGCGGACGCTCGGCTGGTGGATCGCCGTCCTGTTCGCGATCGGGTCGTTCTTGTTCGCGCTGGGCGTCGTGCCCACCTACGCGACGGCCGTCGGCGCGGTGCCCGACGCGTGGACGTTCTTCGTCGGGTCGCTGTTCTTCACGTCGGCCGGCTACCTCCAGTTCGTGCAGGCGATCAACGCTCCGCCCGATCCGGGCGCGACGCAACGGATGGCGTTCCGGTTGTTCGCCTGGGAGCCTCATCGGATCGACTTCTGGGCCTGCGGCATCCAGTCGCTCGGCACGCTGTGGTTCAACTTGAGCACGTTCGCGGCCACGCGGTCTGCGTTGGACGCCGAGCAGGCGCACAAGATGATCTGGCGGCCGGACATGCTGGGTTCGATCGCGTTCATCATCGCGAGCTCGCTCGCGTGGGTGGAGGTGTGTCACCGGTGGTTCGCCTGGCGGCCGCACAACGTCGCCTGGTGGATCGTGGCCGCGAACCTCGCGGGGTCGATCGCGTTCCTCATCTCGGCGTTCGCCGCCTACATCGACCCCGAGACCGGAACGATCTGGAGGCTGCCGCTCGCGAACCTCGGGACGTTCGTCGGCGCGGTGGGGTTCTTCGTCGGCGCCGTGCTGCTTATCCCCGAGATGCGCTCGGCCTGCGAAGACGGTTAGGACTGCGCAAGCTCCTTCTCGAGAGGCGACCGGAACCGCGGCGTGATGCGGGTGCCCCCGAACCACGCGGTCAGACGGTCGCGTTCGGTGTTGACCTTGTTCTTCGTTGCCGCGTCGACGCGTTCGAGGAGGCGATAGACGACATCGCCGTTCTCGCGTTGGCTCCAGCCGCCCACCACACGGCCGTCGACCCAGACGGTTGGGCCGGCGTTGCCATTGCGGTCGAACAGCGCCGGCCCATGAGCGCCGAGATACCAGTCGCGTTCCTTCCAGCCCATCGTCGTCGCGTCGAGCCCGGGGAGGAACGCGACCCAATGGGCGCGCGACCGGACGGGGGCGACGTCGTCGGCGAGCACGAAGCCGGTGTCGCCGCCATCGAGGGCGACCTCTTCGACCTCGAGCGCGTCGAGCGCGTCCTTCGTCTGCCGGACCGTCCACGCCGTCCACCAGCGGATGTCGGCCATCGTGCCGGGGCCGTAGGCGGTGAGCCACGCGCGCAAGAGGGCGGCGCTCGCCTCCGCGGTGGGGACCGCGGGCAACGGCGCACCGAGCCACGTGTCCGTCGGCACCCAGCGGTACTGGCCGCTGATCCACGTGCCGCGCGGCCGGCCCCGCACGATCGCTCCTTCGGCGGCGAGCAGGAACACCACGCGGGTCGTCATACCGCCCTCCGCCGTCCAAACACCCGACCCGTATCGGATCTTCGTGTTGAGAACCGGCACGAGCTTGCTCAACTGGGCGCCGGCCAGCTCGCCGTGCTCATGCAACGCCGCCATCGTGTCGCGGATCGCTGCGTTGAGCCACGCGTCGCCGTCGCGCGCGATGCCTTGTTCTTGGAGCAGCTTGACGATCCGTCGGCGCTCGACGGCGGCGATGGCCTTGGTGCATGCGGCGTCGATGTCGGCCGCCATCGTCGGCGTCGTGACGAACAGGGTCCCGCGCATCCCGAGCATCCGGACGAGCGAACGCCGTTCATACAGGGCGTCTTCGAGGTCCTCTCTCGTCATCCGGGGAAGCCGCGCCCGGGCAGACACGAAGACCGATGTCGGGTCGCTCGAATGGAGCCCGACCATGGCGGCCGCCGCGTCTTCCACCGTCTGAGCAGGCTTGGCGAGGAAGTGCCGAACCCCGAGGCGGGCTCGGCGCTCCGCGACACCGATCGTGCGCATCGCGGGACCGTACCGGCCGGAGCGGACATCCGTCGGGCCGTAGGCTTCGCGGCGGCGATGGACGAACTCTGCGACCGGACGGCGACCGAGCTCTCGCGGATGCTTCGCGCCCGGGAGGTTTCCGCGCGCGAGGTGCTCGACGCACACCTCGAACGGATCGACCGGTGGAACCCGGTGGCGAACGCCATCGTGACGCGAACGACAGAGCTCGCGCTCGAGCGGGCAGCAGGGCTGGACGAGAGGCTTTCGCGCGGCGAGGAGCCGGGTCCACTGCACGGAGTACCCATCGCGCACAAGGACCTCGTCGACACCGCCGGTATCCGGACGACCTACGGGTCGCCGATCTTCGCCGACAACGTGCCGGATGAGGACGAGCCGTTCGTCTCGAGGCTCCGCGATGCGGGTTCGGTGCTCGTCGGGAAGACCAACACGCCGGAGTTCGGCGCCGGCTCGCACACGTTCAACCCCGTGTTCGGCGCGACGCGGGATCCGTACGACGTCTCGCGGAGCGCGGGCGGCTCGTCTGGTGGCGCGGCGGCCGCGCTGGCCACCGGCATGGTGCCGATCGCGGACGGCAGCGACCTCGGCGGGTCGCTCCGCAACCCCGCAAGCTTCTGCAACGTGGTCGGCTTTCGTCCGACGCTGACCGACGAAGATCCGCTCGATCTGTCGACCGACGGCCCGATGGCACGAACGGTTCCCGACGTCGCGCTGCTCTGGTCGGCGATGACGGGCGACCCCCCGCTTCCCACCGAAGGCGACGTCGGTGGGCTTCGCGTGGCGTGGGCGCCGGCATGCGGCGGGGCATTGCCCGTCGAGCCGGTGGTCGCCGCGGTCATCGACGCCGCTCGTCCGGCGTTCGAAGCCCTCGGATGCGCGACGGTCGACGGGTACCCGGACCTGGCCGGCGCCCGAGAGGCCTTCTTCACGCTGCGAGCACGCTCGTATGCGACCGATCTCGCCGAGCTCCTCGATGCACATCGCGCCCAGATCAAGGCCACCGTGGTGTGGAACATCGAGCAAGGGCTCGCGCTCGGCGACGAAGACGTCGCGCACGCGGTCGGGCGGATGCACGGCGTCCGCACATCGGCCGCCCGGTTCTTCACGACGCAGGCCGACTACTTGGTCCAGCCCGTCACGCAGGTGCCGCCGTTCCCGATCGAGCTGGAGTACCCGACGGAAGTGGCCGGCGAGCCGATGACCACCTACCTCGATTGGATGGCGTCGTGCTGGTCGATCACCGTGCTCGGTGGCCCGGCGATCTCCGTCCCGTGCGGGTTCACCGACGATGGGCTCCCCATCGGTCTGCAGATCGTCGGTCGCCGCGGCGACGATGCCGGCGTCCTGCGGCTCGCGCGCGCCTATGAAGAAGCGACGGGCGTCGGGCGCATCCGGCCGGTCATGGATCAGGGACCAGACCCACGTCACCCAGCAGGGTGATCGCGACCTCGCCGGGTTCGTCGTTGATGTCCCACCGCTCGAAGAACGTGTGCGCGCCCTCGAGCGTGTCCCAGTTGGCGAGCGCCCAGAACGCGGAGCCGTCCTTGGCGTACCAGGCCCGGTGGAACCGACAGCCGAGTTCTCGCGCGCTCGCGCGCATGTCGTCGGTGATCCACGTCAACCGCTTCTCGTACAGGTCTTGCGCCGTCTGCCCATCGGGCGTCGGACAGGGCGCGGTGAACAAGATCCACATCCGGTGCCTCCCTTCACTATCGTCGGCAGCATGACCGCGACGGGGCCGCTTCGCATCAGCCGCACCGTGTTGATCCCGGAGGGAGAGCTGCGGTGGCGGTTCTCGCACGCCTCAGGGCCGGGCGGTCAGGGCGTGAACACCGCGGACTCCCGAGTGGAGCTCAGCTTCGATGTGGCGCGGTCGCCGTCGCTCGGTCCGACACAGCGCTCGCGAGCGCTCGACCGGCTCGGCAGGCGGCTCTCCGATGGCGTCCTCACCGTGCGGGCGTCCGCGCAGCGGTCGCAGCTGCAGAATCGCGAGGCCGCGCGGGAACGGCTGGCGACCGTGCTCGCGAAAGCGATCGCGCCGCCACCGGCGAAGCGCCGGCCGACGAAGCCGACCAAGGCGGCGACCGAACGGCGTCTGGCCGACAAGCGCCGTCGCGCCCAGACGAAGCGCCTGCGTCGCCCCGACGACGACTGAGCCGTCAGGCCACCGCGACCGGCGGCGGTGGCACGACGGGCGCCGCCTCCTCGTGCGGGAAGCGAACCTCGATCGCCGTGCCGACGTTCGTGTCGAGCACGCGGACGCTCCCGCCGTGCGATTCGACGATCGCGGCGACGATCGACAAGCCGAGTCCCGCGCCTCCCGTCGATCGCGCCCGTGCGGGGTCGCCCCGGTAGAAGCGTTCGAAGGCCTTGCTCGCCACGTCGGCATCCATGCCCGGACCCTCGTCGGCGACGGTCAGCAACGCGCCGCCGCCGTCGTCGGGTCGCAGCGACAGACGCGTTGGCGTTCCGGACGGCGTGTGCACGCGCGCGTTCTCCAGCAGGTTGTCGATCACCTGGCGAAGGCGGCCGGCGTCGCCGATGACCAACACCGGCCCGTCCACGTCGGCATCGAGCACGCGGTCGCGGTCGATCGCTCGTGCTGCGTCGACCGCGTCGGTGACGACCGAGACCAGATCCACCGGCTTCTGCTCGAGCGGTCGTCCTTGATCGAGCCGCGCCAGCAACAACAGGTCGTCGACGAGGACGCCCATCCGTTCAGCCTCGGCCTCGATCCGTGACATCGAGCGTTCGAGATCGTCGGGGCGCGTGCTCGCGCCCCGGCGGAACAGCTCCGCGTAGCCACGGATCGACGTGATCGGCGTGCGCAGTTCGTGTGACGCGTCCCCGACGAACCTGCGGAGCCGCTCCTCGGACGCGCGGCGTTCATCGAACGCGGCCTCGATCTGCGCGAGCATCGCGTTCAACGAGGCACCCAGCTTCCCGATCTCGGTCGCGTCGCCCGCAGGCTCGACACGACGGGAAAGATCGCCGGCCGCGATCGCGCCGGCCGTTGCGCCCATCGTCTCGAGCGGGCGCAGGCCGACCTTCACGAGCCACAGCGCCAGCGCGCCCGCGGTGAGCGCGACGCCGATCGTGACGAGCGCCTCGATCGCGAGCAGGCGCCCGAGCGTCTCGCGCATCTCGGTGAGCGGCACCGCGATCACGACCGTGCCGCCGCTCGGTTGCGGCCCGACGGCCTCGACGCGGAAATGTGTGTCGCCATCCTGGGACGTGGCGAAGAACGTCGTCGTGCCGGTGCCGCCGGTCGCCGAGCCGGGCAGGCCGGCCGGGAGCGTCGGGACCGGTGGATCCTCTTCCCCCTGGCCCGATTGATACTCGAACGAATGCGACCGCACCACGTGCCCCGTCGCGTCGACGAATGCGGCGTAGCTTCCGGCGGGGGGCCCGTTGTAGCCCGGCCCGGGACCAGAGCCTCCCGCCGGGAACGCTGCCGGGTCGAGCACCGGAACCGCCACCTGGCTCACCTGCGCGAGCTGTTCGTCGACGCGCTCCAGCAATGACGACGATAGCGCGCGGTACGTGACGACGTCGGCGATCAGCAGGCCGAGCGTGACCAGCCCGACCGTGACGAGCAGGAGCCGCGCCCGCAGCGACATGTCACGACGCCTTGGGCGGGCGAAGCACGTACCCGACGCCGCGCACCGTGTGGAGCAGCCTGGGCTCGCCGAGCTTGCGCCGGAGGTACGACACGTACGTCTCGACGATCGAGGCGTCGCCGCCGAAGTCGTAGTGCCACACGTGGTCGAGGATCTGTTCCTTCGACAGCACACGGCGCGGGTTCAACAAGAAGTATCGGAGTAGCGCGAACTCCGTGGGGGTGAACTCGATCGGCGCGCCCCCGCGGAAGACCTCGTGGGCTGTCTCGTCCATCTCCAGGTCGTCGAGCACAAGGCGTTCCTGCTCGTTGGAGCCCTGTGTGCGCCGGAGGATCGCCCGGATGCGGGCCACGAGCTCTTCGAGGCTGAACGGCTTCGTGACGTAGTCGTCGGCGCCGACGCGCAACCCGCGCACCTTGTCCTCGGTCGCGTCGCGCGCGGTCAAGAACAGCACCGGCACGCGAAGCCCGCGATCGATCAGCTTGCGCTGCACCTCGAATCCGTCGAGGTCGGGCAGCATCACGTCCAAGACGAGCAGGTCCGGACGGAACGCCTCGACCGCCTCGAGCGCCGCGCGGCCGTCGCCGGCGGTCGACGTCTCGAAGCCCTCGTACCGAAGCGTCGTCGACACGAGGTCGGCGATCGCCGGTTCGTCGTCGACGACCAGCACGCGAGCGACGGCGGAACCGGGCGCCGGCGCGCCCGGCTCGGTCGCCGCGGTGGTTCCGGTCATGCTCACTCCTGATCCGGGGCGAACGGCTGCCCGGGGAGGGTCGCGTCGGGTAGCGGCGGCCCACCCAGGTCCGCGCTCCGCTCGAGGAAGTCGGGACGGTCGAGCTCACCGCGAGCGTAACGGACCCGGAGCTCTTCCAAGGCCGGGTCGCGGGCCGGGGGACCCGCCGGCGCGATCGGACCGGCGGGCGCGCTCGCCCTCGCGAAGGCGCCTTGCGAAGACAGCCGCAAGATGCCCCACACCAGGACACCGATGAAGATCGCGAAGAGGACGAGCGGCAGCAGATGGAACCCGCTCTGCCACCAGGTGTCGTGATGCACGTACGGTGCCCAGCCGGGCATCCCCTGCGGGAATTGGCCCGGGGGGAAGGGCGCGTTCGGGTTCATGGTGACCTCCTCGGCCGAGCCCTCTCGGCCGTCCGTGGCCAGTCGAACACCCGAACCTGGGAACGCGCTGTGAGCCGGCCGGGTTGCGCCCGAGCGTTGGACGCGGGTCAGGGTTCGGTTTGGCGGGCACGTCGCCGGTGTGCCACGATGCGCGGGCTACGAAGCCGTAGCCCCGTGGTGACCGGATGGCCGTTCGGCCGTTCGGGCGGGCCCGTCGCGACGGACCCGCAGGGAAGCCGGTGTGATTCCGGCACGGTCGCGCCACTGTGACCGGGGAGCGAACCCGACAGACCACTGGGATCCGTTCGTCGCGCGCCGGCCTGCGAGCCCGCGCGTGGCGGCGATCCTGGGAAGGCCGGGGGAGCGTCGATCCGGGAGTCAGGAAACCTGCCGTGGGGCTCTGATCCGACGACCGCGCGTTCGGTCGGGAAGGAGTCCAGTTGCAGCGGTTCCGCTCCCTCGGGGGTTTGCTGCTCCTCGTGTCGCTGCTCGCCGTCGCGTGCGCGTCGTCGTCCCCCTCCGTTCCCGCCGGAGGATCGACGCCGACCACGACGGCGGCGTACCCGATGACGATCGACGCGGCGAACGGCAACGTCACCCTCGACGCGATGCCGACGCGGATCGTGTCGATGTCGCCCACGGCGACGGAGATGCTGTTCGCGATCGGTGCTGGCGACCAGGTGATCGCGGCAGACAGCTACTCGAACTACCCGTCCGACGCGCCCACGACGAAGCTGTCCGCGTACGAGCCGAACGTCGAGGCGATCGCGAACGACGAGCCCGACCTCGTGGTGTACGCGACCGACACGGGCGACCTGCAGTCCTCACTCGACAAGCTGAAGATCCCCGCGCTGTCCGAACCTGCCGCGGCGACGCTCGACGACGTCTACGCGCAGATGGAGCAGCTCGGCCTGGCCACCGGTCACGCCGACGAGGCGGCCGCGCAGGTTTCCGCGCTGAAGCAGAAGATCCAAAGCGTCATCGATCAGGTCGGCGACGCCGGCAAAGGGATGACCTACTACTACGAGCTCGACGACACCTATTACTCCGCGACGTCGGACACGTTCATCGGCGCGGTGTTGAGCGAGCTCGGCTTGAAGAACATCGCCGACCAGGCGAAGGGCGCGAGCTCTGGCTACCCGCAGCTGTCGGCGGAGTACATCGTGCAAGCGAACCCGGATCTGATCCTGCTCGCAGACACGAAGTGTTGTGGCCAGGACGCCGAGAAGGTCGCGAAGCGGCCCGGCTGGTCGGATCTGGACGCGGTCAAGGATGGCGGTGTTGTCGAGCTCGACGACGACGTTGCGTCGCGCTGGGGACCGAGGATCGCCGACCTCCTGCAGCAGGTCGGCGATGCGGTGACCGCCGCCCAAGCGTCCGCCCACGCATCGGTCGCAGGATCCGGATGAAGCACGCCTCGCGGCTCGAGGGCACCCACTTGGTTGCTGGGCCCGCGCGGCCTTCGGCCGCGCGGGCCCGCCGCCGCGCCGTCCGCTGGACGGTGATCGCCTTCGCGACCCTCTTCGTCGCCGTGGTGATCGGGTTGTTCGCCGGTGCGGTGCGGATCTCGCCGGTCGGGATCATCGGCTGGATGTTCGGTGGGGGTTCGCTCACCGACCAGCAGAAGGCGATCGTCGCGGAGCTCCGCCTGCCGCGCGTCGCGCTCGCGGGGCTCGTCGGCGCCGCGTTGTCCGTATCGGGGTGCGCGTACCAGGCCGCCTTCCGCAACCCCCTCGCCGACCCGTACCTCCTGGGTTCGGCCGCAGGCGCCGGGCTCGGCGCGACGATCGTCATCGTGCTCGGCGTGGCGGACGTGCCGCTCGCGTTGCCCGCCGCCGCGTTCCTCGGTGCGCTCGGCGGCGTTGGGCTCGCGTACGCGATGGCGTCGACCCGCGCGGCCGGCCGTACGTCGACGTCCTTGCTCCTCGGCGGCGTCGCGGTGGCGTCGTTCCTCACGGCGCTGCAGACCTACGTA
Source organism: Actinomycetota bacterium (assembly GCA_036265325.1). Classification (GTDB taxonomy): domain Bacteria; phylum Actinomycetota; class UBA4738; order UBA4738; family HRBIN12; genus AC-51. The sequence goes on along the minus strand of DATAPH010000056.1, from coordinate 8,532 downwards.
CAGCAGCGGAACACGGATGACCTTCGCGCGGTGTACGCGTTCATCCTCGGGCGGCTCGGGACGAGCAGCTGGCACGAGGTCTGGCTCGCGCTGCCGTGGGTGGCGTTGGCGTGCGCGGTGCTGCTCGCGTCCAGGCGGCTCCTCGAGGTCCTGTCGCTCGGCGATCTCGAGGCCGCGAGCCTCGGTGCGCACGTGACCCGCGATCGCGCCGTCGTCGTGATCGCGGCTTCGCTTGCGACGGCGGCGGCCGTCGCGGTCGCCGGTCTGATCGGGTTCGTCGGCCTGATCGTGCCGCACGCGGTGCGCATGGCGACGGGCGCGAGTAACCGGCTGGTCGTTGGGTTGTCGATCCTGTTCGGCGCGGCGTTCCTCATCCTGTGCGATGTGCTCGCACGGACCGTGGTCGCGCCGGGTGAGCTGCCGATCGGCGTGATCACCGCGCTGATCGGGGCGCCGTTCTTCGCGCTCGTGCTGCGCCGCTCGGGAGGCGCCCGATGATCGACGCGCACGAGGTTCGCGTGTCGCGCGGACGCCGAGAGGTCGTGCACGGCGTGTCGTTGCACGTCGACGCCGGCTCGTGGGTCTCGGTGGTCGGACCGAACGGAGCCGGCAAGTCGTCGTACCTGCTCGCGCTCGCAGGGCTTCTGCCGTCGCAGGGGCACATCGTCCTGGAGGGTCGGCCGCTGCGCGAGCGGTCGTCGCGTGAACGAGCGAGAACGATCGCGCTCGTTCCGCAGCTGCCGGTCGTACCCGAAGCGCTGACCGTCGCCGAGTACGTGCTGCTCGGCCGCACGCCGCACCTCTCCTTGTTCGGATCGGAGGCGGGACGCGATCACGACCTTGCCGACACGGTCCTCGCGAAGGTCGACCTCGCGTGGGCGTCGGACCGGCTCGTGTCGACGTTGTCCGGCGGCGAGTTCCACCGCGCGGTGGTCGGCAGGGCGCTCGCGCAGGAAGCACGCGTTCTCCTGCTCGATGAGCCGACCAGCGGGCTGGATCTCGGGCATCAGGTGCAGGTGCTCGAACTCGTCGACTCGCTTCGCCGCACCGACGGCATCACCGTCGTCTCGGCGATGCACGACCTGACGCTCGCCGCGCGGTACTCGGACCGGGTCGCGCTGCTGGTCGACGGAGAGCTTGTCGCCGAGGGCGAGCCGGCCACGGTTCTGCGTGCCGACGTGTTGGAGCGGCACTACGGCGTGCCCGTGCACGTGCTGCGCGGCCCCGTCGGCGAACTGATCGTCGTGCCGGCGGCACCTGAGGGTGCGACCGCGTGAGCGCCGAGCCGCCGCTCGAGGTCCCCGCGCGGGCCGAGCGCCGCGTGCCGTCGCTCGTCGTGTTGCACACGGGCGACGGGAAGGGCAAGACCACGGCGGCGATGGGCATCGCGATGCGCGCCGCCGGCCACGGCAGGCGCGTCGCGGTCATCCAGTTCATGAAATCCGGCCGATGGAAGTCGGGTGAACGACTCGCGGCTGAACGCCTCGGCGTCGACTGGTCGGTGATCGGCGACGGGTTCACGTGGGACAGCGAAGACCTCGCCCGCGCTGCCGAGATCGCGCGCGAGGCGTGGGCGGGGGCCGCGAGCACGATCGGCGGCGGCTCGTACGACGTCGTCGTGCTCGACGAGATCACGTACCCGCTGACCTGGGGCTGGGTTCCGACCGCCGACGTGGTCACGGCCATCACAGGTCGTCCTGTCCACGTCTCGGTCGTGCTGACCGGCCGTGACGCGCCCGCCGAGCTCCGCGCGGTCGCCGACACGGTGAGCGAGTCCACCAACGTGAAGCACGCCTTCGACGACGGCGTCGCGGCCCTGAAGGGGATCGATTTCTAGATGGCGATGACGCTGCTGCTGGGTGGCGCCGCGAGCGGGAAGTCGCGATCGGCAGCCGCGCTCGCCGCGAGCACCGGACTGCCCGTGACCGTGATCGCGACCGCGGAGGCGCTCGACGATGAGATGACGTCGCGCATCGCTCGGCATCGGCGTGAGCGGCCCGGCGGATGGTCGGTGATCGAGGAGCCGCGCGATCTGACTGGTGCGGTCGAGCGTGCGCACGGCGCGGCGATCGTCGACTGCCTGACGCTCTGGGTCTCGAACCTGCTCGGGTACGACCTTGATGAGGAGGAGATCTTCGTCCGAGCCGCCGCGGCGGCGAAGTCGTTCGCTGCCCGACCGGAGCCGACGATCGTCGTCTCGAACGAGGTCGGGTCGGGGATCGTTCCGATGAACCCGCTTGCCCGGCAGTACCGCGACGTGCTCGGTCGTGTGAACGCCACGTTCGCCGATGAAGCCGATGTCGTTGCGCTGATGGTCGCCGGGCGCGCCGTGCGATTGTCAACCATATCGACCGACCTGGAGGGATCATGAGCCTGTTGTCGTCCCTGCTGACCGATCTCCCCGAGCCCGACGACGGTGCACGTGATGCGGTTGCGGCGCGTGCGGCGACCGTCCTTCGTCCGGCGGGGGCCCTCGCCCGGCTCGACGACGTGGCGGCGTGGCTCGCCGCCTGGCAGCGCACGGAGCGGCCGGCCGTCGACGCCCCGCGCGCGGTCGTGTTCGCCGCGGATCACGGGGTCGCGGCCGCCGCCGGCGTGAGCGCGTATCCGACCGAGGTCACCGTCGCGATGCTCGACGCGCTCGAGAAGGGCGCCGCGACGGCGGCCGCGATGACGAAGGCGCTCGGCATGCCGCTCGACGTGCTCGACGTCGGTGTGGCGCGGCCTACCGGCGATCTCCGGCTCGAGCCCGCGATGGACGAGGCGCGGTTCGACGAAGCGGTGCAGGCGGGCATCGATGCGGTCGCGCGAGCGGCCGGGGCCGACCTCCTGGTGTTCGGCGAGATGGGCATCGGGAACACGACCGCTGCCGCCGCGGTCGCCGCGACGCTCTACGACGAGCCCCCTGCCGACTGGTGCGGTCGTGGCACCGGTCTCGACGACGACGGGGTTGCGCGCAAGATCGAGGCCGTCGACGCCTGCCGTGCCCGCGTGCGAGCGATCACCGGCGACCCGATCGAGATCCTGCGTCACGCGGGCGGTGCAGAGCTCGCGGCGATCGCGGGGGGTGTTGCAGAGGCCCGGCGCAGGTCGATCCCCGTGCTGCTCGACGGCTATGTGGTGACGGCTGCCGTCGCGCCGCTCGCCGCCGCCCGGCCGGGAGCGCTCGATCATGTGCTCGCGGGACACCGGAGCGCTGAGCCGGGGCACCGACGGCTCCTCGAACGACTCGGCCTCACACCGCTGATCGAGCTCGATCTACGGCTCGGCGAAGGCAGCGGCGCGCTCGTCGCGGTCCCCATCGTGAAGCTCGCCGCCGTGTCCGTCGTCGACGTCGCGACGTTCCAGGAGTGGGGCTTGGCGTGAGCGTGGAGCCCGGGCGGCGCGCCCATGGCTTCATCGCCGGCATCTCGTTCCTGACGCGTATCCCGGTCGGCGGCGACGTCGCCGAGCGCGACATCGCCGCGTCGGTCGCCTGGTTCCCCCTTGTCGGCGCGCTGGTCGGCGTGCTCAGCGGAGCTGTGTACCTGCTCGCGTCGAAGGCATGGTCGCCGCTGGTGTCGTCGCTGCTCGCGATCGGCGCAAGCATCGCGATCACCGGCGCGTTCCACGAGGACGGGCTCGGCGATACGGCCGACGCGTTCGGCGCCGCGTCGACCGGGCGCGACCCGCAGCCGGTCTTGAAAGACCCCCGCATGGGGACGTTCGGCGTCGTGGCGCTTGTCCTCACGATCGGGCTGCGCGTGGCGTTGGTCGCGTCTCTCACCGCGCGCGCCGGCGCGCTCGCGCTGATCGCAGCGCACGCGTTGGCCCGAGGGGTGAGCGCCGCCACGGTCGTCAGCGCTGCGAGCGCCGGCGGCGGCTTGGGTTCGAGCTACGCAGCGCTCGCGCCGAAGTGGCGAGGCGTCGTCGCGGTGGTCGTCGGCCTCGTCATCGCGACCGTCTGTATCGGGATCGCGGCGCCGGCCGCACTCGCCGTCGCGGCGATCATGGCGCTCCTCGAGGTCCGTTGGGCCGATCGAACGCTCGGTGGCGTGAGCGGTGACGTCCTCGGCACGATCGAACAGGTCGGCGAGCTGATCACCTTGCTCGCGGCGGTCGCCTTCGCGGCGCACGTCGCCGGATCCCCATCGCTGTGAGGAGAAGCCACGCTGGGCCGAGCCGTCAGCCCTCGATGCCGGGACGGATCGCCAGCACGACGCCCCCGCGCACGCGGACGGTCGCCGCGGGCGCCACGAACTCATTCGACAAGCCGAGCGAGGAGCCGGGCAGCAACTCGCCACCGGTCAATGCCCAGCGCAGGCCCTCGGTCGTGACGCCCCGCGCAGGACCGCCGACCGCATAGAGACTGACCAACTCGCCGACGCGTCCGTCGATCGAGCGCTCGGCGCGCACGACCCAGATCCGCGCGTCACCGAGCACCGCGTCGATCTCGATGTCGGCCCACCGATCCGACGCGAGCAAGAACGCGTTCCCGAGCAGGTGGTCGAGCCTGCCGCCGTCGCCGCCGACCACCACGATCCGACTCGCGTCGGCGGCGACGGCGGCAGCCACCGCGAGCTCGAGGTCGGACGCATCCTTGTCCACCGGATGCCGCTCGACGCGTGGTGCCCGAGCGACGGCCTCCGGCGGCGCGGAGTCGAGGTCACCGACGAGCAGAGCGACCCGTAATCCGAGCCGTTCAGCCTCGAGGATCCCGCCGTCAGCGGCGATCACGAGGGCATCGTCGGGCACCTCGGGCAGCTCGGCACGCGCGGGACCTCCCGCACAGACGACGATCGCGGTTCGGGCCATCGCTCCCTCCGCCAGCATTACCTGGGTCAGGTTCGCGGGTCGCCGGCGCCGCAGCCGGCCTCTCAGCCCGGTTCCCCGAGCTCCCCGGTGTTCCGTCGAGTATAGGTCGCGCGTTCTTCGCGGATCGCCTACAGATTCGGAGCGAAGATGATGCCTAGCACGATGTGGCGAGTACCCGCGTGAGCGAGGAGACGAGGCTCGCGTCGGTCTACCGGCAGGACGGACCGGCGATCTGGCGAGCGCTGCTCGCGTTCACGGGCGACCCGGCGGTCGCGGAGGACGCGATGTCTGAGGCGTTCGCGCAGGCGCTCGCCCGGGGCGACGAGCTTCGAGAGCCGGTCCGCTGGGTGTGGCGGGTCGCGTTCCGCGTGGCGGCGGGGGAGCTCAAGCGGCGGCGGACGTTCGAACCGCTGGACGTCGAGCCGGGCTACGAGCACCCGGACCCGATCGAGCACGTGATCGCGGCCCTCGGGAAGCTCTCCCCGAACCAGCGTCTGGCGGTGGTGCTGCACGACTACGCCGACCGGCCGGTGGCCGAGGTCGCCGCGACGATCGGTGCGAGCCGCGCCACGGTCCACGTGCACCTGAGCAAAGGCAGGCGGCGGCTCCGCGAGCTGCTGGAGGAAGACGACGATGCGTGACCTGAAGGATCTGCTGAAGCCCCTGGGCGACCGACCGATGCCCGACCGCTGGGATTCGATCCAACACCGGGCCGTCGGTCCGCTGTCCGAGCCGCATCGGTCGCGTCTCGGCGCGGGGATCGCCGCGGGCGTCGTCGTGGTCCTCGTCATCGCGGTGATCGCCTGGCTCTCCCCGCTGGGCGGCACCGGTCAAGGGCCGGGCGCAGCGACCGGCGGGCCGCCTCCTTCGTGGTTGGTCGACAAGGCGTACCAGGTTGCGTACGCGAACGGCGATGTCGCTCCCGACCAAGCGGAGTGGGTCCTCACCGACGCGAACACCATCGCGCCGGCCGTCGGTCTTCAGAGCGGCGATCCCAACGTCCAGGAATATCTGGTCGTTCTCCGCGGACATTTCACGGCATGGGATGCGCCGGTCCCGCCGGGCGCGTCGGCGCCGACCGGATCGACGCTCGTGCAGGCATTCGATGCCTCCTCTCAGAACCCGCTCGACTTCGGGGTCGGGAACGATGCCGTCACGGTTCCGGGGCTGACGCCGTTCGACCTGCCGGACGCCTCGCAGATCTTCATCTCGCCTGAGGGCTGGACGATGCCGATCCCACCGAGCTGGCGCGCAAGCGCGACGACGGTGCCCGCACCGCGTGGTCCCGCACAAGGAACGTTGATCACGAACAGTGCTGCGGCGTCCTCGACGCCGTCCGGCACGCAGACCGCCGTCGCGGCCGCCAACTTCCCTGCGGCGGGCGTGGCGATGGTGATCTCCGACCTTCCGCCCGACGGGCAGACACAACCGGTCGTGCCGCCGTTGCACTGGACGGACTTCGCGCAGGTGTCGAACGACCAGGGCTCGACCGCCTGGCGCGTGTCGCTGGAGGGACCGCGGCAGATCTTCTCGATGGAGGTGCGTGTTGGTGCCAACGCGTCGCCGCAGGACACCGCGGCCTTGCACGACATGATCGCGGCGCTCGCGTTCGGCGATCAGGCAGGCACGGTGCCGAGCCCGAGCGGTGCGCCGGGCTTGCCGACGCAGTCCTCGGTCGTCGACGATCGATTCGTGTCCGATGTGGAGCTCGATGGCGGCGCCTTCTCCGTCCAGCCGGCACCGATCGACACGGTTCCGGTCGTCGCGAAGGCCGACGCCGAGAAGCTCCTGCTCGCGAGCCCGTTGTTCCAAGGGAAGTCCGCGGGTGTTGTCGGGTTCGGGCTCGTCACGTCCCAGGTGAGCCAGCACGGCGTGCCGACCTATCAAGCGGATCCGGCGTGGATCGCGTTCGGCTGGGGCGGCGTCACGAACTGTCCGAACATGACCGCACCACCGTCACCGGCGGAGCTGCCGAGCGGCGGCTATGTCGCGGTTGCCTTGGTCGAAGGCGCCGGCGGCGGCGACCTCTCCTACCTAGCCCGCTCGGACACCTGCGGCACGCTGACCGGTCCCACCGTGCGTCCCGCGACCTACATCGAGTCGGAGCCGTGGACCTCGAACGGCCAGGTCACCGGCGGCAACCTGCAGATCACGTACACACCGCCTGCATGCGCAGGGCCGGCCACGTACAGCGCCGGCGGCTCCGGCACCACGGTGACGCTCAGCGTCGAGGTCGAGTTGCCCGACACGCCGGGCCAGTGCACAAGTCCGGCGCCGGTCACCGACGTCGTCCCGCTCAACGACGGAACGCAGACGGTCACCACGGTGAACCATGCGCCGACGGGCGTCGTCCGGCAGGCGGGGTTCTAGCTCGCGTCGGTCGACGGAGCGGTCGTGTACTCGGTCCACCGGTTGTAGCGCGAGACCTCCCAGGTTCGGGTGCTCGCGGCTTGGAAAGCGATCCCGAGCGCGGCGATCACGATCACGAGCACCGCGTAGCCGAAACCCGCATCGGTCACGACCTTCACCGGGTGATCGGCCATCTGCTGCGGTGTGAGTTGATCGAACAAGACGAGGAACGTGCCGACGATCCCCGCAGCGCCCAGCAGGCTCGTGCCGATGACGACAACCCACCTCTGCACGTTGAAGCGGATCGTCAGGACGGCACAGATGATCCCGACCGCGACCCCGAGCAGCCACACGAAGACGCCGAGTTCGACACCGATCAATCCGAAGAACCCGACCACGATCCCGTACCCGAGATAGCCTCCGATCAACGCAACCGCCACGAACCAGAACAGGTACGACAGCAGCGCGAACAGCAATCCCAGGAAGAACGCAACGATCCAGCTGAACGCCGTCGACAGGAACCCGTCGCCGAACAGCGCCTGCACGCCTTGCGCGCCGATCGCAAGGCCGAAGAAGAAGCCCCAGATGGGCAAGATGATCCAGAACAGCCGCGTACCGAAGAACGCGACGATCGCGCTCAGGAAGAGCAGGAACGACGCGGCGATGATCGCTGCGAACGTGCCGTCGGTGGTCATCGGGTCCTCCGATCGTGGGCGAGGGCCCGGCTATCGTTGCACCGCAGCGGCCCGAGCGCCAGCAACCGCCCTATCGGATCGAGGCCGCAGCGAGCGTGCGCACGATGTCATCTTCGATCGCGAGGGCGGTCGACTCGGGCAGATCGTGCGTGAGGACCGAGAACGCGACCAGCGTGCTGGCCTGCGTGCGGACGTAGCCGGACAGGGCCGACGCCGGCCGGATGAAGAGCGTGCCTGTCTTCGCGCGTACGGGAACGCCTTCAAGGCGTGAGCTCAAGGTCCCTTCCCCGGCGGCGGGAAGCGATCGATAAAGCGCGTGGAACCATGGCTGGTGATCGGCCCCGAGCAACATCGCGACCATCCCGTCGGCGGGCGTGCGGTCTTGGTCGGACAAGCCGCTGCCGTCGCGCACGGTCGAGCCGGGCGAGCCGTCGGCGGACGCCCACCCTTGGATCACGCGGGCGCCGACGGCGGTCGAACCCTTCCCGCCTTCGGCAGCGCCGAGCGCCTTGTCGGCGAGCTCGGCGTAGAGGTTGTCCGACTCGTGGTTCTGTTCGACGAGCAGTTGCGACATCGCCGGCGAGTCGACGGCCGCGAGGGTATGGAGGGTGGCCGGCGCTGCGCCGATGGACGGTGCGCCGTCGACCTGGATGCCGGCTGTACGAAGCGCGGCGGTGAACGCCGCGGCCGCCTC
>DATAPH010000055.1:0-2517 GCA_036265325.1 Actinomycetota bacterium | reverse complement strand
GAAAACGAGCGCCTATCGTGGCCGGGTGACCATCTGGACGATCGGGCACGGGACGCGGCCACTCGAAGAGTTGACCTCGATACTCGTCGACGCCGGCGTGCGCACGCTGATCGACGTGCGCCGATACCCCGGCTCGCGCCGGAACCCGCAGTTCAACCAGCCGGAGCTCCGTTCGGCCGTCGAGAGATCAGGCGTCGCTTACCGGCACGCGGTCGATCTCGGCGGTCGTCTCTCGAACGAACCCGGCGAGGACGACTTCGACTGCATCCGGGTCGATGCCTTCCGCAGCTACGCGGCTCGGATGCGCACAGACGAGTGGCAACATGCGCTCGCAGCCGCCCTGCAAGAACCGTCTCCGTGCTTCATGTGCTCGGAGACGCCGTGGTGGCGCTGCCACCGCCGGTTGATCGCCGAGCTGCTGCACGCGCGCGGCGAAGAGGTGGTTCACCTTCTGACGCCGGTTCGATCGGCGGAGCACGAGCCGTGGTCGATCGCGGAGAGCCGCAACGGACAGCTCTTCCTCTGCGGCGCGCTCGTCGCGTGACCGCCCAACGTGGCGCCGTCCGTTAGGGTGGCCACCACTCGAGGTCTCCGGGGAGGTGTCGGTCGATGCGTCGCACCTGAGCGCCCACAGTTTGGGCGTCGGTCTTGGCGTCCACCGACACCTTCGTGCGCGTCGACCCGCGCTAGCTCCAGGGTCTGACGCGCGCCGCCTCGAAAGGAGATGGCTCGTGCAGCCAGCCCTGGAAGATCGCATCGCGGCAGTCGCCGAGGTCGCCGCCGCGAACGCCGCCGACATCGACCGCGACGGAACGTTCCCGCAAGCAAGTGTCGACGCCCTGATCGACGCCGAACTGCTCGGCATCACGCTGCCGACCGACACCGGCGGGCTCGGCCTGGGCCCGCGCGAGTTCCTCCAAGCGCTTCGCGGCGTCGCGGGCGCGTGCGCGTCGAGCGCGATGGTCTATCTGATGCACGTCTGCGCGGCGAAGGTTGCGCGGGAGGGCGGCGCATCCGACGCCGTCATCCGCGGCATGGCGACGGATCAGCTCTCGACGCTTGCCTTCAGCGAGAAGGGCTCGCGCTCGCACTTCTGGGCGCCGGTCTCGGAGATCCAGGGATCCAACGGCGATGGGCGACTCGCCGCACAGAAGTCGTTCGTCACGAGCGCGGGCCACGCGGCGACGTACATCGTGAGCACGCGGCCCGCCGGCGCCGACGCGTTGGCGTCGAGCCTGTACGTGGTCGATGCCGGAGCCGAGGGCGTCGAGACCAGCGGGCCGTGGGTCGGGCTCGGGCTCCGCGGGAACGCGAGCGCGCCGATGATGTTCTCCTCCCCGGTCGGCAAGCTCGAGCTTCTCGGCGTGGAGGGCAAGGGCCTCGACCTGATGCTCGGCGTCGTCCTCCCGTGGTTCCAGCTGGGGCAGGGCGCCGTATCACTCGGCATCGCGGAAGGCGCGCTGAAGATCGCGATCGCGCACGTCACCACGGCGAGGCTCGAGCACCTCGGTCAGACGGTGGCCGACCTGCCGACCGTTCGCGCTCGGCTCGGCCGGTCCCAGACCGAGGTCGACGCGCTTTCGGGGTTCCTCGCCGACCTCGCCGGGCGCATGACGCTGGGCGATGCGAACGCGCCGATCCTGTCGGCGAAGGCGTTCGCCAACGAGACAGCGATCCGCGTCACATCCGACGCGATGCAGGCGTGTGGTGGCGCCGCGATGAGCCCGGCGCTCGGCCTCGAGCGGTACTTCCGCGACGCACGGGCCGGCTCGGTCATGGCGCCCACCACCGACGTTCTCTACGAGCTGACGGGCCGCGCGATGGCCGGCATGCCGCTGCTGGGGTGATGGCTATGGACCGGGTCATGGTGGGGGCCGTCGTCTACGACCCCAAGGTGGTGCCGATCTGGGAAGGCATCCGTGCGTACTTCGCCGACGCGCCCGTCGGCATGGACTTCGTGCTGTTCTCGAACTACGAGGCGCAGGTCGAGGCGCTGCTCGCCGGCCGGATCGACATCGGCTGGAACACGAACCTCGCGTACGTGCGCTCATACCTGGCGACCGGCGGCGACTGCAGCGTGCTCGCGATGCGCGACACCGACCTCGCGTTCTTCACGACCTTGATCGCCCGGAAGGGCGAGATCGAAGAGCTCGCCGACCTCAAGGGGAAGCGGCTCGCGCTCGGCAGCGCCGACTCGGCGCAGGCCGCGATCATGCCCGTGCACTACCTGACGAGGGAAGGACTGGACCTTGGCGGCGACGTCGAGCTCATGCGGTTCAACTCCGACGTGGGCAAGCACGGCGACACCGGGCAGAGCGAGCGTGATGCACTCGCCGCGGTGATCGACGGCGGCGCAGACGCGGCGGCGATCGGACTGGGGAGCTGGGACGTGTTCGTCCGGTCTGGGGATGTGCCGCCCGAGCGCCTGCAGCCGTTCTGGACGTCGCCGCCGTATTCGCACTGCAACTTCACGGCGATGCCGACGCTCGACGCCGATCGTGCCGCGGCGTGGGTCTC
>DATAPH010000054.1:0-47790 GCA_036265325.1 Actinomycetota bacterium | reverse complement strand
CGCCACCTCGCTGCCGAGGGTTCTCGCGTTGGGCACCAGGACGCCGCGCGCGCCTGCGGCGCGCGCGGCGTCCAGATCGGCCTGGGTGTCGCCGATCAGCACGCACGCTTCCGGCTGAACGCCGAGCGCCTCGGCTGCGCGGACGACTGCGCCCGGCTGGGGTTTGCGACACGTGCACCCGTCGGCGTCGTTGTGCGGGCAGACGACCCAGACGCCGATCGGGCCGAGGAGCTCCTCGACGCGCTCGTGCACGCGGCGGAGCGCGTCGTGGTCGAGCACGCCGCGCGCGACGCCGCTTTGGTTCGTGACGACGGCGGTGGGGATCCGCGCTGCGCGGAGGCGTTCGAGCCCGGGCGCGACGCCGGGCAGGACCTGGACACGCGCGGGGTCGGCGTTGTCCGGCACGTCGGCGATCAGCGTGCCGTCTCGATCGAACAGCACCGCGGCCGGCAGCCGGTCGCCCATCCATCGGGTGGCGCCTCGCCAGCGGAGGATCCCGCGCAGGCGATGCCAGCAGGCCGCGAACGGGATCGCCACGCTCGTCGCCGTTATCGCGCCGAGGTATCGCGCGTCGCGTGGTCCGCCGCGCGTTCGGTCCACGATGAACTCGCCCGCGAGCGCCGCCCAGAGCGCCGAGGTCGCAAGCGCGAGCCGTCGCCGTCGCGCCACGGCGGCCCCGACGGCGACCGCCGCCGCGGCGACGGTGATGGCGTGGACGGGCAGCCGACCCCCCGGCGCGCCGGCGCGTTTCCGCCATGCCGGCCCGTGGACGGCTCGCATCAATGCGTCGTCCGCGTTCCCCGCTTGTTGCGGCACGCTGATCCATCCCGGCGCCGGCTGGACGGGATGGGTCACGCGACGTCGGCCGAGACGGAGTTCCCATCCCGCGTCGAGCACGCGCAGCGCGAGGTCGGCGTCCTCCCGATACGCGTGCGGGAACCGTTCGTCGAAGCCGCCGGTGCGCTCGAGCGCCGCCCGTCGATACGCCATGTCCGCGGTCGCCCAGCGCGCGCCGGCGAGCCGCCCCACGGTCCGCTCGCGGTCGGTGGCCCGATCCGACATAGGCACGTTGATCCGCCCCTGCACGCCGCCGACCTTCGGTCCAGCGGCGTGGAGATCCTCGAGCAGCGCGTCGAACCAACCGATGGGGGCGACGACGTCATCATCCAGGAACGCCACCCATGGCGCGTCGCCGTCGCGCCAGCCGCGGTTCCGCGCGGCCGCCGGCCCGCGTCCGCCCGAGCGCCGCAGCCGTGCGCACGGCGCGAACACGCCGAGGTCTGCAGGACGAAGCCAGAGCGCCGGCGCCCCGGCGGGCCGGTCGTCGACGATCGTGAGCGTGACGCGTCCCGGGTCGACCGACCAGCGCAGCGACGCCAGCAGCACATCGAGCGACGGCCGCCCGATCGTCGGGACGACGAGGTCGATGTCCGCGCTCATGCGGCCGCCCGTCGGCGCTCGGCGTTGCGCATGGCGAGGTACGGACCGATCGCGAGCGCGTCGACCGGCGTCGAGCCGAAGAGCTCGAGGACGTCTCGCGGCGAGTCGACGATCGGCCGGCCCGCGGTGTTCAGGCTCGTGTTGATCAGCACCGGCACGCCGGTCAGCCGCTCGAACGCATCGAGCAGCGCGGCGACCAGCGGCTCCTCGTTGCGGTCGACGGTCTGGATCCGGGCAGTCCCGTCGACGTGCACGACGGCCGGGATCAGGTCGGCCCACGGCTCTCGAACGCGATGCGTGAACGTCATGTACGGACTCGGGAGGGGTCCGTCGAACAGCTCGGGTGCGCGCTCGAGCGTGACCATCGGTGCGAGCGGCCGGAACTGCTCGCGGCCCTTGACGTCGTTCAGCCGTTCCAGGTTGTCGCGCCGGCGAGGGTCGGCGAGCAGGCTCCGATGCCCGAGCGCTCGGGGCCCGTACTCGGACCGTCCCTGGAACCACGCGATCACCTGGTCGTCTGCGAGCAGCCGCGCGACGGCCTCGGCGAGGTCACGTGGCGCCTCGTGCGCAACACGCGCCGTCGTGAGCGCGTCGCGAAGCTCGCCGTCGGTCCAGCCGCGTCCGAGCGCGGCGCTCTGCATCGGTTGGATCTCGTCGCCGCGCTCGGCGGCCACGTAGAGCGCCGCACCGAGCGCCGTTCCGGCATCGCCCGCGGCCGGTTGGATCCAGACATCGCGGAACGGGCCCTCTCGCCACAGACGTGTGTTGGCGACGCAGTTCAAACCCACGCCGCCGGCGATCGTCAGCGCCGGCGCACCGGTCGCCTCGTGCAGCCAGCCGCCGAGTTCGAGGAGCACCTCTTCGAGCCGGGCCTGAACGCTCGCGGCCAGATCCGCATGCTGCTCGGTCCAGGCGCCGTTCGCGTGGGGCGCGAAGTCTTCCCACGACACCTCGCGGACGCGGTAGCCGCCGCCCGTCGTGGTGATCGCCCGGCGCATCGCCGGAAGGAACCGCGGCTCCCCGTACGCCGCGAGGCCCATGACCTTGTACTCGTCCGAGGATCGATGGAAGCCGAGGTGCTCGGTGAGGTCCTCATAGAGCAGTCCCAGCGAATGCGGCAGGTCCTGTCGAACCAGCGGGCGGAAGCGGGCGCCGTCGGCGGCGCCGCCGAGGTAGGAGCTCCGCTCGCCTCGGCCGTCGAGCACCATCACAGCCGATTCCGTGTGCGGTGACGCGAGGTAGGCCGACGCCGCGTGCGCGATGTGATGCGGGACATACCGGACGGCCGACGGGTCGAGTCCCGGCAGGGCGGTCGCGAGGAACCACGGCGCGCGGCGGGCGTACAGCGTGCGCAGCCCTTCCCACTCGGCGGCCATGATGCCGGACGACTCGGGCGCGAGGTCGGGGTCGTAGCTGTACGCGACGGCGTCGACGTCCTGCGGTTCGATCCCCGCCTGCGCGATGCACCAACGAGCGGCTTCCTCCGGCAGCTCCCACGTCGAGAACGGCACCGACTGCTTTCCGTGCTTGCGTCGCGAGAACCGTTCCTCCTCTGCGCACGCGACGATCCGGCCGTCGACGACGAGCGCGGCCGCCGGGTCGTGGAACACAGCGTTGATGCCGAGGACGACGGTCATCAGCGCGCTTCCTGGACCAGATGCTCGCTGGCCGTGAGCTCGTGCACCGCGTCGACGACGGCTCCCGGCGGGACCATCGCGAGACACGCGTGGTCGGCGGTGAGACAGACGCTCGACAGGCAGCCGGAACACGGCACGTCGTGGAAGAGCACGCGGGAGGGGACGCGCCACGGGGTGTGTTCCATGTTCGTGAGCGCGTAGAGGTCGACGACGGGCGTCATCACCGCGGCGGCGAGGTGCGCGGGGCCGGTGTTGTTCGTGACGACCGTTTCGGCGTGCGACAGGAGCGCGACGAGCACCGGCAGCGTCAGCAGCCCGCAGAGATCGACCGCCGGCTTGCGCATCGCGTCGAGCATCGCGCGCACTTCGGTGCGATCGCCGGCGCCGCCGGTGACGAGGATCTGCCAGCCTTCACCAGCGAGCACATCGGCAGCCGCCGCGAACGACGCCGGGTCGTACCGGCGTGACGGCGCGCCCGCGCCGGGATGGAACACCAAGCACGGGTCGTGCGCGTCGACGCCGGCGTGCTCGAGGACGTCGAGCGCGACGTCGAGCGAGCCGGGCGGCGGGGCGAGCGTCAGCCGGTCGTCGTCGACCTGGCCGCCGAGCGCCGTGGCGAGCGCGAGTTGCCGCAACACCTCATGCATCGGCTCGCCGCGCTCGCGCGGGTCGGGCAGCCAGTCCGTCATGATCCCGTACGGGTTCTCACGGCTGTGCGCCGCGCGGAGCGGGATCCCCGCGAGGCGACAGATCGTCGCCGCCGGCAGCGCGCTCTGGTTCACCGTCGTGAAGATCACGGCCGCGTCGAACGCCCGTGTCGCGAGCCGGTCGATCAACCGGAGATCGGACCCCGGATCGGTGTCGCCCCCCGGCATCCACGGCGCGCGGTACGCGATCGTGTCGTTGACCGCCGGCAGCATCGTCGCGACGCCCGCGCCGGCCGGCGACGTCAGCAGGGTGAGCCGCCGCCGCGGCACGGTCTGGGGGAGCGCGGCGATGGCGCGGATCGCCGGGCCCGTCATCACCACGTCCCCCATGCTGTCCAGACGGACGCACAGGATGTTGCGCGCGCGGGTCCAGGCGGCGGGATCGACCCGCGGTTCCCGGCTCACGGCCACGACGACTCCTGTTCGGGCAGGACGAGCGTCTCGGGCATCACGGTGCCCGCCGGCAGCTCGAGCACGAACCGGATCACCCGCGCGACCGCCGCGGGTTCTTGCAGGGTGTCGAGATCGATGTCGGGGAAGCGGTCGAGGAGGAACGGCGTGCGCATGCCGCCGGCGACGATCGCGCTGACGCGGACGCCGCACGCGCGTCCCTCAGCGTGCAGGGCATGACTCAGGCCAAGGAGCCCCCACTTGCTCGCGTGGTACGCGGACGCGTTGGCCCACGCGCGCTTGGCGGCGGTCGACACGATGTTGACGACGTCGCCGTGCGCCTCGCGGAGCATCGGCCACGCTGCCTGCGTGAGCAACGCCGGACCACGGAGGTTCACGTCCAGGATCCGGCTCCAGGTATCGGGCGGGATGTCGTCGATCGGATCGGTCCGGTCGACGCCCGCGTTGTTGACGAGCACGTCGATCCGGCCGTGGGTGTGCCCGATCATCGCGATGCCGGATGCGATGGACGCGGGATCCGCGACGTCAAGCCGGAGGGTCGTCGCGCGCTCGCCGAGTTCGTGCGCCACGTGCTGCGCGCGTTCGGCGGCAACGTCGGCCACGACGACGATAGCGCCCGCGCTCCCGAGTTCGCGGCTGATGGCCGCACCGAGGCCGCCCCCGCCGCCGGTCACGACGACGACGGCGTCGCGAAGCGAGCGAGCCCGCAGCGTGGCGTCGACGACCGCACTCATGAGGCGTCCCGCCAACCTGCGCCGACTGCGGTGTTGAGGCCGCCTCGCGCCGCCGTGATGGCCTCTTCGTACACGTCGACGAGCTGCTCGCTGATGCGCCGCCACGTGAAGGTCGGGCGAACGTGACGCGCCGCGGCGCGACCCATCTGCCGCAGCCGGCGTCGGTCCGCGAACGCGTCGGTCAGGCGGTCTGCGATCGCGTTGGGCGCGCGGGGGGGAACCAGGAAGCCGGTCACGCCGTCGCGGACGGTGAAGCCGATACCGCCGACCGCCGAGCCGATCACCGGTGTCCCGCATGCCATCGACTCGACCGGCGTGATCCCGAACGGCTCGTACCACGGGGTGGTCACGAACACGTCGGCCGCTGCGTAGAAGTCGCGCAGGCGATCGCGCGACACGGACCCGGCGAACGCGACCTGCTTGCGAACCTCGAGCTCTCGTGCGATGCGCTCGAGGCGTGCGCGCTCCACCACCGACGCGGGATCGTCGGGATGGCCGCCGACGACGATCATGCGCGCGTGACGCATCCGCGCGAGGACCGCGCTGGCGCCGCGGATCGCGTCGTCGATCCCTTTGCGGGGGACGAACCGTCCGACGTGCAGGATCAGCGGTCCGCCGAGCGGGATACCGATGCTGTGGCGTGCGGCGTATCGCGACCGCGGCGACAGCTCACGCGGCTCGTACCCCGCCGGCACCATCGAGATCCGGGCGCGGTCGGCGTCGTACAGCGTGCACAGGTCGTATTCGTCTTGGGGACATTCCGCGATCACACGATCCGCGGTGCCGACGGCCGCCGCTTCGATCGCCTCACGCGCAGCGGGTGAGGCGTCCGCGGTGCCCTGTTCGCGACGGCGGATCTTGCCGAGCGCGTGGAACGTGACGACGAACGGCGTGCCGAGCGTGCGCTGCAGACGCATGCCGGCGATCGCCGACATCCAGAAGTTCGCGTGGACGACGTCGTAGCCGCGGATGTGCGCGATCCGTTCGGCCGACGCCGCGAAGTCGTCCATCCACGGCAGCAGCCGTTCCTTCTCGATCGTGCGCGCCGGCCCCGCGTCGACGTGCACGACGCGAACGCCCTCGGGGGTCTCAACCTCGGGCGCAAGGGACGGATCATCACGGCGCGTGAGGACGTCCACCTCGTGTCCGAGCGCGCTGAGATGCCCCGCAACCTTCGCCACGTAGACGTTCTGCCCGCCGGCGTCGATGCTTCCGGGAGGGGTCAGCGGCGATGCATGGTCGCTGATCAACGCGATCCGCATGCCGCCTCTCTCCTTCCTATCCCCCCGTCTTGTTTTCGAGAACCGCTTACCCCTATGGAGAAGCGAGAAACACTTCTGCACGGCTGAGGCTGCCCGGCGCCCAGCCCGTCCCCACGACGTCGAGTCCCGCAGCGGCGAACGCGTCCGGGTGGAGGGTGTTCGGAAGGTCGAGCACGAGGCGGCCACGCATCGCACGTGCGACGCGCTCCGGATCGAGGTCCTGGGCGACGTTCGACGGGACCGTGACGACGAGCGCGTCTGCGTCGTCGGCCGCCTCGTACGCATCGGCCACGAGCATCACCGGATGTGCAACGTCGGGGAGCCGTCGCACGAGCGGATCGCTCGCGACGACCGTCGCGCCCTCGTCGAGCAGCCGTTCGCAGAGCGCCAACGATGGGGAGGAGCGGAGGTCGTCGGTGCCGGCCTTGAACGCGACACCGAGCACGCCGATCCGCCGGCCACGCAGCAAGCCGAGCGTTGCGATGAGCTTTCGCACCGCGACATCGATGCGCGTCGCGTTGACGGCACGGGCGGCGTGCAGCAGCGGCGTCGCAACGTGGACCGTGTCGCCGGTCGCGATCAGCGCTGCCAGGTCTTTCGGCAGGCAGGACCCGCCCCACCCGAGCCCGGGCCCGAGCCACGACGCGCCGATCCTCGCGTCGGCGCCGATCGCGGGCAATACGACGCGCGCGTCGGCGCCGGTCCGTTCGCAGAGGTCGGCGACCTCGTTCGCCAAGCTGATCTTCGCGGCGAGGGCGGCGTTCGCGCCCGCCTTGACCAGTTCGGCCGAGCGCCGATCCATCCGGAAGATCAAGGGGTCCTCGTCCTTCGTGATCGGCGCGTAGAAGCGTTGCACCAGGTCGACCGCAGAGGGCGGGCCGCCGAACACGAGCCGGTCCGGATGCAGGAAGTCATGGACCGCTGTACCTTCGCGCAGGAACTCCGGGTTCGTGACCACCTCGCCATGCCATCGGCGGGCCGTCACATCGCGGAGATGGTCGACGCACGCGTCGCCGGTACCGACCGGGACCGTCGAACGAAGCACGACGACCGCGTCGCGACGAACGGTCGGGGCGATCGCGGCGAGCGCGTCCCACAGCTGCGCGAGGTCGGCGTCGCCGGACGGGCTCGTCGGGGTCGCGACGCAGATCAGCACGGCGTCGGCGCCACGCACCGCCCGGTCGACCTCGGTGCCGAACACGAGCCGCTCCGCATCGAGCTCGCGCCGGATGAGCTCGGGGAGGCCGGTTTCGACGAAGGGCGGATCGGCCCGGCGAAGCCGGGCGACGCGGCCTTCGTTCACATCCACGGCACGCACGCGATGACCGAGCGACGCGAAGCACGCCGCGCTGACCGAGCCGACGTACCCACAGCCGATGACCGCGAGGCGGCTCACGGCGAGACCCGTTCTCCGGCGAGCCACCGCGCCGCCCGAACGACGGCGTCGCGGGCGGCGACGCGCGGCCGCCACCCGAGCAGTCCGGTCGCGAGCGAGATGTCGGGGCACCGACGAACCGGGTCGCCTCGCATCGCCGGCACGAAGCGGTGCTCGACGGCGACGTCCAGCGCCTCGCCGCACCACCGCGCCACCTCCAAGACGGTGTGCTCCTCGGGGTTGCCGATGTTGATCGGGCCGGTGACGGGCGCGTCGAGCACGCGAACCAGCCCGTCGATCGTGTCCTCGACGTCTGCAACGGAGCGTGTCTGGAGCCCATCGCCGTGTATGGTCACGATGCCGCCGTCGAGCAGCTGGGCGACGAACGCCGGCACCATGCGGCCGTCGTCGGGCCGCATCTGCGGCCCGACGGTGTTGAAGATGCGCACGATCGCCGCGTCCACCCGGCCGTCGCAGCCTGCGGCCGCGACGGCCGCCTCCCCGAAGCGCTTCGCTTCGTCGTAGACCGCCCGCGGCCCGGTCGGGTCGACGTTGCCGGTGTAGGTCTCCGGTTGCGGGTGCACCAAGGGGTCGCCGTACACCTCCGAGGTCGAGGCGAACAACAGCCGGGCGTCGTGGGCAGCGGCCAGATCGATCGCGTGCAACGTCGCAACCGACCCCGCCCGCAGCGTTTCGGTCGGATGGCGCAGGTAGTCGGGCGGGCTCGCCGGGCTCGCGAGGTGCAGGATCGCGGTCACGAGGCCGCCGATCGACACGTCGGCGGCGTCTGCGGTCACGACCTCGAGCGTGCCCGGGCCTTCGATCGCCTCGAGGTTCTGTTCGCGACCGGTGAGCCATGTATCGACCGCGACGACGGCGGCGCCCTCCGCGATCAGCCGCGCACAGACGTGCGACCCGAGGAACCCGCCGCCGCCGAGGACGACGATCCGCTGTCCACGCCGATCCCGCTCCATAGAGCGCTGCTACCCGGGTTATGCGTGGCGAACCGCGTCGCGCGCCTCGATGTTCTTCGCAACGAGAGCCCTCGGCTCACCCCAACAGGGCCTTGCCCATCTCCTTGCGGTACCGCTCGTTGAAGTCGTACAGGAACCGGTCCTGGCGCGGATACACGCCGGTGGTGAACGCTCGCGAGCCGACGCCGGTCTGCGCGCGCTGGCAAACCTCCCAGTCCTGCTTCGAGATCAGGTCCCAGAGCTCGACCACGGGCTCCGGCTTGAACGCCGACTCGTCGGCGACCGTCTCCGGCCGGAAGAGGTACTCGGACACGACGGTCGTGTGCTTCGGCCCCTTGGGGAAGCCGATGTAGTACATGACGCAGTCCGGGTGCAGGTTGATCATCAGGTTCGGGAACTGGTACGCCCCGTAGTACATGGAGTAGTCCTCGGGCTCGAGGTCGGGGAACTTCGGCAGTACCGACTCGCCGGTCTGTGTGAAGCTCGTCGCGCCCTCGCGCATCCAGTTGCCGTCGTCGCGCGTCACCTCGTCCCACACCTCGCCGAACCGGAACAACGGCACCACCTGCACCAACTCGGGGTGGACGGTGGGGCAGTGGAGGCACTCGTTGTAGTTCTCGACGACGATCTTCCAGTTGGCCTCGACCTCATAGACGAGCCGCACGCCGATCCGAAGCTCGTCCAGCTTGAACCGGTCGAACATCGACAGCGACTCCGCGCCCTCGTTCATCTGCTCCAGGAGCGGCCTCGGCGTTCCGCGCGTGAGGTTCGCGAAGATGAAGCCGCCGAACGTGTCGACGAAGAAGGAGTGCAGGGGGTACTCGCGGCGCTCGAACCGCTCGTTCTCCTTGACGTTGGGCGTGCCGATCAGCGAGCCGTCGAGGCCGTACACCCAGCCGTGGTACGGGCACGTGAACGCTTTGCGCACGTGGCCGTTGGCCGGCTCGTCGTCGAGGAACTTCGTGCCGCGGTGGCTGCACACGTTGTAGAAGCCGTGCAGCGCGCCACCCTCGTCGCGCGTGATGAAGACCGACTCGCCGGTCAGATCCCGGACGATGTAGTCGCCGGGGTTCGGGAGCTCTTCCTCCCGCCCGAGGCAGACCCAGTCGCCCCACCAGATCCGTTCGCGTTCCTCGTCGTAGACGGCGTCGCTCGTGTACTCGGCGCCGGACAGCGTTGGGCGAGGCTGCCAATCGTGCTCGTCGTAACGCAGTGCGGTCTGGCTGACCATCGGTGCGGCTCCTTGCGGGTTGTGGATCCTTGCAGGATAGCGATGCGGCGGCTGCGGCCGTGAACGTCAGTTCTGGGGAGCCGCACACCGAGTCGGTTCCGCATGCGGCCGCGATCATCGCATCGGGCTCGAGCCTCGGTCGATCGGCCGGATGCCGATGCGATACTCCGGGAATGACCAACGTGGCTGTGGTGTGGCTGTGGGCGCTCTCGGTCGTCGTGACGTTCCTGTTCGTGTACGCCGCTGTCCGGCTCGGCGTGCATCACGGGATGCGCGACTTCACGAGGGACGAGGCGGCCCGGCGCCAGCAGCGCCCCTAACCCGGCGTCGCGATCCGCAGCGGCGGGAACGACGCTTGTAGCCCGTCTGCCTGCACCTGGTACAGCGCTTCGGCTTTCGCCAGCCCCGCGAGGCGGTGCTCGCCGAGGGCCCGGTAGCGAACGCCCGGCGGGGTGACGCCCTCGACGGCGTGCGACGAGACCACGATCTGCCCGCCGTGCGCGACCGAGCAGATGCGCGCGACGGTGTGCACCGAGATGCCCACGTAACCGGTATCCGTGAGGGTCGGTCGCCCGCCGTGGATCCCGGCTCGCACGAGGACCTCGACGCCCCCCGGCCACGACCATCCGCGCAGCTCGGCGAACAGGTCAAGCGCAGCCTGCACCGCCGCATCGGGCCGTTCGAACACGGCGAAGAACTCGTCGCCGTGGCTGTCCACGTGATGACCGCCGGCGCCTGCGACCGCCTTCTTCGTGCATGCGCGCACATCGCGAAGCAATCCGGCGTAGTCCTCGCCCAGCTGTCGCAGCAGCGCGGTCGATCCTTCGATGTCGGTCAGCAGGAACGTCACTGAGCCCGTCGGCAAGGACGGGCGACGCGACGATCCGAGCTGCCGGTTGATGAACCCGACCGGCATGATGCCGAACCGCTTCGCCGCGTTCAGCAGGCGCTGTCGTGCCCGATCGCGCGCATCGTCGTCTTGCCACGCGACGCGGTCGAACCGCGCGAGCGCGTTGCGCACGTGCGCCTCGTCGTTGATCGGCAGGCGCCGGACGCCCTTGGCGTCGATGTAGGCGAACGCTCGATCGGGGAGCTCCGCCCGTTCGCGCGCGCTGAGCTTGGCCATCGGCCGACGATACCCCGCGGGACGGACACCGACCTCGGCGCGCGCGCTCCGTCAGTCGGCGATCACGATGCGCGGGGAGACCGCCGCGAGCTCGACCATGTCGAAGACCTTCCGGAGCTGTTCGGCGGGGCGCAGCAGGATCAGCCGACCATCGGCCATCTGGTCCGCCGTGCGCAGGATCGCGAGTAATCCGGAGCTGTCGATGAAGGTCACTCCGCCGAGGTCGAGCGTGAGGTCGCCCGGCTCGGCCGCGAGCGGTGCGGCGGCTTCCACCAAGGTGTCGGTGTCGGCCATGTCGAGCTCGCCGTCGAGCGCGAGCACTCGTTCCCCCGGCCGCTGTTCGATCCGGAGCGGCTGTTCGCTCGGCTCGGGCATCGTCGGCGCCTATGTCCGGCCGTCGGTTCCGGCCATCGCCGGTTCGCCGGCGGCCGCATCGACCTTCCGGCTCAGCACGACGCGGGTTCCTGGGTCGAGCCGTTCGATGCCGACGTCGTCCATGAGCGTGCGCATCAGGGGCAGGCCGCGGCCACGCGCTGGGTCCGGGTCGGCCGCTCGCCAGCCGCCGCGGTCCTCGACGGCGATCCGGAGCTCGCCCTCGACGACGTCGCCCGTCACCTCGACCGGACCGGTGCCGTCGCGGTACCCGTGCTCGATCGCGTTGGCGGCGGCCTCGTTCACCGCGAGCACGACCGCGTCGGCGTCATCCGGCGCGCACCCGCGAAGCTCGAGCCACGCGTGCAGCCGGTGGCGCATCGGCCGGAGGCCTTCGGGCGTGTCGTCGAGGGTCATGGCGAAGGCGATCGGATCGCCGGTCCGCAACACGAGCAGCGCCGCGTCGTCTGTCCGGTCGCGATCGCCGAGCACCGCCTCGACCAGCGTCTCGACCGTTGCTGCCGGTTCCAACTCGCTCGTCGCCTCGATCGCGTCCCGCAGGCGGTCGATCCCCCGATGGAACGGCTCGTCGCGTCGCTCGATCAGGCCATCGGTATACAGGACCAACGTGGCATCGGGAGGCAGCACCAACGACGCTTCGGCCCGTGGGCCGTCGTACCCCGCTGCGAGCAACGGCGATCGTCCGTCCTGCAATACCACCGCTCGTCCGGCCAGGCACACGATGGGCGGCGGGTGTCCTGCGCACGCGTAGACGAAGATGCCGGTCATCGGGTCGTACTCGCCGTAGGCGACGGTGGCGAGCTCCGTTCCGGGCGTGCGGGCGGCGAATCGGTTCAGCGCTTCGAGCGTCGCTGCGGGGCCGCGCATCTCGAGCGCGATCCCACGAAGGGCGCTGCGAAGCTGACCCATCGCTGCCGCCGCGCGTAGTCCGCGGCCGACGACGTCGCCGATCGACACGCCGAGCCGCCCGTTCGGCAGCTCGATGGCGTCGTACCAATCGCCGCCGACCTCGAGGTGCTGCGTGCCGGCCGAGTACCACGAGGTGACGCGCGCACCGTTCCATGACGCGGTCGGCTCATCGGGGAGCAGGCTGCGCTGAAGGATCTGGGAGATCTCGCGTTCACGCCGGTACACACGCGCGCGAGTGATGGCTTGTGCTGCCTCCGAGACGATCGCAGCGAGGAGATCGATCTGCTCGAGGTCGAAAGGTTGCGAGCGTTCGAAGCTGACGACGAGCGCGCCGAGGGCTGAACCGCCGGCGAGCATCGGGAGCTCGGCCACCGCCGCGCCGAGGTCGTCGGCCACGTCTCCGTAACGGTCCCGAACGGCCTCGGGGGTGCGCGCGAGCGTCGGACGGCCCGTCGCCAGTGCGGCCCGGCCGGGCGAGCGATCGTCGGTCGCGATCGCGCCGGCGACCCTGGGCGTCAACCCGGTCGCGGCGATGACATCGGCGGTGGCCTCGGCGCCCTCGCCGACGAGCAGCACCGCGGCTCCGTCCGCGCCGAGGACCTCGAGCGCCGTCGAGGTGAGGATCGCCGAGATCGCGGCCGGATCCGTGCTGCCCGCGAGCTCGGCGATGAGGTGCTGGATCTGTTCGGTCCGGCGGCTGCGGTTCACTTCGCGCTCGTGGAGCTGCGAGCGCTCGAGCGCGATCGCCGCCTGGTGTCCGATCGTGCGTGCGAGCCGCCGCTCGGGGCGGTCCAGGACGTTCTCGTCGGCGAAGACGAGCGTCATGACCCCGAGGACGCGACCCTCGAGCGTGAACGGGATCGCGATGCTGGACCGGGCGATGCCCTGGAACATCGCGGCGCCCTGCGCGTACCGGCGCCGCCATTCCGTGCGGGTCGGCACCCAGTTGACGGTGCCGGTCGCGAACGACGCGCACATCGCCATGTCGGCGTCGAGCGGCACGGTATCGAGGCGGCCCGCGACGGCCGACGTGAACACACCGGCGGCGGCCACCTGCCGCAAGACGGCGCCGTCGGCGAGATATGCGGCCCCGCCCAGCGCCCCGAACGCGTCGATCGACGCACCGAGCGCCGTCGCTGCTACCTCTTCTGCCGGAACGGCCCGGCTGATCGCATCCGACACGGTCTGGAGCCGCGACAGCCGCGACAGGGTGCGCTCCAACTGATGGCGCGTGCGTCGCTCGGTCTGGAGGAGCCGCGCGCGCGCGATCGCCGCGCCGACGCGCTCGGCGTAGGCCTCGAGCGTGTCCTGCGTGTGGCGGTCCGGCGGCTCGGCCGCGGGCCGTCCGACCCCGATGAAGCCCAGCACCCCGCCGCCGCTGATCAAGGGCAGGATGCCGACCGAGCCGACACCGAGCGGCCGGAGGTCGCCCGCCAGAGCCGGGTCGTTTCGGGCGAGCTCGTCGGTCGTGCGCCATTGGCCGTGCCGCGTCTCGACGGCGTCGCCGAGGATCCGCAGCCCGTCGACGGGGACCGTGCCCCACCGGTCGAGCAGCCGGTGCGGAACGCCGACCTCGTCGGCGACGCTCAGCCGGTGCGTCTGGGGGTCGACCAACAGCAACGCGCCGAGCGTCGCGTCGACGAGGTCCAGCGCGAACGACACCCCTGAGGACACCGCGTCCTTGATCGTCGTTGCCTCGGCGAGCGCGAGCGTCGCCGCCTGAAGCGACGCGGCACGCTGGGTCGCGGCACGCGCGTCTCGGTAGAGGGCCGCCCGATCGAGCGCCTGGCCGCATTGACCGGCGATCGCCTCGAGCAAGCGAACCGCTTCGGCGTCGAACCGACCCTCGTCCACGCTGCTCGCGACCAGCACGCCGGTCGCGGCGCCCGGCGCGCCGACCGGCACGAACGCGCGCGCCGCGAACGGCATCGCGGCGACCAGATCGGCGAGGCGCGGGTAGGCATCCACCAGCGCCATGGCGGTATCGAAGATCACGCTCTTCCCATGGGCGAGCACATCGGCGACCGGCGACGCGTCCGTGTCGAGCGAGGTCGGCAGCAGTAGCCGCAGGTTGGGCGGGTAGGCGTCGGTTTGCGCGTACGTGATCGCCGAACCTTCCGGATCGACGAGCGCGAGCAGGCACGCGTCGGCGCCGACGGCCGCGCATGCCGAGCGCGTCGTCACGAGCTGCACCTCTTCGACCGCCATCGCGGCACCGAGGTCCGCGGTGACCTGTTGGAGCGCGCGCGTCTGCTCGTCGGAGCGACGCGCCGCGTCGAACAGCCGTGCACGCTCGAGTGCCTGCGCGATCCGGTCCGCAACAGCCAGGCAGTACGCGCGCCGGTCGGTGTCGAAGGCCTGCGGCTCGATGAACGCCGCGTACAGGACGCCGAGGATCTCGTCGCCGCTGCGAAGCGGCAACACCGCACGGCCTTCGTAGTCGAGCAATCTCCCGCCAAGGTTCGGCATCTGCTCGAGCAATTCGTCCGTCGATCCGTAGAAGGCGGTGGCGCGCGTCCGCGCCGCCCGCGTGATCGGCGTGTCCTCCTGGTCGATCGCGACGGATCGCCACGCGACGCGCTTGCTCTCGAACCCGCTGAGCCGGGTGATCTCGATCGTTCGCCCGTCGGGCTGCATCAGCCCGAGCGCGCCGAAGGGCGTGTCGAGCGCCTCGAGCGCATCGACGAAGACGGCGTCGGCGACGTCTTGCACCGATGTGGAAGAGCTGAGCGCTTGCGTGAGGCGGTCGAGCCGCTCGGCGCGAGCACGCCGCGCGCGCTCCGCCGAGATGTCGGTGCCGACGACGATCACGCCTTCGATGGTGCCGTCGCGGCCCCGGAGCGGACTCTTCGTGGTGAGGAACGTCGCGTCGGCGCGGGCATCTTCGGCGCCGACCGCGACGCCGCCGAGCACGGCGCGATCCTCGTCGTCGCGACGGCCCCAGTCCTCGACACCGATGTCGCGGTCCGTACGCCCGATCGCCTCGCCGGGCTCGACGCCGAGCAGCTGGCTCATCGCGTCGTTCGCGATCAGGTAGCGACCGGCGCGGTCCTTCACGCCTAGTGCGACGCCCATGCCCTCGGCGACGGCGGCGAGCAGCGCGTCGCTCGCGCGCACGAGCGCCTCGGCCTCTCGTTGGGCGGTCACCTCGAGCGCCGCGCCGAGGAACCGCCGGTCATCGGCGGCCGCATCCAACGGGTATCCCTGGTCGTTAACCGTTGCGTACGTCCCGTCGGCGCACCGCAAGCGATACTCGGCGGCGAAGCGTTCGTTGCGCAGCATGGCGGCCCGGCACGCGGCGAACCGCGTCACATCGTCGGGGTGGACGCTCAGGTTCCACCCCTCGCCCCAGGCCTCGGACACGGGTCGTCCCGTGATGCGCGTCCAAGCGGTGCTCACGTAGGTGCACCCGGCTTCGGCGTCCCAGAGCCACACGATCGCCGGGGCGTTATCCAAGACATCGGAGAGCCGTTCGAGGGGGAACGCGGCAGATGGGGTGGCGCCGTTGCTCATGGGTGCTCCGGCATCGTGTGGTGCCCCATCCTCTCGCGCCGCCCGCGCCGAGCCAACCCGTACCCCGTTCTCCTGCCGGGCATGCAAGGCCGGGCCGCGAGCGCCGGGTAGCCTCATCGCGTGCCGCTGCCGCTCGAGGACTACGCGTTGATCGGGGACACCCACACCGCTGCCCTCGTCGGGCGCGACGGCTCGATCGATTGGCTGTGCCTGCCGCGGTTCGACTCGGCCGCGTGCTTCGCATCGCTGCTCGGCGACCCGTCTCACGGGCGCTGGGTGATCTCGCCCACCGAGCAGTATCGGACCCGGCGTCGGTACCGCCCGAACACGCTGGTGCTCGACACCGAGCACGAGACCTCGAACGGGGCCGTTCGGGTGACCGACTTCATGACGCCACGCCGTGCGCAGGCGCGTGTGGTCCGGATCATCGAGGGCCTTCGCGGCACCGTCCCGATGCGAAGCGAGTTGCTGCCGCGGTTCGACTACGGCCTCGCGATCCCATGGCTCCGCGAGGTGCCTCAGGGCGTCCGTGCCGTCGCCGGCCCGGACGCGGTCCACCTCCGCACCGAGGCGCCGATCGACGTGACGACGGGTACCGTCGCATCTGACCTGACTGTCCGCGCCGGCCAACGGGTGTCGTTCGTCCTCACGTGGCACCGGTCCTACGAGCCGGTTCCCGCCAAGATCGATCCGCAGGACGCCCTGCGCAACACGATCCGGTATTGGACGCGATGGTCCTCGCGGTGCGAGTACCGCGGGGAGTGGCCCGACGCGGTGATGCGATCGCTGATCACCTTGAAGGCACTGACCCACCGGCCGACGGGTGGGATCGTCGCCGCGCCGACCACGTCGCTGCCCGAGGAGATCGGCGGCGCGCGGAACTGGGACTATCGGTTCTGCTGGCTGCGCGACGCGACGTTCACGCTCTACAGCCTGTTGATGGCCGGCTACGACGACGAGGCCGAGGCGTGGCGTGAGTGGCTCCTTCGCGCCGTCGCCGGCGACCCGCGCGACCTCCGGATCATGTACGGCATCCGCGGCGAGCGCCGGATCCCGGAGATCCCCGTGGAGTGGCTTCCCGGCTACGAGGAGTCGCTACCGGTACGGGTCGGCAACGACGCCTCCCGGCAGTTCCAGCTCGACGTGTACGGCGAGGTCCTGGACCTTCTGCACCAGGCCTCGCGCGAGGGCCTGCCGCACGAGTCGGCGGCCTGGGAGATGGAGCTCCGGATCATGGATGTGCTCGAATCCAACTGGCGCGAGCCCGACGAAGGTATCTGGGAGGTCCGGGGCGGCCGCCAGCAGTTCGTCCACTCGAAGGTGATGGCCTGGGTCGGCGTGGACCGCGCCGTCCGCTCGGTGGAGCTGTTCGGGTTCGAGGGACCGGTCGACCGCTGGCGCGCGCTCCGCGACGAGATCCACGACGAGATCTGCACGGAAGGCTTCGACGACGAGCTCGGCGCCTTCACCCAGGTGTACGGGTCCAGGACGCTCGACGCGTCGTTGTTGATGATGCCGTTGGTCGGGTTCCTGCCGGCGAAGGACGACCGCGTGGTCGGCACCGTGAAGGCCATCCAGGAGCGGCTCATCGTCGACGGGTTCGTCCGGCGCTACGACACCTCGACGCACATCGACGGGCTTCCCGGCAGCGAGGGCGCGTTCATCCCGTGCACGTGCTGGCTCGCCGACTGTCTCGCGCTGCAGGGGCGTGAGGACGAGGCGCGGGAGCTGTTCGAGCTCGTGCTCGGGGTCCGCAACGACGTCGGACTGTTGTCCGAGGAATACGATCCGGTCCGGCGACGGATGGTCGGCAACTTCCCGCAGGCGTTCTCCCATGTGTCGTTGATCTCGACGGCACGGAACCTGTCGCGTGGCGAGGTTGGGCCGGCGGAGCGCCGGCGCCGTCCGATCGCCGCAGGACTCCGCGCGCGGTCGGGCCGGTCGCGATGAGCCTCGCCGCGGTCTCGGCGCACCTCGCCGAGGCGGCGATCCTGCTCGACTTCGACGGCACGCTCGCGCCGATCGTCGACGATCCCGCCGCCGCGAGGCCGCTGCCGGAGGCGGTGCCGGTGCTCACCGATCTCTGCCGGCGGGCCGCCGCCGTCGCGGTCATCACCGGCCGGCCCGAGGCGTTCGTGCGGGACGTGCTCGACGTGCCGCGGCTCGAGGTGGTCGGGTTGTACGGGCTGTCGGCGATGCCGCCGCTCGGAGACGACGTCCGACAGGCGATCGCCGCCATCGCCGACGATGAACCGGGCGCCGAGGTCGAGGACAAGCAGGTGAGCATCGTCGTGCACACGCGCCGCACGCCCGACCCCGACGCCGCGCTCGCGCGCGTGCGGGAACCGGTGCGCGCGCTCGCCGCGTCGCACGGCCTCACGTCGTTCGACGGCAAGTTCGTGATCGAGGTCGCGCCGCCGGCTGCTCGCAAAGGCGGTGCGGTACAGCAGCTTTTGGACCAGCTCACGCCTCGCGCGGCGCTCTACGCCGGGGACGACGTGCAAGATATCGAGGCGTTCGACGCGCTCGAGCGTTCCGGCGTCGAGTCGTGCCGGGTCGTGGTGGTTGGATCAGGAACGCCTGAACGCCTCATCGAGGTCGCCGATATTGAGGTGGACGGCCCGCTCGGACTCCTCGAGCTCCTCCACGTGTTGTGATGCGATCCCGCGAAGCGCGTCGAGATCGCGCAGCTGCGCCGTCAACCATCGCACCGGGCTTCGCGCGAGCACCGCACGCGTCAAGCCGCGCGAGCGCCGAACGCGATCCTCGCGCGGCATCTCCAGTCCCGCCGCGATCGCGTCGGCGGTTTCGGCGACGTCGAACGGGTTCACCGCGAGGGCGTGGCGACCGAGTCGCGCGAACGCGCCCGCGTTCTGCGACAAGATCAAGGAGCCCTGCTGACGGTTGATGAGCGGTCCCTCCATGGCGACGAGGTTCATCCCGTCGAAGATCGGGTTCACCAGGAGCGTGTCGTAGATCCCATAGGCGGCGACCGCCCGGGCGTAGCTCTCGTCGGTGCGCATCTCGATCGGCTGCCAACCCGCGCCGCCGAACTTCGCGTTGATTATGTCGACCATCTCGCGCACGCGCTCCGCGTAGATCTGGTACTCGGGGATCTCCGTGCGCGACGAAGGTAGCAACGAAAGGAACCGCACCTTGCCGTGCCAGTCGGGACGATCGTGCAGGAACGTCTCGAACGCCTGGAACCCGCGCACGATGTTCTTCGACAGCTCGAGCCGATCGACGCGCACGAGCAGCGTCGCGTCCTCCTTCCAGGCGAGGAGGTCTTTGCGGATCTCCTTCACCTCCTTGCTGCGAGAGGTCGCGCGAAGCGGCTCGGGGTCGAGCGATACCGGATAGGTGCGCACGAGCACCGTGCGGTTCCCTATCTCGACACGCCGGCGGCGGACGTCGACGTGGGCGTCGTGCAACGCGTCGCGCGCGCACAAGAGGAAGTTCTCGGCCCACCGCTCCGCTTGGAAGCCCAGGACGTCGGCGCCGAGCATGCCGCGGAGCAGCTCGTCGCGCATCGGGTGCGGCAACACGCCCAAGAAGGATTGCCCGGCGAACGGGGTGTGCGTGAAGTGCGCGATCCGCGCGTTCGGCTGGAGCTGTCGCAGGAACGCGGGCACGAGGGACAGGTGGTAGTCCTGCACCAGATAGACGGGGTCGCGGTCGTGATGCTCGTCGAGCGAGGCGGCGACCATCCGGTTGACCTCGCGGTAGTCGTCCCAGATCTCGCGCGTCTCCGCGTCCCATGACGGCAGGTACACCAGGTCGAACAGGTGGTGATGCAACTGCCAGAGCACCCGGTTCGAGATCCCGTTGTAGTAGCCGGCGTACCGCTCGGGTGAGATGTCGACGAACCCCGCGTGGCCGGCCGGCTCGACCTCGGTCGTCCTGCCGGTCGCCGCGATCTCACGATCGCCCTCGGTCATCGCGCACGCGAGCCAGGTCGCGTCCGATTCGAACAGGACACCGGCGATCGCGGTGACCAGGCCGCCGGACCCGCGTTCGGCGACGAGCGCCCCATCGTCGTCGTGACCGAAGGAGACCGGACCCCGGTTGGACGCCACGACGAGCGGAGACTCGAACGCCGCGGCCTGTGGTTGCGGCATAGCAGTACCCATAGTAGCCAAGGGCCGCCGAAGCGGGTCAGCCCCGCGCACGCCAGCCGTCCACTCCCCAATAGCCCTGCGCGTTTATCCCGCTTGGCTCTGCTCAACCGACAGCCGGTTGCCCGTCACGCCGGCTTGGGGACCCAGGCCGTCATAAGCGTCGGAGGGGCATCGCGCCGGAAGCGGCACCGCTCCGCGCTTCGTATGAGTCGCGATCGCGATCTCGCCACGGTCGCGACGCAAGCATGCTCGTCACCGGCGTTGAACGTGCGTGCGGAACCGATCGCCCTTAGTCGTCAGCCGCGTCCTGGACGCTTTCCTTGAGCTTCGAGCCCGCGTCCTTGACGTGTCCAAGCGCCTTGTGTGCGTCCCCCTTGACCTGATCCTCGCGGCCTTCACGTTCCAAGTCTTCGTTGTCCGTGACCTTGCCTGCCGCTTCCTTCGCCGTGCCCTTGGCGTGCTCCGCCGCGCCTTTCGTCTTGTCTTCCGTGCTGTTGCTCACGATCGATCCCTCCCCATCGGTTCGTGCGGGAGTCCTTCCCTGGAAGCGCTGCTCCAAACGCGGACCACGCGCCGCGCGTCAGCTGGAGACGGCGTTACGCAGGGTCGTGAGCGTTTGGCTGAGGATGCGCGAGACGTGCATCTGCGAGATGCCGATCTCTTCGGCGATCTCGGACTGGGTGCGATTCTCGAAGAACCGGAGGTAGAGGATCTTGCGTTCCCGCGCGGGCAGCGTCCGGATCGCGGGCGCGACGTCGGCCCACCCGGTCGCGAGCTCGAACCGCTCGTCGATCTCGCCGAGCGCCTCGGACGGCGCTTGCGCGTCGTCGTCGGGCTTGCCGTCCAGCGATGCGGCGGTGAACGCCTGCGCGGCGTCGACCGCCTCGATCACGTCGGACTCCGACTCGCCGATCGCCTCGGCGATCTCGGCGAACGACGGTGATCGGCCGAGCGTCTGCGCGAGGTCGGGGAGCGCCTTGTTCACCACGAGGGCGATCTCCTGGAGCCGGCGCGGCACCCGGACGGACCAGGCCTTGTCACGGAGGTGCCGTTTGAGCTCCCCGACGATCGTGGCCGCCGCGAACGTCGAGAACTGCACGCCGCGCTCTGGGTCGAACCGGTCGGTCGCGTGCAGCAGCCCAACCTCGGCGACCTGCACGAGATCTTCGAGCGCCTCGCCGCGCCCGGCGTAACGCCGCGCGAGGTACAGCACCAGCGGGTGGCACTCGCGCGCGATCACCGTCTTCAGCTCGGGCTCGGGCAGACGGTCGGCGAATGCCGCCGCGATCCGCTCGTCGCGTTCGCGCCGGTTGGTCGCGGTGTCGGTCTCGGTCGTCATGGCGTCGCGAACCCGAAGCGCAGGGCGATGGACGGGCCGTCGTCGGTCATCGATTCCGCCGCGGTGTCGGCGAGCGTGTCGATCACGACCCACGAGAACGCGTCGATGTTGGGTCCGATCGGCCAGCGCCCGATCTCGGCCGCCGGCATCGTCAGGTCGATGCGCACGCCAGCGTCCTCGACCGCGATCTCCTCACGGATCGTGCCCGCCGCGCCGCCCGCTTGGATCAGTCGGCCGGCAGCCTCGGACACCGCGAGGCGCAGATCGTCGACGCGGTCGAAACCCATCGGTGTGCGTCCCGCGACGACGCCGGCGACCGATCGAAGCACATCGATCGCGTCCGGGGTCGCGGGGACGGTCACCGATACAGGACCGAAGGTCGGTGTAGCCACCGCTTCTATACTAGCCACGACGCGTTCCCCGCCCCGGACGACGATCCGCATGCGGCGCGCGGGAGGGACACTTCGCATGGCGACGATGACGATCACCCCGACCACCTACGAGGCGTGGGGGGTGCTCACCGTGGACGGCGAACTCGACCTCTCGACGAGCCCTGAGCTCCGCGACGCGCTCATGGCGCTCGGCACCGACCACGCACGCATCGCGATCGACCTGCGCGCCGTGACGTTCATGGACTCGACCGCGCTCGGCGTGATCGTCGCGGCCATGAAGCGCGCGCGCGAGCGCGGCGGCGAGCTCGCGCTCGTCGGACCGAACGGCTCGCCGCGGAAGGTGCTCGCGATCACCGCGCTCGACCAGATCGTGCCGATCGTCGAGGACCCCGACGGCCTCGCCGGGGTCGCCTGAGTGGTTCACGCCGAACGGGACCCGTTCAGGCTGTTGGTGCCCGCAGACGGCGCCGGCCTGTCGACGGTTCGCGTGTTCCTTCGCTCGATCGCACGGTCGCTCGACGCCCCTCCTGAGCGGGCTGAAGACCTCGAGCTCGCCGTCTCGGAGGTCTGTGCGGCGCTCGTGGAAGGTGGGAGCCGGTCGCTCGAGATCGAGGTCCGGCCCGATGTCGATGCCTTCACGGTGTCGGTCGAGGCCGACGCCGCGCCCTCGGCACCCGAGGACAACGGGATCCGCGGTGATCTGCTCGCAGCGCTCGCGCCCGATCTGACGTGGCTCGATCATGGCGCGCGGTTCACCGTGGCCGTCGGCGCGGACGACGACGCCGCTCAGGCGCGATAGATCTTCACCGACCCAGCGGGGGCGAGCTCGGCGAGCGCGACCTCGACGACGTACGCGGGCGCACGAACGATCAGCCGCCGCCCGCAGACGCGGAGGCGCTCGGCCGCGTCGGCGAGCGCTCGCACACCGGACCCGTCCATGAACTCGACGTCCCGGAGATCGATCTCGACGTTCGGTGCGCCGCTGGCGATCGCGTCGGCCAGGGTTCGTTCGAACCAATCGCTGTCGGAGGCCCGCACCGTGCCCACGGGACGGAGCCCCAGAGGGTCGGCGGCAGGGGGGGCGGTGACCATCGCGGGCCGGTGGTACCCCGAACGACACGCGCTAACCGCGTTTCCGCTCCTTCGCGTCGGGTAGACGCGGGACATGTCACGAAGGATCAGAAGCAAGGTTCCGCAACCCGGCCCCGTGCCCGATCCGGAACCTGGACCACAGCCGGAGCCGGGTTCGCCCCCGCCGGGGCCCGGACCGATCCCGATCCCGCCACCGCTCTAGAGCGGTCCTTACGCGGCGCGTCGGCGCGCACGATCTCCGGCCAGCAACGCGAGCACCGCGGCCTCGACCGTCTGTCGCGCCGCCTCGCCCCAGCGTCCCGGCGCGACGTCGTCGGGCAAGGTCGTGAGATCGTCGGCGATCGTCGAGCCGTCCCGGAATCGATCGATCACGCGGGGGTCGATGTAGGAGTTCCGGCAGACGGCGGGCGTGTTCCCGAGCACGCCGGCAACGCCGCGCACGACTGCGGCGATGTCCCGGTCGACGGCGCGTGACGAGGTCGCGTGGTCGTCCTCGACGCCAGCCAGGCCGACGGCGGCCAGCACCGTCGCGTGCCAGGTACGGAAGTCCTTCGCCGATGACTCGACCCCGACGCCTTCGCGGATATAGGCGTTCACGTCGCCGGCGTGGATCGGCACGTACCGACCGTCATGCCCGTAGACGAACAGCCGTCGCCCGCCACCCTCTCGGCGGTGTAACGCCCGGATCACACGGATCGCATCAGGGTCGCGAACGTCGTGCGTGCGCTCGAGCCCACCCTTGCCGCGATAGTGGAACAGCGCGCGCGTGCGGCCGACCGTGACGTGGTCGCGTGTGATGGTCGTCAACCCGAACGAACCGTTCTCGCGCGCGTACGAGTCCGAACCGATGCGGAAGGTCGTCGCATCCAAGAGCCGAACGGTGCACGCGAGCACGCGGTCTCGCGGCAGACCGCGTCCGGCGATGTCGTGCGAAACATGTGCGCGGAGTTCCGGCAGCCCGTGTGCGAAGGCTTCGATGCGGTGGAACTTCGCCGCGGACCGCCGTTCGCTCCAGCGGTCGTGGTAGCGGTACTGCGTCCGCCCCGCCGCGTCGACGCCGGTCGCCTGGATGTGGCCGTCGGGATCGGGACAGATCCAGACGTCGGTCCAGGCCGGCGGCAGCACGAGGGCCTCGATACGGGCCCGGGTCTCGTCATCGACGGGCCTGCCTCGTTCGTCCACGTAGCTGAAGCCGCGGCCCTGAACCTTGCGGTGGATGCCGGGGCCGTGGGGCCGGCTGCGATGCAGCCGGCTCACGGCCGCGGCTCGGATCGCGGGACGAAAGGGCCCGGCGGCTTCGCCGCCGGGCCCTGCCAGCACCGTTCGTCAGGTGCGGGTGTAGTGCGCATCATCCTCATCGACGGTGCGCGTGGGGACCGTGGTCTCACCGTCGACGCGCACGATGCGGTCTGCATCACGCGTAACGGCGCCACCGATCGCTCCGCCGATCCCTGCGGCGATGAACCCGCCGAGGATCGTCCAGAACGTGCCCCACAGGGCGTTGTAGACCGACTGGCTGGTCACGCCCGTCGTGGTTGTCTGCACGTCTTGCGAGAGCTGTCCCAGGCTGAACACGTTCAGGATCGCGGGGATACCGACGGACAGGCTGACGATCATCAGCAGCGCCCAAATCGTCGCCCCATGCAGGAATCCCGTGCCGGCGCCCCGAACGCCCGAGAGGTACCCGGCGAGCAACCCGGCCAAGAACAGGCACACGATCGCTGAGATGCCGATGAACCATTCGAGGTTGCGTTGGATGACGTCGACGTGCGATGCGTTCGCGAGGGCCAGCCACAAGCTCGTCAGCAACGCGAGCGTCGCGAGGCCGAGCAAGGTGCCGGCGAATACGGCGCTCCACCGAATCAGCGTCCGGCCGGCGCCCTCGTCGTTCTCGACCGACGTCGTGGAAGCGTGTCGCGCCACGGTCATGGTCCAACCCACCCCTCGTGCTCCGTGACGCGCTCTTCACCGTGCGGCGTCGCGCTGATCTGTTCCCGTTCCGTGGTGGACCGACGGCTTCCCATCACGACCAGGACGAGCCCGACGAGGATCGCCACGATGCCGACCAGCAGCAGGATGCCCCCGGCCGTCACGATGTCGAACCCTGTCGGCTGTGCTTCCACCGCGTAGCGCATCACGGCGCCCACGACGGCGAGCACGACACCGAGTCCGATCAATCCAGAACCCGTGCCTCTACCCATGGTCCGTACCTCCTTCCGCGGCCGGTTCTCGGCCGCGCCGATGAGCGCGTCGGAGCCGCGCCCGGAGATGGGTTGCCCCGTCGCATCGGCGTTCAAACCCGTGCGGTTTCGGACGTACGTGCGCCGGGTAGGGCCTGTTCGGTCGGCGACCGCCGGCTGGCAACCGTTTCGACCCAAGGGGGAGAGCGATGGACCTGATGGACCGAGCGAACGACCGCCGCCGGATGTACCTGCGCGACCGAGCCGAGCACAAGCTCGACGACGCGCTGCGCGACAACGCCCGGCTGGAGCAAACGAACGAGCTGTTGAAGCAGGAGCTCGAGCGCGACGACCGCGAGCGCGACCAGATCTGGAGCGCGGTACAGGCCGGGATGCGCGGCCGCAAGCGCTCCGGGTGGTTCCGCCGGACGCTGTTCCTCGGTGCCGGCATCGGCGCCGCGTACGTCGTGGGGGCGAAGGCAGGGCGCGGCCGCTACGAGGAGATCGTTTCGTGGTGGGACCGCATGCGCGGACGCGCCAGCACGATGCAGGACGACATGCAGCGCTCGATGAGCACGAAGGCGAGCGAGATGAGCGATCAGCTCGCCGGCAAGATCCAGCAGGGCGCTGAGAAGGCGAGCGACGCGATCCAGCAGGGCGCGTCGAAGACGGGCGACAAGGTCGAGGAAGGCGGCTACAAGGCCGCGGAGTCGGTGCGATCGACGTCACCGAGCTCTTCGATGCCGACCTCGTCGACGCCGAGCTCCTCGTCGGGCTCCTCGAGCTCGCGCTCGTCCGGGTCGTCCTCCTCGTCGTCGAGCTCGAGCACGCCCAAGGGATAACGGTGAGCGCCCTCCCGGGATCGGGCGCTCACGAACCGTCGCGCCTCGGCGCGTTCACGGTGTGGCAGCTGCGTTCGACGGAGGGCGGCTCTGCGGGCCTCGAGTTCGCCCGCTCCGCGATCGACCCATCGCGCACGGTGCTCGTGCACGCCGCGCCGTCGCGCCTGGACGTCGAGGTGCTCGCCAACGGCGAGCACCTCGTCGCGATCGGGCGCGATCTGCGTCCGAGCGATCAGGACGGCGACACGCCGATGACCCGACTGGTGATCGACGGCACCCGAGTCCTGCGGAGTCAGCTCTGGCCCGACGACGCCGACCTCGGGAGCGTGGTGCTGCTCCCGGGCGGTGAGGCCGGCGTGCTGCGGAGCTGGTCCACCGACGCGGACCGCTCGAGTTGGATGTGGTCGTTGGAGCTCCGGGGCCGGGCGCCCTAACGGTGGCGCGGGAGGAGGCGGGGATGGGGGCGATGCACGCCGCGGTGCACGACCTTGATCAAGCGCGCCATCAACAGGCCGTCTTCCTCGACGTGTTGGACCGCACGATGGAGGCGGTGCGTGACACCGGTGAATCGGTCGCGCTGATCGGCGAGCTCGCGTCGGCGGCGTTCGGCCGCGACCGGGGGACCCGTGACATCGACCTGTTCATGCGCCCGGCGTCGGCGCCGGTCGTGCTCGACGCCCTCGAGGCCGCCGGCTTCGATGTAGAGGTGATCGACGACCACTGGCTCTACAAGGCGCGGAAGAACGGCATCGACGTCGACGTGATCTTCCGCGCGACACGCGACATCTTGTTCGACGACCAGATGGCCGCTCGCCTGAGCGACGTGCCGATCTACGGTCGGTCGTTGCCCGTGGTCGCCGCCGAGGACCTCCTCGTGATGAAGGCGCTCGCAGCGGGCGAGGACACCGCGCGCTATTGGTACGACGCGATCGCGATCCTTGCGCGACACGATCTCGACTGGGACTACCTGTCGATGCGTGCGCGCCAACACGGCGCGCGCCGGATCTGTAGCCTGCTGCTCTTCGCGACGTCGGTCGACGTCCTCGTCCCGCGGCGCGCGATCGACGGCCTCTACGACCTGATCAGCGGCGGCGGATCCGATGTCGGCTGAGCCCGACCCGTTCCTCGCCGAACACATCCACGAGGCGCTCGGCCGCGATGAACGCGTCAACGCACCGGAGCTCCACGTGACGGTGGAACACGGCTTCGTCCACGTGGACGGCGTGGTCGCGACCGAGGATCGCAAGCGTGCGATCGCCGACGTCATCGCCGAGGGGTGGCGCGAGCTCATGCTCGACGACCGCACGACGGTCGCCGACTTTCCGCCCGACGGCCGGATGGAGGTCGTCTGATGCTTCGCATCGCGGCGGTGGGCGACGTCCACGTGGGTGCCGACTCGGTCGGACACCTTCGGAGCGGGTTCGCCGGGCTCGCGGACGAAGCCGACGTGCTGCTCCTCGCCGGCGACCTCACCAAGCGTGGCGAGCTCGCCGAGGGTGACGTGCTTGCCGGCGAGCTCCGCGGCCTGCCCGTCCCGGTCGTCGCCGTCCTCGGCAACCACGATCACGAGTCCGACCAGCAGCGCGTGCTCACGCAGCGGCTGCTCGACGTCGGCGTCCGTGTGCTCGAGGGCTCCGCGACGGTGCTCGAGATCGGCGGCGTGCGGCTCGGCATCGCCGGTGGCAAAGGCTTCGCCGGCGGGTTCGTCGGCGCCTGCGCGACGGCGTTCGGCGAGCGCGAGATGAAGGTCTTCGCGAACGCCTCGATGCTGACGGCGGCGGCGATGGAGTCGGCGCTCAGCTCGCTCGACACGGACGTCCGCGTGCTGCTCACCCATTACGCGCCGATCCGAGGAACGCTGCACGGTGAGTCGCCCGAGCTGTACCCGCTGCTCGGAAGCTACCTATTCGCCGAGCTGGCGGATCGGTCCGGCGCCGATCTCGTCGTGCACGGGCATGCCCACGACGGCACCGAGAAGGGAGCCACGCCCCGCGGCATCCCCGTCCGCAACGTCGCGCAGCCGGTGTTACGCCGGCCCTACGCCGTGTACGGCGTCGATCCCGATAAGCACCCGTCGCGCGAAGCACGCGATCGACGGGCCGACGCGCCCGTCGGGTGAGGAGAAGATCATGTCCACGGCGACACAGACACCGGAGCTCGACAACGCGGGCCCGGGCGCGTTCGTTCGGTTCACCGACGGGGTGGCTCGGCTCACGGGCTCGTCGGTGGCGACGATGCTCGCCGCCACCGCGATGCTTGTGTGGCTCTGTTCGGGGCCGTTCTTCCACTTCTCGAACACCTGGCAACTCGTGGTGAACACCGGCACGACCGTACTCACGTTCCTCATGGTGTTCGTGATCCAGGCGACGCAGATCCGGGACTCGACGGCGCTGCACGTGAAGCTCGACGAGCTGATCGCGGTCACGAGCGGTGCGAGCGACCGCGCGATCGGGATCGAGCGCTCCAAGGAGGCCGAGATCGACCAGATGCGGCGCGACCTCGAGGAGCAGGTCAGGGCCGCGGCCGACGAGGATCAGGCGCCGCAGGGCAGCGTTTAGGCCAACGGAGGTCGGGTACCCCGCAGGCCATGACCAGACTTGTGCGACACGTGATGGCGGCCGAGCCGAAGGTTGCGACCGAGGACATGACCGCGGTCGAGGGCGCGCGGCTGATGGCGTCCTACGACTTCGGGATGGTGCCGGTCGTCGGCATGGACCAGCGGCTCATCGGCGTCGTGACCGACCGCGACCTCGTGGTTCGGGTCCTCGCCAAGGGCCTCGACCCGAACGACGTGGATCTTGCGTCGGTCGCCACGACCAAGAACATCGCGACGATCGGCCCCGACGAGACGCTGCGCGAGGCCGAGGACCTGATGGCCGAGCACCGTGTCAAGCGCTTGCCCGTCTTGAAGGGGGACGAGTTGGTCGGGGTCGTGGCCCTCGGCGACGTCGCGGTCACCGCCGGCTCCCCGCGCAACGTCGGCGAGACCGTGGCGGAGATCTCCCGCTCGCCGTCGACCGAAGAGGTGCGCGGCGCGCGGGAGCCTGCGACCGGTACCCCGGCGCAGGTCGCGCGGGATATCCAAGCGGACGAAGCGGACGAGTAAAGGAGCGATCGATGGAACTGCTTGCAGCTCTTTCCGGCGGCGCAGCGACGCTGCTCTGGATCATCGCCGCGATCCTTGTGATCGCCGGCATCGTGTGGATCATCCGAGGCGGCGTCCTCGCCGGCATCGTGCTGATCGTCATCGGCTGCCTGGTCGGTCCGGGCGGCGTGAGCATCTTCCACTAGCCATGCCGATCGAACACAACCAGGGACTGCGTGCGACGCTGCCGGGGGGGAGCGTCGCGCGTAGACCTGCTCGCACGCAGGGTCAACGTGTGTGTCGCGCCGAGGACTGCGACACCGTGCTTTCCACCTACAACGCCTCCGGAACGTGTTGGTTACACACCAAGCCGCGACCGCAGCCGTCGTACGCACGAACACCTCGCGTGTCCGAGCTCGATCCGCCGCGTCAGGTGGTGAGCGACGAGGAGCTGATCGCGCTGGTCAAGGAGGCCAGCTGAGGGTGGGCATCTGCGCGGCGTGCGGGAACGATTACGCCGGCACCTTCGAGGTCAGGCCGGACGAGATGAGCGTGTTCGTCTTCGATTCGTTCGAGTGCGCGATCCAGGTGCTCGCGCCGACCTGCGCACACTGCGGGGTCCGGGTGATAGGGCACGGCGTCCAAGCCGACGGCATCGTCTTCTGCTCGGCGCACTGCGCTCGGAGCGTTGGCAGCCCCGGCCCGATCGATCGCGTGGAGACGCCCGCCCCGATGCCCCGAGGTGATCGATCCTCCAACGACCTTGACGACCTGGACGCGGCGCTGGCCGATTCCTTCCCGGCGAGCGACCCGCCGAGCATGACGAGTCCTGAGTAGGAGATACCGATGGACACCGACCTCTGGACGTACAACGAAAGCCTTGACCAGCCGAAGAGCCTCGACCGCTTCGGCGTGGTGGCCCTCGACGGCGACGTCGGCAAGGTCGACGAAGCCACGTACGAGGTGGGCGCGTCCTACATCGTCGTGGACACCGGCCCGTGGATCTTCGGCCGCAAGGTGCTGATCCCGGCCAAGGCCATCGCGCGCCTCGACATCCCGGACGAGAAGGTCTACCTCCGCTTGAAGCAGGACCAGATCAAGGACTCGCCCGAGTTCGACGGCAGCGCCGATCCCACGCAGCGCCGCGACGAGATCGACGCCTACTACGGACCCATCTTCTGACGAAGGACCTGACGATGAGCGCGCTCGCTGCAGGACTGCTCCTGATCCGGCTCGTCGTGGGGCTGCTGTTCATCGGGCACGGCCTGCAGAAGTTGCTCGGATGGTTCGGTGGCGCCGGCTTGCACGCCACGGCGTCGATGTTCGATCGCGGGGGCTTGGGGCCGGGCCGGATCACCGCTCCGCTCGGCGGCGCCGCGGAGCTGTTGGGCGGCCTGTCGCTCGTGGTGGGTCTGCTGACGCCGCTCGGGGCGATCGCCGTCATGGTGATGATGGCGGGCGCCGTCGTCGCGGTGCATGGCCGCAACGGTTTGTGGAATGCGAACGGCGGGGTCGAGTTCAACCTCGTGCTCGCCGCCGCTGCGCTCGCGCTGACGCTGACCGGTCCCGGTCGCTGGTCGCTCGACCACGCCGCGGGTCTGCGCCTGGCCGGATGGTGGTGGGCGCTGGCAGCCGTTGTCGTGACGGTTATCGCGGCCGTCGTCGAGCTGGCGCTGATCCGCACGTCCCGCGTCCAGGAGGGGCGTGGCACGCGCGCGATGCAACC
This sequence comes from Actinomycetota bacterium, assembly GCA_036265325.1. Classification (GTDB taxonomy): domain Bacteria; phylum Actinomycetota; class UBA4738; order UBA4738; family HRBIN12; genus AC-51. The sequence goes on along the minus strand of DATAPH010000054.1, from coordinate 17,304 downwards.
GGCACAGGAGCGCGACCGCGACGTCGCGTGAACGCGGTCGAAGACAGGGGGCGAAGTGATCGGTTCAGCGAGCGTCGCGGATCGCGTCGATCAACTCCCATTTGCCCATCGAGGACCGGCCGGGGATCTTGAGCTTCTTCGCCTCGGCGTACAGCTGCGTCCGGTTGCGGTCCGCGAGGTCGCGGCCCGCCTTGCCGCCGCGCGCGCGGCCTCTGGCGGCCTGCTCGCCGAGCTCGCGTCGCGTGCTCTTCGGCAGGTTCGCGATCGTGCGCTGCTTCCTTGCCGCCGTCTGCGCCTTCTTGATGTTGCGCTTCGCGGCGGCCGTCTGCTTCTTCGTGGCCATGGCCTGGTGCACCTCCTGCGCTCGCGGCCCGTGCGGGCCACGCTCCAGTGGAACGTTCCCGTCGCCCCGATCGCGCAAACCCAGGCGACGGGACGGAGGGCCGCATGACGATCCCGCCGGCGCTTCGAGACTTCTCCGACCGCTGGAAGCGCGACAGGACCGCGCTCGCCGCGGCCGGCGTGACCTATCACTGGTTCCTGGCCGTGTTCCCACTGCTGTTCGCGGTGGTAGCGACGATCACGCTCCTCGGCAACGCCATCAGCGAGGACGTGGTTCGTTCGACCATCGAGCAGGTCGCGCCGGCGGGCGCGGACAAGTTCCTCACCGACTTGGTGTCGAACGCGCAGTCGTCGACGAGCCCGCAGAGCGCGCTCCCGATCGTGTTGGCGGTGATCGTGGCGTTGATCAGCACGTCGTCGGGGATGGCGGCGCTGCTGCAAGGGATGGAGGTTGCCGCCGAGGCGCCGCCGCGCCCATTCATACGACGACGCGTGCTGGCGTTCGTCCTCGTGATCGCCACGCTGTTGCTGGCCGCTGTCGGCGTCGCGATCGGTATCGCCGTCGCCAACATCATCGACGTCGGGTGGCTCGTGAGTCTGATCCACCAGGCACTCACGGTGCTCGTCACGGCGGCGGTCATCGCGGCGATCTGGGCGGCGCGCCCCACGGGAACCGGCCCACGTCGCCTCTGGACGGTCGGATCCATCTTCGCCACGGTCGCGATCGTGGTCGCGTCGCTGGCGATGGCGTTGTTCGCGACCAGGTTCGGCGGCTCGTTCGCGCGAACGTACGGCGCGCTCGCCAACCTCGTCGTCCTGCTGATCTGGTTCTTCGTGGTGTCGCTCGCCGTGCTCGTCGGCGCCGAGATCGACGCGGTGCGCACGCACCGTTCCGACGCCGCGAACGCGGGTATGTCTGAGATGCAGAGGAAGGAGGATCCGATGGAGACCGAAGAGACACCGAACAGCTATCGATGCGATCTGTGCGGGCGGACGTTCGACACGCAGGAACAGCTTCGCCAACACTGGGACGAGGAGCACGCCGACACGCCGGCCGTCGGCGCGACGCCGCGGCACTAGGCGTTTGCGTTAGCCGTCGTCGTCTCGAGCGGGTTGGTCCGATGTCTGGCGTAGCGGGTGTTCTTCCCGCGTGAGTTCGGGGACGTCGCGAAGCGGTTCGTTCGTCTGGCCCGGTTCGTTCCCCGGATCGGGTGATTCGAGGCTGCCGAGCACGCCCCAGAACGCGCCGAGGACGCCGATCCCGATCGCGCCGCCGAGCGCTGAGGCCACGATCGCGTTTGTGCGTTGGAACGCGAGCGCCCCGATGATCAGGCCGGCGACGACGCCGATCGTGATGCCGACGGCGGCTCCGATGACGACGTTGCGCTGAAGGCGAGACCAGGTGCGGGCCTCGTCTCGTTCATCTGGCGTGCGGTCCGACATCCGAGCTGCGCCTTCCGTATCCCGTTCCAAGGCGGTATCCAGGGCTCCGCGCGGTGAAACACGGGGGCCTCGCGGCTCAGGAGACGCCGGAGGCGGTGCCGCTGTCTGCCTGGCCGCTCGGAACCAGCCGGCGGATCAGCGCGCGGAGCCATCCCACGCGGCTGACCGTTTTGTCCGCCTTCAGCGCAGCGTCATCGAGGGCTTTGGCCACGACCGGATCGCGATTCTCCTGCGCCGCGACTTCGATCGCCTCCACGGTCTCCTCCGCGGCTGCGCTCGCGGCCTCGGCGACGGTGTGTTCGGGCGTCTCTTCGGCGACCACGTGCGCATGATACCCGCCTCTGCTATCCGAAACGCGTCCGAGAGGCGGTCGACGTTCGAGCCGGTGTGTACGGTGGTCGTCCCCACCACGCGACGGGGAGGCCCGACGCAGCGATGATCCGTACCGAATCCGCGTTCCTGCCGCCGAAGACGAGCCGCCTTTGGCTCGGCATCGCGATCGCCGTCGTTGGACCGATCGTGATGACGCCGCTCGTGCGGACGGGCTCGCTCTCGTTGATCCCCGGCGTCCCGTTCGTGCTCGTTATCGTCGTCGCTGCGTTGGTCGGCCGACTGGTCGCGGCAGGGATCGCGATCGCCCTGTCGACCGTGTTGCTCGACCGGTACGTCATCTCGGCGGCGACGGGCTCCGAGGCGCGGACCGAACAGGACGTGTGGGCGGTGGTCGTGTTCGTCGTCGTCGCCCTGGTCGTCGCCGAGTTGCTCGCACGCCTGGAGCGCACGATTCGGCGCGAAGAACTCGAGCGGGACCGCCTGCGGTTCCTCGCAGAGGCGGGGGATGCCTTGTCGAAGCCGCTCGCGGTCGAGGAGACGTTGCGCGCGCTCAGTGAGGTCCTCGTGCCGGCGCTCGCCGACTGGTTCGCGGTGGACCTGCTCGAGGGGGGTCGCATCCGGAACATCCTCGTCGCGCACCCCGATCCGGATAAGGTCGCGCTCGCGCACGAGCTCCAACGACGGTTCCCGACCGATCCGGAAGCGCCGACGGGATCGCCGCACGTGATCCGGACAGGGGAGTCGGAGCTCACCGAGACGATCCCCGACGGGATGCTGCAGGCGCTGATCGACGACCCGGGCCTCTTGACGACGATGCGCGGCCTCAGTCTCCGATGTGCGATGGTCGTGCCGCTGACGGCGCGCGGCAGGACCTTCGGCGCGCTGACCCTGATCGGCGCCGAGACGCACGCGCGATACGGACCGTCCGATCTGCAGTTGGCCGAGGAGATCGCGGACCGCGCGGCGCTCGCGATCGACACCGCGCGCGCGTTCGCCGATGAGAGCGATGCCCGCGCGGCGGCGCAGGAGCTCGCCCACCGCAACGAGATCCTCAAGGATGTGACCGCGGCGTTCGGTCGAGCGGCTACGGTGCCCGAGGTCCTCACCGCGATGCTCGAGCTCGGCGTGCGCACGGCGGGCGTCGCGGCGGCGACGGTGGGCATCGTCGACGACGGCGGGCACGTCGACGTCGCCGGCCTGAGCGGCTACGAGCCCGGCGACGAGCCGTACTGGCAGTCCTTCGACCTTACCGACCCGCTCCCGATGGCCGACGCGATCCGCGAGCGGCGTCCGATCGTGTTGTCCACGACGGGCGAACGCGACCGGCGCTACCCTGCACTGCACGGTCTCGGCGAACAGCGAGACCACGCGTTGGTCTGCCTGCCGCTGCTGCTCGGCGACGTGGCGATCGGCGCGTTTTCCGCGTCGTACCCGCCCGAAACCGACTTCGGAACCGACGACCTGTCCTTCCTGAAGGCGATCGGCGAACAGTGCGCGCAGGCTATCGATCGCGCGCGGGCACGGGAGCGCGCGACCAAGGTGCGCCTCCGCTTCGACGCGCTCGCGACCGCGTCGCGGACGCTGGCGCTGACGCTCGACTACGACGAGACCGCACGCGCCGCTGTGCGGCTGGGTGTGCAGCATCTCGGAGCGCACGCGACGCTGTTCGTTCTGGAACCCGGGGGCCTCGAGGCCGTCGCCCAGGCCGACGCGGCCGCGACCGAACCCGGAGGTGCCGGTGGGTGGCGACCGGAGGACCTCGCTCGAGCGGCCGCCGATGCGACGGAGCAGGAGACGGTCGTGACGGCCGACGGCGTCGGGTTCGCGCTCCCGCTCACGATCGCGGGCATCACATCGGGCGCGCTCGCGATCGGCGCGCCCTGGATCGATCCCAACGATGAGGACGACATCGGGTTCGCCCGCGAGGTGACCCGGCGAGTGGCCAGGTCGATGGAGAACGCGCGGCTGTACCGCGAGCGGGATCGAGCGGCCGTGACGTTGCAGGCAAGCCTGCTTCCGCCCGAGCTTCCGCAGGTGCCGGGGATCGAGGTCGCGTCGCTCTTCCTGCCGGCGATCGCGGGCTACGCGGTCGGCGGCGACTTCTACGACGTGTTCGAGCTCGACGATGGCCGGTGGATGGCGTTGGTCGGGGACGTCTGCGGGAAGGGACTCGAGGCCGCCGCCCTCACAGGGCTTGCGCGCCATACCCTCCGGGCCGTCGCCAACGTCGAGCGACCGAGCGAGGCGCTCGCACGGCTCAACCGTGCGCTCCTCCGGGAACGGATCGACGGCCGGTTCTGCACGGTGGCGATCGCGCTGATCGAGCCGCCCGAGGACGACGGCGCGCGTGTGACGATCGCGATGGGCGGCCACCCGCGGCCCCAGCATGTGCGCCGGACCGGCGAGGCGTCTGCCGTGGGCCGGCACGGCACGCTGCTCGGCGTCGCGGAGAAGGTCGCGCTCCACGACGACACGCTGACGCTCGCGCCGGGGGAGTCGCTTGTCCTGTTCACCGACGGGCTCGTCGGTAAGCACGACGCGGCCGAGGGATCGGCCGCGCTGCGCATCGCGCTGGAGGCCGGGGCGCCGTCGTCGGCCGCCGAGCTCCGGGATCGGATCGAGCGATACGTCCGTGACGAGGTCGCCGGCGATCAGATGGACGACGTCGCGCTGCTCGTCTTGATGGCGCGCTGAATCACGACGCGCACTTGAGCAGCCGCACGGTCGTGCCGGTGCGCGCCGCGGTTCCGCGGTGCACCGAGAAGTCGTCGACCATCGCGGCCATGAGGTACATCCCACGGTGCGAGCCGGCGTCGCCGTCGATCACCGGCAGGCTCATCCGGTAGACGCCGTCGTCTTCGACGACGATCTCGACGCACGGGCCGTCGACCGCGACCGTGACGCGGATCTCGTCCGACCCGCTGTGCCGGATCGCGTTCGCGCACGCCTCGGTGACGGCCAGGACGAGGTCGTGGATCGACGGCTGCTCGAGGAAAGGCTCCGACGCCGAGGCGACGAACCGCCGGACGTCGGCGAGCACCGAGTTGCTTTCGGACGGGTAGGTTTTCGTGTCGCCCGGCGCGCCGGTCTCAACCATCTCGCGTGTCCTCGACCATGATCCCGAGGTCGGGCAATCCGGCGACCTGGAACACGCGTGCGATGTGCGGCGACGCTCCGCGGAGATGGAGGGTGCCGCGGTCGCGGATCGCGCGCTCCAGCCGCACCAACAACCGGATGCCGCTGCTGTCGATGAACGTCAGATCCGAGACGTCGAGCGTGACGTCGCCGGGCGCCTCGAACAGCGGGGACAAGGCGAGGTCGGCCTTCTCGTAGCCCAGCAGATCCAGCTCGCCCACAAGGCGGGCACCGTCGAGGTTGTCGGAAAGCTCGACGCGGAAGGCTTCGTCGGCCACCTGTGCACGATACGGGGGTCCGCCGGTACCCACAAGCGTCGGGGCGGCGTTCGCGGGGTACGCCTCTGCCATGGAGGCCTGGGTCGGGACGAGCGGCTGGACGTACGCGCACTGGCGGGACCGCGTCTATCCGCACGGAGTGCCGCAGCGCGAGTGGCTGCCTTGGTACACGACGCGGTTCCCGACGGTCGAGCTCAACGCCTCGTTCTACCGGCTGCCGACGCCCGCGATGGTGCAGCGATGGCGGACCGTGACCCCGCCCGGTTTCCGTTTCGCCGTCAAGCTCAGCCGGTACGTCACGCACGTCCGGCGGTTGCGGGATGTCGACGACGAACTGGTGCGCTTCCTCGAGATCGTGCGGGGGCTCGGGGACCGATTCGGCCCGCTGCTGGTGCAGCTGTCGCCGAGCTTCCCGCGAGACGACAGCGCGCTCGACGGGTTCTTGCGGATCGTCCCCGAGGACGTCCGTGTCGCGGTCGAGTTCCGTCATCCGTCGTGGATGGATCAGGCGGTCGTTGACCGGCTGCGCGCCGCCGGCGCGGCCTGGGTGCTCGCCGACCGTCCCCACGCCCGGGTGCCGCTCACCGTGACCGCCGACTGGTCGTATGTCCGGTTCCATCAGGGCGCCGAGGGCTCACCCTGGTACCCGCGCGCGAAGCTCGCCCGCTGGGCCGACCGCCTGGCACAGCTCCCGGTCGAGACGCTCTACGTCTACTTCAACAACGATCCCGACGGGGCCGCGTTCGCGAACGCGGAGACGTTCGCCGGCCTCCTCGCGGCCCGCGGCGCACTGGTCCGTGAGCCCACGGTTGGCACCGGGGAGGTTTCCCGTGCCGCGGGTGTGGGCACGACCTCTTCCACATGACGGCGCGCGAGGACACGAGGTGCCCGGTGTGCGGGGAGGGCACCCTGGCCGACATCACCTATGACGCCGGCGAGCACGTCGGGCCCGATCCCGAGCAGCAGCCCGAGAGCCGGCAGCTCGACATCTACACGTGTGGTCACCGCGTGCCCGGCGCGCGGCTCGAGGCGGCCGACGACCGGCTCGACGTCGAGCGCCGGACCTCGGAGGAGACGGCGACGCCACCGGAGCCGGATTGATGGCCGGCGGCGCATGACGGGCGTGACAGGCGCGGAGATGGCGCTCGCCGATCTACGGCGTGCGGCGGCGGGTTGCACGGACTGCGAGCTGTACCGGGAAGGGACGCAGACCGTGTTCGGAGAAGGGCCCGCCGCCGCCCGCATCCTGTTCGTCGGGGAACAGCCGGGCGACCGAGAGGATCGCGAGGGCCACCCGTTCGTCGGCCCCGCCGGACACATCCTCGATCGCGCCCTGGATCGCGCGTCGATCGACCGGAACAGGGTCTACGTCACGAACGCGGTCAAGCACTTCCACAACGAGCCCCGCGGTAAGAAGCGGATCCATCGCAAGCCGAACCTGTCGCATGTGCGCGCCTGCGAGCATTGGCTGCGTTCGGAGCTCGACGTCGTGCGTCCTGAGATCGTCGTGGCGCTGGGCGCGACCGCGGTGCAAGCCCTGCTGCCGCGCGATGTCCGCGTGACCGCCGACCGAGGCCGCGTCCTGCCGAGTGAGCTCGGGCCGCCGGTGCTCGTCACGGTCCATCCGTCGTCGATCTTGCGTACGGCCGACGAGGAGCGCGCCGCGGCGATGCGGGCGTTCGTGCGCGACCTTGCGGTCCTTACGCGGCCGGTGGGTGCGACGGACGCTCCTCGGCGTTCCTGAACTCGAACCACACCGGTGTGGGTGGTCCGTATGCCCCCATCGAAAGACGGTCCGCTCGACGATCCGGAGACCCAAGGATCCTTCCCCGATGCGAACTCGCCACAGATGCCGCGCGTAGAACCATCCAGACGGGGTACCTCCTCGAACCAGGTGACAAAGATGAAACGAGTGCTCCTCGAACGGCCGAAGGCGCGGCGTGCGCCGCCGCCGGATCCGCTCCCGCTCGATCCGCGCGATCCCGACGTCGTGCGCGCCAAGAGCCGCATCTACGGCTCGGCCGTGAAGCGCTCGCGCCGAGCGAGCTGACCGCACGCCTGTTCGCGTCGGCCGACGCCGGACCTACGGTGCGCCGAGCAGCGCGCGCTCGTCGGCAAGCGCGATCACGAGCTGCCCGCGCGCGTTCGGGTGCAGCGGCGCGGGATCGGTCGGACCCTGTACGTACGAGGACGCGGTGCAGAGCTCGTGCCCGGCGAAGTCGGGTTGAACCGTCTGATAGCCGAAGGTCTGCGCACCGTTCGCGAGGACGTCGTTCAGCGCTTGGAGGTCGGCCAGAAGGCTGTTCACCTTGTCCGCCGTGAGCCCGATCGACGCAAGGCAATCCTGGTTCGGGTCGAACGGCACGTAGTACTGGTTGATCAAGATGGTCGGGGCGCCCGGGAGCGCGCCGAGCTGCGACAGCAAGCCGAGGTAGTCACGCGTGAACGCCGCGAGCCGTCGTTGAAAATACGCGGTGACCGCGCGGTTGTCGCAGCTGTCGGCCGCGACGCAGAGCTTGATCAGCGTGTTCCACTGAAGGTCGTTGGCGCCCACCGACACGATCACCGCCTGCGCGTTGGGCGCTCGCTTGGCGACGGCGAGCTGCGGCGGCAGCGTCAGGCCGCCCTCGGACTGCGGCCCGATGACGCCGTCGGGGATCGTCGCGCCGCTGCACGCCAGGTTATCCACGTTCCATTCGTTCACGCGAGCGAGCACCGTTGCGAAGGCCATCGAGCTCCGCTCGCACGCGCTGTCCGACGCCGACGGATGACCGAGCGGCGGGCCGCCGAGCCCGGCCGCGGTGGAGTCGCCGAGGACGATCGCCTGCACGCCGGCGAGCGGCGGCCCCGGCTGCACCGCGACCGGCGCCATCTGCGTCTGCCCGACGAGCGCGTCGAGACTTCGGACGTCGCGCAGGATCCCCGGCGCGGTGAACGCGGTCACTCCGATCAGCGCGAGGTTCACGAGCTCCACGAACAGCACGCCCCCGGCGATCACGGCCACGGTCTTCTTGCCGTGGTACCGGCGCCAGCCCGCGATCGCGCCGAGCAGCACGATCGCCGCAAGGGCGACGAACAGGATCTCCGTCGTGAAGTACCAGCGCCAGCCGCTCGCGAGCGCCGAGCCGAGGCTCTCCGCAACCGACGCGTGGGGGCCGGGGGAGAAAAGCCCGGCGACCTGCTCGTTGAGGCTGATGTCCGTGAGCGTCAGCTGCGGCCGCACGGGCCCGAAGAAGTCGATCTGCGTCGGGATGGTCTGTCCGAACAGCACCGCCTGACCCGGTCCCTTGAGATGCCACGTCGGCGGCGCGGTCCCGACCGAGACGGTTTGGCCGAGGGCGTTGACCGTCCGCTCGGGGGTTACGCGCAGCCCGAACGCGATCGATGCGGCCGTGACGGCGAGGAGGACGCCGGCCGCGGCCAGCAGCCGCAGGGCCCGCCGCCCGCGCGGTCGCGTGGGCGTGGGCCGCTCGGTCCGAACGGGAGTGGTCGTAGAAGTGGACGTGGACATGGGTATCGGCACCTCGACCGGGGCTTGTAGCCACCTTACCGGCGTCCCGCGAACAGCTCGGGCCCGGCGTGTCGGATGTTCGGGGGGTTCGTTCGTCTGAAGGGTGGTTCGCGTGGCGCGGACGGCCAACGGACGGCCAACGGACGGCCAACGGACAAAAGGAGGCACCGATGTTCCACTCCTCGATAACGATCGACGCGCCGCCCGAGGCGGTGTTCGATGAGCTCGCGCACGTGGAGCGGCACCCCGGCTGGGCCAACCCCAAGGCCGACATGACGATGGAGCAGGTCGCCGGCGACGGACCAGGGCTCGACGCGAAGTACCGGTCGACCGGCCTCTTCACGAAGTCGCGCGTGTCGGCGGACCTGACGGTCACGGCATACCGGCCGTCGACGGCCTTCACGATCCGGCTGATCCAGCACCAGGACGGCAAGAAGGACGCTTGGTACCAGCACGTCTACACGCTGACGCCGCAGGGCGCCGGCACGTTGGTCGAGAAGGAGACCGACGGCAGCCTCAATCCCGTGGTCCGGGTGCTCGCCGGACCGGCGATCAAGAAGGACGCGATGACATCGCTGACCAACCTGAAACACCTGGTCGAGTCGCGCTAAGTACGCTGCGGGTCGTGCTCGACCCGCAGATCGACGGGCGCGCGTTGCGCGCGGAGCGGCTCGGCCGTCTGCAGACGGCGATGCGCGCACACGGCATCGAGGCGTGCCTGTTGTTCAGCGAGCCCAACGTCCGGTATGCAACAGGCGCGATCACGATGCCCGTCTGGTCGATGAGCACGTTCACGCGCTGCGCGGTCCTGGCAGCCGAGGGCTCGCCGATCCTGTTCGAGCACCCCAACTCGATGCACCGTGTCGACGGCGTCGACGTTCGGCCGATGCACGCGTGGGAGTTCTACGACGACGCCGTGACGCACGCGGACCGATTCGCTGCCGAGGCGGTCGCCGCGCTACGGGAGCTCGGCGTCGGCGGGGGGCCGGTGGCGGTCGACCGGCTGGGCACGCCGGGCTTCCTCGCATTCCAGCGCGCCGGACTGGCCTTGATCGACTCGTCGCCGGCGACACAAGAAGCGCGCGAGGTCAAGACGACGCAGGAGATCGCCCTGTTCCGGCTGAACGGGCCGCGGGTGGTCGATGCCCTCGGCGAGTTCGAGGCGGCGCTTGCACCCGGTGTGACCGAGCGCGAGCTGTTCGCGGTGTATGCGAGCGGTGTGCTCGCGCGCGGGGCCGAATACCTGGCGACCAACACCGTGTGCTCCGGTCCGAACACGAACCCGTGGCGTGCCGAAGCGACGGATCGGGTGATCGACGCTGGGGACCTCGTGTACATCGACACGGACACCGTCGGGATCGGCGGGTGCTTCTTCTGCGTGTCGCGGACGTTCGTGTGCGGCGACGTCGAGCCGACGCCGCCGCAGCGCGAGACGTACGATGCGGCGTTCGCGTGGGTGCAGGGCATGACCTCGCTCGTTCGCCCGGGCGTGACGTGCGCCGAGCTCGCCGCCGCGGCGCCGACCGTGCCCGAGCCGTATCGGGCGCAGCGCTACGAGGTCATGGTCCACAGCGTGGGCTTGGAAGAGGAGAGCCCGAGCGTGTGCCACCCGCAAGACGTCCAGAGCAATCCGGACCGCGTGATCCAGCCCGGGATGGTGCTCGTCGTTGAGACCTATATGGGAGCGGTCGGCGACGACCACGGGGTGAAGCTCGGCGACGTGGTGTTGGTGACCGACGACGGCGCCGAGGTGCTGGCGCCGCACCCCTACGCGCGGAGCTTCGCGCCCGCCGGGTCGTAGGGGATCTCGGGCAACACGTGCGCGGCGCGCGCGATGCCTACGACGTAGACCTCGAGATCCGCCCCTGCGTCGAGCGCCTCCGCGTCGACGTACGCGAGCGCCAGGCTCATCCCGACGTGGTGTCCGTATGCGCCCGAGGTCACGAGCCCGACCAGCCGTCCACCCGACCAGACGCCGTCGTCCTGGGCGGCGTCGGCCTTGTCCGCGTCGACGCTGAGCAGCACGAGCCGCTTCCGTGCGGCGGCATCGCGGTCACGCAGCGCCGCCTCTCGTCCGATGAAGTCTCCCTTGTCGAACGCCACGAACCGCTCGAGGGCGGCCTCGCGCGGCGTGTTCTCCTGCCGGAACTCGGCCGACCAGATGCCGTAGCCCTTCTCCAAGCGGAGCGAGTCGACCGCGCGGTCCCCGATCGGACGCAGACCTGCGCCGGCGCCCGCGTCCTGCAGCTCGGACCAGAGGGTTCGATGCGCGTCGCGGTTGACGACGATCTCGTAGCCGAGCTCGCCCGTCAGCGAGATCCGGTCGACGACCGCGTGTGTGCTCCCGACCTCCATCTCATGCACGCCGAGGAAGGGGAACGCTTCGGTCGCGAGGTCTTCCCGGGTGAGCTTGGCGACGATCTCGCGTGCGGCAGGTCCCGATACCGAGAACCCCATGCGGTCGTCGGTGATGTTCTCGATCGTTACGCCATCGCCGGGCGCGTGCTGGTGGAACCACCGCATGTGCCACGGCTGCAGATAGTAGGAACCGGTGAGCCAGAACCGGTCGTCATCGATGCGCGCGGCGGTGAGATCGCCCATCAGCCGCCCGGCTGCGTTCAGCATCGGCGTCAGACGGATCCTGCCGACGGCCGGCATGCGACCGGCCACGAGATGGTCGAGCCACGCCTCGGCGCCGGGACCGGTCACCTCGTAGCGTGCGTATTGCGCGATCTCATACGCGCCCGCCGCCCCGCGAACGGCCGCGACCTCGTCCGCAACGATCGGCTCGGCGTTCGACCGGTCGAGCGTCTCGTTCTCCTCGAAGTCGGCGCTCGGCGCGAAATACAGCGGCACCTCGAGCCCGAAGTTCACGGTGAACCGTGCGTTCGCCGCGAGGAAGTCGTCGTAGCAGGGCGTCGTCTTCAACGGCCGGCCGGCAGGGAGCTCCTCGTTCGGGAACGCCATCACGAATCGGCGCGCGTAGAACTGCGCGGTCGTGGCGCGGAGGTAGGCGTCCTCGCTGGCGAAGCCGCCGAACCGCGCCACGTCCATCCCGAACGCGTCCACGCCGGGGTCGCCGTCGACGATCCAGTTCGCGAGCGCGAGTCCGACGCCGGCTCCCTGCGAGAAGCCGGCCATGATCCCGCACGCCGTCCAGTAGCCCGGGATGCCGTCGACCGGACCGACGAGCGGGTTCCCGTCGGGGGTGAACGTGAACGCGCCGTTGACCCACCGCTTGATGCCGGTCTCCTGGAGGACCGGGAAGCGTCGGAAGCCGATCGAGAGCTCCGGCATGATCCGATCGATCTCCTCCGGGAACAGCGTTCGGCCGAAGTCCCACGGCGCGCCGTCCACCTCCCAGTGACGCGGGTTCTGTTCGTAGACGCCGAGCAGCACGCCGTCGCCCTCTCGTTGGAGATAGGTGAAGCCTTCGAGGTCGGTGACCGCGGCCATCAACCCGTCGATCGCGGCGACCTCGGGAACGTCATCCGTGACCAAGTAGTGGTGAGGGATCGGCACGAGGGGGTGGTCGACGCCGACCATGCGGCCGATCCGCCGCGCCCACAGGCCACCGGCGTTGATCACGTGTTCGCACTCGACCGGCCCCTGCTCCGTGTCGACACGCCATGCGCCGGAGGGAAGCCGTTCCAGACCGAGCACGCGGTTGTGCTCGACGAGCTCGGCGCCGCGCTTGCGCGACGCGACGGCGTAAGCGCGCGTCGCGCCGTTCGGGTCGAGGTTCCCTTCGTCCGGGTCGAAGAGCGCGCCGTAGATCCCTTCGGGGTCGATGATCGGGACCATCTCGGCGGCGTGCGCAGCCGAGACGATGTATGCGTCGTCGTGACCCTGCGCGTAGAGCCACGCGAGCTCCTGTTGCAGCCATTCCCAGCGCTCGGGGCTGCCGGCGAGCTCGAGCCCGCCTGACATCTTCAAGCCGACGTCGACGCCGCTCTCCTCCTGGATCTTCGGGTACATCGAGATCGTGTAGAGCTGCAGCGCCGCAACGCGCGTGTCGGCGTTGATCGCGTGGAACCCGCCCGCCGCGTGCCATGTGGAGCCCGCGGTGAGCTCTTCTCGCTCGAGCAGGAGCGTGTCGGTCTTCCCTCGGAGCGCGAGGTGATACAGGACGGCGCAGCCGACGATGCCGCCGCCGATCACGACGATCTCGTATCGATCCTTCACGCGGGAACCGCCTTCGAGCAAGGAGAACGGGCGCGACGGAGTGTATCGGCGCGCTCCAGGCCTGGAGATGACCTGCGGTCGCATCTGGGGCATCCTGCTCATCAACAACACGCCGGAGGCCTTTGTGTGTGAGGGACAGGACGCGGAGCGGGACTCCAGCGACCGGATCGATCAGCAGGATCGCAAGCGAGGGACGAGGAGAAGACGCCTTTCGGCTCATGCGCGTCTGGCGGGTCGCGCCACGCTCGCCATCGCATCCGTCCTCATCGCGGCGTGCACGGGCAGCGCAACGCCGTCTCCGAGGTCCCGCCCCTTGGGGGGAACGCCGGCGGGCACGACGTCCGAGGTACCGATCGCTCAGATCAAGAACCTCCAACCCGAGGCGATCGCAGTCGCCGGCGACGGGACCCTCTTCTTCACAGACTGTCTCGCGCATCGGATCTACGTCGTCGATGGCTCGGGGCGCGTGCAGTCCCTCGGTGTGGGGCACGGGGACCTTAACAACGGCTTCGCAGGTGACGGCGGACCGGCTACGACGGCGAGCTACTCGTGTCCGGCGGGCTTGGCGTTCGACCCCAACGGGAACCTGTACATCGACGACCACGCGAACAACCGGGTGCGCGCGGTCGATGCGCGAGGGATCGTCACGACGGTCGCGGGGAGCGGGCCTGCGGGCGTCAACCTCGGCACCTATGCCGGTGACGGTGGTCCGGCCACCCGAGCCAGACTGTCAGAACCCATCGGAATCGCCTTCGATCGCCACGGTGACCTGTTCATCGCGGACCGCGACAACGCCGCCGTGCGGACGGTTGGCATCGATGGGATCATCTCGACGATCGCAGGCACCGGGGTAACGGGTTTCTCGGGGGACGGCGATGTCGCGACCAAGGCCGAACTGTCCGACCCCGAGTATCTCGTCGTCGATCGGCGTGGCAACGTCTACTTCACCGACCAGATCAACGAGCGCATCCGGAGGATCGACACCCACGGCGTGATCACGACCATCGCAGGAACCGGGACGGCCGGGGACGGCGGCGACGGCGGCCCGGCGACATCGGCGCAGCTGAACGGGCCGTACGGATTGGCGATCGATGCTGCCGGGGACCTGTTCGTCTCCGACAGTATGTCCGCGCGCGTTCGGATGATCGATACGAGCGGAAGGATCACGACCGTCGCGGGGACCGGTGTACCGGGGTATACGGGTGACGGCGGCCCTGCCACGCTGGCCGCGCTGAACGAGCCCGCGGGCTTGGCGGTCGACGATGCGGGAAACCTCTACATCGCCGATGCGGGCAACGGCGCGATCCGGATGGTCGATACCCGGGGCATCATCACGACCGTCGTCCGCAGCTGAGGTCCGGATCCTGCCCAGCGAAGAGAGATAGCCGGGAATGCTCGGCCCGTTGGTCGCCCGGCGGGGTTTGACCGAGCCCGAGTGAGCCCGGCAGGATGCCGCGATGGGTTGCCTGCTGATCCTGCTGACGGGCCTCGCGCCCAGGATCGCGGCGACCCTCTATTGGATCTGGCGTCCCGGCCTCTGGCATCACGCCTTCAGCGGGTCGTGGCTCTGGCCGGTGCTCGGCATCCTGTTCCTGCCGATCACGACCATCGTGTGGGTGCTCGTCGCGACCAACGGCGTCACAGGATTCGACTTCCTGTGGCTCGGCATCGCGGTGTTCCTCGACGTCGGCGCCAACGGCCGGAACGCGGCCAAGCGCGGCTCCTAACACCTCAGTTCGTCGGTGGAACGCGGATCGATCATGATTGCTCCGTGGATCTGAACCGTCTCACGGTCCGGGCGCGGGGTGCGCTCGAGGGCGCCCACCAGCAGGCCGTCGCGCGCAACCACCAGCAGATCGAGCCGGTCCACGTGCTCTTCGCGCTGCTCGGCGACCCCGAGGGCATCGTGTACCCCGTGCTGCATGCGCTTGGCGTCCAGCCGAAGTCGATCCGCGACCACGCCGACGCCGACCTCGACCGCATCCCGAAGGTCTACGCGCAAGGCGTCGAGCCGCGGTTCTCACCGGCCGCGACCCGCATGCTGACTGCCGCGGGCACCGAAGCTGAGGCGCTCACCGACGAGTACATCTCGACGGAGCACCTGCTGCTCGCGATGGCGGCGGCCGGCGACGACGCGGCGGCGCGGATCCTGCAAGAGGCCGGCATCACGCGGGACACGGTGCTGCAGGCGCTCGCGCAGGTCCGCGGTAGTCAACGCGTCACGAACGAGAACCCGGAAGAGACCTTCCAGAGCCTCGAGAAGTACGGGCGCGACCTCACTGCGACGGCTCGCGCCGGCAAGCTCGACCCGGTGATCGGCCGGGACGAAGAGATCCGGCGATCCATCCAGGTCCTGTCGAGGCGCACGAAGAACAACCCCGTGCTGATCGGCGAGCCGGGCGTCGGCAAGACGGCGATCGTCGAAGGCCTCGCACAGCGGATCGTCGACGGCGACGTGCCGACCTCGCTGATGGACAAGCGACTGATCGCGCTCGACCTCAGCGCGATGCTCGCCGGCGCGAAGTACCGCGGCGAGTTCGAGGAGCGCCTCAAGGCCGTGCTCAAGGAGATCGCCGACAGCGAGGGCGAGATCATCACGTTCATCGACGAGCTGCACACGATCGTCGGCGCGGGCGCTGCCGAAGGCGCGATGGACGCCGGGAACATGCTGAAGCCGATGCTCGCGCGGGGCGAGCTTCGCGCGATCGGCGCGACGACGCTCGACGAGTACCGCCAGCACATCGAGAAGGACCCGGCGCTCGAGCGGCGCTTTCAGCCCGTGCTCGTCGAGGAGCCCAGCGTCGAGGACACGATCGCGATCCTGCGCGGGCTGAAGGAGCGGTACGAGGTGCACCACGGCGTTCGGATCCAGGATCCGGCGCTCGTCGCGGCCGCGGTCTTGTCTGATCGGTACGTCACCGGCCGGTTCCTGCCCGACAAGGCGATCGACCTGATCGACGAGTCGGCATCGCGGCTGCGCATCGAGATCGACTCGATGCCGGTCGAGATCGACGAGGTCGAGCGCCGGATCCGCCAGCTCGAGATCGAAAAGGCCGCGCTGTCGAAGGAGACCGACGCCGCGTCGAAGGAGCGCCTGGCACGCCTCGAGGAAGAGCTCGCCAACCTCGAAGAAGAGCGCACGTCGATGAGCGCGCATTGGCAGCAGGAGAAGGAGCGCATCGACCGTATCCGCGACCTCAAGATGCGCATCGAGGAGGCGCGAGCCGACGCCGACCGCGCAGAGCGCGACGCCGACCTGCAACGCGCCGCCGAGCTCCGCTACGGCACGTTGATCGATCTCGAGAAGGAACTGGAAACCGAGAACGCCGGCCTTGAGGAGCTCCAGCGTGACCGGAAGTTCCTCAACGAAGAGGTCACCGAGGAGGACGTCGCCGAGGTTGTCGCACGCTGGACCGGCATCCCAGTCAGCAGGCTGATGGAAGGCGAGATGCAGAAGCTCGTCCACCTCGAGGACGCGCTGCATGAGCGGGTGGTCGACCAGGTCGAGGCGGTCGAGGCTGTCGCCAACGCGATCCGCCGGTCACGAGCAGGCCTGTCAGACCCCAACCGGCCGATCGGTTCGTTCCTGTTCCTCGGACCAACCGGCGTCGGCAAGACCGAGCTGGCTCGGGCACTCGCCGACTACCTCTTCGACGACGAGCGTGCGGTCGTCCGCGTCGACATGAGCGAGTACCAGGAGCGGCACACGGTCTCGCGGCTGGTCGGTGCGCCGCCCGGCTACGTCGGCTACGAAGAGGGCGGGCAGCTCACTGAAGCGATCCGGCGCCGTCCGTACAGCGTCGTGCTGCTCGACGAGATGGAGAAGGCGCACGGCGATGTGTTCAACATCCTGCTGCAGCTGCTCGACGACGGGAGGCTCACCGACGGCCAGGGCCGAACGGTCGACTTCCGGAACACGATCGTGATCATGACGTCGAACCTCGGCTCTGCGGTGTTCGCCGATCCGTCGCTCGACCGAGAGAAACAGAAGGATGCCGTCCTCGACGAGGTGCGCGCGTACTTCCGACCTGAGTTCGTGAACCGGATCGATGAGATCGTCGTGTTCGAACCGCTCGG
>DATAPH010000053.1:0-2115 GCA_036265325.1 Actinomycetota bacterium | reverse complement strand
GACCCGGAACACGTTGTTCGGGTCGTACTGCGCCTTGACCCGTGCGAGTCGGTCGTAGTTCGAGCCGTACATGCCACGGACGCGGTCCGGCTCGTCCATGTGGAAGTTGACGTAGCCGCCGCCCATCGCGTGCGGCTTGATCGCGTCCGAGTACGCGCGCGCCCAGTCCCGGATCGCCCCGGCGCTTGCCGGATCCGGATCGACGCCCGCGAAGACACCGCCCCAGATCGCGTCCCGGTACGACCATGCGGTCGCGTCGTTCTCGATCCGCGACGCCGCTCCGTCGATCGCGTAGAGATGCATCGTCGACTTCCACGTCGGCATCTGCGGGCCGTATTCGGCGTGCACGGCGATCGCCTCGTCCGGGATCTCCCGGATGAACTCTCCACGCCAGTACCACTGATCGCCCGCCGGGTAGACGGGGTCGAAGGCCGTGTTCCACGCCGGCACCGGCACCGGCGCGATCCCGTCGAGCAGCGGCTTGCCGAAGGAGCGCGCCTCACGCAGTGCGTCGGACTCTTCTTCGCCCGGCTGCGTCCAGACGACGCCGCACACCTTGCGGAGGTGCAGCTCCTCCGGGAACGGCGGCCCGGGCGGAATCGACAAAAAGGCAAAGAACCCGCTGACCTCGTCGGGCGCGGCAGGTAGGAAGTCCCTGTACCACGTCAGGACCTCGGCGGCGTCTCCGATGTCGTACAGCACCGGCCCGGCGAGAACGGTGGTGACGGGATGGCAACGGAACGAGAACGACGTGACGATGCCGAAGTTGCCGCCCCCACCGCGCAGCGCCCAGAAGAGCTCGGGGTCCCGCTCGGCGTCGGTTTGAACGATCGAGCCGTCCGCCAGGACGACCGTCGCCGCCACGAGGTTGTCGATCGTGAGCCCCATTCCCCGCGTCAGGTGTCCCATCCCGCCGCCGAGCGTCAGCCCGCCGACGCCGGTGGTGCCGATGATCCCGACGGGGACCGTGAGCCCGTGTTGATGCGTGGCGTCGAGCACGTCCTTGAGGAGCGCCCCGCCTCCGACGCGCGCCATCTTCGCCTGCGCGTCGACCTCGATCGCGTTCATCGGCGAGAGATCGATCACGAGCCCGTCGTCGACCGAGCCGAGGCCGCCGCCGTTGTGTCCACCGCCGCGCACGGCGATCCGCAGGCCGTGCTCGACGCCGTAGCGCAGTGCTGCGGCGACGTCCGCCTCGTCGACGCAGTACGCGATTGCGGCCGGCCGCTTGTCGATCATCGCGTTGTAGAGCGCGCGCGCCTCGTCGTAGTCGGGCGCGCCGGCTTCCACCACGCGTCCCTTGACCGCCGACGCGAGACCCTCGACGGAAACAGCCATCTTCATCCTCCCTGTTGGTTGCGAGCGATGCTACGCCGGTCTCGTGCCGATGTGAACGAAGCTTCGACCTGCGATCTACATCATCAGCCGCACTTCCTCG
The DNA here is from genome assembly GCA_036265325.1 of Actinomycetota bacterium. Lineage (GTDB taxonomy): Bacteria > Actinomycetota > UBA4738 > UBA4738 > HRBIN12 > AC-51. The sequence continues at coordinate 677 of DATAPH010000053.1, read as the reverse complement.
CGCCGCTCACGAGCGAAGAAGTGGATGCCGTCGACGAACCGCACCCAGTTGCAGCGTGTGCACATGAGAAGCGAGTGCGTACGCGCGCTGTCGGCGAGGAAGCGGACGCCGCGCAGCAGGTCTCCGTTCGAGACGCCGGTCGCGGCGACGATCACCTCGCCCGGGGCGAGGTCTTCGGTGCGGAAGACGCGCTCGTAGTCCTGGATCCCGGCCTCCCGCAGCTCGTCGATCTCCCGGCGCGAGGTCGGCCAGAACTGGGCCTGCAACTCGCCACCCAGACAACGGAGCGCAGCGGCCGAGAGCACCGCCTGCCGGGTGCCGCCGATCCCGATCGCGAGGTGGTCGTTGGTGCCGCGGATCGCCGCGGAGATCGCCGCGGTCACGTCGCCGTCCTGGATGAGCTTGATGCGCGCGCCGGAGTTGCGGATCTCCTCGATCAGGTCATGGTGACGCGGGCGGTCGAGGACGATCGTCGTCACGTCGTTCACCCGCCGCCCGAACGCCTCGGCGATCGCCTCGATGTTGTCGCCGACCGGGCGGAGGAGGTCGATGTCGCCGCGGGCGCGCGGGCCGACGGCCATCTTCCGCATGTAGAAGTCGGGGAGCGTCGTGAAGCGGCCCGGCGCGCCGACGGCGATCATCGACATCGCACCGTTGCCGCCGCGCGCGACGACGCC
>DATAPH010000052.1:0-18575 GCA_036265325.1 Actinomycetota bacterium | reverse complement strand
TCGCGACTGTCAGGCGATCGTCGCGATCCGCGAGACGGACATCCGAGCGAATGCCGAGGCATCGACATCTCGCCCGTCCTCCCGGTCGGGACAGCAGCGCTGACACCGTAGCCTGGCTGCAAAACCGCGACACACGGGTGGTACATCTGCCGTTCGCTGCAACGTCGTCCTGGCCTGAGTCACACGACGTCGTCCGCCGGGATGTCGGCCATCGCCGCTTCGCTCGTCGGGCCGTGCTCGCCGGCCGACACGATCAACGCGACGCTCACCAGGATGATCGCCGCGGCGACAAGCAACCTGCCCGTGATGGGCTCACCGAGGAACAGCCACCCGAGGGTGACGGCCACGACCGGGTTCACGTACGCGTAGGTCGACACCAGCGAGGTGCGCACGTGCCGCAGGAGCCACAAGTATGAGCTGAAGCCGACGAACGAACCGGCCACGATCAGCCAGACGAGACCGACCCATGAGGCCGCGGATACCTGAGTCACCGAGAACCCGCGGAGCTCACCGGCTCCGATCGCCACGGCGAAGATCACGAGCCCGCCGACCATCTGCTGCATCCCGCTGCCGAGCAAGGGTGCCCTGGGGAGCGGCGCGCCGCGCGCGTACAGCGAGCCGACCGTCCAGCACAGGGTGGCGCACACGGCAACCAGCATCCCGCTGAGCCGCACATGGCCGATCACGGCACTCGTCCCCACCAGCACGGCCGCGCCGACGAAACCGCCGATCAGTCCGGCGACAACCTTCCAACCCAGCGGCGCGCTCCGCAGCAGCACGCGGTCGAACAGCGCGAGCCACAACGGGATCAGGGCGATGATCAAGGCGACGACGCCGGTCGGGGTGCCCATGCTCTCGGAAACGGCGACCAGTGCGTTGCCCCCCAACAGCAAGAAGACTCCGACGATCGCCGCCGCTTTCCATTGGGGTCGGGCGGGACGTTCGCCAGTCCGAGCCGTCGCCCAGGCGAACAACACTGTGCCGGCGAACGTGAATCGCACGGCGGCGCCGACCAGCGTGGGTGCTGTCTCGTTCACCTTCTCGATGCCGAGGTAGGTGGTACCCCAGACGAAGTACAACGCGCCGAGCACGCTCCACACGAGGGCTTTGCTCGGCGCGGTGCGAACGTCTGCCATCCGGTTCCCAGCGTACCGAGGCCAGAGAATTCCTCATGACCAGTCACAATTCGATAGCGCCGCCTGCCGCAAGCAACGATGTGCGCTCGTTGCGCGGATCCCTGGTCGGTGCAGCAAGCCGTCACTCACGAGTTGCAGCTCGGGCCTGCGATGAACAACACCTTCCGCACCGGCGCGTGCGAGCAGGTCTCTTCTTCTCCGCCAAGAACACGCGCGTGACACACGGTTGGACCGACGGTGCCTCGTCGCCTACAGATGCTCTAGCAGATAGTCGACGTACTGGGGCCTTAGGGTCTCTTCGGCAGATCGGTCCGCCCGTATGTAACCGTTGATCGCAGTGACGAGACTCGCGACGTCGAGCCCCGACTCGTCGAGGTCACCAAGCTGCCCGTCCGCAGATGGGATCGAATCCAACAGATGCCAGAGCCAGTCGACGTCACGATCGGCCTTCGCTTGATAAATGGCCCGCTCGTGCAGCTGATGCGACGTCATCTCTTCGAGGTCGGCGCGCGTAATCACAGGTCAAGGCTACGCTCGGATGCCCGCGTCCGCTTCTCGATATCTAAGAGCTCCTCGGCCAAGGGGACGCAGGCTTGAGCCTCGACCCGCAGATCCGTTCAGTACTTCCACGCGCTCTGGTCGTCGAGTCGCCGGCCAAGAACCGACGTCGTCCCCGCGGGCACATTCCGACACACCGGCATCTGCTGCGGGTGTTTGTCGACGGTGCGTTCGAGATGTCAACGAGAAGGGTTCGTGAAAACTCCGGTGCGCCGACACTGCTTAGGAGGACACAGAACGCGACGAGATCGACGTCTCCATGCGGATCTGTTCAGGCGCTGTCAGCCCGCGCTCGATCGAAGAACGTCGCGCTAGCGACCTTTGAACAGCGGCCGGCGCGAGCCCAGGAATGCCTGCATGCCTTCCTTCTGGTCCTCAGTGTCGAAGAGTCCACAAGCGAGATCCCGCTCCAGGTCGAGATCTTCCGCGGGTGGGCGGCCGCCAACCGCGTTGATCGCTGCCTTCGCCGCGCCGATAGCGACGATCGGGCCTTCCGCGTAGCTGGCGGCTGCCTCCAGCGCCGCGGCGTAGACCGACGGACCGGGAAGCAACCGATCGACGAGTCCCATGCCAAGCGCCTCGCGAGCCTTCACGCGACGACCGGAGTAGATCAGATCCTTCGCGGCCGATAGCCCGATAAGACGCGGCATACGCTGGGTCGCGCCGGCGCCCGGCATGATTCCGAATCGGATCTCGGGCTGGCCGAGCAAGGCGGTCTCAGAGGCGAACCGGAAGTCAGCAGCCAGCGCGATCTCGCACCCCCCGCCCAGGCAGATGCCGTTGATCGCCGCGATGACGACCTTGGGAACAGCTTCGAGCACGACCAGCGCCTCGGCGAGTGCCGCGATCACCGGTCTGATCGTGTCGGCCGACCGGTCCGACATCAGCTCAACATCCCCACCGGCGGAGAAGATCCGTTCTCCGCCCCAGACGACGACCGCGCGGACATCGTCACGGCGACCAACCTCGAGTGCGACGTCGTGCAGCTCAGCGGCGACGCGAAGATCGATGACGTTGCGGCGAGGATGGTCGAGACGGATGGTGGCGACCCCGTCGGCCACATCCAGATAGACGAGTCGCGTCATGCTCGGCACCGACGACGCGATCTCGGTCACCCTGGTTTCCTGGGTCTGCATTACCTTCATCGTCCTCCCCTACCCTGCGGGTCGATTCTGACCCGCATCAACGGATCGGCGAGGCCACGGAAATGGCAACGCGGGCGAACCTTAGTCGGCTGTGGGGACCCTGACCCATACCTCCCACTCGGCGACCTCGCGGAACCCGAGCTGCGCATAGACGCCTTGGGCCCCTTCCGCGGCGTGCAGCCACGCGAGATCGGCCGGGAACGTCCGTGCGGCCGTCACGGAGAGAGCAGAAGCGATCCCACGTCGACGTGCCCGCGGGATCACTCCGACCCCCAAGATCCCGACGGCGCCCGCCCGTAGATGAGCCGATGCGACACCGACCGGTTCGTCGCCCTCCCATGCGATGAACGCCCGCGCGTTCTCCACCCCGTAGGAGCCCGGACCGTAGAAGCGCTCGGCGATACCGGGACCATCCGTCAACTCCGAGGGATCGATCAGGGAGCGCTCAACGCGAGCCACCGCGGATGCGCCTCGCTCGTCGGTGACCGCCTCCACGCGAATACCCTCGGGCTGCGATCGTTCGGGGATGTCGTCGATGCGCGCCGCCATCGCGGGCCAGGAGAACAGCAGTGACAAGCCCGCGGACCGGACTGCCTCGTCGACGCTCGGGTGCCGTCCGACGGCGAGGTCCATGCCGAACACCCGGTCACGCTCTCCGAACGCGGTCTCGGCCTTCGCGACGGCCGTGGAAGGATGATCGGGTTCTGAGATGACGAGGGTCGAATTGACTTCTGGATCGGCCACGTTCGCGAACACGAGGAAGAGGCCGTCGATCTCCACGACCTCGGAGTCTGGGACGTTGGCTCGCCGCTGCCGTTCGGCCTCCACGAATCCCAGGGCGATCCGTTCCCCGACGTCCTGCATATGACGGAGTCTCGCAGGTCCCCGTCGGGCGGCTCGACACACGGTCCTCCGGTTCGTGAATCGCGTAAGCCCGCCGTGTCTCCGGGCACGCGCTCTACGCCCGTCATCGCTCCAGGATCGCGACGGCAGCGTCCAGCGCGGTCAGGCGCCATCGTGCCGTCCAACGGAACCGCCCAGCCGCGAGCGCGACCCGAGCGTCGGGCGGCCTGAACCACGTTGGCGTGCGCCACTCTCCGTCGGTCCCGAGACATGTCTCGGCATGCAGGAGGAACACTGGCGCGCGCGACGCGCGCGGCCGGAAGAGGTCTCCAACGTTCTTGATCACGCGCACGTAGGTGACAGGCGCCGCATCGCTCGCGCCGACGACGCCGGCCTCCTCGCGGAGCTCGCGGACCGCCGCGTGCTCGGGCTTCTCTCCCGGGTCGATCCGCCCGCCCGGGATCGTCCACACCCCGCGACGCGAGCGGACGAGGACCACCTCGACGCCTTCTGACGTGGAGCGATAGCAGACGGCGAGCGCGCGTGTGGTCATCCACCCGACGTTACGCGCACAGATGCCTGCGGGCTCGGGACTGCCGCGCCGTGATTCAACAGTTGGGGGACGGGCGCACTGCATGGCCTGCGAGCGCAGGAGCCAGGTGACAAACGATCGTCCAGCGGCGAGCTGCGGCCGTGGCGTCCTAGCAGAAGTCGCGCTCGCGACCGGAAAGATGGGCCGAATGGCCGAAGAGCGTTCTCGCTGCCCTCGGCATCATTACTCCGGGTCGTCTCGATGTGAGGGGCGACCGATCGTGGGGCGCTGTCCACCCTCGCGACCCCACTGACGAGAGGGCCGGGGGATCTTCCTCGGGGAGGGTCTCCAGTATCCCCGGCCCAGCTCGTCATCGGCTTGGCACGCATATGCAGCCTCGTCCTACCGGGGCGATCCGGTATCGCCATTCTCTACTCTTGGGCACGCCCGCAAGCCGCGGCGGCGAACGGCTCCGGCCCCTGCGGAAATGTCCTCCGCGGAAGACTCTGAGGCGGTCTGCGGCTCGACCAGCTCACGCAAGACGACTTCGATCTGCGGAGGGTGTTGACATAGAGGAGCGTACGAAGACCGCACGCGTGACGGTCGCACTGGTGGCTGGACGGGTGCGACGCCTATCGGGACAAGGTACGTCGGCTCGGACGGCACCAGCTGGGCGGGCGAACGCCGGAAGATTCCTTGAAGCGGTGTCGAATGGGGCTGCTGCCGTTCGTTGACCAAGATGGAGGATGGCCGCAGGCCAAGCCGGCAAGAGGAGGAGACATGACCGAGTACCTCATCGCATTCAACGGCGAATGGGTGCCCGACCTCACCAACGAGGATCTGCGCGAGGCGTCCGAGCGAGTGAGCGCGCTGAGAGCGGAGATGAAGGCTGCCGGAGTCCTCATCTTCATGGGCGGACTGGATGACGCCGCCCCGGTGCTCAGTATCGACGCGTCGAGCGGCACCCCGCTGATCACCGACGGTCCGTTCGCCGAGACGAAAGAGCAGCTGGGCGGCTTCGCCGTTATCGACGTGGCCGACGAAGAGGCTGCGCGGTTGTGGGCGGGAAGATCGCGGTGGCCTGCGGTTGGCCGCAGGAGCTGCGACGATTCCGGCAGGCGACCTCACCCTCGGACCAATAGGTAGGGGTGGCGACATCTCGAACGCTCGCGCACCCCAGTGTGCGAGGATGTGACCGTTCTCCCGACGGGACCAGCACGAGCCCTGAGGCCGATCCGCCGGTCGTCGACGTCAGCGATCATGGAGTCACGAACATCCGGCCGCACCGAAGGAGTAAGAGATGAGATCTCCGCGCAAAAGCGACAAAGCTGCGGAGTCCCAGCAGAATGTGCCTGCGAGCGCGGCAGTGGGAACGAGGGGGCCGATCCCGACCCCTGCGTTCGGGGAGCGGGTCGTGGGCGCGGCGGCGATCGCGTTGGGAGCGTCGTTGGTCATCCAGAATGCGGTGCTGGTCTGGGTTCGAGCGCCCGGCTACGGGGACCCGATCGAGAAGGTGCTCGCCTTCCACGCGGAGAACCGGGGCGCGGTCGCGTTCGCGGTCGGCTCAGAGGCGCTGAACCTGCCGCTGCTGCTCGTGTTCGTGACCGGTCTCCACGGGCTGGTCGGGCGTCGCGGGGGTGCGGGCGCCGACTGGTCGCGCCTCGCAGTGGCCGCGGGCGCGACCACCGCGGCGGTCTTCGCGCTCTACGCCGTGCTGTGGAACGGAGTCGTATTGTCCGCCGGCGGTCTCGCCGAGCCGAGCCCGCTGTTCAAGCTCGTCTGGCAGCTCCATGCAGGAGCATTCGCTCTGGCGCTGTCGGCGCTCGGCACCACCTTCATCGGCGCTGCGCTGGCGGCGCATGCGAGTCGGCTGGCGGCGCCGTGGCAGCGTGTGCTCGGGGTGGCCGGGGGAGGCCTGCTGATCGCCGCCGGGGTGGCCAACCTCGCGATCGCTGACGGCTCGCCGATCCTGTTCGTGGGGGTGCTCGGCTACGCCGCCTGGATCGTGTGGCTGCTGGTGACCGGGGTACGGCTGGCTCTGATGCCCAGGAAGGTCGGCGCTGCCTTCCTCTGACCTGCGGCGACACTCCAGGTACATTCACGAACCCTCGCTCACCACGGCGTCGCTTCCCCTGGGCAACTCGGTGACTCAGACGCGTCCTGTCGCCCCCGGTCGATCCCCCATGCCGGAGAAGCGAAAGGTACTGACGCCGGGCCTGGATCCCTACCGCGACCGAGACACTTGCGTCGAAGCCTCGCGATTCCGGCCGCACAGCAGAAACGTGATCATCTCGGCCTTCCCTTTGACCTGGACAGGCTCCCGCGCCCGACACCGATACGTGTCCGGCAGCAGCTCGTACGTCGAGGGCGCGAGCTGGATCTCGCCGGCGACCCGCTCGATTCCATCCGGCTCGCCGTGTTCACGGTGTCGCCCCACAGGTCGTATGCGAACTTGTCGGTTCCGATGATCCCGGCCGTCACGGGGCCGGACGCGATCCCGATCCTCATGCTCAGCTGGCGGCCGGCGACCATCGTGCTCACGACGTGGTCTCGCATCCGCAGCGCGAGCTCCGCGACCGCCTCGGCGTGGTCGCGCCGTGCCTGCGGAACGCCGGCGGCAACCATGTACGCGTCGCCGATCGTCTTGATCTTCTCCAAGCCGAGTGCGGTGACGAACGCGTCGAAGGCGGTGAAGAGCTCGTCCAACATCCCGACGAGATCCGTAGGCGACATGGTGGCCGACATCGCGGTGAAGTCGACGACATCGGCGAACAGCACCGACGCGGACTCGACGTCGTCGGCGATCGTTCCAGGATCGTCCTTCAGTTGCGCGGCGATCTCATCGGGAAGGATCGCGTGGAGCAGGTCGTCGGATCGCTGCTGGAACCGATCCCTTTGCCGCACGAAGTAGATCATCACGCCCAACGTCACGATCCCCGTCGCCACGAGATTGAACGCAGCGGCCCCCGTCGGATCATCAAGCGAGTAGATCGGAGCGACCACGTGCGGGATCGCGACCGCGTACGCGATGGATACCACGAAGGCACCGAACCAGATGAGACCCGCGCGGAGGTCGAGTGCGAGCAGCGCAGCGAGCGCGACATCCAACCCGAAGATGACGGCTACGCCTGAGGGCAGCAGCCCACCGAACAACGCCGTGTCGATCACCGCCCCGGCGAAGGCGAACAGCAGGATCGCGTGCACTGCTGGGGCGTAGCTCGAAGGCCAGATCACGATCACGCCCAGCAGGAGAACAGGGATTGCGGTGGTGACGAGGTCGCTGACGCCGACCCACTCGTATCCCGCGTCGAAGCGTTGGACGATCCCGGGGATCGTCAACAGCGTCGACAGCACGAACGCCAGCATGAAGACGCGACGGCCGCTTCGCCTGCTGTCGGTTTCAGCGGGGGTCGCCCCGATCGAGAGGATCGGCTCGAGGAGACGATTCCAGATGGGTAGCTCCGACATCAGTGGAACCTATCGCTGTTCGCAGGGCGACGGGCGGCGGACGCAGCGGCTCCGCCGGTTAGCGCTCTCGCTCATCGCTCGAGGATCGCGACGGGAGCGTCGAGCGGCCTGAACCACGTTGGCGTGCGCCACTCCTCGTCGACCGAGCCAGACCCCTCGGCATGCACGAGGAACACTGGCGCCCGCGACGGGCGCGGCCGGAGGAGGTCTCCGACGTTCTTGATCACCGGTACGTAGGTGACGGGCGCCGCGACGCTCACGCCGATCACGCCCGCCTCTTCCCGCAGCTGGCGCACGGCTGCGTGCTCAGGCGTCTCTCGCGCGTCGATCCGCCCTCCGGGGATCGTCCACATCCCGCGACGGGAGCGGACGAGGACCACCTCGACGCCGTCAGACGTCGAGCGATAGCAGACCGCGAGCGCGCGTGTGCACATCCACCCGACGTTACGCACACAGCTGGCTGCGAGCTCGGGACCATCGGAGCCGCCACAAGGGCTTCACGCGAGCGGTCCGCGCCGTCCGCGTCACCGTCAGACCTTGTCTGCGATGCGACCTATCCTGGGCACATGACCTGCGGCGTCTGTGGTTCTCCGCTGCCCGATGGGGCCCGCTTCTGCCCCAGCTGCGGCGCGGTCGTGAGCCAAGAGACCGCGACCAGCGAGCGCAAGATCGTCACCGTCCTGTTCGCCGACCTGGTCGATTCGACCGGGCTCTCGCAGCGGCTCGACCCCGAACGCGCACGCGAGGTCCTGGGCAGGTTCTACGACGTCACCGTCGAAGAACTCGTGGCGCTCCGCGGCAAGCCGGAGAAGTTCATCGGTGACGCCGTGATGGCGGTGTTCGGATTGCCACGGGTGCACGAGGACGACGCGCTCCGCGCGGTTCGAGCGGGGCTCGCGATCAGATCCCGCGTCGGGCGCCTGTCCGAGGAACTCGGGTTGCCCGATCCGCTGCAGCTCCGGATCGGCATCGAATCGGGCGAAGCCGCGACGGGGACGGGTCCCGAAGATCAGGTCCTCGTGACTGGATCGGTGGTCAACTCCACCGCCCGTCTGCAGGGTGCCGCAGCACCGGGCGAGATCCTCGTGGGCCGAACCACGCGAGCGCTGGTCCAGAACGATGTGTCGCTCGGCTCGGAACGTCAGATCGATGCGAAGGGATTCGCCGAGCCACTCGCCGCGTCGAGCGTCGAGGGTTTAAGCACGCGTTCGGTCCGCCGGACGATCCCCTTCGTCGGCAGGGCGGACGAGCTCGCGATGCTGCGACAGGCCTTCTCCCGAGTGATTTCGACGTCACGGCCCCTCCTGTTCACGTTGGTGGGCGAACCGGGCATCGGCAAGTCGCGACTCGCGGCCGAGTTCCTCGCCGGGCTCGACCCGGAAGGCACCGTCCTGGTCGGGCGGAGCCATCTGGGCGCGGACAGCGCCACCTTCGCGCCGGCGGCGGCGATCGTGCGCGAGGTCGCCGGCATCGACGACGACGATGCCGTCGAGGTCGCCACGGAGCGTCTGCGCGAACTGGTTGGGCGCGTCTGCGTCTCGGGTGATGAGAACCGCACGGGCGAACGACTGCAGGCGCTCGTGGGACTTTCGAAGCCACGACGGGACGAGTCCGCGTTCGTCCACGACGTCCGCTCGGGCTTCCTGGCGTTGCTCGAAGGGCTCGCCGAGGAACGACCCATCACCCTTCTGTTCGAGGACGCGCAGACACTGCGGCCGCAGATGCTGGATCTGATCGAGCGGATCGCCGCGCGCGGGCGACAGACTCCGGGCCGTGTGTTGGTGGTGGTCGCGGCCCGGACGGAGCTGCTCGACGAGCGGCCCGGCTGGGGCACGGGGGCCGTCAATCAGGTGTGCGTCCGCCTCGAGGCTCTGCCCGAGAACGACGCTGCCGACCTCGCGCGACAGGCAGGAGGTGACGCTCTCGGCGAGCAACAGGCCACGACGATCGTGCGGCGCGCCGGTGGCAACCCGTTCTTCATCGTGGAGTCGACCGGCATGCTGCTCGGCAAGGAGCCCTCGCCCGAGGGCGAGTCGCCGATCCCGCCCACGGTTCAGGCGATGGTCGCCGCGCGTTTGGACGGCCTGCCACCCGAACAACGAGACCTCGCCCGCCGCCTCGCCGTCTTCCAGTACGACTTCGACCTGGAGGAGGTCGCGCTCGTTGCCGACGCGAGCGAAGCCGCCCTCGAGGAGCTGATCGACGCGGAGATCATCGTGCTCGACGAGACGTCTGCCGGCACGTCGCCCGTCTGGCGGTTCCGGCATGACGTCCTGCGCGACGTCGCGTATGCGAGCTTGCCGAAGCGCGAGCGTCAGCGGTCACACACGAAGATCGCGGAGCGCTTGCAGGAGGCCGGCGCGGTGATGTGGGCCGCGGATCATCTCGAGGCCGCCGCGGTCGCGGCGCGCGACCTGGACCCGTCGGACCGGGAGCCCACGGACCGCGCGATCGACGCCTTGGTCGAGGCGGGCGATCGCGCCCGGCGCCGTTTGGAGAGCCGCACGGCGGTGGACCTCTACCTGCGCGCGCTCACGCTCGCCGGACCGGAGGATGGATGGGGCGTCCGCGAGGCCCGAGCGCTCGCCGGTATGGGCGAGGCGCGGTACTGGCTCGCCGAGTACGCGGAGGCGACCCAAGCGCTCGAGCGCGCGATCGCGCTGGGCACCGCGTTGGACGACGACTGGACGCTCGCCATGGCGCTCCGGTTCCGGGGCGACATCGCGATCAACGTGGACGCCGATCTCGACGCTGCTGAGGAGCTGCTGGCGCGGTCCGTCGCCGCAGCGGAGCGGCTCGATGAGCCGATGGCGGTCGCGCGTTCGCTCCTGTTCCAGGGCTGGGTGCCGTGGACGCGGGAGAAGCTCGACGAGTCCGACGCGATCTGGCGGCACGCCCTCGACGTCGCCCGCGACGCCGAGGACCGGTGGGCCGAGGTCCGCGCGCTGACGTCGCTGTCGATCAACCACTCGTCGCGGGGCGAGGACGACACAGCGCTGGCCTTGATCATCGAGGCGCAGGAGCTGGCGGATCGGATCGGCGACCAGTTCAGCGTGGCGGTGACGACGACGCAGCGCGCCCGTGTGGATGCCGACAGCGGGCGGTTCGACGAGGCCATCCCCCTGCTCGACGGGGCCATCGCGGTGTTCGGCGACCTCGGCGCCCGCTGGGAGCTGGCCGACGCCACGGCCGAACGAGGAGTCACGAAGTACGAGATGGGCCTACTCGACGAGGCGGAAGAGGATCTCCAACGAGCGCTCCGGCTGTCCCAGGACCTCGGTGAGCGACAGCTCGCCGGCTGGATGTGGCGAGCGCTCGCCCGCGTTTCGAAGAAGCGCGGGGACGAGGCGCAGGCCGCCGAGCGATTCAGGCTCGCGGAACAAGCGGACGCGCGCCAAGCCCGCTGAGGGCTACGTTCGCTTCGCCACCGTCAATAGGAGTGCGGTGTCTTCCAATGCCTCGAGGGTGTGCCGGGCCTCCGGCACGACGAGCACCGTGCCCGGTCGTCCCTCCCAGGTCAGATCGCCGGCCGACAGCCGCACCCGTCCCTGGATGACCTGCACGGTCGCCTCGCCCGGGCTCTCGTGCTCGTTGTGGACGACGCCCTTCATCATCGCGATGACTGTCTGGCGCAGCACTTTCTGGTGCCCCCCGATGATGGTCTCCGCGCTCCGGCCGTTGTCGGTGTTGGCCGCCCGCTTCAGCTCTTGGCGAGCGAGCGCGTCGAGCGAGAGCTTCTGCACGTACCCATTGTCCGCTGGCGACGAAAGCTAGGCAAGCGGACGGTCGGCTGATCGGAGAGGAGTTCGACGTCCGCCCCTACGAGTGGGGGTACGTGCGAGAGACTCGAGGGATGCAGCTCTTGTTGTTGCGCCACGCCAAGTCGAGCTGGGGCGATCCGGGTCTGGCCGACGAGGATCGTCCGCTCGCGCCACGAGGCGAACGGGCGGCGGATCGGATGCGCGACTACATCGCCTCCGAGGGCCTCGAACCCGAACTCGTGCTGTGCTCATCGGCCCTTCGAGCACGCCAGACGCTCGCGAGGGTGCTGCCCGCGCTCGGCACGGAGTTCCAGGTCCGCATCGAGCCGGCCCTCTACACGTTCGAGGCCGACGTGCTGCTCGATCGCCTCGGCCGGGTCTCCTCCGACGTGACCTCGGCGCTCCTCGTGGGCCACAACCCCGCGATCGAGGGCCTGGCCGCGCGGGTCGCCGACCGCGGCGACGCGCTGCCCGACCTCCTGCGCAAGTACCCGACGGCGGGCCTTGCCGAGATCGCGTTCGGTGACGGGACATGGGGTTCCCTGGCGAAGGGGCACGGCGAGCTCGTTCGGTTCATCGTCCCACGGGATCTGGCCGAGTGACGGGGAACGGACCTGAGCTCACGCTGTCGACGTACGCCCTTGACGGAGCGAGGCGAGATCGGCGCGAACGACAGCGATAGCGAGCAGCAGCAGCACGAACGCGTTCAGCGGGTGCAGCGCCGCGAGGACCGACGACGTGTCGCGCAGGTTGACCAACAACACCTGGACGAAGATGTCCAGCATCAGAAAGAGCGTGAGCATCAGCTCCCGTCCGCGAAGCCGTGCGAACAGTGCCGTGATGAGCAGCAGCGGGATGCCTGCCTCGAACAGGGAATAGCCCACCACGGTGTGCAGGTCAGCGTTGTCGACCGCCCCGAACAGATACAGCCCGATCAAGAAGGGTTGCGCCACGATCCCCGCAAGAACCAAGCTCGCGGCGACGAGGTGTGCGATACGGAACCCGTGCGTCATAGGCGTGCCTCCTCGCCCTGCATGTCGGCATATCGTTGAAGGTCGGAATATCGCACCGGACGACCCTGTTGCGCACTGGTGCCTCCACCCCGAACCTCGAGGCATCCCGCCTCAGGGCACGAGGCCGAAGATCGTGCTCGGTGCGCCCGACCCATGCCGGTTCCGCGGGCCGCCGATCACGATCCAGCCGCCCGTCGTCGGCATGGAGCCGAGGTTGGTCAGGTTCTCGAGCGTGAACCGATGACGTCGAAGCGTGAGGAACGTCTCAAGGAACTTCGCGTCGTCGCCGGGATCCGGTCCGAACGTGTCGGTGCCGAGTAAACCGCGCTTGCCGAGCACCCCTTGAGAGATCAGCCACAGGACGGCACGCTTCGAGAACCCGGGCTGCCGGAAGCTCCCATGGCCACTCCCACAGTTGTAGTAGGTAGGGACGTTCGAACCGGTTCGGGGGCCCCACCACTTGTCGCAGCCGGTCCGAAGCAGGACCGCGGCGTCTGATGGGAACGCGCCGTGCGCGGTCTGCCAAGCCTTCAGGTCCCCGACCGTGACGTGATAATCGGCGTACCCGGCGACCTTCGATCGGATGTCGACCACGACAGCCGGCAACACGAAGTCGCCGGCTGCGAGGTCTTCCGCGCAGCGCGCGTGCACATGGAAATGACAGGGAGCGCTGTAGTGCGAGCCGGTGTGCTCCCCCTCCTTCACGTACTGGAGGTAGTAGCCGTCCTGCGCCACCGTGAACGCGGTCGTCAGGCTGAACACCGGATCACCCGGGAACCCTGGGATCACCTTCGGGTTGTTGACGTGGCTCAGGAACACGACCTTCGAGAACCCCGGAAGCGTGGTGCCGGAACCCGCGGCTCCGGTGCCTGCTGCCGCGCCCGCCAAGTATGCAGCGGATGCGGTGAGCACAAGCGCGATGGCGACGGTGATCGTCCGACGCGACATGGACCCCTCCCTCGTTCTCGGAAGGCGTCATCGTCCGCCGAGCGAACCGGAAGGCGCAAGCCCCGCGCTCGAGAGGCCTTTCGTATACTCCGGAAAGCAGGTCATCTGCTGACCATCTAACGCCGGAGGTCCTCGTGGTACGCGATGCTCCCGCTCGGGCGGCGCCTGCGCTCGATGAGCTTCGAGACCGGGCGAAGCAGATCCGGCGGAACGTCGTTCGGATGGCGTCCGGCAAGGGCGAGGGCTACATCGGACAAGGTCTGGACGTGGCCGACATCCTCGCGGTGCTCTTCCTGTCGGAGATGCGCTACGACCCGACCGACCGCGGGCCGGAGACGGACCGGCTCATCTTCTCCGCCGGGCACTACTCGATCGGACTCTGGGCGGCGCTCGCCGAGGCGGGGCATCTCGATGGCTTCGACCTCGAGACCTACGGTTCGGACGGCGCGACCCTGATCATGTCCACGCACGAGGGCCACCCCGACCTGATCGAGTTGACGGGCGGTTCGCTCGCGCACGGACTCGGCGTCGCCGCAGGCCTGGCCGTCGGGTACCGACTTAAGGGATGGCCCGCTCGCATCTTCTGCTTCTCCACCGACGGCGAGGCGCAGGAAGGCTCGACGTGGGAGGCCGCCATGTTCGCCGGGCACGAGCGGCTCGGGAACCTGATCAACGTGGTCGACGTGAACCGCACGCAGGCGGACGGCGACCTCGTGATCGAGGTCGAACCGCTCGCGGAGAAATACCGCGCCTTCGGCTGGTGGGCCGCGGACGTCGACGGCAACGACGTCGGCGCGCTGGTCGACGCCTTCGAACAGGCGCGCGCAATCACCGACGTGCCCAAGGCGATCGTCTGCCGCACCACGCTCGGCCGAGGCGTGCCGATGATCGTGAACCGAGAGCGGAACCACTTCGTTCGGGTGGGCGAGGACGAGTGGGACGAGGTCGCCCGGCAGCTCGAGGCCTCAGCGTGAGCGCGCCCGCCGCCGCGGTTGATCCGATCACGCTCGAGAAGTCGGGTCCGTTCGGCCACGCGATCCTCGAGATCGGCCGGGGACGCTCCGACGTGGTTGTGCTCTCGGCCGACGTCGCCGGCGTGACGGGGCTTGCCCCGTTCGCCCAGGCGTTCCCCGATCGGTTCGTGAACGTCGGGATGGCCGAGGAGAACCTCGTCGCGGTCGCGCTCGGGCTCGCCAAGGCAGGGTTCGTGCCGGTCGCCACGACGTTCGCCGTGTTCGCGACGCGGCGAGCGCTGGACTTCATCGCGATCCAGTGCGCGCTGAACCGCGCGAACGTCAAGATCGTCGCCGCGCTGCCGGGCATCTACTCCACGTTCGGGCCGACGCACCAGGGCATCGACGACCTCGCCCACATGCGCGTCCTGCCGAACATGACGGTGCTCGATCCGTGCGACAACGCGGAGATGCAGGAGGCCATAGCGGCCGCTCTCGAGCTCGACGGGCCTGTCTACCTGCGGGAACTCCTCGGTAAGGAAACGCGCGACGTCGACCGAGGTTCGCACCGCTTCGAGATCGGGCCCGCACAGATGCTGCACGAGGGCACGGACGTCGGGATCGTCGCGAGCGGCATCATGGTGCGACGCGCACAGGACGCCGTCGGCGAGCTCGCCTCGCGGGGCGTCTCTGCCGCGCTCCTGAAGGTGTCGACACTCAAACCGTTCGACGAGGAGGCCGTGGCGGCGCTCGCGCGTGAGACCGGAGTGCTCGTCACTGCGGAGAACCATTCCGTGATCGGCGGGCTCTTCTCTGCGGTATCGGAGTCGCTCGCCAAGCGCGGCCAGCAGGTACCGGTCAGCGCTGTCGGCGTGCAGGACGAGTTCTGCTCCTTCGGGTCGAACGACTACGTGGCACGTACGCACGGGCTGACGGCCGAAACGGTGGTCGCGGCCGTCGAGGACGTGCTCGCAGCGAGACGCTGATGGCGCGGATCACCGGGGTGGATCACGTCGGCGTCACCGTGAGCGACGTCGACCGCTCGCTCGGGTTCTGGCGCGATCTGCTCGGCCTCGCGGTGACGGGCCGTGGCGTCGTGGAATGGGAGCATCTCGACCGGCTCGTGGCGCTCCCCGATACGAAGATCGAGTGGTGCGAGCTCGCGTTGCCGGGCGGCGGGAAGGTGGAGCTGTCGCAGTACCACCGGCCGGTCGGCGAAGCGGCGTCGCCGGGCGAGGAGAACGAGCCGGGCAGGTCGCATGTCTCCCTCCTCGTCGACGATCTCACCGAGATGCTCGCGATGCTCCGGTCGAACGGGGTGCGCGCCAGAACCGAGGATCCCGTCGAAATCCCGCTCGGCGCCTACGAGGGGGGCAAGGCCGCGTACGTGTTCGATCCCGACGGTGTCGAGCTCGAATTGATCGAGCGCAAGGGGTGAGCTGGTGAACGACAAGGCTGCTCCGTCGGTCCACATCGCGCAGGCGCCTCGCCGCAAGCTGGCCGAGACCGTCGCGCAGCAGATCCTCGACGCGGTTCGGGACCTGCCGGCCGGCACGCGCCTGCCCTCCGAGCGGGAGCTGACCCAGCAGCTCGGGGTCGGGCGCTCCACCGTTCGTGAGGCGCTGAACGGGCTCGCGATGATGGGCGTCGTCGAGATCCGGCACGGCCAAGGGGTCTTCGTCGCGGATCGACCCGCGATCGCCGGGGATGCCGAGCGGTCGCTGCCGCCGAAAGAGGTCACAGACGAGTTGCTCGAGGCTCGCCGGATCGTCGAGGTGGAACTTGCCCGCCTGGCCGCCGAGCGACGGACCGAGAGCGACCTGGCGAAGATGCAATCGCTCCTGGACACCCACCGAGAGGACCTCGCGGCGGGGCGCGGGCCGATCATGCAGGCGTCACAGTTCCACCTCCTCGTCGCGGACGCGGCGAAGAACCAGATCCTGGCCGACATCGTGCGGCCGTTCTTTCGGTTGATGTTGGAGCGCGGGCCGCAGCTCTACGAAACGACCGAGGGCTACGCACAGTGGGAGCTCGAGCAGCACCAGCGGATCTGCGACGCGATCAGGTCGGGGGACGCCGAGACCGCGCGCGTGCGGATGCTCGAGCACGTCACGTCGATGGGCCACCACTACGAGGAGGCCGTCGAGGCATCGCACGAACGCACCTCGTAGGCGTCGAGCGACTGCTGCTCCACCCCGTTCAGGACGAACGGGGTGGGCTCCCCCAGGAGGTTCGCGAGGATGACACGGTGGGCGCCCTGTTCATAGCCGAGTGCCGCGATCGAGCAAGTGTCGGAGACGTCAGTGGCGAGAACCGGGGAGCCACTGAGCCGCGCGATCATGGCGGCAGCTTGTGACGACGCATCGATGGTCACCGAGGCGGCGCCGGCGTTGGTGAGGGCGGCGAGGCTTCCGACCGTCCACGCGGCCGTGAACGGTCCGGGGTGATTGGCCGAAAGGACGACCGGCGACACATGGATCGGACGGTCGTCCACGAGCTCCCGTGCCTGGGCCATCACCTGCGGCTGGATGTCGAGCGTCTCGCGCACCGATCGCTCGTCGACGGCGTGCAACTCGGGACTGATCGAGAACACGACGCCGTCGAAGGCGTCGCGTTCCGGGGGGTTGCGGTTCAGCTCGGAGAAGGACGTCGACGTGCCGCCGATGACGGGAACGCCGGCGACGCCGAGGCGGGCTCGAACCTTTCCGACGAGTTCACGGGAGGTCGTCTCCTCGTCCGTCCGGGTCACGAGGACGCGAGCGAGTTCTCTGTCGCGTACGCGCTCGGCGACCGCGTCGACACCGGCGGCATCGGCGTCGATGGCGAGTGCGAGCTCGACCGGGACGTGCGCGCGTGAGAGGGCCTCGAAGTTCGGGTTGGCCGCGGCAAGCGGCACCCTGACATGCCGTGCGCCCTCGATCGGCTCGGAGGTCACGCTCATGCCGATCGGCGGGATGGCTAAGCCGGTCGGCGCTCCAACACGCACGCTGGCGCCGCCCGGCACCGGCACTGGAGGCGCCGCACCAGTGATGCGGAGCACGACACGCTGTCGCGCGTGCTCGCCGGCCGACATCCGTCTCGGTTCGGAGCGCGCGAGCGGCGTCGGGTACGTCTTGAACGAAGCGTCCGTCCAGTTCCGCTGATCCTCGAGCTCGAACAGGTCGCCCTCGAGATCGACGTCCAGCGCCTGGCCGCGCGGGAATCTCACCGCCAGACGTGAGAACGCCTCGATCATTGGCTGGAGGGCGCCGTCGACCCGGGCCTGCGGCGCGATCCGCATCGGGAAGACACCGTGGCGCGATCCGTGAGGCGTCGCAGCTTCGTACGTAGCGCCGACGTATGCGCGCCACGGGTGCAGCACGCACACCCCGATCCGCCGATAGCTGAACGATCGCTGCGCGGCGCCGTCGAACGTGAACGAGAGTTCCCCTCGGTTGTGCGCCTCAACCATGGCTCGCCACCCGAAGCCGGCCGGTTCATGCTCGGCCTCGATCGCCACCCCGACGCCGTCGTCGAGCGAGGCGATGTGCGCCGAGCGGAGCGCGGACGGGATCGTGCCCCATGACGGATCGCGGACGGTGACCTGGATCCGGCTCGCGATATCCAGCGCCCCCCATCGCACATCGACGAGGTCGGGGCCGTCGAGGGCGAAGGCCAGATCGCCCGCGCGGATCGTCTCGGTCACGGCTCGCCGTGGCGCGCCCGCACAAGCCATCGGTCGACCACGGTGCCGTCCTCGACGACGTTGAACGCGCCGTACAGGTTCACCGCGGTCGGTGCGTACGCCGGGACGATCGCCGCTCGGTCCCCAACCCTGAACGGCGCGCCGCCCGGGTAGCGGAACCCGACGTGCTCTTCGTGGATGAACGCGAAGGCACCGTCACGGCCGGGTGCAGCGGGCGAGCCGAGGTCGGCACCTACACCCTTGCGACCCGCGTCGAACACCACCAGGTCGCCGTGCACACTGATCGCGGTCGCCGCCACGGAAAGCGCGAATCCGAACCCCGAAACGAGCGGCTCGTGGAACCGATCCATCAAGATGTACGACCCCGCCTGCACCTCGGTGATGCCGTCGATCGCTCCGGTGATCTCGTACGTCCCGGTGGCGCCAGCCGACACCACGTCGACCGGTAACCCGTCTCGCCGGAACGCCGACGCAACCTCGAGCAGCCGGTCCATCGCGTCACGAGCCTCGCGCTCGCGCGTCGCCCGGTCGGG
>DATAPH010000051.1:0-46625 GCA_036265325.1 Actinomycetota bacterium | reverse complement strand
CGACATGGCGGGGAACGTGTGGGAATGGACGAGCGACTACTACACGCCGACGCACCGTGAACCCGAACATGCTTGCTGTGCTCCTCGGAACCCGCGCGTCAGCGAGATGGATCCGAGCTTCGCGGACGGGACGATCCCTCGCCGCGTGATGAAGGGCGGATCACATCTGTGCGCCCCGAACTACTGCTTGCGTTACCGGCCGGCGGCTCGGCAGGGCGAAGCCGTCGACACATCAACGAGTCACATCGGGTTCCGTTGCCTTCGGCGGCAGGCCGATTGACGGCGATCACTCGAGCCCAGGTCGAGGCGACGCCCGCCGACCGGATGCGCTCAGCTCGGTTCGGCGGGCTTCGACCGCTCCCGGCGCGGACGCTCGTGCCCAACATGGCTCACGAGCAACGCGACAATCGTCACCAAGTACACCTGGCCGACGAGCGCCTCGGTGACCGCAACCATCCGGGTGAAGTTCGCGTACGGCACGAAGTCTCCATATCCCACGGTGCACAGAGTGATGAAGCTGTAGTACATGCGAACGATGTTGTTCTGCGCCAGGTTGACCGGTCCGAACAGGCCCACGGGGTCGAGGGCCCCGATGATCCCGTAGACCGCCGCGTAACCCAGGCCGAGCAGCAGGTAGATGCAGAGCGCTGCGAGCACGGACTGGCCGGTGACCACAGGATGGGCCGCGAACCGCCGGCCGATCGCGAACAGACCCGACAGGACGAGCAACAACGCGGCGAACGCGTCGATCGCAGCACCCGTCTTCGTGGTGGCGTCGACGATGATGCTCGCGGAGACGGCGATCACGATGAGCACCACGCTCGCGTAGTACATCCATCGGCTCGCGTCGGAGGTGTGCAGTGCGAACAGGAACGTACCTGCAAGCACGACGGTGCGGATCACCGCCATCAGGTTCTCGCGGCCCTCGGTGGGGATGGCCGCCACCACGAGCGACACCATGATCATCAGGAGAAGCAGCCCATAGCTGTCGAGCGCCCGGAACCGCCGCCGGAGCGCCCATCCTCGGCGTGCTCCGAAGAACGTCCCCTCTTCAGCCATCTGGCCCGAACCCTACCCCGGGCGCCTCGCCGCCCGGCTCATCGTCGGCCGCGGGATGCGACCGGCGCCACAGACTGGCGTTCACCACCGCCGACGTGATCGCGAGCCGTCCGAGCAGATACAGCCAGGCAAGAAGGACCACCGCCGCACCCAGGCCCCCGTAGAGCTCCGACCGGTGTTCGAGCCGGTTCGCGTACCAGACCACCGTCAACACGTGGAGCACCTCGGTGCCGAGCGCGAACACGACCGCTCCGGGCACGAGGGCGCGCACCGGCACATCGGACGGGTGCGGCAACGCGCGCGACGCCGCGAGCCAGACGACGCCGTAGATGACGATCAAGACGAGCCACAAGAGGAAGCCCGGCCCCGGGTTCCGGGCACGCACGGTGTTGATCACCCCGGCGGCCGCGGCCAGGCCGGCCGCGCCACCCGCGAACCAGAGCGCGGCGACGGTCGAGCCGTGGAACCGCACGATCCGCATCCGCCAGGCGAGCAGGTGCGCCAGCCGGATCGCGCGAACGGCGCTGCGGCTCGCGAGCAGCAACGCGTAGAGCGCGATCACCAGGATGACCACCAGCGTGGTGGTCGACTCCTTGGAGGCGTCGTTCACGTACTGCGCCGCCACGCCGACGATCCCGAACCGCCTGGCTAGATCGTCCGTCGACAGGTCGGTGTCCGCCGCGACCCAGCCCGCGATCGTGACCGCGACGAGCGCGAAGGGCACGAGCCACAGGAACAGACGGAAGGCGACCGCACCGGCGAGCAAGCCCCCTGCGACGTCACGGTCGCGCTCGCCGACATCGAACGCGGCGTCGAGGGCGGGGATGCGTGGCCGCGCGGCGAGGACGCTCGCCCACGTCCGCGTGACACGATCGCGTGTCCGTGCGATCACGCTCGGACGCCTGGGCGCTTGCTCGCCATCGTCCGCTCGCGCGTTCGGTTCGCCTTCGTCCTGCACCGAGCCTCCAGCTCACCCGAGCGTGCCGACCGTACCGCAGCTGACGGGACCTTCGGGCCGGCGAACCGGTTGTCCTGCGGGGTATCCTCGCCGAACCGCGCCGACCTGGGGGGACCATGTCCGACACGAGCGATAACGAACAACTCCGCGCCGAACGCGACGCACTCGAGCAGCGCGTCGAACAACTCGAGGACAGGCCCGGCCGGCGACGGAAGATTCGCGCCGTCTTCACCGCGATCTTGCTCGTCTTGTCGATCCTGTGCTTCACCGTTGCCGTCCCGGGCCTGTGGGCGAGACGAACGGTCTTCAACACCGACGAATACGTCGCGACGGTGGCGCCGCTCGCAAGCGACCCGGCGGTCCAGGAGTACCTCGCGCGCACGATCACGCAGGAAGCGATGACGGCGCTCGACGTCCAAGACCGTCTGCGTCAGGTGCTGCAAGAACGGGACGCCCGCCTCGCGTTCCTCGCGGGGCCGCTCGCGGACGGGCTCAGCGGCGTCGTCCAGTCGCAGCTGCAGAACCTGTTCGCGAGCGACCAGTTCCAGCAGCTGTGGTCCTCGCTCAACCGGACGGTGCAGGCACAGATCGTCGCGGTGCTCGCGAACAAGAGCAGCACGTTCCAGATCGTGAACGACGCCGTCGTGCTCAACGTCCTCCCCTTGATCAACGAGGGCCTCCAGTCGATCTCCGGGACGATCTCCGACCTGATCGGTCATCAGGTGACGCTGCCGACGATCACCGGGGACGAGATCCCATCACAAGCGCTCGCGCAGTTGCAGAGCGCGCTCGGCATCACGCTCCCGCAGGACTTCGGCTCGATCGTCATCTTCCGGTCCAGCTCGCTGACGACGATCCAGGACATCGTGCAGCTTGCCCAGCGTGCGGTCGTCGCCCTCGGCATCTTGTTCCTGCTGTTTGCAGCGATCGCGTTGTGGGTGTCGCCACACAGGCGCCGGACCCTGCTGCAGCTTGCCACGGCCGCGCTTGCGATCGTGATCATCGAGCGACGGCTCGCGATCTGGCAGGCGAACAGCCTCGTCACGAAGGCGCAGCCCGAGAACCAGGCGGCCGCCCGCTCGGTGATCGACCGGGTGCTCGGCAGCCTTCTGATGTACACCGCTTGGTTCCTCGTGATCGCGCTGATCGTGCTCGTGCTCGCGCTCATCACCGGCCCGTACCCGTGGGCCGTCAAGATCCGCAGCTGGACGGTGGACATGTGGCGCGCGGGCGTCACGGCGGTCCGTGGTCACGAGAGCTCCGAAACGGTGACGTGGGTCGCGGCGCATCGCGACCCACTGATGGTCGGCGGGGCGATCGTCGCAGCGCTGCTCCTGTTCTTCGGGAACCTGTCGTTGTGGTGGCTGCTGTTCTTCGTGATCGTGATCGGCGCGTACGAGCTGATCGTCTATCGCGTCGCCGAACGTGAGCACGCCATCGATCCGACCGATCCCGCCACGCCGCCCGCACCCGGGATCTGACGAACGAACGGGGCGGCCCCGAAGGGGCCGCCCCGGACCACCGTGAGCTTGGCGCTGAGCCTTGGCTTACAGCTGCATCGTGGCCTTGCGCTTCAGGTCGGTGTACTCCTCCGCGGAGATCTCGCCCTTGTCGCGGAGCTCCGCGAGCTTGGCGATCTCATCGGCCGGCGAATACCCGGAGACCCGGCGCTGGGTCTCCTGCGCCTGCTCGATCATCTCCTTGTCCTGCGCGGTCATCTTCGGCCGGGCGATGACGTAGATCAGCGCGCCGAGGAACGGGACGATGAAGATCAAGAAGATCCATCCCGCCTTGGCCCATCCCGACAGGTCGTTTCGCCGGAAGATGTCGGCGAAGATGGCGATGAAGATCCAGATCGCCATCACCCAGAAGAACAGGACCACCATGGTCCAGATCACGGAGCCGAAGCTCCATTCGGTCGCGAGCACCGTTACCACTCCCTTCGACGGTTTGCGGGGCGAGACTCTAGCCGAGGGCCCCTGCGGTGCAAACTCGGCCGACGGTCCCGCGGGTCACCGGTTCACGACGAACCCGCGGGACCAGAGCCGATGATGATCAGACGGCGGCTATCGCCTTGCCGGCGCGCCGAACCTCGAACGCCATCACGATCTCGCCGATGCCGTGGAACATCGCCATGAACCCGACCCAGATCAAGATGAGGATCGCGCGCGGCGCGAAGTACTGCTGCGATGCCCAGAAACCCAGCAGCACCTCGATGATCCCGGAGATGAGGCCGAGCCACCAAAGGTCGCTGACCTCCTTCTGCATCACCGAGCCGATGATGTCGAACGAGCCCTTCAAGATGAGCAGGAACCCGAGGATCGACGCCAACTCGTAGAACGCGCCGATCGGGTGCACGAACGCCCAGATCCCGCCGATGATGAACAGCGCGCCGAGCGCGGCGTGCACCCATTTCCACCCGACATCGCGCAGGCCGAGCGCCATGAACTCGTTCACACCGGCGAAGATCAGGACGACGCCCAGCAGCACGCCGACCGATCCGACCGAGGTGATATTGAACCGCAGCACGATCACGGAGATCAGCAACCACAAGATCCCCGTGACCAGGAAGAGCCACCACATGCCCGAGGCTGCCCGGGCACCCATCCTCGAGGAGCTATCCATCCGTCCCCCCTGCCGGGCCGTTCCGATGCAGCCCGACCTGCCGATGCTACCCCGGCGTGACGCAGAACGACGGAACGCGCGCCTGCGCGTGACGGGGTAGGCTCAGCGCAGCAGAGGGAGCTGTTTGGTTACGCGGCAACATTTCATAGACGGAAGCGCCTACCCGCCCGAGACCACGGGCCTGCGCGGGAGCCACCCCGGCTCGTTCGAGGTGGCGCACGCCCTTCGAGACGGCGAGCGGTTCGATCCGTCGTGGATCGAGGATGAGGGCGACGTCGATCTCGTCGTCGTCGGCGCGGGGATCAGCGGGCTCGCCGCAGCATGGTTCTACCGGCGCGGGCATCCGGACGCGACGATCCTGCTGCTCGACAACCACGACGACTTCGGCGGCCACGCGAAGCGCAACGAGTTCACCGTCGACGGCCGGTTCCTACTCGGCTACGGCGGCAGCGAGGCGCTCCAGTCTCCCGAGGCGTTGTACGGGCCGGAGGCGAAAGGACTGCTCGCCGCGCTCGGCGTCGACCACCACCGGTTCGAGGAGTACTTCGACACCAACCTCTATCCATCGCTCGGGCTTTCGCGCGGCCAGTTCTTCACGAAGGAGGCGTTCGGCGAGGACAAGCTCGTGACCGGTGACCCGATGCGGATGGTCGCCGACGACATCCCCATCGGCCGGATGCACGAGCGTTCGCCCGAGGACTTCATCGCGGACTTCCCGCTGCCAGAGGCGTCTCGGCTGGCGCTGACCGAGCTGTATACATCGGACCGCGACCCGATGCCTGCGCTTGACGCCGACGCGAAGCACGATGCGCTCCTTCGGATCAGCTACCGGACCTATGTCCAGCGCTACTGGGGCCTCGACGAGCTCGCCGCCGACACGTTCCAAGGGCGGTCGCTGGACTTCTACGCGATCGGTGTCGACGGCGTGACGGCGTTCGACGCCATGGAGACCGGCTATCCAGGCTTCGCGGGCATGCGGCTCGCGGCCGATCCGCGCGCGCTCGCCGAGATGGAGGAGCCGTACATCTATCACTTCCCCGATGGGAACGCGTCGATCGCCCGGCTCATCGTGCGGTCGTTGATCCCATCGGTCGCGCTCGGGTCGACGATGGAAGACATCGTGACGGCGCGGTTCGACTACGGCCGGCTCGACCGCGCGGGCGAGCCGGTGCGGCTGCGGCTTCGAAGCACGGCGGTACACATCGAGAACGACGGTGACGCGGTGCGCGTCGCCTACGTTCGCGACGGTGAGCTCGTCGGTGTCCGCGCGCGACACGCGATCCTCGCCGGCTACCACATGATGATCGGGCGGATCATGCCCGAGTTGCCGCGGGACCAGCGGCGCGCCCTCCGCGGCAACATCAAGGCGCCGCTGTCGTACACGAAGGTTGCCGTCCACAACTGGCGACCATGGGTCGAAGCCGGCGTCCACGAGATCACCAACCCGATGGGGTTCTTCTCGCGGCTCAAGCTCGACTACCCAGTGAGCATCGGCGACTACCGGTTCCCGAGCTCACCGGACGAGCCGATGGTCCTGCACCTTGTGCACGTGCCGACGGTGCCCGACCAAGACCTGGATCGCCGGGAACAGAATCGGCAAGCCCGCCAGCTGCTGTACGACACCACGTTCGAGGACTTCGAGTTCCACGTGCGCGACGAGCTCGGCCGCATGCTCGGCCCCAGCGGGTTCGATCCGGCGACCGACATCGCCGCGATCACCGTGAATCGATGGGGGCACGGCTACTCGTACGCGGGCGACCCGCTGCACGCGGCCGAGGAAGATGCTCGCCGGCCCTACGAGCTCGCGCGCAGGCGGTGCGGAAACGTCGCGTTCGCGAGCGCCGATGCTGCATGGATGCCGCTCGCATCCGAGGCGATCGCGCAAGCCCACCGCGCCGTGACAGACCTCTCCGACTGAACGGTTGTCCGCCCACCGGCGGGTAGCCCCCACGCGACGTCGATGGGAGAAAGGCCCGTGTTTGAGCAGGAACCCAGCGGCAGGAGCACAGCTCCAAGTAGAGCCGAGCGGCCCGGGCTCGTGGGCGCGCGAGCCCGGGACGCTCACCACATCGACAGTTGCTCCGCCTTCTGCTCCTTCGGCGTGTGCGAACGGCGGAATCGCGGCGCAAGCGCCCCACGGCGTCGCGGCGTCCGATCGATCATCCGATGGACCTGCGCCGAGATGGCATCGCGCTCCGCTTTCGGCCCGTACGGTTTGCGATACAGCTCCGTGTAGCGCTCGACCAGCTCGGGGTGTGCCTGCTCGAGCCACGGCCAGAACTCCTCGCGCACGCCGGGACGGAGGTGCAGCATGATCGGCGACACGTGGGACGCGCCGGCGTCGAGCGCAGCCTCGATCACCTCGCGCATCTGTTCCGGCCGGTCGGAGATGCCCGGGAGGATCGGCGCCATCAGGACACCGGTCGGGATGCCGGCGTCGACAAGCGTACGCAACGCCTCGATCCGCGCGCGCGGGCTCGGCGTGCCGGGCTCCGTCGAGCGCCAGACGTCTTCATCCAGCGTTCCGATCGAGAACGCGGCGGAGACCTCGGCGTGCTCGGACGCCTCGGCGAGCAGGTCGATGTCGCGAGTGATCAGCGTGCCCTTCGTGAGGATCGAGAACGGGTTGCGGTGGTCCGCGAGCGCCCGGATGATCCCGCGCATCAGCCGATAGCGCCCCTCGATCCGCTGATAGGGGTCCGTGTTGGTGCCCATAGCGATGTGCTCGCCCTTCCACCGCTTCGCGGCCAGCTCGCGCCGGAGCACCTCGGGCGCGTTCACCTTGACCACGACCTTCGTCTCGAAGTCGCGCCCCGCGTCCATCTCCAGATAGGTATGGGTCGGGCGGGCGAAGCAGTAGACGCACGCGTGGACGCACCCGCGATACGGGTTGATGGTCCAGTCGAAAGGCATCCCGTTGCCGGGCACCTTGTTGATGACCGACTTCGCCTCGACCTCGATGCATTCGATCCCGCGGAACTCGGGCGTGTCGAAGGTCCGCCGCGCGAGTTCGAAGAGCTGCTCCTTCGCCATCCCGACAGGGTAGAACACGTGTTCGATTCGGTCACTCGGCCCTTTGGCCCCCCTTCGGCCGAGTGGAACCGCCGCCGGTGGGAACATCCGTGCCATGGCATCCATCCTGGTGGCGACCGACCGCGGCCTCTATGACGTCGCGGGGGACGACGCGCCCGCCTTCGCCGACCGGAAGGTCACCTTCCTCGCGCCCGGTCCCGATGGGGTTTTCGCGATCCTCGGCGGCAACGAGATCTGGTCCGCCGCGGGCGGCTGGCATCGGGTGGCAACGAGCGCTCGGCTCGTCCTGACGTGCCTGGCCTTCACGGATCGGTGGCTCGTCGGCACGTCGGAGGCACACCTGCTGCATCTGACCGACGGTGGCGGCCTCGTCCCGATCGAGTCGTTCGACGACATCAAGGGGCGCGATGACTGGTTCACGCCGTGGGGCGGGCCGCCCGACACACGCTCGATGTCGGAGTGGGACGACGACGTGTACGTGAACGTGCACGTCGGCGGCATCGTGCGCACGGACGACGGCGGCGAGACGTGGATGCCCACGATCGACATCGAGGCCGACGTGCACCAGGTCACGACCGCCGAAGGGCTCGTGCTCGCCGCGAGCGCCGGCGGGCTGGCGATGAGCGCCGACCGCGGCGGCACGTGGAACCACCGAACCCAGGGCCTCGAGCATCACTACGCGCGCGCCGTCACGGTGATCGGCGACACGGTGCTCGTCTCGACGTCGCGCGGTCCGCGCGGCGGCGACGCCACCATCTCTCGCGCCGGTCTTGGCGACGGCGCCTTCGAACGATGCACCGCCGGCCTTCCGGGATCGTTCGACGGGAACATCGACAGCCACTGCCTCGACGCGCCGCCTGAGGGTCCGGCCGTGTGCTTCGGCACCGAGGATGGCCAGGTGTTCCGTTCCTCGGATGAGGGCGCGACGTGGCAACAGCTCGTCGCCGGCCTGCCACCGGTGCGGCGCGTGCTGGTGCTGCCCTAGCCCTAGACCAGGATCTCGCCCGGCGCCTTGAAGTACTTCTCGTTCATCGCGTCGCCGGCCATGTAGGCGAGCGCGGCCAGCGTGCCGGTCGGGTTGGCGCCCGGGTTCTGTGGGTACTGCGCTGCGCCGGTCACGAAGACGTTCGGCGTGTCCCACACCTGCCCGTACTTGTTGACCACGGAGTTGCTCGGATCGCTCCCCATGATCGCGCCACCCGTGATGTGCGTCGTCTGATACACGTCGATCCGATACGGGTCGAGCGTCGGCGCCTTGAACGGCGTCTCATCTGGGTTCATCGCGCGCATGATGTCCTCGCACTTCTTCGCGATGAACGCATACAACTTGCGGTCGTTGTCGTGGAAATCGAACGAGAGCCGTAGCAGCGGCTGACCCCACGCGTCCGTGTAGTTCGGATCGAGGTCCATGAACTGGTCCTGGTACGGCAGGCTCTCGCCCTGGATGTTGATATCGACGTAGGAGTCCCACCCCTCCGCGAACGACTTGATGTACGCCGGCCCGCTCGCGGAGCTGAGGTCGGACCAACCGAGGAACGTGGAGATCGGCTCGCGTTCGCCGAGCGCGGCATAGATCTGCGACCCACCCACGAAGTCGACGTTCGAGTGGTCGAAGTCGTCGGCGTTGAAGTCGTAGATGAGGTTGCACGTCGAGACGTTCCCCATGTACAGGCCGAACGTCTTGTGCTTCCAGAGGCCCTTCACCGGTGTCGCAGCGAGTTGGTACGTGAAGTTCTTGCCGACCAAGCCTTGGTCGTTGCCGACGCCGTCGGCATGCGTGCCGCCGCGCGAGTTGAGCAGCATCTGCACGTTGCCCAGGGGGTACGCCGACGCGACCACCACATCGGCCGGCTGGAACCGTTCGGCTCCGTCGCAGTCCACGTAGGTCACGCCGGTCGCCTGGCCGTCGCCGCCGACCTCGATCCGGATCACGCGGACGCCCGTCCGCACGTGGTACCGCCCCGTCGCAAGCGCCGCGGGCGTGTGCGTCGTGAGGCCGGTGGCCTTCGCGTCGACCTCGCACCCGTAGCGCGTGCAGAACCCGCAGTACAGACACCCCGAGCGCTGGTTGCCGAACCGGTCGATGAACGCGCGTGTCGTGATGCCCGAGGGCTGCGGGAACGGGTGGTAGCCCAGGTTCTCGCACGCCTTCCAGAAGATCTCCGACGCCTGGTTGCGCACGAGCGGCGGGTTCGGGTAATCGCGCGTGCGCGGCCCCTCGAACGGGTTGCCGCCCGGGATCTTCTGGCCGTTGATGTTGCCGGCTTGGCCCGACGCGCCGATGTCGTACTCGAACTCGTCGTAGTACGGCTCGAGGTCGTCGTAGGTCACCGGCCAGTCCTGGATCGTGCTTCCGCGCGGAAGCTTGTCGACGCCGTAGCGGTCGATGGTGTGGGTCTTGTAGTTGAAGTCCGTCGGTAGGAACCGCCACAGCTGCGCCGACCAGTGTGCGGCCGACCCCCCGAGGCCTTGGCCCGGGTGGAACGAGCCGTATTGCCGCATGGGGAGCGCCGGCAAACCGGGGTTCGCGCGCCACGTCCAGCTCACCTTGGTGATGTCGATCATCATCTTCTTGCGGATCACGTTGGCCTCTGCGTCGTGATCCATCGAGAAGTCGGGGAACGTCCACTGGTTGATCCCCTGCTCGAGCGACACTACCGAGTGGCCGGCGGAGGCGAGCTTCCACGCGAGGATCCCCGCGGTCCAGCCCGCGCCGATCGTGACGACGTCTACGCGGGAGTCGTCGTTTGACACACTTCCTCCGTTCCGTCGCCGGGTCCGGTCACGGTCCCGGCCTTCTCGCCCTGCTCCGGCAATAACGCGCCGGGCGCGGGCATGCCGGGCATCGCGGGCGACATATGGCTGAAGCTCTGAGGCTTCCGGTTGGTGTGGCCGGAGTGCATCTCCTCGGGTGTGTACGCGCGCTGCACGCCGGGATACCCGATCGCCTTCCAGACGGACATGTTCCGGTTGCCGCCGTACATCGGGTCGGCGAGCCACCCCTGTGCCGCATCGGCACTGAGCACATCGAGGAAGTGGCTCGACGTCGGCGAGTTGACGAAGGTGTTCATCTTGCCGTTGGACAGCGCGAGCCAGGCGGCGCCTTGCTGGCCCTTCGTCAGCTGCATGAACGGCTTTCCGAACGTCTTCTGGCAGTACTCGTCGATGAGCTGGACGCTCTTCTTGTACGTCTGACCCGATGTGAGCTCGACCTCCTGCACGCCGTAGCGATACAGCTCGGACGCCGGAACCCAGATGATCTGGTCGGTGTCGGGACCGGGTGGCTTCGGCCCGTTGTACGCCTTGGCGTACGGGGGCGACGTGTACGTCGGCACGCCTTCGTTGGTCGAGAGGCGCTGATCGATGAAGTTGATGACGCCGGCCTCGGAGGCGCTCGGCACGCCCGGCGCGCCGGGGATCACGTTGTCCAACAGCGCACCGATCACGCCTGCCTCGTTCGCTGAGAAGTAGCTGAGGACGCCCGGCGGCTGGGCCTTGATCGCGGGCGAGGGCGACCCCTCGTACGGCGGCGGCGTCTCGGTGTGGGGCGAACATGCGTCGAGCAGAACCGGCGCGGACACCGCGACGATGCTGACGTTGCGGATGAACGCCCGGCGCGACAAACGGCCCCGAGGGACCGCCTCATCCGCCATCTCGATCCAGCCTCCGCTCGCCCACAGAACGCGGGCACGAGCGGTCGTGTACCCAGTCGGCGTCGGAATAAGCATGCGACAGGGTTTCGAGCGCGTCGGGCTCGGGTAGCGGCTCCTCGTTACGACTGAAAGCGTCGCCGATGAGCACGAGGTCCAGGGTCATCCAAGGATCCGCCGTGCTCGCTGCCATCCTGGCGCTCACCGACGCAGCGTGTTCCGGACCCGGGACGATGACCAGCGCCTCGGGTCCCGGCGCGCATCGCATCTCGATGTTGGCCGTCGGCATGTTCGCGATCGCCGCGTTCGTGTTCCTGGTCGTGATCTGCTTCCTCGCGTACGGACTGTTCCACCGGCGGCAGGACGCCGACGACGAAGCGCCGAACCTCGAGGACCACGGCGGCACGCGGATGGTGTTGCTCGGGGGCATCGCCTTCCCGATCGTCGTGCTGATCGTCCTATTCGTGATCACGCTCGTCGCGCTCCAAGCGCAGGCGAACGAGGACACCGGGACGCATGTGTTCACGATCAACGTCATCGCGCACCGCTGGTGGTGGGAGTTCCAGTACCCGACCCAGGGCATCGACACCGCGAACGAGGTGCACATCCCGACCGGCGAGCCCGTCTTGATGGAGGTCACCAGCACGGACGTGATCCACAGCTTCTGGGTGCCGCGGCTGCAGCGGAAGGTCGACGCGATCCCCGGCCGCACAAACGAGGTCACCGTGCAGGCCGACACCGACGGGACGTACCTGGGCGAATGCTCGGAGTTCTGTGGGCTGCAACACGCACACATGCGGTTCAACGTGGTAGCCGAGTCCTCCGACGCCTTCAACGCGTGGGTCGCCGATCAGCAGAAAGCGGCGCCCGAGCCACCGCCGGGTGAGGCCCTGCAAGGACAGCAGGTGTTCCTCGGGTCGTCGTGCGTGTATTGCCACTCGATCACCGGGACCAACGCCAGCGGCACCGTGGGGCCCAACCTCACGCACGTCGCGAGCCGCACCATGTTGGCGTCCGGGACTATCCCCAACACCCCGGACGAACTCGCCGCCTGGATCGAGAACCCGCAGGCGATCAAGCCCGGGACGCAGATGCCTGCGAGCGGTCTGACGCCGACACAGCTGCGCCA
The DNA here is from genome assembly GCA_036265325.1 of Actinomycetota bacterium. Lineage (GTDB taxonomy): Bacteria > Actinomycetota > UBA4738 > UBA4738 > HRBIN12 > AC-51. Next base: position 34,171 of record DATAPH010000051.1, on the reverse strand, counting down.
GCTCGTCGCATATCTGGAGACGCTCAGCTGATGGCAACCGCGACCGAAGAACGCCTCGAAGAGATCTGGGGAGAAGAGCCAGGCCCGGTCTCGTGGTTCACCACCGGCGACCACAAGCGCATCGGCAAGCGCTACATCGTCACCGCACTGATCTTCTTCTTCCTCGGCGGGGTCGAGGCGGCCCTGATGCGGTGGCAGCTCGCCCAGCCCGGCGCGACACACCTGACGCCCGAGCAGTACGACGAGCTGTTCAGCATGCACGGCACCACGATGATCTTCCTGTTCATCACGCCGCTGTTCACGGGGCTCGCGAACTACCTCGTGCCGCTGATGGTCGGGACGCGCGACATGGCGTTCCCGCGACTGAACGCGTTCAGCTACTGGATCTTCCTGGGCGCGGGGCTGTTCCTCTACGCCGGGTTCGCGGTGGGCGCCGCGCCGAACGGTGGGTGGTTCGCCTACCCGCCGATGACCGGGCCGGTCTTCAACCCGGGGATCAATATGGACATCTGGTCGCTGGGCCTGATCTTCCTGTCGATCTCGACGACGGCGGGCGCGATCAACCTGATCGTCACGATCATGAAGCTCCGGGCGCCCGGTATGTCGCTCGCGCGGATGCCGCTCTACGTCTGGGCCATGTTCGTCACCGCCTGGATGATGGTCCTCGCGATGCCGCCGCTGACGTACGCGAACGTGCTGCTGCAGCTGGACCGGAACCTCGGGACGCACTTCTTCGATGCGACGGCGGGGGGCGACTCGCTGCTGTGGCAGCACCTGTTCTGGCTGTTCGGGCACCCGGACGTGTACATCATCTTTCTGCCCGCTGTCGGAATCATCTCGACCGTGATCCCGACGTTCGCGCGGCGGCCGATCGTGGGTTACCCCTACGTCGCGCTGGCGACGGTGCTGACCGGGATCATCGCGTTCGGCGTGTGGGTGCACCACATGTTCGCGACGGGGCTCCCGTCGTTGGGGCTGACGTTCTTCGCGGCGGCGAGCATGATCATCACGATCCCGAGCGGCGTGCAGATCTTCGCGTGGCTCGCGACGATCATCCGTGGGCGCCGGCCGGTGTTCACGACGCCGTTCCTGTTCGCGATCGGGTTCATCGTCGTGTTCGTGATCGGGGGCGTGACCGGCGTGATGTTCGCGAGCGTGCCCTTCGACCAGGGCGTGACAGACTCGTACTTCATCGTGGCGCACTTCCACTACGTGCTGTTCGGCGGGGCGGTGTTCCCGATGTTCGCGGGGCTGCACTACTGGTTTCCGAAGATCACCGGCCGCATGTACAGCGAGACGCTCGGCAAGTGGTCGTTCTGGCTGATCTTCATCGGGTTCAACGCCACGTTCTTCCCGATGCACATCATGGGGTTGATGGGGATGCCCCGGCGCATCTACACGTACTCGCCGGATCTCGGCGTCGGCGGGCTGAACCTGCTGTCGAGCATCGGCGCGGCGGTCGTTTTCGTCGGCGCGGTGCTCGTCGCGATCAACGCGATCAAGAGTTTGGTGGCCGGCCCGAAGGCGGACGCCAACCCGTGGGGCGCGGCGACGCTCGAGTGGGCGACGACGTCGCCGCCGCAGCACTACGGCTTCGCGTCGATCCCCGTGGTGCAGGGCCGTGACCCGTTGTGGGAGCAGCCGGAGCTCGCGAGCAACCTGACCCTCACCGACGGCCGCGAGATCCTCGGCACGACCGTCACCGATGCCGATCCGGAGGAAGCGATCCACATGCCCGAGGGGTCGATCCTGCCGTTGCTGACCGCGCTCGGGTTCGCCGGCGTCTTCGTGTCGCTGCTGGTCGGAGCGGAGGTTGCCGCGATCGTCGCTGGCGTGATCACGCTCGCCTTCATCGGCGCGTGGACGTGGCGGATCGGAGGCGTGCCTGCATGAGCATTGCGCAGGTCGAGCCGCGCGGCGCACGGGCGCCCGGGTGGTGGGGGATGGCGCTGTTCATCGTGGCCGAGCTCACCTTGTTCGGGACCGCGCTCGCCTCGTACCTGTTCCTTCGCTTCGAGGCGCCGACCTGGCCGCCGCCCGGGGTGGAACAGCCCGACATCGTGCTCGGGGCCATCGCAACCGTGCTGCTCGTCGGCAGCAGCATCCCGATGATCATCGCCGAGCGCGGGATCGAGAAGGGCAGCGTCGCACGCATGCGGATCGGGATCGTGATCTCGATCCTCCTCGCGATCGGATTCCTCGCGATCCAGGGCTACGAGTACTCGCAGGCGTCGTTCTCGTGGCGCACCGATGCGTACGGCTCGCTGTTCTTCACGATCTTGAGCCTGCACGCGTTGCACGTGATCGGCGCGATCTTGATCGTGAGCTGGCTCGAGGTCCGTTCGTTCGCCGGGCACTTCGATCGTGAGCATCACGCGGCCGTGCAGACGGGCGCGCTGTACTGGCACTTCGTCGACGTGGTGTGGCTCGCGATCTTCACCGTCTTGTACATCTCGCCGAGGTTCTGATGGCGGAGCTGAGCGTTCCGACGAAGAAAGAGGAGCAGCCGCGTCAGGACCGCGGCGGGCTCGCGCTGGCCTGGTTCGGGATCCTCGGACCGCCGGCGGCGTGGGCGGCGCAGTTGCTGCTCTCCGACGCGTTCGCGGAGGTCGGGTGTGAAGCGGGCGGGTTCTCGTCGATCTCGCTGGTGCTGGTCGTGATCACGGTCGCCGCGCTCGCGATCGCCGTGGCGGCCGGCGTCGTCTCGTTCGTGCGGTTCCGGCGCGCGGGGTCACGGGAGAACGAACCGGCGCGCCTGGAGCGGATGCGGTTCATGACGCTGTGCGGGTGCCTCTCGTCCGGGCTGTTCATCGTGCTGATCGTCCTGGGTGGGATCGTTCCCCACCTGCTGCTGTCGAGCTGCGCCGCGCCGTGATCGGGCTCGTCGCCTCGTTCGTCGTCTTCGGGTCGATCGGCGCCGTCTACCTCCGCGGCGTGCGCGCGAGGCGCCGGCGTGGGCTGCAACGCCCGGCCACCGGGTCCATCGCCGCGATGCTCGCCGGGCTGACGGTCGCCGCGCTGGTCCTCGACGGCCCCGCCGACTCGATCGCAGACCAGCTGTTCTGGGCGCACATGCTGCAGCACCTCGCATTGATCACGATCGTCGCTCCGCTGATCGTGCTTGGCGAACCCCTTCGAGCGTTCGAGGAAGTGCTGCCGATGCGCCTGCGTCGAGCGGCCGGACACATCGAGGGTGAGCTGTGGGCCCGCGACGGCGCCGCACGCCGCACGGCGATGTCCGGCCTCGTGATCTCGACGGTTGCCCTGCTCGCGTGGCACACCCCGCTCGCCTTCCAGACGGCGCTCAGGAACAACTCGCTGCACGCGCTCGAGCACCTGACGCTGCTCGTCACGGCGCTGTTCTTCTGGTGGCCGATCCTCACGCCGGGCCTTCGGCAGCGGATCGGCACCGGGTTCGCGATCGTCGAGGTCTTGGTGGCCACCACTGTCATGACGGTGCTCGGCGCGATGCTCACGTTCTCCCCGGCGGTGTGGTACCCCGCGTATGCGGCGGCCGAGCGCGCGCACGACATCGGGGCTCTCGCCGACCAGCAGCTTGCCGGGTTGCTGATGTGGATCCCGTCGGGGATGCTCTATCTCGTGATCATCGCGGTGCTGTTCGTGCGCTGGATCGACAGCGAGACGAGCCGACCGAGCGACAGACGCGGGGTCAGGACAGCGCCATCGCCTGAGCGGTCGTCAGCACGCTAACCCGCTGCGCCTGCTCCTCGGCCTGGAGGAAGTCCAACAGCGCAGTGAACTTGTCCGGCTGGATCGTGTACGCCCCGCAGTGAGACGGGCAGTAGCGGTGGAACACGAACTGGATCCACAGGCTCTGGCCGGATGAGGCCACGGCGGTCTCCGCGTTGGTGACGTACTTCTCCATCGTCGAGAGCTTCGTCGCCTTCTTGGGGTTGGGCGGCGTACGCGTCGCGTATGGGTCGGCCGGCGGGATCGTTTCGCCGATCTTGCCCTTCGAGACGTGGATCGACACGCCGGAGACCGTGCGCGCGCTCGTGTACCCGCAGCTCGCCACGATCGCCTCGGAGTTGGTATCCCACGACCCGAACGGATACGCGAACGAGATCGGCGCGGGGAACCCCTCCTGCTGCCCCCATGCCGCGAGCTGCGCGCGATCGTCGCAGACCTCGTGGGTCGCGTCGGCCGTCGACAGCGGCTGGATGTTCGCGTGATCGATCGTGTGCCCGCCGATCTCATTGCCGAGCGCGGCGAGGGCCCCCAACTGCGCGACCGTCATGTGGTCGGGGTCGCCCGCCAGGATCGGACCGCTGTTGATGTAGAACGTCGCGTTCATGCCGTGGCTCTGCAGCACGAGGCGGGCGGCGAACTGGTCCGCGGTCCCGTCGTCGAACCCGATCGTGACGACCGTGATCGGCGCGGCCAGTGTCTGGGCGGTGCTCGCCGATGCCGTGGACGCCGGGAGGGCCCATCCGATCACACCCGCGGCGAGCGCCACGGCTCCCGCGATCGCACTCCGACGCCTGCTCCTCGTCCCCACGGCTGCCTCCCTCGGTCGGTCCCGACGAGCCTAGTCCTCGGGTCGAAGCCGCGCTTCGGCCGTTCGGCCGCAACGTCGGGGCCTCGGACGGTTGTCTTGCGGCCGATCCTGCGGCAGCATGTCTGGCACGAGAGGAAGGAGGTGGTCCGACTGCATATAGAGCATGAGACCCTCGAGGTGACTGGCTGCTAGCCGTCCCTACGAGCCGGTAACGGCTCTGCCGGGCGACCGGCAAATCCACGCCAGCTCACCGACCTCGCGAGCTCCGGCCCGGTCTCACCGGACGAAGCCTCGGTGTTACGAGGACCGACCTCCTTGCGAGGGTGACGCTGTGGGAACGGGCCGGGCCCTTCGGGCCCGGCCCGTTCTCGTTCTGGGTGCGTCGGCGTCCCGCTAACCGCCGCGGCTCTCGCTACGCTGCATCCCATGTCCGACCGACCGTCGCTCGACGCGGCGGCGTCGATGCAGGCGACCGAGGTCCTTTCCGCGCTCGGTACATCGGAGACGGGCCTGACGAGCGCGGAGGCCGAAACTCGGCTCGCCGCCGACGGACCGAACGCCGTCAGAACGCACCACGCGAGCCTGTGGCGAACCTTGATCGGCCAGTTCCGCTCGCCACTGCTCCTGTTGCTGCTCGGGGCGGCGCTGGTCTCGGCGCTGGTCGGCGAGGGCGCTGACGCGCTGATCATCGCCGCGATCGTCACGGCGTCGGTCGGCCTTGGCACCGCCAACGAGTTCCGCGCCGACCGAGCTGCGGAGGCGCTGCACTCGCAGATCCGCCGAGAGGTCTCGACGCTCCGGGACGGCATGCCGGTCGACGTCGACGCGACGAAGCTCGTGCCGGGCGACGTCGTGTCACTCGGGATCGGCGCGATCGTTCCCGCCGACCTGCGGATCGTGTCCGAGAAGGACCTCGAGTGCGACGAATCGATCCTGACCGGCGAATCGTTGCCCGTCGAGAAGACGGCCGGCCCCGCGGCCTCGGCAACGCCGAAGGATGGAGCCTCCCCCGCTCTGTTCATGGGAACCGTCGTGCACCGCGGCTCTGTGCAAGCCGTGGTCGTCTCGACCGGCGCCGGCACGCGGTTCGGCGCGATCGCGCTCGGCCTCGGCGAGCGGCACGCCCCGACGGAGTTCCAGGTCGGACTGACGAAGTTCTCTGCCTTGCTCGCCAAGGTCGCAGGCGCGCTGAGCGTGGCGATCCTCGTGATCAACATCGCGCTCGGACGACCGCTGATCGACGCGGTGTTGTTCTCACTCGCGATCGCGGTGGGGATCACGCCCCAGCTGCTCCCGGCGGTCGTGTCGACGAGCCTCGCGACGGGGGCACACCGCCTCGCGGAGCGCAAGGTGCTCGTCAAGCGACTGGTGAGCATCGAGGACCTCGGCGACATCGACGTGCTGTTCTCAGACAAGACGGGCACCCTGACCGAGGGCAAGATCACCTTCGAGCGCGCGATCGACCCGGACGGTGCTCAGTCCGATGCGATCGTGAAGCTCGGGCTGCTGTGCACCGACGCGATGGTTTCGGGCGCGGGCGGCGGTGGTGGCCCGCTCGACGAGGCGCTCCGCGACGCGACCGGTTCGAATGTCGACGGCGCCACGGTCCTGGACATCGTTCCGTTCGACCACGACCGCCGTCGCACCTCGGTGCTCGTCGACGAAGGCAGCGGTCGCCTGCTCATCACGAAAGGTGCACCCGAGTCGGTGCTCGAGCTGTGTGACGGCGTCACCGATGCGATGCGCGATGTCCTCAAGAAGGAGTTCGAGCGGGGCGTGCGCGTCGTGGCCGTCGCCAGCCGCCGCGCCGACGGCGCCGACAAGGTAGGCGCCGATGACGAGCGAGGGCTCACGCTCAACGGCTTCCTCGTGTTCCTCGACCCGCCGAAAGCGTCGGCGGCCGCCTCGATCAAGCGGCTCGCCGCGCTGGGCCTCCGCGTCAAGATCGTCACCGGCGACAACGCGATCGTGGCGGCATCGGTGTGCGGTTCCATCGGGATACCCGCCGACGCCGTGCTGACGGGTGACGACCTCGACGGGATGGACGACGCCGCGCTCGACGAACAGGTCGACGGCATCTCGATCTTCGCGCGGGTGAGTCCGGAGCAGAAGGCGCGGATCCTGCGTGCACAGCGCAACGCAGGCTCGGCGGTCGCGTTCCTCGGAGACGGCGTGAACGACGCGCTCGCGCTGCACCATGCCGACGTCGGCATCTCGGTCGACACGGCGGTCGATGTAGCCAAAGACGCCGCCGACATCATCCTGCTGGAGCACGACCTGGACGTGCTCGCCGACGGCATCGTCGAGGGCCGTCGCACCTTCGCGAACACCATCAAGTACGTGCGGATGGGGACGTCGTCCAACTTCGGCAACATGTTCAGCGTCACGATCGCGGCGGCGTTCCTGCCGTTCCTGCCGATGCTGCCGTCGCAGATCCTGCTGAACAACCTGCTCTACGACGTGAGCCAGCTCACGATCCCGACCGACCACGTGGACGAGGAGCAACTCGTTCGGCCGTCGCACTGGGACGTGCGCTCGATCCGCCGGTTCATGTTCCGCTTCGGCCCGATCAGCTCGGTGTTCGACATCGCCACGTTCCTCGTCCTGATCCACGTGCTGCACGCCAGCGCGCCGGAGTTCCGCACGGGGTGGTTCATCGAGTCGCTGGCGACCCAGACCATCGTCGTGTTCGCGATCCGAACGCTGCGCGTGCCGTTCTTCCGGAGCAAGCCGTCGCTCCCGCTGGCACTGTCGGCCGTCGGCGTGCTCATCGTCGGCATCTACCTCACGCGATCCCCGCTCGCATCCACGCTCGGCTTCGCCGCACTGCCCGCCACGTTCTACCTGGTGGTCACCGCATTCGTCCTCGCCTACATGGTCGCCGTCGACCTCGCGAAGCTCGCGTTCTTCCGGAAGCCCGAAACGCGGAAGACGCCGCTACGCCGGTCGGCCGAACACCGCGTGCGCCGGCTCGCCGCCCCCTGGCGACACCACGCGGTCGCGGCGGAGCCGGTGTCCGCGGCCTGACCAAGCGGTCCTACACTCCCCCGGTGCGCGTTCTCAGACTCGACGACATCGTCGATCCCGCCGCGACGATCGAGGAGAACCTCCGCGGCTGGCAGCCCGTGTTCGAGCGCTTCCCCGGCGCCAGGCTGGATCACGTTATGGGTTGCGTCCGGTGGTTGAGCGACGTGCCGCTTCTGCTGTTCAACGGCGCGATCGGGACGCCGACCGGCGGCGATCTCGCGACCGCGATCGCGACGGTCCTCGAGCCGTTCGACGCGGCGAGCGCTCCCGTGCTCTGGTTCCTGCCGCGCGACCCCGCCGTCGAGTCGGCACTCCAAACGCGCGGCTTCGAGACGGGCACCGGAACGCCCGGGATGTTGATCGACCTTACAGACCTGCCGCAGATCGACCGTGCGGAGGACACCGTGGTCGAGGAAGTTGACGCCGACCCCGAGGCGCTGCGCGACGCGTCGATGATCGCGCTCACGACTAACGGTCTGCCGCCGACCTCCGTTGATCCGTACCTCGACGCGCTCGACGGCCTTGCTGATCGGTCGACGATCCGCACCTTCCTCGCGAGGCGCCGCGGCGCGCCGCTCGCAACCAGCACGCTCTTGGCAGCGGCCGGCGTGGTGGGGCTCTTCAACGTCGGCACGTTGCCGGACGCACGCCGAACCGGGCTTGGGCGCCTGGTCTCGCTCGCAGCGATCGCCGCCGGGCGCGACGCGGGATACCGAGTCGCCGTGCTCCAGTCGAGCCCGATGGGCGAGCCGGTCTATCGATCGATCGGGTTCGAAGAACGCGCGACATTCACGTTCGCGGTCCGGATGCCCGAGTCGCCGTCCGCCGGCTAAGGCGACAGGTTGTAGGTCTGTTGGTCGAACGTGCGGCCGAGCTCGTCGGTCGGCGTCACCGTCACCTGCGGACCATTCACCGTCACCAACAGGAAGTGATAGACCTGGTCGGCGCTCGTCGGCTTCGTGCCGCCATCGCACTTCGAACCCGTCGACGTCGACGGCGTCCAACCGATCGAGTACGCGTCCGGCGCGCCACACACGCTGACCGGCTCGAGGCCGGCGCCGCCACCTCCGGTGACGTAACTCACCGGCATCCCTGACGCCGACGCCGTGTTTCGCTCATAGATGTGTGCATGCCCGTTGAACACGATGTCGATGCCGCCCTGGCCGAGCAACCCCTCCAGCGATGTCGCGCCTTCCAGATATGAGTCACTCGCTTCGGTCGCGTTCGCTGTGTACAGGGGGAAATGGAAGAACGCGAACGAGATCTGCGTGGGATGCTGCGCCAGGTCGTTCTCGAGCCAGGTTCTTTCGGCGTCGCCCATCGCCCAGTGCGCGTCGAAGTCGTTGCGGTAGATCGTCGAGTTGCCGACGTTGCCGTTGTCCCACGACGCGTCGAGGACGTAGAACCGCACGGGTCCCGCGTTGAACGCGTACCACTCGCTCGGATAGCTGGTCGACTTCGTCATGTTCTGACAACAGTTGACGTCCATCTGATAGCGGCCGCCGGAGCTCTTGACCGCCGCGTTCTCGGGCCAGTTGTCGAGCGCCGCGCTCGACTCGCCGTGGTTGCCCTGCCCGTTGAAGAGTGGGATCGACGCGCCGGCGACGGGCCAGAACGACGGTCCGAATACCGCGCTCGTGTTACTGCCCGTCTGCTGCAGATCGCCGTAGTTGATCTGCGATCCGTCCGGATAGCCGGTATCGCCGGTGGTGACGGCGAACCGAGCGCCGCTCGCTGCGATCTGCGACATCACGTTTGCCTGGTCGGGGTTCGCTCCGACCGAGTTGACCTGACCCCAATCACCGAAGACGGCGAACGTGATCGGCGCCGTCGAGTTGGGCCCGAGCTGCGAGTGGAAGACGGGCGGCGTGCCGGTGCCCAGGAGGTTTTGCGGGCCTCCATATATGGAGTAGCAGTACGCCACGTCGTGCTTGAGCTTGTTGAGGTTCGCCGCCCACTGCGTCTCCGCGACCGTCCCCACCGTGATAGGCGTGGCGACGGCGCTTGCGCGGTGTGCGTCGCACGGCTCGACTCCCTGCTGCCCGTACGCGACGTGGCCCCTCGTGAAGGTGGGGGTCGTCGCCCAGTTGACAGTGACGTGCCGTTGGACGAGGTCGGTGAGGTACGGCGCCCGGGTCAGGCTCGAGGACGGCGTGGCGCCGCTCGGCTGGGCGGCGCCGAGCAGCGCAGCGATGACCACGATCGAACCGAGCAACACGGGGAAGCGACGGCGCATCCGACCATGCTCCCACGCACGGCCGATGCGGCGGACCCTCCGGAAGACCTAAAGGGTCTCCGCCGCTAGGCCGGAACTTGCTGCGTGATGCAGTGGGGCCCGCCGCCGCCGAACGCGATCGTGGCGGCCGGGACGCCGATCACCTCGCGATCGGGGAAGAGCTTCCCCAGCTGCGCGACGCCGCGCTCGTCGGTCTCCGCCCCGGTCATCGGCGCCACGACGATCCCGTTGGCGATGTAGCAGTTCGCATACGCGTTCCGGCCGTCGGCGCCGACCAGCCGCTCGACCTCGATCGGCCGCCCGTGCGCGTCGACCGCATCGCCCAGCGCGGCGAGGTTCGCTTCGCCGAAGTCATGATCTTCGTCGTTCGGGTCGTCCGGAACCAGCAGCGCGATGCGGCCGGGCTCGAGGTAGGTGGCAACGCCATCGACGTGACCGTCGGTCGCGACCGGCCCGACGTCGCCGGCCATGCCGTACGGCAGCCACACGACGGTGTCGACGCCGAGGTACTCGTGCAATCCGCGCTCGATCTCGTCCTTGGTCATGCCGGGGTTCCGATTCGAGCTGAGCAGGCACATCTCGGTCGTGAGCAGTGTGCGTTCTCCGTCGGTCAGGATCGAACCGCCCTCCAGCACGAACGGCGCCTCGAACAGCCGCACGCCGAGGTGCGCGGCGACCGCGGCCGGCATCGCGTCGTCGTTTGCCCACGACGGGAACCGCTCGCCCCACGCATTGAAGCGGAACGAAACGGCCGATACTTCGCCCGCGTCGTTCCGTACGAAGATCGGCCCCGAGTCGCGCATCCACGAGTCGTCGATCGGGATCGGAAGCACCTCGACGGCGCTTCCGCAGTGCCGCAACACGCTCTGCTCATCGCCGGGGTTGCACACCATGATCACCGGCTCCGCGGCGGCAACGGCCCGCGCGACGCCGGCCCACTCTTCGCGCGCTTGTTCGGCGCGCCCCTGCCAGTAGTCGGCCTCCAACGGCCACGCCATCAAGGTGGCGGCGTGCGGGGACCACTCCGCCGGCATCGTGAAGCCATCCTGCTCGGGGGTTGCGACCTGGGTCATCCAGATCCCTCCGATCGACGTGGTCACTCACGATATGCCCGCCGCGGGCCGTTGCGCCATCGTGGGAACCAGCACGTAGATAAGGGTCCGGCCCGTCGTGCCGATACCTGCCTGGTGCGGAGCGATGAGGCGGATCGCGTCGACGAGACTTCGGTCTGGCCAGACGATGCGTTGCGAGTGAGCGACGAGCCCGAGGACGACGGGCTCGACGCCCTTCTCGTCGATGCCAAGGCTGCGGCGAGAACGGGTGCTGCGTGGTTCGCTGAGGAGTTCGCCCGCCGCGAGGCGGAAGAGGTACGGTCACCAACCTTCCCCGTGCGAGCCGAACCCACGCCCGTGGACGCCGAAGTCGAAGCACACGCGGTCGACTGACACAGCGCGCGCCCGGCACACCGCGTAGGCTGCCGCGATGCGCATCCTCATCCTCGGCGCCGGCTTCGGCGGATTGGAGCTCGCCTCGCGTCTCTCGGACGCGGTCGGCGACGGCCTCGACTGCACGCTGATCGACAAGGCCGACGCGTTCGTCTTCGGGTATTCGAAGCTCGACCTGCTCTTCGGCAAGACCTCGGCCGAAGCGATCCGTGTGCCCTACAGCGGTCTCGCGAAGCGCGGCGTGCGCTTCCGGCAGGAAGCGATCGAGTCGATCGATCCCGAGACGCGGCGCGTGGTGACCGACCTGGAGACGTACGACGCCGACGTGTTGGTCATCGCGCTCGGCGCCGATTACGACACGGCCGCCACGCCCGGCCTCGATGACGGCGGCTCCGAGTTCTACTCGTTCGACGGCGCGCTCCGAGCGCGCGACGGTCTGCAGTCCTTCACGTCGGGCGACGCCGTCGTCGGCGTGTGCGGGCCGCAGTTCAAGTGCCCGCCTGCGCCGAGCGAGGCGGCCGTGTTGCTCGATGAGTTCCTTCGGGATCGCGGCGTGCGCGACGCGGCCACCATCACGCTCGTGATGCCCTTCGGCACGCCGATCCCGCCCTCACCCGAGACATCGAACGCGTTGCTTGAGCGCTTCGAGCGAGCCGACATCCGCTTCGTTCCACAGCACCGCGTGACCTCGCGCGACGCCGACGGCGCGACCGTGACGCTCGACGACGGCACGGCGCTGCCGTGCGATCTCTTCCTTGCGATTCCGGTGCATCGCGCGCCCCAAGTCGTCGAGGCCTCAGGGATGACCGAGGACAGCTGGATACCGGTCGATCGGGGAACCCTGGCGACGAAGTACCCAGGCGTCTACGCCGTCGGAGATGTCACCAGCGTCGGCACGGCCAAAGCGGGCGTCTTCGCCGAGGGCGCCGCCCGAGTGGTCGCGGACGAACTCATCGCGCAGATCCGCGGCGAGGACGCGCCGGCGCCCTACGACGGCAAGGCGACCTGCTACGTCGAATGGGGCGACCACCTCGTCGGCCGCGTCCTGGTCGACTTCTTCTCCGGCACGTCGCCGACGGGCACGTTCTTCGAACCTTCGACCGCGATCACCGAAGAGAAGGCCGAGTTCGGCGCCACTCGCCGCCGGCGATGGTTCGCCGCGTAACGCCGAACGCAGTATCCCCTGTCTGCAGGCCAGGGCGCTACTATCGGCAATGCCGGACGGTCGCCGTCCGCGCCAGGGGGGACGACGATGAAGACCTACGAGGAGCAGATCTCGATCAACGCACCCGCGGACAAGGTGTACGGGTACGTGAGCGACTTCACGAAGCACAGCGACTGGGCCGGGCACGGCCTGGCGGTCGCGAAGGACACCGATGGGCCTGCGGAGGTCGGCAGCGCGTTTTCGACGACCGCGAGCCAGTTCGGCACCCAGAAGGAACACAGCACGATCACCGACATGGAGCCGAACAAGAAGTTCGCCTGGGACTCGAAGGGTTCGCTCGGAACGGCGCATCATTGGTTCACGATCGCCGACAACGGCGGCACGACGACCCTGACCAAGGGCGCACAGTTCACCGATCCGTCGACGCTCGGCAAGATGATGAGCTGGAAGCTCTCGCGCGACGTCCCCAAAGGGTTCCGTAGCGACCTCGCCAACATCAAGGCCACGCTCGAAGCGCCGGGGGCCTAGGCACGACGAAGGAGGCGAACCGGAACCGGTCCGCCGCCCTCGCCGGCCGGCTCAGCCCTGGAACACTGGGTAGATCTCGTCGGCCACGAGTCCGTGCGCCTCGCGGTGCACGGCGCTCGCCGTCTCCGGGTCCGGCGCTTCGACCAGACAGAACGCCTTCCCGCCCTCGGGGTCGCCCCAGAAGTTGACGTACTTCACGCCGTACTTGCTCTGCGTCGCGAGGTCGGCCTTGTGCGCGTCGAATAACGCGTCGGCCGTGACACCCTCCGGCAGCGTCTGATGCACGTCCATGAACAGCGGCATCTCGTCCTCCTTCGGTCTCCCCGGATCCCGTATCCGGTGGCACACTCCAGTCTCCGGACAGAACCGGTGAACGAGAATGACTGGGGCACCGAGAACCATGACCGAAACGCCAGTCGAAACGAGCGCGGACGGCCTGCCGCTCGCGCAGGCGTTGGACCGGCTGCAACTCGACGGCGCCATCTTCTTTCGGTCCGAGTTCACCGAGGCGTGGTCGTTCTCGTCGCCGCAAGCCGCCGGCGAGTTCGCGCACGCGGTCGAGCCGGACGCCGACCGGCTGATCATGTTCCACATCGTCGCCAAGGGATCCTGCTGGGTCGCTGGTCCCGATGGCGAACGCCATTGGGCGAACCAGGGAGACGTGATCGTGCTCCCATATGGCGACGAGTACGAGATGGGCGGCTCGGCCGACGCGGAGAGCGTGCCGATCTTCTCGCTGCTCTCGCCTCCGCCGTGGACGACGCTCCCCGTGCTCCGGCACGGTGGCGAAGGCGACCGAACGGACGTCGTGTGCGGCTACCTCCACTCGGACGACCCGCTGTTCGATCCGCGGATGCGTGCGTTCCCGAACGTCTTCGTCGTCCGGCTCGAAGAGCCGGCGGCCCAGTGGGTTCGCGCGAGCATCGACTACGCGCTCGCAACGTCGACCGGCACGGCGGTCTCGGACGCAGCGTCGACGCGCCTCCCGGAACTCCTTCTCATAGAGATGCTGCGCTTGCACCTCGCGTCGGCGCCCTCAGCGGAACACGGATGGATCACCGCCCTCCACGACCCGGCGCTCGCGCCCGCGCTCGCCTGCCTCCACACCCGACCCGAGCATCCGTGGACCGTCTCGGAGCTCGCCCACGAGGCCGCCGTGTCCCGGTCGCTCCTGGACCAGCGGTTCCGGGATGTGCTTGGGCTCTCGCCGATCCGTTACCTCACTGAATGGCGCATGCACCTCGCGACGGATCTGCTCGCCTCGACCGATCTCACCGTCGCGCAGATCGCCAAGCGGGCCGGATACGAGTCGCAAGAAGCGTTCAGCCGCGCGTTCAAGCGGCGGATGGGCGACGCGCCGACCACCTGGCGCGACAAACGAGCAGCGATCTAGGGGATCCGAAGCGGCCGCGCCTTGCGCGCGCCGTTCAACCGGGGCATCCGGAAGTGCCGCTCGATCCCTGCGAGCAAGCTCCGATGCGAGTACGTGCGCGGGTTCCGCCGGTGCGGCACCCCGGGACCTCGCATCGCGGTGAAGACGTGGCCACCGCCGCCGGCATCGGTCACGCCTTCGTCGAACGTGATGATCACGATCGCGCCGTGATGCAGCAGCGGAGGCACGTGGCTCCTCAGCCACTTGTTCCCGGTCGCGATCGAGCAGTCGTGCATGTCGTGACACAGGTTCGGGACGGCGAACACGAACCTGGGCAAGGTCCGCGGCAGGTGCTTCGGGTACGGGACGTCCCGCGCCCTGCAGATCCGCGTCATCAGGTTGTGGTAGTACAGCGCCGGGTTGTGCCACGACGCGTACGAGCCCGCCGAGTTCATCCTGCAACGAGATCCCATCGACTCCGCCCACGCGGCCCACTTGATCCCGTTGTGCGACAGCTGCGAGAACACGCTGCTCGTCTTGAACCGCGCCTTCGCGCAGTCGTCGGAGTTGCACCCGTTGGCCGACCCGGAGGTCATCTCGAGGTAGTTCGGCAACGACGGGTGGTGCAGCGCGTGGAAGTGAGTGAACAACGTGCCCCCGCGCGCGAACGTCTTCAAGTACGGCGCGGTGCGCGAGCCGACGATCGAGCCGTACTCGTGATTCTCGAGCACGATGACGACAACCGGCGCCTTCGAGGCGCGGCTCGCGCCTTCATCGACGGGCGCGGGGGCCGCCAGCGCGGGCGCGACCAACGTCGACAACACCAGTGTCGTGATGAGGACGGCGATCGCGCCACGAGCGGCGGCCCGACTAACGGGGGGGCGTCGGACCACTGGGGCAGCATCCTAGCGGACCAGATCACGGTGTCATGTAGGCCGATCCGGCGTTTCGTGACGTGCGAACGTGCGCCACCTGCGGAGATGAAATCGCCATCCAGATGATGGAGAACCCGTGGCGGTCGGCCGCAGCACGTCGGCGCGCCGCGATATCGGCAGCGACACCGGAGTTCCGCGGATGACGGATTACGACGGCCGGGACGTGAGCGACCTGAGAACCGCGTCGCTTCGCAGGCGCAGCAGCTCGACCTCCTGACGCTCGGCCTGCTCGGTCAACGAGTCGAGCGGAAGTTCCGCGATGCGTTCGTCGATGACCGAAAGCTCGATCAGCGCCCCCCACAGAAGACGCTTGCCCCACACACCGATCGCTAAGGCCTCGAGGTCCGAGAACGGTCTCGGCGATGCGGTCGCCGCGACCCTGCTGGCCATCTCCGCCAGCATGGCTGCGGCTTGGAACCCGCGGTGCACGAGGCTCTCGTCGCGTTCCAGGCGCTCGAGCAACGACGTGAGATGCGCACGCTCGACTCGGATCTCCACGATGAAGGTCCGCAGGAACGCCCTCGCGTCGGCATCGACATCGTTCCGACCGAGGAGCTGCTTCGCGACGCCCTCCGCAGCGCGTGATCCGGCCTCGTGCGCTTGCAGGTAGGTGGCAAGTCCCGCCTCGTCGAGTGAGGCGACGTCGAACGTGATCTCAGAGCTCACTGCGATGAGCTTCCCGCAAGAAGGCGGCGCAAACCTCCACTGACCTCGGATGGATCCACAGCCGACTCTCAGGATCGGTCAAGCCCACGCTCAGGCAGACCCGCTGGACTGGTCCCTGTGAGATCGGACCCACCTGAATAAGGAGTCGACGATGGCCGCGACACCAACGCCCAAGCCACGCGGAACGAGCAAGGCGACGCAGGCCGCCGCGGGCGTTGCCGGCGCGCTGGCCTTCCTTGGGATCGGGTGGGCGATGGGTGCCCGGTCGACCGCCAAGCCGCCGCAAGCCATCTACCAATCGGCGCCGCTGCCGCCCACTACCCCGACATACCCGACGACCCCCGGAGGATGGGGCGACGACGGCCCGGAGGACGGGCAGTGGGGCACGATCCCCCAGCAGGGCGGCGTCACCCCCGCGCAACCCGGAACGGGTATCGGCATCGCGCCGCCACAAACCGGAACCGCGGGGAGCGGTGTCGCAGCCGCACCGCCCGGAACGATCAGCGGCACGAGCATCGGAACCAGCTCGGCAACCGTCTCCAGCACCGGAACCAGCGCCGGCGCGGCAACGCCGCGGACCGGACCCGTGGGGGGCTGACCGATGGCCCGGCGTCCACATGCAGCGGCTCGCGCTCGCATCGTTGCGACGTTCCTGAGCATCGCGGCCTTCGGTGGGATCGGACGGGCGATCGACGTCGCCGCGAACGCGTCCGTCGCGGCCGCCGCGAGCGCCAGGACCGCAACGAGCTCTACCCTGCCGTCGGGCCTGCCGTCGGGCAAGACCGGCTCGGCGGCGATCGCAACCACCAACAGCATCACCACAACGAAGGCGGTGACGACCACCCATGCGAGCTGACACGCGTTTCCGGGCGATGGGCACCGATATCCACGTGATCGCGGTCGCGGGCCGGCAGCGCGCGGCCGCCGCCGCGCTGGATAGGGCGCGCGAGCGGATCGACGAGCTCGAGGCTCTGTGGAGCCGGTTCCGCCCGACGAGCGACATCAGCATCGCCAACGCGATGGCGGGCACATCGGTGCGCGTCTCGCAGGAAACCATCGCGCTCGTCCAGCGCGCGATCGACGGCTACGGCCTCACCGAGGGACGCTTCGACCCGACGGTCCTGGGTGCCGTCGTGCGCGCGGGCTACGATCGTTCGTATGAACAGATCCGCCCCGAGGTGCAGACATCGGATGCCCGCAAGTTCGGCGCTCCTCTTATAGAGGTCGATCCGATCGCCGGGTTGATGCGCCTGCCCGAGGGCGTCGGATTCGACCCGGGCGGTATCGGCAAGGGCCTCGCCGCCGACATCGTGGTCGCGGAGTTGCTCGACCGGGTCGACGGCATCTGCGTGAACCTCGGCGGTGACCTGCGGGTCGCGGGCCAGGCACCCGACGACTGCGGGTGGGTGATCTCGGTCGAGCATCCGTGCGGCGGCCCGCCGCACGGCGACATCTGCATCGCGGACGGTGCGGTCGCGACCAGCTCGCGCACGCGAAGGGTCCTCAAGGATGGCGGCCATCACCTGATCGATCCCGCGACGGGGCGCCCGGCGGAAACATCCGTCCTGTCGTCCACGGTCATCGCGGGACAAGCGTGGTTCGCCGAAGTGCTCGCGAAGGCCGCCTTCTTGGCCGGTCCCGTCGACGGGCCGGCCCTGCTCGCAAGCGCCGACGCCGAAGGTCTGTTGCTGCTCGACGACGGAACTGACGTCGCGAGCGATGGCCTCGGGCTATTCCTGCTTCGCAAGGCGGCGGCATGAACCTCACGTGGGACGTCGCACGCGCTGGTGGGCTCGTTGCGTGGGGCCTCGCCACCGCCTCGGTCGCGTGGGGGTTGGTGCTCTCCACTCGCCTGATGCGGAAGCGGCCGTGGCCCGCTTGGTTCCTCGACCTGCATCGGCTCCTCGGCGGCCTCGCCGTGATCTTCACGGTGATCCACGTCGCCGCGATCTATCTGGACACCTATACGCACTTCGGGCTGACCGGTGTGTTCATCCCATTCGCGACGAAGTGGCATCCCGCTGCGGTCGCGTGGGGGATCGTCGCCTTCTATCTGCTGTTGGCGGTGGAGGTGACGTCTCTGGTTCGTAACCGGATCGGCCGGAAGTGGTGGCGTCGGATCCACCTCGGCTCGTTCGGGCTGTTCGCCTTCGCCACCATCCACGCCGTCTCGGCGGGAACGGACATGACGTCGACGCTGATCCTCGGCGCGATCGTGCTCGCCACGCTCCCCGTTGCGGCGCTCACCGCGGTCCGGCTCGGCGCCAGGAACAGCACCGTCGCCGCGAAGCCGCGACCGACGCCGGCTCGGCCGGACGCGCGGGTCCCTGCACCCACCGGGTGACGCCACGATGACGCGGCGCCCGGCCCAGGTCGGGCCGAGCGCCGCGAAGCGGAACTCACCGAGCGACTTGCCCGGATCAGTAGCCGCCGTTGCTCGTTGTGGTGCCGGTACCACCGGTTCCGCCGCTGCTACCGGTACCGCCGTAGCCGTTGCTGCTGCCGTTGCCGTACCCCCCGTAGGCGCCACCGGCGGGGGCGTTCTGGCCACTCCCACCACCGCTCCCGGAGAACGCGTTCGCCTGCGACATCACGCCGGACAGCGCAAGCAGGCCGATCGCGATCGCGGCGACGAGGGCGAAGCCACGTGCACTCGCCAGGGCATGGGATGGACTCGCTCCCCGGATGGCCAGGTAGCCGGCGGCCACGATCGTCACCGCTCCGAAGATGGTTGCCAGCACGTCGGCGTACCCGACCGGAAGGACCTCGTGCGCGAACTCGCCGACCGGAAGGCCGACCGTCCTGGAGACGATCCAGGTTCCAACGACGACCGCGTTGCCCAACGCGCCCAAGGCGAGCCACAAACGCGGAGCCCGAAAGAGGGAGACCAGCCCCCAGGCGATCTCTGCGACCGCGACCGTCGCGAAGAACGCGAAGGTCTGTGTGTCGCCACGTCCCAAGGTCCTCGCGGCTTCGACATGGATCACGCCTGCAGCGATGCTGGCGAATGCGGCCACCGTCACGATGCGAACCGCGTTGAGATCGGACGCCATGGCGGCGTCATCACGCTTGACTGCAACCGGGCGCGAGGCTCGTCCGGTTTGTTCCCACTTCGGTTGTGCAGACATGGCTCATACCCCTTTCTGAGATGGATGGACCGGTGCGAAGCTCGAGCCCTCGTGCGTCGCGACCGACGTCGGCGTCCGGAACACCGCCGGGTGCGGCTGCCACGAGCCGCTCGACGCGAGCCGTGCTTCGTGCTGTTTCGTTCAGCTCGTCGTCCAGGCAGTATTCCGAACGAGACGCCCTAGCGGTTCAATCCGGCAGGGCGCCGTGCACGACTCGACCTTCGAACATGACCGCGACGGGTTCGACGTTATGGATCTTGTCGTCCGGCACGTCGAACAGATCGGCGTCGAGCACGCTGAGGTTGGCGTGCTTGCCGACCGCGATCGAACCGAGTCGATCCGCGAGCCGCAACTGGACGGCACCGTTCACGGTGTAGCCCTGCAGCAGGTCGGCCCGCGAAAGTCGCGCGGAAAGCGGTTGCCTGATGGAGCTTCCCTCCACCGCTCCGGGACCCGGCTCCATCGGATACTCCGGGTCGATCCGGCTGTGACCGGCCTGCACCCCGAAGAAGGGATCCGCGCGGCTGGCCTCGTACTGCGTCACCACGTCGCTCCCGTACGAGACGATGCCGCCGCTCGCGATGACCGGATTGAACTGGTACATGCGGTTGAACCGCTCCCAACCCAGGTGCTCGGCGGCCGCGACGCCGAACATGCCGCCGGACCAGTGGGGCGACCAGTTAAGGATCACGCCGAGCTCGGCGACACGCGGCATGTCGGAAGGATCGACGAGCTCGTCATGCGCGAGAGTCACCTGGAGCTGCCACGCGCCGCCCCGCTCCCTCCGAGCACGTTCGACAGCGTTCAAGGCAGTTCGGAACCCGCGGTCGCCGACGACGTGGACGTGGAGATCGATGGCCTCGGCGTCGAGCCTCTGCATCACGGTCGTCAGATCGTCTTCGCTCATCCGTAAGACGCCACGATCGCGATCACCGGTGAGGACGGGCTCGAGGACGGCACCGGTCCCGAACTCGTTCGTGGCGTCGAGGAAGAGTTTCAGGGTGTCCACCTTGACGTGGGTGCCGCCGAACTCCGCTTGCCACGCACGAACGTCGGCGATGCGTTCGTCCAGGTTGTCCAAGCTCGTGAAGATCGGCGCGCCGTGGTAGTGAAGGTTGAGCTTGCCCTGCGCGTCCAGCGTGGCCGCCGACGAGATCGCGTCGCGGGTGGTCGCCGCGTCTAGCAGCGCGACGACACCTTTCGATGACAAGAAGTCGGTGAATCCCCCGATCAACGTCGGTGTGACCACCTCCGGAGGCCGCCAGCCGATCGTGTCGTACATGGTGTCGGCGAAGCGCGTCCACGCGCGCTCACGGACCAGACCCGTCGGCGTGACACCGTCCGCGCCTCGAGCGAACCGCGGAGCCGGATCGGTCGGGTCGATCTGCATCGGTGTCTGCGCATCCACACCCAAGAGCTCGAGCATCTTCGAGTTGACCGTGCTCCCGTGATCCGAGAAGTCCTGCAGCAGTACCGGTCGGTCGGACACGGCGGTGTCGATCGCGACCGAAGTCGGTCCGTCGGGACCCCAGTCCATCTCCGACGGGTAGTACTCCGCGTAGATGAAGGGAACCTCGGATACGGGATGATCGGCGGCGTACCGCCGCAAGAAGTCCTGGATCGCGCGCAGATCATCGGTGCGCGGCAAGCTGATGTGCCATGAGCTCAGGCCGACCATCTCCGGATGCGTGTGGCTGTCGATCAACCCCGGGATGACCGCTCGCCCTTCGACGTCGACCACGTTCGTGTCAGGTCCAAACAACCTCTCCCTGACGTCGTCCGCCCGATCGCCGGCGTAGATGATCCGCTCACCTGCGATCGCCACAACGCTTGCCGGCGGACGGTCCACGTCGCACGTGTAGACACGGCCGTTCTCGAGGATCGTCTCCGCCCGACCTTCCGACATGGTCTTGGTGCTCCCGTCGCCCCTCGCCATCCCGAGAGGAGTCAACAAGGCGCGGCCGTCGACGACCAGTCCAGCTGACGGACCTGCCGCAGCGCTCTGCATTGCTCCACTCCGAAGCCCCGTGAGAAACTCGGGCGGCGACACGGCCGGTCGGCGTCGGGGTCGAGCCCCGCCCGACCCGAAGAACGAGCAGGAGATCAGGTTGCAGGCTCACCCCGGACACATCCTCGTTGTCGACGACGACCAACTGAACCGGAGCCTGCTGACGAAGAACCTCGAGCAAGCCGGACATCGCACGTCCGCTGCCGACAATGGCTTCGCCGCACTGCAGGCCCTCGAACACGACCGGCCCGATGTTGTGCTCCTCGACATCGAGATGCCGGGCATCGACGGCATCGAGGTCCTCGAACGGCTGAAGGCTGACGACGAGCTCCGCCACATCCCGGTGATCATGATCTCGGGGGTCGACGACACCGACGCGATCGTCCGATGCCTCGGCGCCGGCGCCGACGATTTCCTGCCGAAGCCGTTCGACCCCGCGATCCTGCGCGCCCGGATCGACGCCGGGATGAACCGCTCGCGGCTCCGGAACCTGGAGCAGGAGCGCGTGAAGGAGGTCTTCACACGGTTCCTGCCCGAGCAGATCGCGGCTGAGATGCTCGCCGCCACCGACGGCGTGCCGATGATCCGCGCGGTGCGGCTGTGGGCGACCGTCATGTTCGTCGACCTGCGGGGCTTCACCCGGTTCGCCGACGACGCGCCCGTCGAGCAGGTGACCTCCGTCCTCGCCCGCTATCTGGGAACCATGGGGGACTGTGTGCTCGACCACGGCGGCACGCTGGTCAAGAACCTCGGAGACGGGCTGATGGCCGCGTTCGGTGCCCCGGTTGAGAGCGTCGACCATGCCGACCGCGCGGTCGCGACGGCGATAGAGATGACGACCACCCGCCTGGACGACTTCAACGGATGGCTTCGCGCCACGGGGGTCAGCCAGGACGGGCTCGCTATGGGCGTCGGTTTGAGCTCGGGCCGCGTGATGTCGGGAACCCTCGGATCGGAGCGTCGCTTCGACTACGACGTGATCGGCGACACAGTCAACACAGCCGCCCGGATCGAGCAGCTCACCAAGCAGACGGGCAGCAGCGTCCTCATCGCGGATCAGACCAAGACGAACATGACTGGCTCGACCGACGCGCTTCGATTCGTCGACGAGTTCGAGATCCGCGGCAAGCAGTCGCGCATCAAGCTGTGGACGACCGACGGAGGCGAGGCATGAGCGACGAACGATCCGACCAACTGCAGTCGGCGCTCTACCGCATCGCCGAGACCGCGAGCGCCGCGCAGGACATGCGGGAGTTCTATGCGGACATCCATCACATCGTCAGTGAGTTGATGTATGCGGACAACTTCTACATCGTCCTGTACGACGAAGATCGTCAGTCCCTCAACTGGGCGTACTTCGTCGATGAGTCGGGCGACACCGTCCCGGATCCGAACGTCTGGGAGCCGATGGGCACCGGCGAGGCGCGCGGACTGACCGCGTACGTCCTCCGAGAGGGCGAGCCGCTCTTCGTGACGTTCGACGAGATCCAGCAGATGGCCACCGCCGGCACGATCCAGATGCTCGGCCTGCCGTCCGTGGACTGGCTCGGCGTTCCGCTGCGCGCGGACGACAAGACGATCGGCGCGATGGTGGTGCAGAGCTACCGCGAGGCCATCCACCACACGGAGCAGGACAAAGAGGTCCTGACGTTCGTCGCCACCCACGTCGGCTCGGCGCTCAGCCGCGCCAGGGCCATCGAAGAAACACGCCAACGCGGCGCCGAGCTCGCCCTCGTCAACGACGTGCAGCGCGGGCTCGCCGAGAACCTCGACATGCAGGCGATGTACGACCTCGTCGGCGATCGGATCCAGGAGATCTTCGACGCGCAGGTCGTCGACATCGGGATCCTCGATACCGCCATGAACCTCGTGAACTTCGCGTACACGATCGAACGCGGGGTTCGCTTCCATGACGAGCCGATCCAGCTGGTGGGCTTCCGGCGCGTGGCGATCGAGACCCTCGAACCAGTCGCGATCAACGAGGACATCGCGCGTCTATCGGCTGCCGCTGGCCAGCCGTACCTGATCTCCGGCGAGCCGCCGAAGTCGGCGGTGTTCGTCCCGCTCGCGGTCGGTGGTCGCGCCACCGGCGTGATCTCGTTGCAGAACCTCGACCGAGAGAACGCGTTCACCGAGTCCGACATCCGCCTCCTCACCACGCTCGCCGGAAGCCTCAGCGTGGCGCTGGAGAACGCCCGCCTGTTCGAGGAGACGCGCGCGCGGAACGCAGAACTCGCCCTGATCAACGTGGTGCAACGCGGGCTCGTCGAGAACCTCAACGCGCAGGCGATGTACGACCTCGTCGGCGACCGGCTCCACGACATCTTCGACGCACAGGTCGTCGACATCGGCGTCCTCGACGCCGATAAGCAAGTCTTCCACTTCCCCTACACGATCGAACGGGGCGAGCGATTCCCCGACAAGCCGATGGAGGTCATCGGGTTCCGCAAGTACGTGATCGAGACCAAACAACCACTCGTGATCAACGAACGATTCGAGGAGCGCGCGGCCGAGTTCGGGAACCCCGTCGTGCACCAGGGTGGCCAAGTGAAGTCGGTGGTGTTCGTGCCGCTCGTCGTGGGATCGGAGGCGACCGGCGCGATCCTGCTCGGCAACCTCGATCGCGAACACGTCTTCACCGATGCCGACGTGCGGTTGATGTCGACGCTCGCGAGCAGCCTGAGCGTCGCCCTCGAGAACGCGCGGCTGTTCGAGGAGACGCGTCAGCGCAACGCCGAGCTCGCCTTGATCAACGACGTGCAACGCGGTCTTGCGCAGAACCTCGACATGGACGCGATGTACAACCTCGTCGGCGACCGTATCCGCGAGATCTTCGACGCCCAAGTCGTCGACATCGGGATATCGGATCCGAACGACGGCCTGATGCATTTCCCGTACTCGATCGAGCGCGGAGAGCGATTCCCGGACGAACCCATCCGACCGGATGAAGGTTTGACGGCCGTCGCGCTGGAACGCAAGGAACCGATCCTCATCAAGCGCCCGGAGGACGCGGCCGCCATCGCGCCGATGGTGTTGCTCGGGACGGGCGAGCCGGCAAAGTCGGCGCTGTTCGTGCCGCTCATCGTGGGCGGCGTCGCCATGGGCCGGATCTCGCTTCAGAACCTCGACCACGAGTACGCCTTCGATGAGGGCGACGTCCGCCTGCTCGTCACGCTCGCCGGAAGCCTGAGCGTCGCGCTCGATAACGCGCGGCTGTTCGAGGAGACCCGCCAGCGGGCCGCCGAGCTGGCCGTGATCAACGACGTCGGCCAGGCATTCTCCGACCAGCTCGACCTCGAGACGCTGATCGACCGGCTGGGCGACCAGCTGCGCGCGGTCTTCAACGCCGACATCGTCTACATCGCCCTGCACGATGAGACGAGCGGATTGATCGAGTTCCCCTACTTCAGCGAGGGCGGCGTCCGCAACCGCGACCAGGGGTCGCTCCCCTTCGGAGAAGGCTTCGTGTCGCGCATCCTGATGCAGCGTGAGCCACTCCTGCTCAACCGAGCCGACGGATTCGAGGCTCTCGGCGTCGAGATCGTCGGCACGCCTGCCAACTCGTACCTCGGCGTGCCGATCATGGTGGAGGGCCGCGCGATCGGCGTGATCAGCGTGCAGAGCATCACGGAGGCAGGGCGCTTCGGAGACGACACGCGCCTGCTGTCGACGATCGCAGCCAACGTAGGAGCCGCGATCCAGAACGCACGCCTGTATCGCGAGACACAGCGTCGTGCGAGCGAGATGGCCGCGCTTGCCGAGCTCGGCCGCGAGGTCGGCGGCACGCTCGACATCGACGCGGTGATCGAGCCGATCGCCCTGCGAGCCGCCGAGCTCCTCGACGCAGATACGAGTGCGGTGTTCCTGGAGCAACCGGACGGGTTGTTCAAGCCGATCGTCGTGCGCGGGGAATCCGCCGAAGAGATCAAGGCGGACACGATCTCACCGGGGGAAGGCATCATCGGCGACCTCGCCGCTCGGGGGGCCGCCGGGTTCATCAATGACACCAGCGCAGACCCTCGGGCGGTGATGATCCCGGGTGCGACCGAGCACTCCGAGGAGCGCCTCATGGCGGCGCCGCTCGTCGTCCGCGGCCACGTCACGGGGATGATGGCCGTCTGGCGGGCCGGTCGCAGCGAGCCGTTCACCGAAGAAGACCTGAGCTTCTTGAACGGGCTTGCGCAGCAGGCGGCGATCGCCATCGAGAACGCGCGGCTGTACCGCGAAGCGCAGGACGCGCGAGAGGTCGCCGAGCAGGCCAACGCCGCGAAGAGCGCGTTCCTGGCCGCGACGAGCCACGAGATCCGCACCCCGATGAACGCGATCATCGGGATGAGTGGCCTGTTGCTCGAGACATCGCTCGACGCCGAGCAACGCGATTACGCCGCGACGATCGCGAACAGCGGCGAGTCGCTCCTCTCGATCATCAACGACATCCTGGACTTCTCGAAGATCGAGGCGGGCAGGATGGAGCTCGAGCGCGCGCCCTTCGATCTGCGGTCGTGCATCGAGTCGGTGGTGGACCTCGTCGGTCCGCTCGCCGGCAAGAAGGGGCTTGAGGTCGCGTACGACATCGGGCGCGACGTTCCCGAGACCGCCGTCGGCGACGTGAGCCGGCTCCGGCAGATCCTGCTGAACCTGCTCAACAACGCGGTGAAGTTCACGGAGGCCGGGGAGATCGTCGTGACGGTCGGCCTCGAACCGTCGGACCGCTCCGACACGATCGAGTATCACATCACGGTTCGTGACACCGGGATCGGCATCCCGCCCGGCCGTGTCGACCGGCTGTTCGAGTCGTTCAGCCAGGTCGACGCGACGACCAGCCGTCGCTACGGCGGGACCGGCCTCGGGCTCGCGATCAGCAAGCGCCTGGCGGAGCTCATGGGAGGCACGATCTGGGTCGAGAGCGACGGCGTCCCCGGCGAGGGAAGCACGTTCCACGTCACCATCGAGTGCGGCGTCACCGAGATGACGCCGATCGCGTTGCGGCGCGACGGCTCGTTCGCCGATCGCCGGGCATTGATCGTCGACGATAACGAGACCAACCGCCGGCTGCTCGCTGCGCTGCTCGGCGCGTGGGGCATGCAGAGCACGCTCGCCACCGGCTCGGAAGAGGCGCTCACGGCCATCGAAGAGAACCGCGTCGACGTCGCGATCCTCGACTTCCTGATGCCGGAGATGGATGG
This sequence comes from Actinomycetota bacterium, assembly GCA_036265325.1. Taxonomy (GTDB): domain Bacteria; phylum Actinomycetota; class UBA4738; order UBA4738; family HRBIN12; genus AC-51. Next base: position 7,956 of record DATAPH010000051.1, on the reverse strand, counting down.
GCTCGACCTCGGGCTCAAGCTTCACGAACTCCGCCCGTCGCTTCCGCTTGTGCTGGCATCGTCCGTGTCGCAACACGACATCGCGGTCGACCCTCGATGGTCGGCGGACACCTTCGCGGCCGTCGTCACGAAGCCGCTCAAGGCATCGCCGTTGCACGCGGCGGTCGCGACGGCGCTCGGTGCAACCTTGGAACACCCCGGTGAAGAGGCGACGAGCGCCCTGGACGAGGAGCTGGCGACGCGCCATCCGCTCCGGATCCTCCTGGCCGAGGACAACGTCGTGAACCAGAAGCTCGCGATCCGCCTGCTCGAGCGGTTGGGGTACCGGGCCGACGTCGTGGCCAATGGGATCGAGGCGATCGATGCGCTCGACCGCCAGACGTACGACCTGCTGCTTTCCGACGTCCAGATGCCCGAGATGGACGGCCTCGAGGCGACTCGGCGCATCCTCGAGCGCTGGCCCGACGGCGAACGTCCGTGGATCGTCGCCATGACGGCCGAGGCCATGAGCGGCGACCGCGAGCGGTGCCTTGAGGCCGGCATGAACGACTACGTCGCGAAGCCGATCCGCGTGGACGAGCTGGTCGCCGCGATCAAGCGAGCGCCCCGCAGAGCAGGTGGCCCGGAACCGGCGGCGTCGGCCGTTCGCGCCGACCGCGAGGCGATCGACACGGCTTCGCTCGTGCGGCTCCTCGACGGCACCGGCGGCGACACAGACTTCGTCGGCGAGCTGATCGAGCAGTTCCTCAACGACGCGCCGGGCCTCGTCGACGCTGCCCGGAAGGGCCTCGCCGTAGGTGAGGTCGACGACGTCCGTCGGGCTGCGCACACCTTGAAGTCGAACGCAGCGACGTTCGGAGCGCGCGATCTCGCCGACCGAAGTCGCGAACTCGAGGACGTTGCGAAGCAAGGAGCGCTCGACGATGCGGAGACGCGGATCGAGCGGATCGCCCAGGAGCTCGACGGTGTCCGGTCGGCCCTTCCGGCCGCGTGGGTCACTGTCGCGGGACCTTCGAGCTAGCCCGCGTTCACCGTTCGCAACTGTGTGGCGTGGGGCCATGCCTCACTCGGCGGGTAGACGCTCGCATCGAGGATCCGTCGGTTGCCGAGCGGCGCCGCGAGCTGGACCTTGAACGCGAAGGATGGATTGCTCGGACAGTCGGTTGCCCCACTCGTCGGCTCAACGAGGATCACGACAGAGACCGAGTTCGCGTTTTCATGAAGGATCACCCCCTGCACATCTCGGCCGGTCGGGGGCGCACCGCCGGCGCACGCGTTCTCCGTCGCCTGGACGACGACTCGATCCGATGAAGGGTCTGGTGGCGCCTTAGGGTCGATGCGGAACGACGCGTTGCCCCAACCCTTCGCCTCCAACTCGACGTTGCACTGCCCCCAACCGACGGGTGCCCACTTGCCGTCGTGCATCTCCAGCCGCGCGTACGCGTAGGGAGGATCGAGATCTGCCGCCGCAGGTGCACCGAAGAGGTCACGCCAGTCATCACCTTGCTGGGTCGTGAACCACTTGTAGCGCGAGACGAAATCACGGAAGTACGGCGCCTCTCCCCCAACATCTGACATGTCCAAGCCATCGAAGGAATCGAAGGGTGCGAGCGACGACGTATCCGGTGCCACCCCATCGAACGAGGCTGATCCGCACGAGGCCGTCAGCGCGTCAGCGGTGACCGCTCCCGCTGCGCCGGTGGACGTCTCGCCGTCAGTGTTCCGCGCAGCACACGAACACAACAAGGCCGCTGCGAGTACCACTACTGTAAGCGGGATGTACGAGGTTCGGGCCACGATCGAAGTATGACGCCGCTTGAGCCGGTGAAGTTCCGGCCGAGCCGACCGATCTAGGTGCGACGGCGCAGGATGATCGCGATGACGATCAGCGGACCCAGCAGGATCGCCGCCGCAAGCAGCACGGCGGATCCGGTGCCCGACGTGTAGCGCCCATCGCCGTCGGTGGGATGACCAGTTATCGGTTCTGGCACTTCGGCGGGAGGCGGCCCATCGCGCGATAGACCAAGCGTGTCGACCGCCGCGTTGTACTGCTCGACGGCCGTCGAGCGCATCTGTCCGTTCAGGCGAACGATCTCGCTGTACGCCACGTTCCGCCCGCGCTTGTCGGTGGTCACCAGGAACAGTCGGTGGCCGTCAACGAACGATTGGGCGGCTTCCTCCGCAGCTGACGGCGTGATGACCAGGCCGCAGCTGGAGGTGTAGACGCGGACCGTCTCCCCGATCGTCGCCTTACCTCTAAGGACGTCATCCAGGCGAACGGTCAGTTCCCAGACGCCAGGGCCCCGTGGCGGTGCTGCCTTCGCCGCAACGACGGTTCCCCACCACACGGCGTCGGACGACTTCACGAGCCGGGGCAGCGGCTGCACGACACACAGCGCGTTTGCCGGCTGGGCGAGCAGGATGCTCAGCATCGCGCCGAGAACGACAACCCGGATCGCTCCGCGCTTCACGACGCGCATCGACCCGTGGCGAGTGGTCACGCGGGGCTAGCGCTCCGATGCCGCCGGTGAACGACGACGGCTGCCGCTGTTATCAGGACTACCGCTCCAACAACCGCCGCGACCGAGACTGCTGGCGATGCGTCCGGCTCGACTGCAGCGACAGAAGGATCGAGAGACGCAGGCGCGGGCGTTAGTAGGGGGTTATCAAGACCCGCGACGGAGAACAGGAGATCGCGCTTGGTGTCTACCCATATGCCCCGGGTAGTCGGCCAAGGCGGAACGCGCTGCCCCGACGGGATGTATGCGACGGCCTTCGGCCGGGCCTCGGGGTACAGGTATTGAACGAGCTGACTCCGTTCCTCGTGTCCGAACTTGTTCGGCATCAGCATCGTGTACGTGATGATGTAGCGAGGTCCTAGGTCGCCGCGAGGTCGCTGCAGGGTGCACCTGTCGTTATGCCGACATCCTGGCAACGACAGCGACGTCAGGAGATCAGTCTGGAGCGCGAGTAACGACGCGCTTTGCGGGCCGACCGATACCGGGTGGTCGAGCGCCGCGCTCCGGATGGTGGCTCGCTGAGCGCCTTTCGCGAACCCGGGCGAGGCGAGTGAAAGGAGCATCGCAGTCGCCGCAAGAATGAGCGAGGTACGGATCACGCTCCGCATATGTTCATCATGGCGCAACGGCGAATCGCGGTCCAGCCAACTATCGCCTGCGAGTCCCCCATGCGAGCCGCTCGATCCCAGATCGAGTGTGACTCCGTTGACGCGGTGGTCGCATGCACCAGGACCCCCCTCGCGTACCGAAGATCCTCGCCGGCCGGTTGAGATCAAGCTCGATGACGGGACGACCTTCGATGCGAAAGCCCTCGTCGACCTGCCTCCGGACCTCATCAGACCGCGAAGGTAGCTGTCGTGGGCTTCCGAAGTGCGATGAGTGCGGAAGGAACCTAGTTCAACCCCCGTCGGAGTCGTTGTCGCGTACGGATCCAACGGCAAGAGCTTGGACGATGTCGGCCCTCGAAGGGGTAGCAACAGCGGTACTGCATCGGCGAGGCCTTAGCGCCCTCGCGGCGCCTCGTTAGACTGCTCGCGGCCGGCGCAGGATGGCGTGATCGGGATTTCCTGCCGCGTTTCCTGCATCCCCCGCCCTCGGCCCTCGTAGCTCAGTGGAGAAGAGCAACGGGTTCCTAACCCGTGTGTCGCAGGTTCGATTCCTGCCGGGGGCACCAACCAAGTTTCGAGTGCGCGACGGCTCAGAACGTGTGGCCCGTGAGCGCGAACCCCACCGTGCACACCGCGCCCTCGATCAGGCAAAAGATCGCGAACGGCGTCAGTGTCTTCGTCTCGAAGTACTTCATCAGGAACCGGACCGCGAGGTAGGCCGCGATCCCCGCGGCGATGCTCCCCGCGAGCACCTGGCCCCGGATCCCGTTCCCCAATGGGCCCATCAGGTCCGGAATCTTGTACAGGCCGGCCGCCAGGATGATCGGGGTCGCGAGGAGGAACGAGAAGCGGGCGGCGTCCTCGTGCGAGAGCCCGCGCACCAACCCGGCCACCATCGTGATGCCGGAGCGGCTGATCCCCGCGATCAACGCGAAGATCTGTGCGATGCCGATGATGACCGCTTCTTTGAACTCGAGCGTCTCAAGCCGGCGGAACTCCGTGCCCTCGTAGGTGCCGTGCTCCGCGGCAAGCGCCTTCACGTCGGCACGCCGGCGGAAGCGCTCCCCGACCAGCAAGATCACGCCGTTCACCATCAGGAAGACCGCAGCGAACAGCGGCTTGGCGAACGTCACGCGGAACAGATGCTCGAACGCGACTCCCGTCAGGCCCGCCGGGATCGTCGCGACGACCAGCAGCCACGCCATCCGCTCATCGCCGTCCCGGATCGCTCGCCATGGCGCCGTCTTCTCGCGGGCGCCCGTGCCGAGCGTGCGGAAGAACCCGGCGATGATGACCTTCCAGTCGTCCCAGAAGTAGACGAGCAGCGCGAGCGCCGTCGCGACGTGCAGACCCACGACGAACGCCAGATAGAACGACTCCGGCTGCGACTGCGCTTGGGCGAGGCTGTCCCATCCGAAGATCGTGGGCAGGATCACCGCTTGCCCGAGGCTTGAGATCGGGAACAGCTCGGTCACGCCCTGGATCAGGCCGATGATGATGGCCTGGAAGTACGTGATCATGTGGAGTCCCCTCCGTCTCGGTTGTTCGCGTTCAGCTCGTCAGCTCGGCTTCCCCGACCGGTTGCACATCCTTGGCGGTCACCGTGAGGTAGGCGACCAACGCGAAGATCACGACCCCGAGAAGGGCGCTCACCGTTCCGTACCCGATGCCGAGGCCACCAAGCGAATGCGGCGCGGCGAACAGGTCGGCGAACGAGGCGCCGAGCGGCCTGGTCACGATGTATGCCAACCAGAACGCGAGAACGCCGTTCAGGCCGAACCACCGGTACCCGATCGCGGGGATGGCGAACAGCGCCAGGAACAGCAGCCCCGAGACGAAGAACCCGAGGTTCAGGCTGAAGGCCGTCATGTCGCCGGCGGCCGTTCCCAGCGCGAAGGTCACGAGGACCGCGGCCCAGTAGAAGAGCTCCCGCCGGCGCGTGCGGATGCTATGGATCGAGAGCGTTCCCTCGCTCCGGTTCCACCAGAAGAAGACGACCGCGAGCGCCAGCCCGAAGAAGGCGGTCGAGGCGATGTACGGCACGCCGAGCTGCACGTGCACGCCGTCGGCGCTCATCGTGCCGAAGATGCCGACCATCACGACGGCGAGCCAATACAAGGGAGCCTGATACGCCGCGGCGGTGATCTGCACGAGGAGGCAACCGAGGAGCGCCAAGCCCGTCACGAAGACCAGAACAACGAGCCCCAGGGTGTTGGACAGACCGACCTTATGGATGAGGTAGTCCGAGGTCGTTTCGCCCATCCCGGTGGTCAAGATCTTGATGATCCAGAAGTACAACGTGATCTCGGGAACCTTGGAGGCCGTCCGCGTGTGCGCCACGCGTTGGATTCTGCCCGGGACGCGTGCCGAGGGAACCCCCTATTCCATGGAGTTCTTGCGGCGAACCGGTTTCGCCCGAAGGCATATCGCGGACCGACGCGGACGCGAGAGGGGCTAGCTCCCGGCTTCCCGCTCCATCTTCTCCAGTCGGACGTAGTAGTCGGGCATCTCGTTGAGATGCGCCCAGGCGATCTTCGCGGTGGTCACCGGGTCATCGTGCGTGACGTCTGTCCGGGGATCGCGGTGCCCGTGCTCGAGCTCGACGTCCATGCCCGCCCGGAGATCGTCCGGACCGAACGGAACCTCGTCGAAATCGAGCCCGATCTGCGCCGCCATCGCGACGGCTTCCTCCGTCGTGAATCCGTGTCCTTCCTTGAACGTGTCCATAACGTCCTCCTTCCGACGTCAGCCTAGGATCAAGGAGGAGGAGGTCGGCCGGCAGGACGTCCCTCTATCTACAGGCCGAACGCCGCGTCCGCGCCGCGCGCCTCTACCCGATCGAGGAAGTCGGTGACGACACGCAGGCATGGCTCGGTCTCCTCGACGTGGCACATATGAGAACTCTCCTCGAACGTGACTCGCTCGGCGCCGGCGATCCCGTGCTGGACGACATCCATGATCTCCGGCGTCGCCTCGTCATGGCGCCCCGACATGAGGAGCGTCGGAACGTCTATCTCGCCGAGCCTCTCGACGATGTTCCAATCCTTGAGCGTCCCGATGACGTGGAACTCGCTTGGCCCGTTCATGGAGTGATAGACCTCCGGGTTGGCGGCGAGGCGGTCGAACGTCCTGCTGACGCACTCCGGCATCGGTTTCGTGCGGCACACGTGCCGGTCGTAAAAGACCGCCACCGCCGCTTCGTACTCGGGGCTGTCCGTCGTGCCGGCTTCCTCGTGTGCAAGCAAGGTCTGCTGGACGTCCGCGGGCAGTGCATCCCGGAGCTTGGTCGCTTCGGTCACCCACTGCGTCATGCTCGCCGGCGAGCTCTCGATGATCAACGAGGCGAGGCCTTCCGGCTGGGTCAACGCGTATTCCATGGCGAGCATTCCTCCCCACGACTGACCGAGGATGTGCACACCCTCAAGACCGAGCGCCTCGCGAACGGCGTCGACCTCTTGCACGAACAGCTCCACGGTCCACATCGAAGGATCGTGGGGGTGATCGGCGATCCCCGAGCTCCCGCAGCCGAGTTGGTCGTAGAAGATCACTCGCCGGCCCGTCTCGGCGAGCGCTTCGAATGGCTCGAGATAGTCGTGGCATGCACCGGGACCGCCGTGCAGCGTCAGGACCGGCAGCGCGCCGTCGCTCCCGCCGTCGACGCTGCGATACCAGGTGTGGAAACCGTGGAACGGGATCCGACCTTCCTCGACCACCGGCACCGGCATCGACCGAACCGTAGGCCGCTCCCGCACATCGGGCAAGCCGGGCTGTCAGCGACCAGGGCAGCGCGTCTAGACGGCGATGAATAGGTCTGCGACAACCCCGAACGCCAAGGTTCGCGCGGCTTCGTCGCCGTAGAAGGTGGCGGCGCCGGTTCGCAAGGAGGCACGCTGCTCATCGGCGGTCTCAACACCGTTCCTCACAGCGGCGATCCGCTCACTGTGCGTCATGAGATACGCGACATTGCAGTGGACAGCCGACTTCGATCGAAAGATCGCGGCATCGGCCTTGGTCTGAAGGCCGACCGATTCACCAGCCGCCTAAACGGCATCGCACTGCATGGGGTGACCGACGCTACTCATCTACCATCGAACTGGGGATCCTGGGGCAACCGGAAGACACGTCTTGTCCACAAGCGCCCCACCCCGTCGGCCCTCGTGTCGACCTGGGCGCCTTGGCTCTAGACGGGCTTACTCATCGCGACCTCATTCTCCTGGTACCCGAGCGACCGGTAGAGGTTGCGGGCAACGTCATTGCGCGCCCCAACGTGCAGCACGATCCGAGATAGCCCTCGGCGCCGAGCCTCTTCCTCGGCGAACAACATCGCCGCTCTGCCGTGGCCACGGCCACGATGAGGCTCGTCCACATCGATGTCGTACACGACCAACGCCGGCTCGTAGGAGCTGCGGCGCTCCGACAGCCATAGGTGGCCAACCGGCTCGCCTCCAACTTCGATCACCCAGACGGAGTGCCCGGCGGGCAGGTCTCGCTCGATCTCGACGGCAGCTTGCTCCATCGCTTGCTCGAGGGACATCCCGTAGTCCCGGACCAAGTCGCCTGCGTATTCCTCTCGAAGCTGCGGAAGCCACGCCGCGAACTCGTCCCCTCCCATCTGCCGGAATTCGACGCTCATCGACGGCGATGCTACTTCTGGCGGCGGCCCGGCGCGTACCGGGATCGGCGCTTCATGCAACTGAGAGACGCTCGAGAAGATCCGCCGCATCACGCTTTGACCGGGCGATGTAGAGGATCGGGGGCTCCCCGTGCCTCGAGGCGATCGCCCGGACTTCCTCCGCTTCCTGCCCACGATCGCGGCACGCAGCGATCAC
>DATAPH010000050.1:0-8956 GCA_036265325.1 Actinomycetota bacterium | reverse complement strand
CGTGCGGGTTCACGACGTCCAGGCGACGGTTCGCGCGCTTCGCGTGGCCGACGCGATCACGCGAGGGTCCGCGTGAATCGCGTCGAGACGTCGGGCGGCGCGCTCGCGTATCACGACGAAGGCAGCGGCCCGGCCGTCGTGCTGCTGCACGGCTTTCCGCTGACGTCCTACCTGTGGCGCGGCTTGATCTCGGCGCTGGCCGGGCGACACCGCGTGATCGCGCCCGACCTGCTCGGCCTCGGTGCGTCGGACAAGCCTGCCGCGGCGCCGCTCGACATCCGGGCACAGGCGGGGTATGTGGGCGAGCTGCTTTCGTACCTAGCAGTCGATCGTGTGGCCCTCATCGGGCATTCAACCGGAGGCGGTATCGCGCAACTCCTCGTGGACGCGCGCGACGACGTCGAGGCGCTCGTGCTGATCGACAGCATCGCGTTCGACCTGTGGCCGACCAAGGCGATAGGCGAGGTCCAGGTCGTGCCGGCCGATCGCGAGACCCACGAGTCGGCCGAGCTCGTCGTGCGGTCGGCCCTTCGGCTCGGCACCGTCGAAGACCAGCTCTCCGACGGAGACGTTGCGGCATACCTCGCACCGTGGGCGACCCCCGCGCCGGTCGCGTCGCTGTTCCGGTTCGCCCGCGCGCTCGACGGCATCGGCCTCAAGCGCCTCGAGGGCGCGATGGCGAACTGGGACCTGCCGACGTTGATCCTGTGGGGCGAAGACGATCCGTTCCATCCGGTCGGTGTCGCGGAGCGGCTGAACGCCGCTATCCCGTCGTCGGCGCTCGGCCTCGTCCCGGGGTGCGGCCACTTCCTGCCCGACGAGGCGCCGGAGACGATCTTCCCGATCATCGCGGAGTACCTGCGCGCCAACTACCTGCGGATCCCGCACGGCCACCAGCCACCCGGGGCCGTCCTGGTACCGCTCGGCGCGATGCCACATCAGATCGACGATGAGGAAGACCCCGAGCCGGTGGTCGCGGACGATCAGGAGGTGGGACCCAACGCATGAGAGCACGATTGTTCCTGTCGGGGATCCGCGCGGAGGGTCACCACGGCGCGCGTCCGGGCGAGAAGGACGCGGCGCAGCCGTTCGTCGTCGACCTCGATCTGGAGGTCGAGGTGACGGGCGACGACATCGACGCGACCGCGGACTATCGCGGCATCACCGAAGCCGTGCGTGCGGTGGTCGAAGACGGCTCGTTCGACCTGATCGAAGCGATGGCCGCGTCGATCGCGGACGCGTGCGTCGCCTTCGAGCCGATCGTGCGCGCGACCGTCGTCGTGCACAAGCCGAACGCCGCCACGCGGCTCGAGATCGACGGCGTCGCAGCCGCGGTCACCCGGCCGGAGTGAACCGGTGCCGCGTGTCTTCCTCGGGCTCGGCGCCAATCTGGGCGATCGGCTCGCGACCCTGCAGCGGGCGGTTGACCTGCTCGCGCAGCAAGGCGTCCGGGCCGTCGCATGCTCGCGCGTGTGGGCAACCGCGCCCGTCGGCGGTCCGCCCGACCAACCCGAGTTCCTCAACGTCGTCATCGCGGTCGACCCCGGCGCGCTGACGCCGACCGAGGTGTTGGCCGCGTCCAACGCGGTCGAAGCCGAGCTCGGGCGCGTGCGTGACGTTCGCTGGGGGCCGCGCACCATCGACATCGACATGCTGCTGTGGGGTGACCTGCGATCCGACGACCCCGGCCTCACGATCCCGCATCCGCGGATGCACGAGCGTGCGTTCGTCGTCTTGCCGCTGCTCGACCTCGATCCCGACCCGCAGCTGCCCGACGGTCGCCGGCTCGTCGAGTTCCCGGCGCCGGCGGGCGAGGCGCGTCCGTACGCTCCGCCGCTCGCCGTCCCCGTCTGATCGGACTCGAGATGGCGGCCAAGATGTGCCTTCGATGCGATTGGACGGGCACGACGGCCTCCTCGTCCTGCCCGCGGTGCGGCTCGCCGCTGTTCGCGAGCGGCGGCGTCGGACCGAAGGACTCGCCGCCGGAGAAGACGTCGCCGGGCGCCTCGCGCTCTTGGCGCGGCTGGATCGCCACGCTCCTCGTCGTCGCGATCGCCGCGACGGCGTTCGTTGTGATCCAGTTCCTCACGCCGTCCAAGGCGCCGTCGCGGCCACCGGCCACCGGGTTCCATGGCTATCTCGTGTACGCGGCGGCGCAGGATGAAGGCGAGGAGCGACTGTGGATCTGGGATCTCGCGTCCGACACGGTGCAGCCCGGGCCGGAGATCCATTCGGCGCCGACGGCGCTCGTTTCGACCTACGCGGTCGAGGACACCTGGATCGGTCTGACGGTGCCGACGGGGATCGGCACGGCGGCGGCGACGGTGCTTCGGAGTGCGGATGCGAACGCCGATCCGGTCGAGCTCGGTGAGGGGCAGTTCGTCGCATGGCCCGACGGTGGCGCGTTCGTCAGCATCCTGCGCTCCGACGCCGTCTCGGGATGCCGCGAGCATCTGCAGGTGACGACCGTGTCTCTGGTGGCGCGCATCTCTGTGAAGTCGCTCGACCGCGACGTGTGTGGGCGTGCCGTCGGACTGGTCCGCGACTCGTTGTCGCCGTATGTGACGATGCGTACGCCCGGGGTTTCGATCGACCGCGTCGGCGGGCATCGCCTCAACACGGTTCTTCGCGGCTATGAACCGCTCGGCGTATCCGCCAACGGCGACTTCCTTGTACGCACGCCCGGAGGCCACGCCGGCATGTACTACCCGAGCCCGGACACCACCCGTGCAACCATGATCACGTTGCACGGCCAGCCGTTCGACGCGACCCGCGTGCTGGCCTGGAGCACCGACGGCAACATCGCGTACGTCCTCGGGTCGGCCGGCGGCGTCCACGGCGTCTTCGCGATCACGGTGGGGCCTCGTCCACAGCCGAGTACGCCGGCGCTCATCTTCGGGACACAGAGCAAGGACGTCGCGGCATCGATCACGTCGACGAACGATCTGTTCTTCGTGACGGACGGCATCGTGCACTTCGTGCACGACGGCGCGCTGAGCGCCGCGATGCCACCGCCGCCCGGCGCGCCCGACCCATCGGGACCGTTGCTGTGGGTGCTCTCGTTGCCATACTCGCCGTCGGTGACGCCATGAGGATCGCGATCGTCGGTGCGGGCACAGTGGGAACCGCCGTCGCGGTCCGCTGGCGAGAGGCCGGCCACACGATCACGGCCGTCGCGGGTCGAGACGCGACACGCGGACGCGCGGCGCGGTGGCTCCCCGGTGTCGACGTCGTCCCGCTCCCCGACGCCGCGACGGGGGCCGAGCTCGTCGCGCTCGGCGTTCCCGACGACGCCGTCGCAGACGTGGCGACCTCGATCGCCGGCACGATCCCCCGCGGTGCGTGGGCGCTCCATCTCTCAGGGGCGCTCGGCCTCGACGTGCTGGCCCCATTGGAACGCGACGGCGCGCGTGTGCTGGCCCTGCATCCGTTGCAGACGTTCGCCGATGTGGACGGCGCGCTCGACGCGCTGCCCGGCGCGGCGATCGCCGTGACCGCGCGCGACGACGAGGGAACCGCGCTGGGCGACCGGCTGGCACACGACCTCGACGGTCGTCCCTTCGCGCTCGCGGACGACGATCGTGCGCTGTACCACGCGGCCGCTGTCTTCGCATCGAACTATCTCGTCGCCGTTTCGGGCGCTGCATCGCAGCTGTTCGTCGCCGCCGGTGTGCCCGAAGCCGACGACGCGATGCATCCGCTGCAGGTCGCGACGCTCGCCAACGTGCATCGGTTGGGACCGCGGCAGGCGCTGACGGGACCGGCCGTGCGCGGTGATGCCGGCACCATCGCGCGGAACCTCGACGCCGTGGCGGCCGCTACGCCCGCACTCGTGCCCGCCTACGTCGCGCTGTGCCGCGTGGCGATGGATGTCGCAGGGTCGCGGCTCCCCGATGACCGGCGGCGCGCGGTCGAAGAGGTGCTCGAGCGGTGGACGTGATCCGCGGAGCGGCGGCGCTCCGTGGAGCGACCGACGACGCGCGCGAAGACGGGGCGACGGTCGGGTTCGTCCCGACGATGGGCGCGCTCCACGACGGCCACCGCTCGCTCCTTCGCGCCGCTCGAGCGCAGACCGATCGCGTCGTGGTCTCGATCTTCGTCAACCCGATGCAGTTCGACGATCCGGACGATCTTGCGCGCTACCCGCGCGACGAGGCGCACGATCTCGCGATGTGCGAGGCCGAGCGGGCTGACCTCGTGTGGGCGCCGCCCGTCGAGGAGGTCTATCCGCTCGGGGTCGAGCTCGCGCATCCGGATCCCGGCGAGGTCGGCGATCTCTATGAGGGGGCCGCGCGGCCCGGCCACTTCGCCGGCGTCCTGTTCGCCGTGCACCGGTTGTTCGACGTGGCGGGGCCGTGTATCGCGTTCTTCGGTGAGAAGGACGCGCAACAGCTGTTCCTGGTGCGGCGGATGACCGAACGAGAACCGGGTCTCGGTGTGACGGTCGTCGGCTGTCCGACGGAGCGCGAGCCCGACGGGCTCGCCCGTTCCTCGCGCAACGCCATGCTGTCGCGCGAGGAACGCGAGCAGGCATCGTGCCTGTTCCTCGCGTTGACGGAGGCGGCGGAGCGCGCGCGTTCGGGCGAGCGCGGTGCGAGCACGCTCGTTGCGCTGATGGCGCGTGAGATCGGTGCGACACCCCTCGCCCGGCTGGACTATGCGGCCGTGGTCGACGATGCGACATTCGAACCGGTGGGGGTGATCGACCGTCCCGCTCGCGCGATCGTGGCCGCGCGGTTCGGGAGCGTCCGGCTGATCGACAACCTGGCGCTTCCGGAGCCGGCGTCGTGATGGTCGCGCCGCCGGACCGCGCGACGATCGCCGCCGTGGTCATCAACGACCTGCACGGGATCGACGTCGACACGGACGACGAAACCGTCGGTGTCGCCCGGATCGCGGCCGCAGCCGATGCCATCGTCGCCGGGACCGCCGTGGTCCGCGAGATCATGAGCCGCGTCGGCGTGCGCACGCGTTCGCTCGTCGCGGAGGGCGAAGCTGTGGCCGCCGGGGCCGCCGTCCTCGAGCTCGGCGGTCCGCTCGCCGCGATCCGTGGTGCCGCGCCGCTCGCCCTGACCTGGTTGACCCGTTGCGGCGCCGTGGCGAGCGGCGCGACGCCGCCCGAGGCGGGTAACCCGATCGACGCCTACGCCGCGCGGTTGTCGGCGGCGGTCGCGGTCGGCCACGATGAGCCGTCGTTCCGCCTGGAGATCGAGCCAGAGACACAACCAGAGACGCAAGAGGAGTAGGCGTGCTGCTCACGGTCGACGTCGGCAACACTGAGATCGTGCTCGGCGTGTTCGACGGCGACGTCCTGCGGCACACCTGGCGCTCCTCCACCCAACCGGAGCGCACATCGGACGAGCTGGCGCTGCTGCTCGCCGGGTTCCTCGAGCATCGCGACCTCGGCCTCCGCAAGGACATCACCGGGTTGTGCATCGCGAGCGTCGTGCCGGACGTCACCGGACAGTTCCGCGAGATGGCGGCGGCGTACCTCTCCCACGACCCGGTCATCGTCGGGCCGGGGATGAAGACCGGCGTGTCGGTCGTCACCGACAACCCCCGCGAGGTCGGCGCCGACCGGGTGGTGAACACCCTCGCCGCGTTCACTGCGTTCGGCGGCCCGGCGATCGTCGTCGACTTCGGCACCAGCACGAACTTCGACGTGATCTCCGAGACCGGCGAGTTCCTGGGCGGCGTCATCGCACCCGGTTTGCAGATCAGCGCCGCCGCGCTCGTCGGCCGGACCGCACGCCTCACCCGGGTCGATCTGCAGCCGCCCCGGTCGCCGGTCGGCCGCTCGACGGTGGAAGCGATCCAGTCGGGCCTTATCTACGGCACCGCCGGCGAGGTCGACGGGATCGTCGGGCGCATCCGCGAGGACCTCGGTGCACCGGACGCGACCGTGGTCGCGACCGGCGGCCTTGCGCCCGTCGTGATCCCGCATTGCCGGACGGTCGACCGTTACGAGCCCTGGCTCACGCTCGAGGGCCTCCGCCTCGTCTACAAGAAGAACATCGATGCCTGAGGAGCCGACCGGACGAGAGGCGGAGGTGCTCGCGGCGCGCCGCGAGAGCCTCGAACGCCTCGGGAACCGGCGCGCGTTCGCCGTCACTCTTGCGGATGTCCTCGACGTGCCGGAGCCGACGCGCTCCGGCGTCGTCCGCGCCGCGCACCCGGACCTCGCCGCCGACACGCAGACCGACGATGTCGTGACCGTCGCCGGTCGCGTCGTCCTCAAGCGCGACATGGGCAAGCTCGTCTTCGCGACGCTCCGCGACCGCGACGGCGACCTGCAGATAGTCGTCAACAAAGCGACCCTGCCCGACGACGACTTCACCCTGTTCCAGGAGGTCGACCTCGGCGACATCATCGGTGCCATCGGCAGGGTGGGCACCACGCGCAGGGGCGAGCTGAGCGTGTTCGTCTCGCGGTGGGCGATGCTGACGAAGGCGCTCAGACCCCTTCCCGAGAAGTGGGCCGGCCTACAGGACCCGGATCTGCAGCAGCGACGCCGCTACCTCCATCTGATCACGGACGATGAGCCGCGCAAGCTGTTCCTCGCCCGTGCGGCCGTGCTCAAGACGATCCGCCGCGTGCTCGACGAGCGCGGCTTCGTCGAGTTCGAGGGGCCGATGCTGCAGACGATCGCCGGCGGCGCCAACGCGCGACCGTTCACGACGCACCTCTTCGCCCTCGACATGCCGATGAAGTTGCGCATCTCGCTCGAGCTCTACCTCAAGCGGATGCTCGTCGGCGGTGTCGACCGTGTCTTCGAGCTCGGCCGGAACTTCCGCAACGAGGGCATCGATCGCGATCACAACCCCGAGTTCACGATGCTCGAGGCGTACCAGGCCTACGGCGACTACCACACGATGATGGAACTCTCCGAGACGCTGGTGCGCGAATGCTGCCGTGCGGTGAACCCGATCCTCGGCCGGCCCGCGGACGACCTCGTGATCCCGGTGCGTGACCGTTTGATCGATCTGGCCGAGCCCTTCCAGCGGATCACGGTGCTCGGCTCGGTGTCCGAGGCCGTCGGCGACGAGATCACGCTGGAGCACCCGGACCTGCGCGGGATCGCGGACCGTCACGACGTGCACGTCGAGCCGGCGTGGGGCCCGGGCAAGATCGTGCAGGAACTCTTCGAGAAGCTCGTTGAGGAGACGATCGAGCAGCCGACCTTCGTGTGCGACTTCCCCCGCGAGGTGTCGCCGCTCGCACGGCCGCACCGCGAGAACCCAGAACTTACCGAGCACTTCGATCTGGTCGCCGCCGGGCTCGAGCTCGTCACGGCGTTCAGCGAGCTCACGGATCCCGACGAGCAGCGCGCCAAGTTCGAGCTCCAGCAGCAGATGAAGGAGGTGCTCGGTGACGAGACGCACCCGTACGACGAGGACTTCCTGCGCGCGCTCGAACACGGCATGCCGCCCGCCGGCGGTCTCGGCATGGGGATCGACCGGCTCCTGCTCCTGCTCACCGACGCGCAGAGCCTCCGCGACCTGATCATGTTCCCGATGCAACGGCGGGAGTCACCGTCACACGGAGCGGTCGAGTAGGTGACTTGCCCGCCAGCCTGTTCGGTGCCAACGTAGCGACCTGCGCCGGCCCGGCGCCCGACCAACGAGGGGATCCATGGAAGAGAGCGAGATCGCCAAGCTATTGAGTTCCGTCCCGCTGTTCACCCAGATCGAGCACCACGAACTCGAGCTCGTTGCGGCCCGCATGAAAGAGGTCCACTTCGAACCCGGGCGCGTGATCGCCAAACAGGGCGACTCGGGCGTCGGGTTCCATCTGATCGTTGACGGCGAGGCCGAGGTCTCGGGCGAGGGCGTGCCCAGGCATTCGATGGGCGCCGGCGGCTACTTCGGCGAGATCGGGTTGATCGACGGCGGCGTCCGGTCCGCGACGGTGACGGCGTCGAGCGACCTCACGACGCTCGCGCTCGTGTCGTGGGACTTCCAGCCCCTGTTGGACAATCCCGTATTCGCGAAGGGGCTGTTGATGGGTTTGTGCCGGCTGGTGCGCGACTATCGGGAGTCCGCGGCCGGCACCTAGCTACTCCGGCTCCGCGGCCTCGTGCAGCACGATCACGAGATCGTGCAACCCCGTGCCCTTCGCCAGGAATCCGGACGCGCCCGCCTCACGCGCCTCGCGCTCAACGCCCTCGTCTGCGTGCGCGGTCAAGATCACGACCGGAAGATCGGGCCGGCGCTCGTGGATCCGTTTCATCGCGTCGATCCCCGACAGGTCCGGCATCGATAGATCCATGATGATGATGTCGGGGTGGAGCTCCTCCGCTTCGGCGCACGCGTCGACGCCGCCTCCGGCCTCGCCTGCCACCTCGATGTCGGCGACGAGATCGAGCGCGGACGACAGCGCCTTGCGGAACGCAGGGTGGTCGTCGACGACGAGCACGCGCACCGGTGTTTCCTCTCCGTACGTGAGGTCCACGGCGGACATGGGGGACCTCCTTCCCGCCAGTGGTTTCGGCGTGTCGTCGACCGGACTTGACAGGTTGCCAGCCGACGCGCGATCGCCACATGACCCATCCGGGGGGATTCCGGATGGTCCCTATGGCGCACCCCGCACCTTTCGTGCGCGTGTGCACGTATCTGAAGGAGAGACCGGCGAACAACGCAGGTCAACGGGACTCATCCATACCCATCGACGTGCCGAAGGGAACACGGAGTGCCGGTGCGGATCACACGGTTCGTTCCGGGTGAACGGAAGGCCACGGGTATACTCGGTGCAGAGGCGCTGGGGACGACCCGGCGCCCGACGTACCTCGGGGGGAGGACGCAGCGCCTGCGATCCCCGAGGGCAGGTGAGAGGAACGGGCTTCGGCTCGGAGGACGGACGCCATGTTCGAGCGTTTCACGGATCGCGCCAGGCGCGTCGTGGTTCTCGCCCAAGAAGAAGCGAGGATGCTCAACCACAACTACATCGGCACCGAGCA
>DATAPH010000049.1:0-78284 GCA_036265325.1 Actinomycetota bacterium | reverse complement strand
CGGCTCACGGTGGTGCTGGGCGGCAACGAGTGATGCGGCAACGTGCGAGGTGGGAACGCTTGGGGCGGGGGGCTCGCCGCCGGGGCGGTCACGGACGGCGTCGCGGGAGGGTCAGATCACATGTAGCCGGAGTGCCATGTGAGACAGCACACCAATCGCGCGATCGGACTTCCCAACGGCCTTCCCCTCTCTACCGTGGCGCAGCTTACGCACATGCGGTGGGTACACCAACCCTTTTTCGGACCAGATTTCCCGTGGTCGTGTCGGCCACGACGCGTAGTTTCCAGAGGATGCGCGACCGTGAGCTCGTTGGCCCCCATGGGAGACCGTGGACGGTGAGCGTGCCTCACACGCGACGCGAACGGATGCGCGGGCTCCGCGGGCGCGCGTGGCTTCCGCCGGACCACGGACTGCTCCTCCTGCGGTGCCGGTCGGTCCACACCTTCGGGATGCGCGCGCCCATCGCGGTGGCGTTCTTGGACGCGGACTGGCGCGTCCTTTCCGTCCGGCGCGTTCGCCCGGGACGCGTGGTTCTGCCCAGATGGCGGGCCCGTCACGTCCTCGAGTGCGCTGCGGCCACGGATCTTCGCCGGGGCGACCGCCTGCGCGAGACGCTCAACCAGCCGGGATCTCCCGCCGGAGGAACCACTCGCGGTGCTCGCGACACCTCCCGTCGGGCGCGAACATGAGCGAGAGCACCCCGTCCATCTCGGTCCGCACGCCCGAGTCGGGATCCGTCGCCCGGACGTTCCACCGCACGGCGGCCCTGTCGCCGTCGACGACCATCACCTCGTGGCGATGCGCGATGTCGTCCTGCCGCCCGCTCACCCACTGCCGGACGATCTCGTCCCGGCCCCGCCACGGCTCGGCGAACGGGCCCACCTGGTAGACGGCGTCCTCCGTGAACAGGGCCGCCACCTCCGCGGGATCGTTCGAGATCCAGGCCGCGAAGTAGCCCCTCATCCAGGCGTCCACCGCGGCGCGGTCCATCGGGCCACGCTAGCAGCGGAGGGGCCCGTCTATACTCTGTCGCCTGTCCCTTGGGCCGCTACGCTGCAGGGACGGAGCGCCCCCATCGTCTAGCGGCCCAGGACATCGCCCTTTCAAGGCGGAAGCACGGGTTCGAATCCCGTTGGGGGCACGTACCGTGCACGACCGGCGCTTAGGCGCCGCGAACCGAATACCTGCGCCTGTAGAGGAGCCTGGCCGTCCTCACCGCCCTGTCAAGGCGGAGATCGCGGGATCGAAGCCCGTCAGGCGCGCTAGGGTCGCGAGACCCGAGCCGGCACCACCCGGCCAGGTAGCTCAGTAGGTAGAGCACGCGGCTGAAAACCGCGGTGTCGGCAGTTCGATTCTGCCCCTGGCCACTCCTCCGGCCTTCATGGCCCTCCCCTCTACACTGGCCGCCGTGCTGACCCCGACGATCGATCGCGGCCTGATCAAGGAGCTCAAGGATCAGGAGGACGAGCGGTTCCACGCCGCGCGCCCGCGCTCCGCAGAACTCTGGACGCGCGCGTGGGAGTCGATGCCGAACGGCGTCCCGATGGCGTGGCACCGCGGCTCGTATCACCACCTGCCGATGTGGGTCGACTCGGGCGCGGGCGCTCGGTTCACCGATGTCGACGGGTTCACGTACAGCGACTTCAACATCGCCGACCTGTCGATGTTCTGCGGGTACGCGCCCGAGCCGGTGGTGCGCGCGGTCAGCGACCGGATGGCGCGGGGCAACCAGTTCCTCTTGCCCACCGAGGACGCGATCGTGGTATCCGAAGAGCTCGCGCGCCGGTACCGCCTCCCGAAGTGGCAGTACACGCTGTCGGCGTCGCAGGCGAACACCGAGGTGATCCGCGTCGCCCGAGTTATGACCGGCCGCGACAAGGTCCTGATGTTCGACGGCAAGTACCACGGGCACTTCGATCACGCGCTCGTCGAGCTCGACCACGCCGGCGAGCTCGTCCCCGAGGAGCACGGCCTGCCCGCCGACGTCACCGAGCACGTCGTGATCGTGCCGTTCAACGACCTGCCGGCGCTCGAGTCCGCGCTCGCTCGCACGGACATCGCCGTCGTGATGACCGAGCCCGCGATGACCAACAACTACGGCCTCGTGTGGCCCGACGACGGCTTCCACGACGGGCTGCGCGCGGCGACCCGCGCCACCGGCACGCTACTCGCCTACGACGAGACGCACACACAGGTCTTCGGGCCGGGCGGCCTGACCGCCCAGTGGAACCTCGAGCCGGATTTCGTCAGCGCGGGCAAGTCGATCGCCGCAGGCGTGCCGTTCGGCGCGTGGGGAACGACCGACGACATCGGGATGTTCCTGACGCAGATGAAAGGGCCGGACGGCGAACGGTTCGACATGGTCGCGCTCGGCGGCACGCTGTTCGGCAACGCACTGTCGATGGCGGCCGCCCGGGCGACGATGCTCGAGGTGCTGACGCCCGAGGCGTACGAGCACACGCAGCAGCTCGGCGCCAAGCTCGCCGACGGGATGCGCGCGAGCGTCGAAAAGGTCGGGGTGCCGTGGCACATCCCGCACGTCGGGCCGCGCGCCGGCTACGTGTTCGCGCCGGAGCCGATCCGCAACGCGGCGGAAGGACGAGCCGCGGCCAACGAGTTCCTCGTTCGGTTGATCCGCATCTGGCTCGCGAACCGCGGCGTCTGGGAGGCGATCGTCGGCGCCGGGCCAGTGGTCCCCGTCCCTGCCACCGACGCGGATGTCGACGCGTACCTGGACGCGTGGGACTCGTTGGTGGTGCGGCTCACGTCGTGACCGCGTCGCGCGCTAGTTGAACATCTCGCGGCTGCGGAACTCCGCCCACCGCACCAGCACCGACTGATACGCCTCGGCCGACTCCGCCGGCTCGTGTTTCGCCAGCGCATCGAGCGCCCGCTGCATCTGCTCGGCGCTGTGGTCGTCGTCCATCTCGTCCCAGCTCATCAGGTCGGACAGTTCGCCATAGTCGAGCTCGAGGACGCTGCGCGGATCGAACGTCGCGATCCATTGGTGCAGGTCGATGACCAGCTCGCCGAGCTGGGCGAGGTCCGACCGCCGAAGGGTCGGCAGCACGTTCTCGACGCGGCGCATCGCACGTCGGACCGGCGCCCGGTACCGGAGCCGCAGCCGGCCGCGGTCATCGTCGGCGATCGACCGTTCTTCGGGACGGAACAGGACGAACCAGCGTAGCGGCACGTGCCACGCGCTCTGCCGAACGAACGGAACCGCGTGCGGATCGCGGCGACGCAGCTTTCCGAGCTCACGACGCGCGCGGCGGGCCTCGCGCGACGGCAGGATCAGATCCCAGAGCTCGGCGAGGTATTCCTCGGGCTCCTCGGCCATCGCGTTGAGCACCCGCAGGCGCGTGCGATGCGGGGCGAGATAGGTGCGGCCATCGAAGGCGCGGACCTCCGCCGCCTCGCGTCCACCCGGCGCCAAGAAGCCGACGCCCTCCCCGGTCGGCCGATCGGCGAACCGGGGTCGGCCCATCTGGCGGCGCCCGGTGACCAGCCACCGCTCCCAGTGCAACTGTTCGGAGCGCTCGAACCCGTCGAGCGGCTGGAAGACGCGGAGGTAGGCGCTCGGGACCATCGTGCGGAGTTTAGCGAGGGGTGCCGTCACGTATCCTCTCGGCATCCGTCGCAAGGAGCTTCAGCCGTGGCCGAACCACACCCCCAGCCGCCCGCGCACTGGAGCGGCTCGGAACCCCGGCAGGTCGTGGCTCCAGACGGCTCCCTCGTCGGTGCCCTTCCGGACGACCTCGACACCACGGCGCTCCGCGAGCTCTACCGGTGGATGGTGGTCGCGCGGCGGCTCGACCGCGAGTGCATCGCCCTGCAGCGCCAGGGCGAGCTGACCGTCTATCCCGGTCACGAAGGCCAGGAAGCCGCCCAGGTCGGCTCCGCGTGGGCGCTCGGTCGCGACGATTTCGTCTGGCCGACGTTCCGCGAGCTGCCCGTCGCGCTGATCCGCGGCGTCGACGCGGTGCAGTACCTGCAGTACCACCGAGGCACGTGGCACGGCGGACCCTACGACCCGCGCGCGACGCACTTCGGACCGATCTGCATCCCGATCGCGACGCAGGTCGCACACGCGGCGGGGTACGCGCTCGGCCGCCAGCTCGACGCGAGCGACGACGTCACGATCGCCTACTTCGGCGACGGCGCGACCAGCGAGGGCGACTTCCACGAGGCCGCGAACCTGGCGGGCGTCAGGCGGCTGCCGCTCGTGCTGTTCTGCCAGAACAACGGGTGGGCGATCAGCGTGCCGACCGCGTCGCAGACGGCGGGTGAGATCTGGCGCCGCGCGGAGGGGTACGGCTTCCCCGGCGTGCGTGTCGACGGGAACGACGTGCTGGCGGTGTACGAAGTCACGCGCGAGGCGGTTGCGCGAGCCCGCGCCGGCGACGGCCCGACGTTGATCGAAGCGCTGACGTATCGGATCGGCGCGCATTCCACCGCCGACGACGCCGGGCGCTATCGCGCCGATCCGGACGTGGAGGCGGCCCGAGCGTTCGACCCGATCCCGCGGTTCCGCACCTGGTTGGTCGGAGCCGGCCACGCAGACGACGCGTTCGTCGCCGCGTGCGACGAAGAGGCGGAAACGTTCGCGCTCACGGTCCGCGAAGGCGTGGTCGCGACGCCTGGTCCGCCCGCCGAGTGGGCGTTCGACTGGGTGTACGCCGAGCCGCCGGCGACGTTCGAGCGGATGCGCGACGAGGCGCTCGCCACGGAGCGCAGATGACCGAATGGACGCTCAGCCGCGCGCTGAACGAGGCACTGCGCCACGCGTTGCGCGCCGATGGCCGCGTGCTGGTGTTCGGGGAGGACGTCGGCGTGAGCGGCGGCGTCTTCCGCGTGACGGACGGGCTCCAGGCCGAGTTCGGCGACACGCGTGTGTTCGACACGCCGATCAGCGAAGCGGCCATCGTGGGCTCGGCGGTCGGCCTCGCATTCGCCGGCTGGCGCCCCGTGATCGAGCTCCAGTTCGACGCGTTCTCGTATCCGGCGTTCGAGCAGATCGTCGACCACGTCGCGAAGATGCGGATGCGCACCCGTGGCCGCGTGGACATGCCGATCACGATCCGCATCCCGTCCTTCGGTGGTATCAAAGGCAAGGAACACCACGGCGAGAGCCCCGAGACGTACTACGCGCACACCGCGGGCCTCAAGGTCGTCGTGCCGTCGAACCCGCAGGACGGGTACGCGCTGCTCCAGCACGCGATCCGAGATCCCGATCCCGTCGTGGTGCTCGAGCCGAAGGCTCGGTATTGGACGAAGGGGCACGTCGATCTCACGGCGGACGAACGCGAGATCGGCAGGGGCCGCGTGATCCGCGACGGTCGCGACGTGACCTTGGTGGCGTATGGCTCGATGGTCGCGCGCATCACGGAGGCCGCAGCCCAGCTCGCCGACGCCGGGATCGACGCTCGCGTGGTCGACCTCCGCTCGCTGTCGCCGCTCCCCGACGACCTGCTCCGCGCATGCGCCGAGCAAACCGGACGCATCGTGGTGGTACACGAGGCGCCGCGGCACGCCGGGTTCGGCGCCGAGATCGCCGCCCGGACGATGGAGCTCGCGTTCGACTCGCTCGCGGCGCCCATCGCCCGCGTGACCGGCTGGGACGCCCCCTACCCGCCGGCCTCGTTGGAGGATGGCTACCTCCCGAGCGTCGACCGGATCGTCGCCGTGACCAAGGAAACGGTCGCCTACTGATGGAGCGCGTCTTCGCGATGCCGGACCTCGGTGAGGGCCTCGAGGAGGGCCGGATCGTCGAGTGGCTGGTCGGCGAGGGCGACGACGTCGCCCTGAACCAGCCGCTCGTCGAGGTGGAAACTGCGAAGGCCGCCGTCGAGATCCCATCTCCGTTCGTGGGTCGGATCGTCACGCTGCACGGCGGCGTCGATGCGGACGTCCCGGTCGGGGCGCCGCTGATCACGTTCGACGTCGACGGAGCCGGCGCGACGCCATCCGAGGCGCCTCGAGGGTTCGCCTACGCACCGGTGCCCGAGCAACCGGCCGCGGGCCAGCGAGCGACACCCCCGGTCCGCAAGCTCGCCAAGGAGCTCGGCGTGGACATCTCCGCCGTCGTCGGCTCCGGGCCGAACGGTCGCGTGACCGAAGAAGACGTGTTGCAGGCCGGACCGCTGCGAGCCTCCCCCTACGCCGGCATGCCGAACGAGGCCGACATCAAACAGCGCATACTCGGCCGGCGTGCGGAGATCGCAGACGTGCTCACGAGGCAAAGCGCGATCCCGCAGGTCACGACCTTCCGAACGGTCGACTGCTCGGCGCTCGACGCGTTCCGACGAGAGCTCGACGTCTCACCGCTTCCGATCTTCATCGCCGCTCTTGTCCGAACGCTCGACGATCATCGAACCTTGAACGACGTCTGGCTCGGCGATCACGTCATCGAACATCGGGACGCGGTCCACGTTGGCCTCGCGGTGGATGCGCCTGACGGAGTGATCGTGCCCGTGATCCGTGACGCGGGTTCGCGCGGCATCGCGGCGATCCGCGCGGAGATCGAGCGACTCGCCGTCGCGGCGCGCGAGGGTCATCTTCACCCCGACGAACTCACGAGCGCGACCGTCGCCGTGAGCAACACCGGTTCCTACGGGTCCGAAGCGGGGACGCCGATCCTGTCGCCCGGCACGAGCGTCACCATCGCGCTCGGTGTGATCCAACCGCGAGCGCTCGTCGTCGACGGCGCGGTCGAGGCCCGGCTCGCAGCCACGCTCTCGATGACGTTCGACCATCGCGTGCTCGACGGCGCGGCCGCCGGGCGGGCTCTGACCGATCTCGTGGCGCTGTTAGAGTCGCCCGAACGGCTGGGAGGGCTGCCTCGGTGAAGATCGCGTCGCTGCTGCCGTCCGCCACCGAGATCGTGTACGCGCTCGGCCTGGGCGATGACCTCGTCGGCGTCACCGACGAGTGCGACTACCCGCCGGCCGCCGTCACCAAGCCCGTCATCAGCCGAAGCGCCCTGTCGCAAGGTCACCTCCAGACGCCACGCGAGATCGACAACGCGGTCCGCGACAAGGTCGGCGCGGGCGAACCGATCTATCAACTCGACGTCGATCTGCTCCGTCGGACGCAGCCGGATGTCATCCTCACGCAAGACCTGTGTCGAGTCTGCGCCGTGCCGAGCGGCCAGGTGCAAGTGGCGCTCGACAAGCTCGGCCTCCCCGACGCGAAGGTCGTCTCCCTCGACCCCAACACGCTGGACGAGGTCATCTCGACGATCGGTGCCGTCGCCAAGATGCTCGAACGCGAAGACAAGGGCGCCGAGCTCGTGGCCGCGCTTCAACAACGGGTCGCGATGGTCAAGGACAAGGCCAAGCGCCTGCCGACGATCGGCGTCTTCGCGCTCGAGTGGTCGGACCCGCCATTCTCCGCCGGCCACTGGATCCCCGGGATGATCACCGCGGTCGGCGGCACGCCGGTCCTCGCCGAGGACGGCCAGCCGAGCCGCGAGACCGCGTGGCACGAGGTGCGCGACGCGATGCCCGAGGTCATCGTCTTCATGCCGTGCGGCTACTACCTGGAGGAAGCCGAGGAAGAGGCCGACACGTTCCTCAGCCAACCGGAGTTCGCCGACACACCGGCGGTGCGCAACGGGAACGTGTACGCCGTGGACGCGACCTCCTACTTCTCGCGGCCGGGACCGCGTCTGGTCGACGGGCTCGAGATCATGGCGTGGGCGGCACACCCCGACGCGTACGCCGCTCCCCCAGCCGGCACGATCGCCAAACTGGGGTAACGGCGTGTCCAACGCCCGCGACGCGCCCATCCTGGAGTTCGATCCGTCACCCACCTCGGTGATCGAACCCAACGAAGTCTTCGACCCGATCGACATCCCGCCGCATGTGGTGCTCTGCTTCTTCCAGGACGTCATCGAAGACGTGGTCGCGCGCTACGACGGTGAGGAGATCGACGTCCTGATCAGCGAGATCGGACAGAATCCCGTCTTTCGCGTCACCGTCGATGGTCACCAGATCGCGGTCGTGCACCCCGGCGTCGGGGCGCCGCTCGCGGCGGGATTCACGGAAGAGCTGATCGCACGGGGGTGCCGGGCGTTCGTCGCGTGCGGAGGCGCCGGCGTGCTCGTGCCCGACGTGGCGCTCGGCCACGTCGTGGTTCCGACGAGCGCGATCCGCGACGAAGGCACGAGCTACCACTACCTGCCGGCGTCACGCACCGTGGAGCCCACGCCGGCCGCGGTCGGCGCGATCCGAGACGTCCTCGAACGGCACGCGGTTCCGTTCGTCGAGGGAACGACGTGGACGACCGATGCGCTCTACCGCGAGACACGGAAGAAGGTCGACGATCGTGTCCGCGAAGGATGCTTGACCGTCGAGATGGAGGCCGCGGCGTTCTTCGCGGTCGCGAGATTCCGTGGAGTGGCGTTCGGTCAGATCCTGTATGCGGGCGACGATCTCTCCGGCGCGGAGTGGGACCAACGTGGCTGGCACGAGCACGCGCAAGGGCGCGAACTGCTCTTCCTCCTCGCCGCCGAGGCCGTGCGGACCCTCTAGTACCCTTCTCGGCTATGCCCAACCTGGTGACACCCGCCGACATCGGCAAGCGAGTGACGTTCCAATTCGAACTGCCGAACG
Source organism: Actinomycetota bacterium (assembly GCA_036265325.1). GTDB lineage: Bacteria > Actinomycetota > UBA4738 > UBA4738 > HRBIN12 > AC-51. The sequence goes on along the minus strand of DATAPH010000049.1, from coordinate 69,669 downwards.
GGTTCCTGAGCGAAGCGGTCGGCGTGTTCGAACGGTGGGACGAGGCGGCGGAGACGTACTTCGTTCGCAAGAAAGACGGCACCGAGGCGCGAGTGCCCGCGCGCGGCGTCCGACACGGAAAGGTGATCCCCGAGTGAGCGAGCTGCCCAGCGCATTGATCCGCCTGCGGCTCGGCCAGGGGGACGCCCACTACGGCGGCAACCTTGTGGCGGGTGCGACGCAGCTGAAGATCGTCGGCGACCTGATCACCGAGCTCGCCATGAAGTACGACGGAGACGAGGGCCTGTTCCGCGCCTACGAGTCGGTCGAGTTCCTCGCGCCCCTGTATGCCGGGGACTGGATCGAGGCGCGCGGCAAGATCGTGAAGGTCGGCAACACGTCACGGACGTGCGAGTTCGAGATCCACAAGATCGGCGCCGCGCTGACCGACATCAGCGACTCTGCGGCCGAGTTCCTCGACGAACCGGTCCTGACGCTTCGGGCGGTCGGCACCACCGTGGTCCCGAGCGAACACCAGCGCTTCAGTCACTGAACGCGATCCGCAACTGCTCCGTGATGAGCGCCGTCGGCGCCTGCTCGACGCCCTTCAGCACGTCGTCCCAGTACGCCACGATCCCTGCACGGCCCAGCCAGATCGCGCGGTCGACGAGGGTCGGATCGTCTTCGCCGTTCGCCTGCACGCTGGCGCGCGTCAACGCCGGGCCAAGCCAGATCACCAAGCCGGCATAGTCCTTCGCCGGGTCGCAGACCTCCGTGTCCGCCCAGTCGATGATCGCCGTCACCCGGCGACGGTCGTCGTCCACGAAGACGTGCTCGCCTTTGATGTCGGTGTGGCAGAGGGTTCGTCGAGCCGACGTCTCCGGAGGCGTGCTCGCAAGGAACCGACCGATCGCGTCGCCCGCGATCTGGGTCATGGCGGAGACCGTCGCATCACCCAGCGACTGCACCTCGAACGAAACTGTGCGCGTCCCGGCGCCGAGCGCCTCGTCTGAACCAACCTGATGCAGCGTTCCCAGCAGCATGCCGATGTGGTCCGCCAACCCGCGCGCGGGCGCGATGGTCACACCGTCGACCGTCTGACCCTGCGTCCCGGTGGCCCGTTCGTGAACGATGAACCGGTGGCCCGAGGCAGCCATCGTGCCGGTCATGCGGATCGCCGGCACCACGTCACCGAGCAGGCCGCGGAGTCTGGGATGAAGTGACGTTTCGACGGGAACCTTCGCGGCGTCGATCTCGGTTCGCGGGAACTTCGCAACGAGACCGTCGCCGATCGCCCAGACATCGAACTCGTCGTTGAGGAACATCCGATGCAGCGGTGCGTCGATGTCGAGCAGTTCGCGGACGTGGGCCTCGGTCAGCACCGGGCGACGCTAGCAAGGCGCGTCAGCTGGCGAGCTCGAGACCTTGGAGGACGCCGACGAGGTCGTCCATGTCGAACGGCTTCGGCACGAACGCGGCTGCGCCGAGACGCTCGGCGCGCGCACGGTCCATCGCCGACGCGAGGGCCGTCACCATCACGACCCGCGGACGCTCCCCGGCCGGCAGCTTCCCGAGCTCCTCGAGGACCGACCAACCGTCCATACGCGGCATCATCACGTCGAGCACCATCAGGTCCGGGTGATGGCGTTCGATCTGCGTCATAGCCTCGAACCCGTCGTGCGCGGTCAGGGTTTCGTACCCCTCGCCTTGGAGGCTGAACTCGATCACCCACACGACTTGAGGCTCGTCGTCGACCACGAGGACGGTGGGAAGACCGTTCGAAACCATGGTCGTAGCTACGGCCGTTGAGGCATCAACGTTCATGGGCCCATCGGCTCAACCTCCGCGAACGCCGGTGACGCCCTCCGGCGAAGGTCCAAAGTCAGCGGGTGAGTCGGGCATAGTCACGGCGGGTGAGACCCCGCGCGGCTAGGCCGCCGGCGGACGAACGTGCAGCCGAGGTGCCAGTCTCCGCCGTCGTTCGGCCCATACCAGTCGTCGTCGCTGGCGGTCGCACGGTCGAACACCACGCGCCGGCAGCCCTCGTCTTCGAGTCGTTGCATCCCGAGCGCGGCGGCGTCGACGGTCATTCCGTGGAAACACGGGAGGGTGAGCACCGTGTACTGCTGCCCCCGAGGGAGCGAGCTCGCGCCTTGATCGCCATCGCAGTCCTCCCCGGATGTGCCGAGCCCTTCAGCGCGGGAGAGAGGGGATCACCTGGCGTCTTCGCTGCGGCGCCCACCGGCTCAGTTGGCCGATTCGGAACGCGGAGGAGCTACCCACCAGCCGCCTCGGCGATCCACCGGCATGCGCCGCGCCTGTGGGTCGCTACCGGATCGTCACACCTGATCCGGGTTCGATCCGTCCAACGACTGGGCCGTGCGCGGCGGCGGGCTCGGCGTGCTCGGGCGCGACCGCGAGGATCATCCCGAGCCCCATGTTGAACGTCGCGAACAGATCGTCGTCGGTCAGCCCGGCCTGGCGCTGCAAAAGTCCGAAGATCGGCTGCTCGGTCCACGCGCCGCGGTCGAGCCGCGCGCCGAGGCCCTCCGGAAGGATCCGGGCGAGGTTCTCGACGATGCCGCCGCCGGTGATGTGCGCGGCGGCGTGAACCAACCCGTCGCGGTGCATCGTAAGCACCTCCGGCGTGTGGATCGCGCACGGCTCCAACAGCTCGTCGGCGAGCGACCTGCCGAGCTCGGACAGCGGCGTATCGAGCGACCGGCCGTCGAGCAGCACGCGCCGTACCAACGAGTAGCCGTTCGCGTGGAGCCCGCTGGAAGGAAGCCCGATCAGCACATCGCCGTCGCGCACGCGGCTCGGCCCGAGCACGTTCGTCTCGTCGACCGTGCCGACGCAGAACCCCGCAAGATCGAACTGATCGCCCGGCATGACGCCTGGGTGCTCCGCGGTCTCACCGCCGAGCAGCGCGCAGCCGGCGCGGCGACATCCTTCTGCGACTCCCGCCACCAACTCGGCCACGTGCTCGGGCACCACACGGCCGACGGCGATGTAGTCGAGGAAGAACAGCGGCTCGGCGCCCGTGCACACCACGTCGTCTGCGCACATCGCGACGAGATCGATCCCGACGGTCGAGCGGCGGCCGGTCGCGCGCGCGATCTCCAGCTTCGTGCCGACCCCATCGGTCGCGGCGGCCAGCAACTTCCCCTGTCCGATCGAGAACAACCCGGCGAACCCGCCGACGACGTCTGCGACCTCCGGTCGGCGCGTGCCTGCCGCGAGGTCGGCGATGAGCGAGACGGCCTTCGCCGCGGCTTCGGTGTCGACGCCCGCGGCGCGGTAGGCGTCGCTCACCCGGTCGGGAGCTGGAGTTGGTCCTCCAGCACGAACTTGCCGGCACCCTCAGGGATCTCGATCGGATACTCGCCATCGAAGCACGCCCGACAGAACGAATCCTTCTCGCCGGCGGCCGCCTCGACCATCCCCTCGAGCGAGAGGTAGCCGAGCGAGTCGGCGCCGACGTACGAACGGATCTGCTCGACGGTGAGGTCGGCGGCGATCAGCTCCTGGCGCGTCGGCATGTCGATCCCGTAGAAGCACGGCCACTGGAGCGGCGGGCACGTCACGAGCATGTGGACCTCGGTCGCGCCGGCGTCGCGGAGCATCGACACGACCTGCTTGGTCGTCGTGCCGCGCACGATCGAGTCGTCGATCACGACGAGCCGCTTGCCCCGGATCGAGTCGGGTAACGGGTTCAGCTTGAGCTTCACGCCCCTGTCACGGAGCGTCTGCGACGGCTGGATGAACGTGCGGCCGACGTAGGCGTTCTTGTAGATGCCGTCGCCGTACGGGATCCCCGAGACCTGGCTGTACCCCTGAGCGGCGGAGTGGCCGGTGGTCGGGACGGCGATCACGAGGTCGCCGTCGACCGGGTGCTCCTCGGCGAGACGCCGGCCCATCGCGAGCCGAGCCTCGTGGATGGTGATCCCGTCCATCCGGGAGTCGGGCCGCGCGAGGTAGACGTACTCGAACACGCAGCGAGCCGTGCGGGGACTCGAGGCGAACCGCATCGAGTGCAGCCCACGGTCGTCGATCCGGATGATCTCGCCGGGCTCGACGTCCCGGACCCAGGTCGCGCCGACGATGTCGAGCGCGCACGTCTCGGAGGCGACGACGAAGCCGTTCGGCAGCCGGCCGATCGACAGAGGGCGCACACCGAACGGGTCGCGTGCCGCGTAGATGCTGCGCTCGTCCATGAAGACGAAGCAGTACGCGCCCTGGAGCATCGGCATCACGCGCATCGCCGCGTCGTCGAGGCCCTGCGTGTTCGGGGACTCGGCCGCGATCAGGGCCGTCACGAGGTCGCTGTCGGTACTGGCGGAGCCGGTGCCGACCATCGAGGCGAGCTCCCGCGTGTTCACGAGGTTGCCGTTGTGGCCGAGCGCGACCGAACGCACGCCGTCGGTCTTGAAGACCGGCTGGGCGTTGTCCCAGGTGGTCGAGCCGGTGGTCGAGTACCGGGTGTGCCCGACCGCGAGGTCACCGTGCAGCGTGGTCAGCGTCGCCTCGTTGAAGACCTGACTGACGAGCCCGAGATCCTTGTAGACGAGGATGTTGCTGCCGTCGGAGACCGCGATCCCGGCCGACTCCTGGCCGCGATGTTGTTGCGCGAAGAGGCCGAAGTAGGTGAGCCGGGCGACGTCGTCCCCGGGCGCCCAGACGGCGAAGAGGCCGCACTCTTCTTTCGGAGACTCCGAACCCATCGAGGGAATCAGTGTACCGGCGGCGCAGGCGGCAGCGCGGGCGAGATGACGCGTTCCTGTGGAGGCCGTCGCGATCGGAGCAGCCACACAGCGCCGACGATCAGGAGCACCACGACCCCCGCGCCGATCAACCAGGGCAGCTTCGACGGCGGTTCGACCGCGCCGACCGAGACCTTCGCCGTCCACGTCAGGCCGTCGTGCGCGAGGGTCGACCCGGCGACCCGGCATGGACCGCTCACGATGTCGCTCGAGACGGCGCCCGGGGCGGTCGTGTCGACCGATAGGCTCCGACGGCCGTCCGTGCACACCCAGACCCCCAAGGCCTTCGGGTGGACCGGCTTGAGGGCGGCGGCGATGCCGTCGCTGTTCAGATCGAACGTGATCGCATCGGTCGAGAGCTGCACGGGGACGGTCGCGACGGTGAGGCCCGCATCGGCGTTGTTCGGCGCTTGCGGCGGGCCCACCTGGGCGTTCGGGAACGCGGCGGTCGCGACGGCGCCAGCTGCGGCGTCCAGCGCCGGCTGTGTCGTGCCGGTAGCGAGGAGCTGCACCGTCGTCTCGGCGTCCCCGCCGACCCGAACGAGCACCGTGATCGACGGCGCCGGCCCGATCGGGAGCTGCTCGCTCGAGGACTCCGACGCCGAGCAGGCGGCGAGCGCCAACCCGAGCGCAGCGATAACGGCGAGAGCCGCGAGGCGCGCGGATACGTACATGCCGGATCGAGGAGCGACGCAGGAGCGAGCGGTCACGTGGCCTCAGGGTACGAGGCTGACCGGAACCTCGAGGGTGACCGGCTCGAGCGCCGTCCGGTCGAACGTCAGAACGTGGCCGCCGTTCCGCTCGGCACACGCGACGACGGCAGCGTCGGTGAACCCGAGGGGTGGCTCGCCGAACCGCGCCATCAGCTCGCGGATCCGCGGCACGTCGGCGTCCCCACAGTCGAGCAGCGAGTCGCCCTGCTCGAGCCCACGGAGGAACCCGATCGTCGCCATCGCGCCGAGCCGTTGGTCGAGTATGCGCGCGACCTCGGCCAAGATCGCGACGGGCACCACCGTCGGCCCGTGATCGGCCAGCGCGCGGGCGGCCTCGCCGTGCCGGACGTCGGAGCGGTTCACCAGCGCGATGACCGCGGAGGTGTCGAGCGTGATCACGCGCCCACCGGCGCGCGGCGAACGTCGGCGGCGTCGGTGACCGGCCCGTTCTTCCACGAGCCGACCCAGCCGGGAAGCTCCGCGCGGGGCGTGGCGGCCAGGTAGGACCCGAGCGCCTCACGGATCAGCTGCGCCTGCGGGCGGCCGGTCGATCGAGACATCGCACGCAGGCCGCGCGCAACCTCGGGGTCGAGGTACACCGTGGTCTTCTCCATGGACGGGAGCATGCCATACGCCATATATGGTGCCGTGTAGGTCACGCCGAAATGTTGCCAGCCTTGGGCCACACAGCATGTGAGGCGCGTCACACCGCCCGCCGTGATTGGCGGCGCTATGACGGGAACAGCATCGGGTCGCCTTCGAGCCGAAGCAGGAACTCCTTGCGGTGCAAGCCGCCCGCGTAGCCGGTGAGGTTGCCCGACGCGCCGATGATCCGGTGGCAGGGCAGCACGATCGGGATCGGGTTCTGACCCAGCGCCGCGCCCACCGCTCGCGCGGCGTCGGGATGATGGATGCCCCTGGCGACCGCGCCGTAGGTCGAGACCTCGCCGTACGGGACCTTCGCGGTCTGGATCATGACTTTCCGTACGAACGGCGACATCAGCCGATGGTCTATCTCGACGTCGAAGCGGCGGCGCGCGCTACCGAAGTACTCGTCGAGCTGCCTGCGGACCGCGTCGGTGGCGCGCGCCGACGTGACCACACGCGGCGAGAGCGCCTCCGCGAACCGGTCCTCGAGCGCCGCCCGGTCCTGCTCGTCGAACCCGACACACGCGAGGCCCTTCGGCGTGACGGCCACGAACAGCTCCCCCACCGGCGATCCCACGGTGCCGATGGCTACGTCGATCAGGCCGGTCTCGTCGGCGGCAGCCCGAAATCGCTCGTCGGCGAGGCGAGCGCGCGCTTCCGCGTCGGCGACCGACACCATGCTTCGCAGGTCAGTGTCATCCATCACACACGCTCCCTGAGGGTCGCGAGGCCGGCACGGACGTTCGCGCGAGCGGCCTCCTCGGAACACCCGAGGATCTCGGCGATCTCGGGGTAGGGACGGTCGAGCAAGTGGCGGAGCGCCACGGCGGCGCGTTGCTTGGGCGGCAGCGCGGCCACGGCCCCGAGCAGCTCGATGTCGCGCGGGTCCGGACCTGCGAGCGGCCGGTCGGGGAGCGTCGCGCGCGGTTCCGGCCGCCGAGCTCGCGCGCGGTGGTGGTCGATCGCAGTTCGCGACGCGATCCGCAGGATCCACCTGTCCAGGCGTCCGTCGTCTCGCACGCGCGGGTAGGCGCGTAGCGCCGACAAGAACGTCTCCTGGTACGCGTCGTCGGCATGCTCAGGCCCAACCGCCGCAACGAGGAACCGCATCACGGTCGGCCCGTTCGCTTGGAGGAACCGCTCGAACGGCGGCGGCGTCCGCGTACCCATCGCCAGGGATGCAACCACACCCGGAACAACGCCGGAGCGCCCGCCCGCGTGAGATGGATCACGCGATCTCGAGAACCGCTGGAAGCGTCGCGATGTCGTCGATCACGTGGTCGGCGGTGCCGTCGAACCGCAGGCCGTCGAGGAGACCGGTCACGCGCAGCAACCCCTCGTACCGGACGGAGACCATCCCGAGCGCGTTGGCGCCCGCGATGTCGGTGCGTTCGTTGTCACCGATGTGCGCCGCATCACGTGGATCAACGCCGAGCGGATCGAGCGCCGCCCGGAAAGCCCCTGCCGCCGGCTTGAAGACGCCCGTTTCGTCGCTGAACGACCACGAGTCGAAGGCGTCCAGGACGCCGAGGCGCTCGAGGCGCGCGCGGAGCGTGGGGGACGAGGTCAGGCCGACGTCGCACACGATGCCGAGCCGGACGCCGGCGTCGCGCAGTGACCGGAGGCACACCTCGAGGCCGGGCGCGACCTCAAGCTCGGCGGCCTCGCCGACGACCCGGTACGAATCGATCAGCGCGCCGCGGAGCTCGTCGGTGGGGTCCACCGACAGCTCCTCCGTGATGAACAGCACCGAGTCCGTCGGCGTGTACTGGCCGCTATTGCTCCACCAATGCTCCTCGAAGCGCTGCCAGTTCTTGGCGAACGCCGCCTCGAGGTCCGCGTCCTCACGCGCGTGACCGGCGCGCGCCAGCAGTCTGCTCCACTCCTCGAGCTGCATCCGGCGCATCGTGCCGGGATGTTCGGCGACCAGCGTGTGCCAGAAGTCGAAGGTGACCGCGCGGAGCTTCGTCACACCGCCTCGCCGAGCAAGCGCGGGATCGCGGTCTCCCAGACGTCCGTCAGCTCCGTGACGGGGACGTCGATCGCGCCGTCGATCAAGGCTCGTGGCCCACCGGTTTCGCCGATCCTCGCCGCGGGCACGTGATACGCGGCCGCCAGCTCGCGCACTCGATCTTCGTCCACCGACGAAACCGACACCACCGCACGCGACGCCGACTCGCTGAACAAGGCGACGTGGCTCGGCAGGTCGGTCGGAAGCGACACCGCGAACCCGTGGCCGTTCCCGATCGCGCACTCGGCGAGCGCGACCGCGAGTCCGCCGTCGCTGCAGTCGTGTGCGCTCGCGAGCAGCGTCTCCGCTGCGGCCGCAACCAGCAGATCGAGCAATGCGCGTTCCTTCGTCAGGTCGAGCTTCGGCGGCATCCCGCCGATGTCCCCGAGCACGGCCTCGGCGAACTCGGAGCCGCCGAGCTCGGCCGCCGTCTCGCCGAGGAGGTAGACCGCGAGACCCGGTGAGGGGAAAGCGCTCGGAACACGCAGGCGATGGTCGGCCAAGAGGCCGAGCATCCCGATCACCGGCGTCGGGTCGATCGCGCTGTCGCCGCTCTCGTTGTAGAAGCTGACGTTCCCGCCGGTGACCGGGGTGCCGAGCGTCGTGCACGCGTCGCGCATCCCGCGGATCGACTCGGCGAACTGCCACATCACCTCGGGCCGCTCGGGGTTGCCGAAGTTGAGGCAGTTCGTGATCGCGACGGGACGCGCGCCGGTCACCGCGACGTTGCGTGCCGCCTCGGCGACCGCGTGCATCGCGCCGAGGTACGGATCGAGCCGCCCGAAGCGGCCTTTCCCGTCGCTCGAGACCACGGCGCCCTTCAGCGTGCCGGGGATCCGGATCACGGCCGCGTCGGACTCGGGGCCCGCGACCGTGTTGCCCTGGACGACTCGGTCGTACTGCCGCCAGACCCAGCGCTTCGACGCGATGCCCGGCGCCGCGAGCACCGTCCGGAGCGCGTCGGCGAGGTCACCGTCGAACGGCGTCAGCGCCGGCTCGAACGCGTCGGTGCGCTCGGGCGCGGCACGCGGGCGGTCGTACTCCGGGCCTTCGTCGACCAGCGACCGTGCCGGCATCTGCGCGACGATCTCGCTGCGACGGCGGATGGTGAGCGTGCCACCATCCACGAGCGTGGCGACCACCGCCGTCTGCAGACCCCATCGCGCGCACACGGCGAGCACCTCGTCCACCTTCGATGGGTGCACGATCGCGAGCATCCGCTCCTGCGACTCGCTCGTCAGGATCTCGAAGGGCTCCATGTCGGCGGCGCGCAGCGGTACGGCGTCGAGGTCAACATCGGCGCCCATCCCGGCCCGCGCCGCGGACTCGCTGAGCGCACAGGTGATGCCGGCGCCGCCCAGGTCCTGGAGCCCCTCGAGCAGGTCGGAACCGATCAGTTCGAGCGACGCCTCGATCAGGAGCTTCTCCGCGAACGGGTCGCCGATCTGCACCGACGGACGTGACGCCTCGGCGCCGTCCTCGAGCGTCGCGCTCGCGAGCACCGAGACGCCGCCGATCCCGTCTCGCCCCGTCGCGGCGCCGTAGAGCACCATCAGCGACCCGGAGTGCGGGACGAGCGACTGCGACGTCACGAGCGCGTCCGCCTTCGCGAACCCGAGGCACAGCACGTTGACGCACGGGTTGGATGCGTGCGCATCGGCGAACCGGATCTCGCCACCGACCGTCGGCACGCCGATGCAGTTGCCGTAGCCGCCGATCCCCGCGACGACGCCTTCGAACAGCCACCGGTTCCGTGGATCGGTGAGCGGCCCGAACATCAACGGATCGAGCAGCGCGACCGGCCGAGCGCCCATCGAGACGATGTCTCGAACGATCCCGCCCACACCGGTCGCCGCGCCCTGGTACGGCTCGATCGCGCTCGGATGCGAATGCGACTCGATCTTGAACACGATCGCATCGCCGTCGCCGGCGTCGATCGCGCCCGCGTCCTGTCCCGGCCCGACCAACACGGCGTCGCCCTCGGTCGGCAAGGTCTTGAGATGGATCTTCGAAGACTTGTAGGAGCAATGTTCCGACCACATCACGGAGTACATCGCGAGCTCTGCGCGGTTCGGCTCCCGTCCGAGCGTCGCGACGATCCGGTCGTGCTCGTCGTCTTGTAACCCGAGCTGCCGGTGGAGCGGTTCGGTCACGCGTCCGCCCCGGCGAACAATCCATGGACGAACTCGAGCGCGCGTTCCTGCTGTTCGATGATCTGTTCCATCGAGGGGCCGATATGGCCGGCCTCGAACCACTCGACCTCGATCTGCTTCCCCGCGGCCCGAGCCGCCTCCTCGTAGGCGCGGAACTGCCCGGGCGGACACCGCGAGTCGTTCGAACCCTGGAACACCAACAGTGGCGCCGCGACGTCGTTCACGTACGTGAGCGGCGACGCAACGCGGTACCGCTCAGGCAGTTCGTCTGGCGGACCACCGAAGATCTGTTCCTGGTAGGCGCGCAACGCGTCGGCGGCCTCCTCGTACATCAGGACCCAATCGCCGACGGCGACGATGGCTACGCCTCCCGCCCAGGCCTCGGGCAGTCGGCCCAGACCGAGCAACGTCAGGTACCCGCCGTACGAGCCACCCGTCAGCACGATCGATCCGGGCTCGGCGACGCCGTTGTCGACGAGCCACGCCGCGGTGGCCTCGAGATCCTCCACCTCCCAATGACCGATGTTCTGCCAGATCGCCTGTTGGTACTCGCGACCGAACGTGGTCGAGCCTCGATAGTTGAGCGAGCACACCGCGTACCCATGGTCGATCCACGACGCGAGCCGCGGAGCGTACGCGTCGTTCGAGACGCCCTCCGGACCGCCGTGGACCAACAGGATCGTGGGGAACGGTCCGTCGCCATCGGGCTCACCGAGCCACGCCTGGATGAGGGTCCCGTCCGACGAGGGGAACGAGACCGAGCGCAACGGCGCTCCGGGCGGCGCCGCATCGGGGCGGGCGATCGTCCGCAGGCCGTCCGGCTCCACGGCCACGATCTCTCGAGCCCTGGTTGCGCTCGAGCGGACGACGACGACCGAGCCATCGGGACCGAACCGTGCATCGATGCCGAACGAGCCGCCGCCGAAGTCGACGACGTGCGCGGAGTTCGACTCGACGTCGTACCGGATGAGTGTTTCCTCGGCGCGGTCCGCGACGGCGAGCAACAGCTCGGCGCCGTCGTCCGACCAATCGATCACGTCAGCGTCCCCGGGGATGTCCAACGGAAGATCGAGCCGCGAGTCCGAACGCGGGTCCCAAAGCAGCGGACGTGACCGGCCGCTCACATTTGACGTCGACGCGATCCGATCGCCGTTCGGCTCGGTGATCAAGCCGTACATCGAGCTCGGAGCGCCGTCCCAGAGCTCCCCCAGCCGCTCCCCGGTCGCGACGTCGACGGCGACGGCCGCATAGGTGTTGGACCGGGTGGGCTCGGACGAGAGGTACAACACCGTCTGTCCGTCTGCGCTGAACGCCAGCGTGAGCACGAGACCCCACGACGCGAGCAATCGACGTGGTGCTGCGTCCCCGCCCGACGAGGCGATCCAGATCTCCGTCCCGCCGTCACTCGTGACGGCGATCGCCACCTGCGTCCCGGTCGAATCGGTGGCAACGCTCCAGGACGAGTACGCCGCCATGTCGGGCGTGAGGTCCACCTGCGGTCCGCCGCCGACGGGGATCGCGACCCAGTGGCCGACCTCATCGCCGCCCTTGTCGTCGAGCGTCAACAGCGAGCGCCCGTCGCGGGACAACGATGTCAACACAGTGCCGGTGTCCGCGTGCGTTAGTTGCCGCATCGCACCGCTTCCGAGGTCAAGCGCGTAGCCCTGGAAGAGACCGCTCTCGCTGCTCGACACAACGGCGGAACGCCGATCCCCGGCGGCGATCTGGAGGTCCGCGAACAGCGGGGCACGGAAGCGCTGCTTCCATGGAGCGTCGGCCGACCGGTCCGGTGAAAGCGGCGATCTCACATCGAGACCCCGGCGAGCGACGTCTCGAGCAGTGACGCGAGCAACGGCTGTCCACCCGTCGGTCCGACGTCCGGGTCGACCGCGTGCTCGGGGTGCGGCATCAGCCCGACCACGTTGCCGGCCTCGTTGCGCACGCCTGCGACGTGGTTCGTCGCGCCGTTCGGGTTCGTCGCGTCCGACAGCATCCCGTCGCGGCCGCTGTACCGGAACACGACGAGCCCGTCGCCCTCGACCCGCTCCAACTGCTCGGGCGTCGCGACCCAGCGTCCCTCGCCGTGCTTGACCGGGATCTGCACCGTCTCGCCCGGCGTGAGGTCGTGCGTGACGCAGGTCTGCGCGGTCTCGACACGGAGCCAGACGTCTTCGCAGATGAATCGCAAGGAAGCGTTCCGCGCGAGCGCACCCGCGAGCAACCCTGCCTCACAGAGGATCTGGAAGCCGTTGCAGATGCCGAGCACTGGTTCGCCGCGCGCGGCGAAGTCGCGCACCTCAGCCATGATCGGGGCCCGCGCCGCGATCGCACCGCAGCGCAGGTAGTCGCCGTAGCTGAACCCGCCGGGCAACACGACCGCGTCCACGCCACCGAGGTCATGGTCGGCGTGCCATAACGCGACCGCCTCGCCGCCCATCGCCTCGACCGCGCGCCGCGCGTCGGCGTCGTCCAGCGAGCCGGGGAACGTCACCACGCCGATCCGCGGCAGCCGCGTCACGACGGCGCCACCGCGAGCACTTCGTAGTCCTCGATGACCGGGTTCGAAAGCACCTTCGTCGCCATCTCGTGGATCTGCGCCGTCGCGGCGGCTTCGTCGGGCGCCTCGACCGTCAGCTTGATGTGCTTGCCGACGCGCACGTCGGCGACCCCCTTGAATCCCATCGCCGGCAATGATCCCTCGACCGCCTTCCCCTGCGGGTCGAGCAGCCCCGGCTTGAGCGACACCAGCACCTCGAACGTGAACGCCGTCACGCCTTCGCTCCCATCCGTGCCATGTACGTGTCGAACATCTCGCCGCTGATCCGCTCGTACGCCTCGCGGTATCTCGTCGCCGTCGCCTCGACCACGTCGTCGGGCAGCGTGGGCGGCGGCGGCTCGTGGTCCCAACCGCTCGCGTCGAGCCAGTCGCGCACGTATTGCTTGTCGAACGACGGCTGGGGCCGGCCGGGCTCATAGCCTTCCGCGGGCCAGAACCGGGAGGAATCTGGCGTCCCGACCTCGTCGATCAGCGTGAGCTCTTTCGTTTCGCGGTCGAACCCGAACTCGAACTTCGTGTCCGCCACGATCATGCCCGCTTCGAGCGCACGCTCCGCGATCCGCTGATACAGCGTGAGGCTGACCTCATGCAGGCGTTCGTACAGCCCGGTTCCGACCAGCGCACGAGCCTCATCCGGTGCGAGGGGCTCGTCGTGACCCTCAGCGGCCTTCGTCGTCGGCGTGAAGATCGGTTCGGGCAGCTCGGACGACTCCTCCAGTCCGAGCGGAAGCGGGATACCGCACACCGCTCCGTCCTGTTGGTACTGCTTCCAACCGGAACCGGCGAGGTAGCCGCGCACGACGCACTCGATCGCGATCACGTCGGCCGCGCGCGCAAGTGTCGCCCGTCCGGCCAGATCCGGATCGTCGTCGTACGGCGGCGGGAACGCCTCGCGGTCAGCGGTGATGACGTGGTTGGGCACCGCCGACCCGAGATGCTCGAACCAGAACAGCGAGCACGCCGTCAGCACACGACCCTTGTCGGGGATCGGCGTCGGCAAGATCACGTCGAACGCGCTGATCCGATCCGTCGCCACGAGCAACAGCCGGGCCTCGCCCGCCTCGAAGATGTCGCGGACCTTGCCCTGCGCCACGAGCGTCACGACACCACCTCGAGCGCTTCGAGCCGGTCGAACATCGGTCCGAGGTTCAGGAGGAACCGCCGCGGGTCGAACAGCGCGTCCACCGAGCCGGCATCAAGCCGCGCGATGACGTCCGCGTCCTTGACGATCTCGTCGTGGAAGCTCGCACCTTCATCCCACGCCGCCGCGGCCGCGCGCTGCACGATGCGATACGCGTCGTCGCGCGCCATCCCGGCCTCGACCAGCGCCAGCAGCACCGTCTGACTGAACGCGATACCGCCACGGCTGTCGACGACCTCGCGCATCCGCTCCGGGAACACGACAAGACCGTCGATCACCCAGGTCATGTCGCGCAGCATGAACGCGAGCAGGCCCGTCGCATCGGGGAACACGATCCGCTCGGCCGACGAGTGGGAGATGTCGCGCTCGTGCCAGAGCGCCACGTTCTCGAGCGACGTGACGGCGTGCCCACGCAGGACACGCGCGAGCCCGCTCACCCGTTCGGACACCACGGGGTTCCGCTTGTGCGGCATCGCACTCGAGCCCTTCTGTCCTTCGGCGAACGGCTCCTGCACTTCTCGCACCTCGGTGCGCGCCAGATGCCGGATCTCGGTCGCCAGCGCGTCGAGCGTCGATGCACAGACGGCCAGCGCCGCAACGAACTCGGCGTGCCGGTCACGCTGGATCACCTGCGTCGAGGCGTCGGCCGGCATCAGTCCGACGCGCTCGCAGACGAGCTGCTCGACCTGCGGGTCGACGCTCGCGTACGACCCGACCACCCCGCTGATCGCGCCGACGCTCACCGCCTCGCGCGCCCGCCGCAACCGCGTTCGATCCCGGTCGAGCTGGAACGCGAAGACCGCGAGCTTGTGGCCGAACGACGTCGGCTCCGCATGCACGCCGTGCGAACGGCCCATGCACACCGTCTCGCGGAACTCGAGCGCCCGGCGGCGCACGACGCTCAGCAGACGCTCGACGTCGGCGAGCAGTACCTCGGCGCTCGCGCGCAGCTGCATCGCCAGACCGGTGTCCAGCACGTCCGACGACGTCAACCCGTGATGGATCCACCGGCCCTCCGGCCCGATCGACGCGGCCACCACGTCGACGAACGCCGCGACGTCGTGCCGAGTCACGCGCTCGCGCGCCAGGACCGCGTCGACGTCGAACGACGCCCGATCGCGGCACGCGCGGGCGTCGTCCTTCGGAACCACGCCGAGCACCGCCCAGGCCTCGACGGCGGCGAGCTCGATCTCGAGCCAGTTCCGCATGCGCGCCTCGTCGGACCAGATCGCCGAGATCTCCGACACGTCGTAGCGCTCGATCACAGTTTCAGGCCCTCGGCCAGGTCGTCCTTGAACTTCCAAAGCTTGGCCTGCACCTCTTCGTCGCCGACGCCGAGGATCTGCGTCGCGAGGATCGCGGCGTTCACCGCGGCGTCGACGCCGACCGTCGCGATCGGGATGCCGGTCGGCATCTGCGCCGTGATCGCGAGCGCCTCGTTGCCGACCATCTGCGGCGACGTCGCGATCGGGATGCCGATGACGGGCAGCACGGTGCGCGCTGCAACCGCCGCCGCGAGGTGCCCCGACAATCCCGTCGAACACACCAGCACCTTCAACCCGCGTTCGAACGCCGTGCGCGCGTACTCGTCGACCAGGTCGGGGTTCCGCGACGAGGACATGATCCGAACCTCGTGCGGGATGTCGAACTTCTCCAAGATCAAGCCGGCCTGCCGCATGATCGGCAACTCGGACGGAGACGCCGCGAGCACGCCGACCAGGAGATCGTCGTCGCTCATCCGGCCTCCTCGGACGCCCGGTCGGCGATGTCGGAGCGGAAGTGCATCCCGTCGAAGTGGATCTCGTGCACGCCCGCGTACGCGCGATTGCAGGCGTCGGCGAGGTTGGCACCCGTTCCCGTGACCGAAAGCACACGGCCCCCTGCCGTTACGAGCCGGCCGTCGCCGTCCCGCGCGGTGCCCGAATGGAACACGGTCACCCCGTCGATCGCCTCGGCCGCCTCGACGCCGGTGATCGGCAGTCCGCTGGGATAGCTGCCAGGGTAGCCCGTGCTCGCGAGCACGACCGTCACCGCCGCACCGTGGTCGAACCCGGCGTGGCCCGCCTCGGACGCGAGACGACCGGTGGCGCAGGCATGCAGCAAGGTTCCCACGCGGAAGGGCATCCGCGACAGGAGCACCTGGGTCTCCGGATCGCCGAACCGGCAGTTGAACTCGAGGACCTTCGGCCCGTCGGCAGTGAGCATCATCCCGGCGAACAGCACTCCTCTATAGGGCCTCAGTTCGTCGACCACCGGGGCGAGCACGGTGTCGAGGATCTCGGTGGCCATCTCGGGCGAGAGCGCGGGAACGGGCGAGTACGCGCCCATCCCGCCGGTGTTCGGGCCCGTATCGCCGTCACCGACACGCTTGGCGTCCTGCGCCGCGTCGAGCAGGACGCAGTTCCCCTTGCCGTCCGTGACCGCGAACACGCTGACCTCGGGACCCTCGAGGAGCTCCTCGACGACGATCGTTCGCCCCGCCTCGCCGAACGCGCCGGCCACGAGGCTGCGCTCGATCGCGTCGATGGCGACCTCGCGGTCGGTCGCAACGGTGACGCCCTTGCCCGCAGCGAGGCCGTCGGCCTTCACGACTGCCTTGCCGCCGAGCTCGTCGACGAACGCCGTCGCCTTCTCGGCGTCTTCGAATACGCCCGAGCGGGCGGTCGGCACGCCGCGCCGCTCCATGATCTCCTTCGCGAACGCCTTGGACCCCTCGATCCGCGCCGCGGCGGCGGATGGGCCGAACACATGGCGCCCCTGCTTCCTCAACGTGTCCGCAAGGCCCGCGACGAGCGGAACCTCCGGACCGATCACGGTGAGACCGACGTCCTGTTGGTCAACTACGTTGACCAACCCCTCCAGGTCGTCCGCGGCCACCGACGGGAAACACTCGGCGGTCGCAGCGATCCCGGCGTTCCCCGGGGCCGCGAGCACGCGCGTCACGGTGGGATCCTGCGCGAGGCGCCAGCACAGCGCGTGCTCGCGCCCCCCTCCCCCGACGACGAGGACCTTCACGCGTCCACCACGAGGCTCTGCTCACGCGCCGGACCCACGCCGATGATCGAGACCGGCACACCGCCGAGCTCTTCGAGGAAGCGCACATACTGCTGCGCCTCCTTCGGCAGGTCGTCGAACGCCGCGACGTCACCGATCTCGTCGCTCCAGCCGGGCAGCTCCTCCCACACCGGCTCCACCTCGTGGAACAGCGTCTGGTTCGGCGGCACGTCGTCGTACGTTTCGCCACCCGCGCGATACGCGACGCACACCCGCAGCGAGTCGAACCCGCTCAGCACGTCGAGCTTCGTCAACACCAGGTCCGTCAGGCCGTTCAGGCGCGCCGCGTATCGCAGCACGCACGCATCGAACCAGCCACACCGGCGCTTGCGCCCCGTCGTCGTCCCGAACTCGGCGCCGCGCTCCCCCATCCGATCGCCTTCCGCGTCGAGCGCCTCAGTCGGGAACGGGCCGCTCCCGACACGCGTCACGTACGCCTTCGTGATGCCGATCACGCGCTCGACCTGATGCGGGCCGATGCCCGCGCTCGCCAGCGCATAGCCGGCGACCGGCGTCGACGACGTCACGAACGGATAGGTCCCGTGGTCGAGGTCGAGCATCGTTCCCTGCGCGCCCTCGAGCATCAGGTGGTCGCCCGCTTGCAACCGCTCGTGCAACAGCCGCGACGTGTCAGCGACATACGGCCGCAGGCGCTCCGCGTACAGGAGGTAGTCGCCGAAGATCTTGTCCGCGTCAACCGCGAGCCGGTTGTAGACCTTCGTCAGAAGCTGGTTCTTCTCCCACAGGACCACGTCGAGCTTCTCGCGCAAGATCTTCTCGTCATAGAGGTCCTGGACACGGATCCCGACCCGTGCGGCGCGGTCGGCGTATGCCGGCCCGATCCCGCGCTTCGTCGTACCGA
Organism: Actinomycetota bacterium; assembly: GCA_036265325.1. Taxonomy (GTDB): domain Bacteria; phylum Actinomycetota; class UBA4738; order UBA4738; family HRBIN12; genus AC-51. Next base: position 51,788 of record DATAPH010000049.1, on the reverse strand, counting down.
GCGCGTTGTTCCCCAGGAACCGCTGGGTCACCTTCTCGAGCTCGAGGTGATACGGCATGATCAGGTGCGCGTTCAGCGACAGCCGTAACCCCGAGACGTCGAGGCCTGCGGTGGTCAGTTCGTCGAGCTCGCCGAGCAACACCGCCGGATCCACCACCACGCCGTCTGCGATCACGTTCGTGATGTGCGGATACAGGATCCCGGAGGGCACGAGGTTCAGCTTGAGCAGCCGGCCCTCGGCGATGATCGTGTGGCCCGCGTTGTTGCCGCCCTGGTAGCGGACCACGACGTCCATCCGGTCCGCGAGGTAGTCGACCGCCTTGCCTTTGCCCTCATCACCCCACTGGGTGCCGAGCACGACGGTCGCAGGCATGACCCGACCAGTCTACGGAACACACAACCCGCCGCTCCGGTCTCAGCCGTTAGCCCTATCGCCCACGTTCCGGGTCGGCCGTAAACTCCCGCCGATGCACATCGACTGGGGCATCGTGCTCGCCGGGGCGATCGTCGGATTCACCGTCGGGCTGACCGGTATGGGCGGCGGCGCGCTCATGACGCCGATCCTGGTGATCTTCTTCGGCATCAGCCCAACGGCCGCCGTCTCGTCCGACCTGGTCGCCGCCATGATCATGAAGCCGATCGGCGGTGGCGTGCATATCCGGCGACGGACCGTCCGGTGGGAACTCGTGAAGTGGCTCTGCTTGGGCTCGATCCCGATGGCGTTCGCCGGGGTGTTCATCATCCACAACGTCGGAGACAGCGATCAGGTCGAGAACCTGACCAAAGTCTTCCTCGGGTGGACGTTGTTGCTCGCCTCGTCAGCGATGGTGTTCAAGGCATGGCTGCAGGGCCGGCGGTCACTCGCCGCGCGCATGGCGGGCGGCCGCCCCGAAGATCACCTTCCTCCGTTCGGGGTGCGGATCATCCCGACGCTGATCGTCGGCCTCGTCGGCGGGCTCCTCGTCGGACTCACATCCGTCGGCTCGGGATCGATCATCATCGTGTGCCTGATGCTGCTGTACCCCATGCTTCGGGGCTCCGAGCTCGTCGGAACCGACCTCGTCCAGGCCATCCCGCTGGTCGCCGCCGCCGCCATCGCCCACATCCTTGTCGGCGACTTCCAGCTCGGTCTCACCGCGTCGATCCTGATCGGGTCGATCCCAGCGGTGTGGATAGGCGCCCGCGTCTCATCGAAGGCGCCCGACGGGGTCATCCGGCCCGTGCTGGTCTTCGTCCTGGCCGCTTCGGCGTTGAAGCTGCTCAACGTGCCGACGAACCTGCTCGGCGTGTTGCTGCTCCTGTTCGCCTTGCTCGGCTTCGCGGTCTGGGGCGCGGTCGATGCAGCGCAGCACCCGAAGACGCAGTGGGCCGAGATCGAGCTGGACAAGAAGAGCTGGGTGCGCCGACAGCTCTACCTCGCGCCGATCGGTGTCGGCGGCGCCTACGCAGCGGCCTATTTCTTGCGCATCAGACCGCAGCTCGAGGCCATCGGCGGTCAGTCGACGGCACCCCGGCCGGCGGTCAGCACCTGATGTTCGATCGGATCGCCGTCGCGATCGACGGGTCGGCGGAGGGTGGCAAGACGATCCCGGTCGCCCTCGAGATGGCGCAGCGGTTCGGCTCCGCCGTGACGGTGATCCATATCCGCGAGCACACGAAGTACGAGGGCTCGGATGTCGACCTCGGCCCCGCGACGCCCGCCGACGACCTGGTCGGCGGCGCGCTCGACCGGTTCCGCTCGGCCGGGATCGAAGCGCGCGGGGAGATCCGCCGCGTCAACCCAGGCAACACCCCCGAGCAGATCGTGAAGGTGGCGGCCGAGGTCGGCGCCGATCTGATCGTGCTGGGGACGCGCGGCATGACCGAGTGGCGCTCGATGCTGCTCGGCGGCGTCGCGAACAAGGTCGTGCAGCACGCCCACTGCCCCGTGCTGCTGGTGCGCTGAGCCCTACGACACCAGCGTTGCGGTCTCGTCCTGACTGTCGCGCTCCGGTGCCATGAACGCCTTCGGGTTCCGAAGGTCGACGCGCACGGTCGAGCCCTCGGCGGCGCCGTGCAGATCGTCGTTCGGGATGTGCGCGACCAGGGTCTCCCCGCCCGGCAGGCGGAGCGACACCCGCGACAGCCACCCGAGCGACGCCACGCGCTCGATCACGGCGTCGGTGCCGTCCTCGTCGCTTGTGACCACCACATCGTGGGGACGGACGAATGCCGCCGCCGCCGCGCCCTCGTCCAGATGCGCGGCGCCCGGGATACGGATCGACCCGAGATGGACGTGGCCGTCCACGACCTCGCCGTGCAACACATTGGCCGCACCGACGAACCCCGCTACGAACGGCGTCGCCGGCTCGTCGTAGATCTCACCCGGCGAGCCGACCTGCTCGACCTTCCCCTCGTGCATCACGACGATCTGGTTGGCGAGCTCGAGCGCTTCCTCCTGATCGTGCGTGACCAGAAGGCTCGTCACGCCGAGCTCGCGGTGGAGCTCGTCGAGCCAGCGTCTGAGATCCTGGCGCACCTTCGCGTCGAGCGCCCCGAACGGCTCGTCCAACAGCAGGACCTGCGGCTGCGGTGCGAGCGCCCGCGCGAGCGCGACCCGCTGGCGCTGGCCGCCGGACAACTGATCCGGGTACCGGTCGGCGAACGGCGTCAGCTGCACGAGGTCCAGCAGCTCCTCGACGCGCGAGTCCCGCGTCTGCTTCGACTCCTTGCGCACGCGCAGCCCGAACGCGACGTTGTCCGCCACCGACATGTGCCGGAACAGCGCATAGTGCTGGAACACGAACCCGACCTGGCGCTCCTGGACGCTCTTGATGGTCAGCTCGTCGTCGCCCATGAAGATCCGACCCTCGTTGGGTTCCTCGAGGCCCGCGATCATGCGCAGCACGGTGCTCTTGCCCGAGCCGGACGGACCGAGCAGCGCGGTGATCGCGCCCGCCGGCGCCCTGAACGTCACGTCGCGCACCGCCTCGAACGAGCCGAAGCGCTTGGAGATGCTGTCGACGACGATCGGGGTGCTCATGTGCGAGTCCTTTCTTTCTCCTGTCGGTGCCGGAGCACTTCGATCACGATCAACAGCCCGACCGATACGGCGGCCAGCACGAGCGCCACGACGTACGCCTCGGCGGTCTGTCGTTCCTCGTAGGCGCGATAGATGAATAGGGTCGCGGTCTCCGTCTTGCCTTGGATCAGACCGCTCACGATCAGCACGGCGCCGATCTCGCCGATCGCGCGCGCGGTGGTCAGCGCGATCCCGTACGCGAGCGCCCACCGGATGTTCGGCAGCGTCACCTTGAAGAACGTGTGCCAGACGGACGCGCCAAGCGTCCGCGACGCGTCCTCCTCGTCCAGGCCGATCTCCTCGAGCACCGGCACGACCTCGCGGATCGTGAACGGGATGCAGATGAAGATCGTGACGAGGATCATCGCCGGCAGCGCGTAGATCACCTGGATCCCGCGCGCCGCGAAGAACGGTTGGAACCACCCGCCGGGGCCGAACAGCACGACGGCGGCGAGGCCGACCGTGACCGGCGACAGCGCGAACGGGATGTCGACCATCGCGTTCAGCAGCGACCGCCCGTGGAACCGCTGACGAACGAGCACCCAAGCCACGATCACGCCGAACACACCGGTCACGAGCACCGTGATCACGGTGATGATCGCCGTCAGCTGGAACGCGTGAAGCACGTCCGGTTGCGTCAACGTATGCGTGACGCTCGAGAACCCGGCCCGCACCACGGTCCAGAAGATCGCCGCGAGCGGCAGCAAGAGCAGCAGCGCGACCCACACGAGCGCCAGCGCGATCAGCCCACGGCGTCCCCGCCGCGCCTTCGCGACCTGCGTGCCGACGGCGACGCTCATTCGCTCACCTCACGCCGCTTGGTCAGCCTGCTCGTCGCGAGCACCAGCACGAACGAGATCGCGAACAGGAAGGTCGCGACCGCGGCCGCTTCGGCGAACCGGAACTGCGACGTCAAGCTGAAGATGAACACGGGCGCGGTGAGCGTGTGGCCGGTTCGGTTCCCTGAGACGAGGATCACGCTGCCGATCTCGCCGAGGCACCGCGAGAACGTCAGGAGCGTGCCGGCGATCACCGCCGAACGGATCGCGGGGAACACCACGCGCCGGAAGGTCGCCCGGCGCGTCGCGCCCAGCGTCGCGGCAGCCTCCTCCTCCGCCTCATCGAGCTCGAGCAGCACCGGCTGCACGTTGCGAACGACGAACGGGAGGGTCACCGTGCACAGCGCGAGCACGATCGCGAGCGGCGTGAACAACACCCGGACGCCGAGGGCGTCGGCCGCCTTGCCGAGGACCGAGTTCGGCCCGTACAGCACCAGGATCATGACGCCCCACACGAGCGTCGGGATCGCGAGCGGCAGGTCGACGATGGTCGACAACACCCGACGTCCCGGGAACCGGTAGCGCACGATCACCCACGCGAGCGTGGTGCCCATCACCGCGTTGATCGCCGCAACGATCGTCGCGGTCACGAGGGTCAGGCGGATCGCGGCCCACGCGCCCGGCACGGCCATCGCATGGCTGAACGTCGAGAACCCGTCGCCGAACCCCTTGGTGATGATCGCCGCGACCGGCAGGACGACGAGCGCGCCGAGATAGACGAACGCGGCGCCGCGCAGCGCGATATGCCGGAGAACCGCAACCGTCCGGTGAGGCGATCCCACCAGACGGTTGCGGCTTCCGATCGGCTGCGCAGCGATACTCAAATCGGGGCTTCCCTCCCGTCAGCCTGCGTTCGCGACCGCTTGCGTCGCGATCCCGTTGTCCGAGAACAGCGTCTGATCGAGCTGGTCCCAGCCGCCGAGGTCGTCGACCGTGAACATGTCCTTGATCGCCGGGTATCCGTTCGCCGGGTCACCCTTCTGCGCGAGCTTTGGGTCGGTCGACCGGAGGTAGCCGGTGTCGGTGAAGTAGCCCTTCGCTTCCTTCGTGTGCAGGAAGTCGACGAACGCGTTGGCGAGGTCGGTCACGCAGTGGGCCTCGGCGTTCTTGTCCACGACCGCGACCGGGTTCTCGATCAGGACCGAGCCCTTCGGGTACACGGCCTGGTCGGGCAGCCCCGCGGCATCGGCCGTCTTGACCTCGTTCTCGTAGGTGATCGCGACGTCGCCGTTGCCGCCCTCGAAGTTCTGGATCGAGGTGCGGGCGCTGGAGTCGAACGAGATCACGTTGCCGACGACGTCGTTCATGAGCTTGGTCGCTGCGGCTTGGTCGTTCTTCGTTATGCCGGGCACGTCGCCGCGCATCGCAGAGCCCCACAGGCTCACGAGGTTCCACCGCGCGCCGCCGCTCTGCGCGGGGTCGGGCGTCAGGATGCCGAGGCCCGGCTGCGCAAGATCGTTCCAATCGGTGATGCCCTTCGGGTTGCCCGGCCGGACGTCGAACACGACGACCGAGCTCGAGACCATCCCGCGGTCGGGCGCTTGCGTCCAGTCGTGGGTGATCAGGCCGGCGTCGGCGATCGTCTGGATGTCGGGCGCGAGGGACAGGGCGACGACATCCGCGCCCGAGCCGTTCACGACGTTCTGCGCCTGAGTCGTCGAGCCGGTGTAGGACTCGAAGAACTGCGGCTCGACGCCGGTCTTGTCCTTCCACATCGCCTTGAAGGCGGGGATGATCTTCGCGTCGTAGACCTCGCGCGGCGTGCTGTACGCGGCGAAGGTCAGGGTCGGCACGGCGGCCGGCGTGCAGGTGCCGGATGCGCTCGTGTTGGCACTCGACGCGGTGCACGCAGCGAGTGTGGGCAGGGCGATCGCGAGGACCAGGGGAACGATCCGTCGTGTGAACCAGCGAGGCATACGGGCTCCTTCTCGATCGACCGCACGGCGATGCCGTACGGCTCGGGATACGGGGCTCGGCCTCCGGTGGTCCGGTCAACCGACCGCGACTCGGGCGTCATGGCACCCGAGAAGCTTAGGGATGTGCGCTCCGGTGGTCCGGTCACGCGACGTGGGACTAGAGATACCGGACGATTTCCCTTGGTGTCAAGCACCGCCACACGGTCGCAACACGGCCCAGCCTTGTTCCGTTCGTGGCGTGCTGCTAGCCTGCGGCCCAGCAGCTGACCAGACGACTGGAGGCCGCGGCGCACGAACGCGTCGCGGCTTCGTTCGTTCATGAGCTCCACGAGAGCCGCTCGACAAGATCGGGAGAACCCGAAGGATGCCTGCAGCGCGGCGCGAACCGGGGCGGCGTAGCATCCCGGGCATGACCGACGCGACCGAGCCTGCGGAGCCCGGGCTCGCCGAGATCGACCTCACCGACGAGGAACGTGTCGTGCTCGCGCGCGTCGCTGAGGTGTTGCGACGCATCAACTTCGGGACGGTGGTGCTCGTGGTCCAGGACGGCAAGGTCGTCCAGATCGAGATGGCAGAGAAGTTCCGGTTGCGATGAGCGATGCCACCGCCACGCTGACGCCGCCGGCGCGCGAGGCCGGGATCCCTAAGCTCTCGGTCGATCACCTCACCGTTGAGCGGACGCTCGCCAACGGTGAGCGGATCGTCGCCGCACGGGATGTTTCGTTCGACATCGCCACGGGCGAGTTCGTGTGCCTGCTCGGCCCGAGCGGCTGCGGCAAGACCTCGATCCTCAATGTGCTCGCGGGCCTCGCCCCGCCGAGCACCGGCCGCGCGCTCCTGGACGGCGCCCCCATCGACGGCCCCGGCCCTGACCGGGCGGTTCTGTTCCAGGACCCGGCGTTGTTCCCGTGGCTGTCGGTGCGCGCCAACGTGGAACTGGCGCTCGAGTTGATCGGCGTCGGCGGGGAGCGCCGGGAACGCGCGCGCGAGGCGCTCGCGAGCGTCGGGCTGGCCGATGTGCTCGACGCCCAGCCGCACGAGCTGTCGGCGGGCATGCGCCAGCGCGCCGCGCTCGCCCGTGCGCTCGCTTGCGAACCGTCCGTCGTGCTCGGCGACGAACCGTTCGGCGTCCTGGACGCGCAGACGCGCGAGTTGCTGCAGAACGAGGTGCAGCGTGCGTGGATGGGTTCGGGCGGTCGCACGACGTTCCTGTTCATCACGCACAACGTGCGTGAGGCCGTGCTTCTGGCCGACCGTGTGCTGGTCATGTCGGCTCGGCCCGGACGATTGCTGGAAGAGTTCCGGATCCACGCGCCGCGCCCGCGAGACCTTGACGACGTGCTGGTCGGCCGCGTGGTGTCCGAGATCCATTCGCTGATGCTTCGCGAGCTGGAGCAGCGCGATGCGTAGGCTCGGGCACGAAGTTCTGCCACCCCTCGCCGGCGTCGTCGGTCTTATCGTCGTGTGGGCGGTGATCGCCGCGACCACCACAACCGCGTCGATCCCGTCGCCGCTCGCCGTGTGGGACGCGTTGATCGACGGCCTCCGCGCCGGAACGATCCAGGAGGCGGCGCTCAAGACGTTGATCCGCCTGGCGTTCTCGTTCGTGGTCGCGGTCGTGCTCGGCACTGCGCTCGGGGTCTTGCTTGCGCTGAACGAGTTCGCGCGACGGGCGGTCCGCCCGTTGATCGTCGCGCTGCAGATCACACCGTTCGTCGCGTGGGTCCCGCTCGCCGTCGTGTGGTTCGGGGTGAGCGAGCGCGCGGTGGTCTTCGTGACGATCGTCGGATCGTTCCCTGCGATGGCGCTCGCGACGCTGCAGGCGATCCGCCAGGTCCCACCGTTGTACGAACGCGCGGGACGAACGCTCGGCGCGCGTGGCTGGACCCTCTACCGAAAGGTCGTCGTGCCGGCCGCCATGCCCGGGATGATGGCGGGATTGCAGCAAGCGTGGGGCTTCGCATGGAAGGCCCTGATGGCCGGCGAGTTGATCGTCGTCGCGGCGGGCGCAACGGGGCTCGGACACTTGCTCGCCGGCCAGGAGACCAACGTCACCGCGTTGCTCGCGACGCTCGCCGTGATCGTCGTGATCGGGGTCGCCGTCGACTACGTGGTGTTCGGGCAGCTGGACCGGCGGATCCGCGCCCGCCGCGGGCTGCTCCCCGACGCGTGAGTCAGAACCGCTCGAACGGCTGGACCGGCGTCATCACCTCGACCGCCACCGGGTCGGCCGCCTTGGCGAAGGTCTCCGCGTCGGGTACCGCGCCGATCACGAACCCGTAGTGCATCGGCACCGCGAGCTGCGGCCGCATCGCGAGCACCAACCCGGCCGCTTCCTCCGCGTTCATCGTGAAGTGACCGCCGATCGGCACGAGCGCGACGTCGCTCTTCACCTCGTCGAGCTCAGGCGCGTGGTCGGTGTCGCCCGCGTGATAGTAGGTGCGGCCGCCGAGGTCCATCACGTACCCGACCCACCGGTTCGCCTGTGGGTGGAAGTCGAGTGCTTCCTCCCGGGTGTTGTACGCGGGGACCGTCGTGAATCGAAGGCCGCCCACGTCGTGCGATTCCCCCGGCGCCACCGGCGTGACGTCGCCGCTGAGTTCTGCCGCGACATCGTGCGGGGCGACGAGTTTCGTCGACGGCGTGGAGAGCTTCTCGATGTCCTCGATACAGAAGTGGTCGTGGTGAGCATGCGTGATGACGATGAGATCCGCCTGTGGCGCGTCGTCGGGCGTCCCCCACGGATCGATGTAGATCGTTCGCTCGTCGTCGAGCCACCGGAACGCCGCCTGCTTGAACCACGTCAGCTGCTCGAGCATCGCGCCACCTTCCTTGTGCAGGGACCCCGATAGTCTGGCACCGCATGGGCGAACGACGAGCCGAGCGGCGGACGGGCGCCCGTGCCGCCCTCGACCTCCTGACCCGGAACCGCGACTTCCGGCGACTGTTCTTCGCATCGGTGATCTCGCTCGGCGGCGACTGGTTCCTGTTCGTGGCGCTCGGCGGCCTGGTGCTCGAGGTCACGGGCGAGGCGGCTGCGGTCGGGATCATGATCTTCGCGCAGGAGATACCGATCTTCCTGGCGACACCGTGGGCCGGATGGCTCGCGGACCGGCTCGACCGGCGGCGCCTGATGATCGCGTGTGATCTCGCGCGAACGGTCATCTGCTTCGCGTTCCTGCTGGTGGGACCGAGCAACCTCTGGCTCGCGTACGCGCTGCTCGCGTGTCTGTCGCTGTTCGCGGCCGTGTTCGACCCGGCGCAGTCGGCCGCGCTGCCCAACGTCGTCGACCCGGAAGATCTGCCGACCGCGAACGCGCTTGGCGGGGCGCTGTGGGGCACGATGCTGGCGGTCGGCGCCGCCGTGGGCGGCGTCGTGGCGGCGGTGTTCGGACGCAACGTGGCCTTCACCGTCGACGCCGTGTCGTTCGCGCTATCGGCGCTGCTGCTGCTCGGCGTCCACCGGCCGTTCTCAGCACCGCGCGAGCACGACGAGCACATCGGCATCGTCGACGCGACCCGCCAGACGGTGCGCTATGCACGACAGGACGGGCGCGTGTGGGCGCTGGTTTCGGTCAAGTTCGGGTTCGGCGCGGCCGCGGGCGTCCTCGCGATGATCGCCGTCTTCGCGCGCCAGATCTTCCACGCGGGCGACGTCGGCTTCGGCCTGTTGATGGCGTCGCGCGGCGTCGGTGCGCTGATCGGGCCCTTCATCGGCCACCGACTGGCGGGACCGGGCCACCGGCGCCTGCTCGCCGTGATCGCGTGCTCGCTCGCGACGTTCGGCATCGGCTACGCGTTGCTCGGTCTCGCGCCGGCGCTGTGGCTCGCGGCGCTATCGATCCTGGTCGCACACCTTGGCGGCGGCGCGCAGTGGGTGCTGTCGACGTACGGCCTGCAGCGATTGGTGCCCGACGTCATCCGCGGCCGCATCTTCGCGTTCGACTTCGCGCTGATCACGCTGTCGCTCGGCGCGTCGAGCCTGATCGTCTCGACGCTCGCCGACCACATCGGCGCCCGGCCCGCGGTGTTGCTGGCCGGTGGCGTCGCGCTGCTCTGGGCGGGGATCTGGTGGTTCCTCACCCGGTCGGTGCGTCGCGAGCCACTGTTCCACGAGCCCGACGTCGAGATGTTCGAGCTCGAGCGGCCACCGCTCGGCGCCGAGTAACGGCGCTCAGCCCGGCGGAGGCGGCGGCGCCCCGCTTCCGCCGCCGCTGGCAGGCGGCGCCGCGGGCGGCTCGGCCGGCGCGGCGGGAACCGCCGGTTGTGCGCCTGCCGGCTGCCCCATCGACGAGAAGTCGACCTTCGGCACGCCTGCGTCGCCGCGGAGCGAGTCGTCGACCTCGAAGAATTCTTCGGGTTGGAAGTTGCCGAAGCGCGCGACGACCATCGACGGGAACGACTGGACGCGCCGGTTGTAGTCGCGGACGTTGCCGTTGTAGAAGCGGCGCGCGGTCTGCAGCCGGTCCTCGGTGTTGGACAGCTCTGCCTGTAGCGCGAGGAAGTTCTCGTTGGCCTTCAGCTGCGGATAGTTCTCGGCGACGGCCAGCAACTGGCGCAGCGCCGCGACGAAGGGACCTTCGGCGGCGGCCTGCGCGGCGGGCGAGCCGGTGGCCGCGGTCGCCATCGCGCGCGCCTTGGTGACGTCTTCGAAGACCTGCTTCTCGTGCGCGGCGTAGCCCTGCACGGTGGAGACGAGGTTCGGGATCAGGTCGTACCGGCGGCGGAGCTCCGTGTCGATGTTGGCCCACGCATCCTTGATCAGGTTGCGTTGTGACACGAATCGGTTGTAGCTCGCGATGCCGCCGACCACGATCAAGATCAGCACCACGAGGATGACGATCGCCCAGATGCCCACGGGTCTCCCCCTCCTTGCTCCCTTGCGAGCCTACTCCGGATACAGCGACGAGACGACCTTGGGCACGTGCTGCGTGAAGCCGCGCGCGACGCCGAGGAGCCAAAGGAGCTCGGCCGGCTTGATCCTCGGGCCGGCCACCAGGACGCGGTCGCCGACCACCTCGAAGAAGCAGCCGGATCCGTTGTCCAGCAGCCACTGCATCATCCGCGCGTCGAGCACGTCGTTGGCGAACTTCGGCACGTCGCAGTGCACCCGGAACTCCTCGTTGAAGGCGTCGGATTCGAACTGCTGATCGCGGAACGACAACGCGCCCGCGAGCGACGTCAGCAGGTTCTCGTGCTCGATCAGCAGACGCGGGCTGTCCGCTTCGATCGGCACGATCGCGCAGTCGAAGAGATAGTCGGTCTGCGACTTCCCGGACCCTTCCGTATATCGGTAGTCGAACGCGATGACGTCGACCTCCTGCCAGCTCCCGGAGATGATGTTCTCGAGCTTCCGGCTATCGCCCCTGCTGAACAGCGTGAACGGATACCCGAGCACACCGAGCTGATCGTGCCGGCTGTATGACAGGTTGAGCCGGGCGGCCATCTGCTGGAAACCCTGGCGCCGCGCGCGTTGCATCGCGTACGCGAGGTACGCGATCAGCGCGACGAGCAGCACACCGCCGAAGAACAGGAGCCCGGGCCCGAACGCGCTCAGACCTCCACCGCCGGTGCTTCCGCCCCCCGGGACGTACACGGGTGGTCGCGTGTGCCGCGTCGAGGCGAGCTCGACCACGACGCCGATCAGGTGCAGGAGCCTCATCGGGGGTGATTATCCGCCGGTCTCAGCCCGGTTCAGGCGCATCGACGGAGGTCGGATCGGGCGACCACACGCCTTGGAGCCAGCGTTGCTCGTACGGGCCGCGGCTCGGGCGAGGCGGATACAGGCTCACGACGACCGGTGGGACCTGATCGGCGAGCGCTTTCGCGCAGGTGAGGAGCACGAGCATCTCCCCCGGTTCGAGAAGCGGCGCGACGAGCAGCATCGCGTTCTCGCGCACATGGATCGCGACCCGCATCGGCGATCGAAGCAGCGCGGCCATCATGCGTTGATCGAGGAGGGCCACCGCCGCGCGCGGATCGACCGCGCGCACCTCGAACCGTTGCTCGAACGCGTCCAGCTCGAGGTGCACGGCATCGCCGATGACCGGCTCCTCGGACGGATCGGCCTGCCCGCGCGCGAGGATCGCGATCTGCGGCACCGCGAACGGCAACGGCACCACGCCACAGGTCATGGTTCGCCTCGCCTCGTCGGGCGACGGTTGCACCCAGAGGTCGAACACCCGGATGCCGCGGTCTTCGCTCCCGTCCCACACGACGTTCTCGATGCCGTGCGCGCTCCCCCATCCGAACACCCGGAACGGCAGCAACGCGGTGTCCGGGAACGGGTCGAGCACGGCGCACGCGAGACCGGCGTCGGCGCACAGCTGGAACAGCGTCCGCTGTCGCCGTTCGCCGGCACGCGCACGCACCACCGCGATGGCGATCGAGCCGGCCGCGACCACTCCGAACAGGAAGAACCAGCCCATCCCGAAGGCGTCGGCCCTCGGCGCGCCTCGCTTGACCTACCCGGCCTCGTGCTCGGCGCGTGTGCGGGCGTAGAGCGCGTAGTCCCGCGCCGGCGCGTCGGGGACGGCCCAGAACCCGCGCATCACCCCTTCCTGCGTGAACCCCGCCTTATCGGCGGCGCGGCGCATCGCGGTGTTGTCCAGATCGGTGCTCAGCGTGACGCGCACGGCGTGCTCCTCGTCGAAGAGGAACGCCGTCAGCAACCGGATCGCCGTCGTGCCGACGCCGTGTCCGCGGCGGTCCGCGAACAAGCCGATCCCCAGGTCATAGATGCCCGGTGGCGCGTAGGCGACGTCGCGCCGTGCCTGAACGTCGCCGACCACACGTCCGTCGACGACGACGGCGAGGTCGAGCACCCGGCCGTCGCGCCACGTGCCCGACTGCTCGACGCGGGCGCGCACCCGTTCCCTGGCGGCGTCGTCGTCCGCCGCCCACGGCGTCTCGAACTCGCCGCGATCGCGTGTTTCCTCCTGCCAGAGGACCTCGAAGTCCGCCGGCTCGAACGGACGAAGCGTGACGCCCGCGTCCTGCAGGACGATGGTCACCGGCGAGACCGGCCCTGCCACGGCGGCAGGAACACGCTCGTCAGCGGCACGATCTTCCCTTCGGTCTCCGCGTCCTGCTCGCGTTCGCGGAGGCGGTCCTGCAGCTCGTCGGTCTGGGCGCGGAGCGCGTCGAGCTGCGCCTGAAGCTCGATGATCATCTTCACGCCGGCGAGGTTGATCCCGCCTTCCTGGGTGAGGTCCTGGATCTGGCGGAGCAACGCGATGTCGCGATCCGAGTAGCGCCGGGTGTTGCCCGATGTGCGCTGCGGCGCGACGAGGCCCTTCCGCTCGTAGATACGGAGCGTCTGCGGATGCACGCCGGCGAGTTCCGCGGCGACGCTGATGATATAGACGGCGCGATCTTCGTCACGCTCGTACTCGTCGGCCATCTCAGCTCACCCCCATGCCTGCTCGCGGCGACGTGTCCGTTGCCTCGCCCAACTGCTCCACCAGCTTCTTCTGCTCCCTCGAGAGCTTGCGCGGCACGTCGACGACGACCGTCGCGAGGAGGTCGCCGTGTCCGCCGCCGCGCTTCGGCGCGCCCTTGCCTCGCACACGGAACGTCTTGCCGCTCGGCGTGCCCGCCGGCACCTTCAGCGTCACCGGACCCTGCAACGTCGGCACCTCGACGTGTGCACCCAGCGCCGCCTCGGGAAACGTGACCGGAACATCGATCGTCAGATCGTTGCCCTTGCGGCCGAAGAGGTCGCTGCCGCGCACGTGCACCCGCACGAACAGATCGCCCGGCTGGCCACCCGCCGACCCAGATTCCCCCTTTCCCGCGAGCTTGATGCGCGCGCCATCCTTCACGCCGGACGGGATCTTGACCTGGATCGTTCGCTTCCGCCGTGTCGCGCCGGAGCCCTCGCACGTCGGACACGGCGTCTCGATCAAGCGCCCCGTCCCTCGACACTGCGGGCACGTCTGCGCCATCGAGAACAGCCCCTGGTTGACCGCGATCTGCCCCGATCCACTGCATGTCGGGCAGACGATCGGCTGTGTGCCGGGCGCGGTGCCGGTCCCGTGACAGGTCCGGCACGGCGCCGGACCGGTCAGGGTGACGGGTAGGGTCACGCCCGCCATAGCGTCGTCGAAGGACAACGTGACATCCGTCTCGAGGTCGGCGCCGCGGCTCGGCCGCGGCCGCCGCCGCGAACCACCGCCCCCGAACATGCCGCCGAGGAGATCCTCGAGGTTCACGTCGGTGGCGTCGAAGCGGACGCCGCCCGGATAGCCGCCGAAGCCGCCGCCTGCGCCGCCGTTCGGGAACCCGCCGCCCCCGAACCCCGCGGCGCCCATCTCACGCGCTCGGTCGTAGGACTTCCGCTTGTCCTCGTCGCCGATCACGTCGTAGGCCGACGAGATCTCCTTGAAGCGCTCCTCCGCCTTCGGGTCGCCCGCGTTGGCATCGGGATGATGCTGCTGCGCGAGCTTGCGGTAGGCCTTCTTGATCTCGGCCTGCGTCGCGTTCTTGGGGACGCCGAGGACCGCGTAGTAGTCCTTCTCGAACCACTCGCGCCGGATCTCGTCGGTCGCGGCCACGGCGGGCGCTACTCCCGCTCGACGCGCACGCCCGCGGGCCGGATCACGCGACCGCGGAGCGAGTAGCCCGGCCGGAAGACCTCGGCCACCCGCGGCTCGCCGTCGCCCTCGCCGGTCTGCATCAGCGCTTCGTGCAGCGACGGATCGAACGGCTCGCCCTCTGCCTCGATGCGCTCGAGCCCCTCGGCGCCGAGCGCGTCGACAAGCTTCGCGTATACGAGCTCCACGCCCTTGAGGAGGCGCTCGGTGTCGACGTCTTCGGCAGCGTGCATCAGTGCGAGCTCGAAGTCATCGAGCACCTCGAGCAGCCGGCGCATCACCGGCTCGGCCGCCATCTCGACCGCGGTCGTCTGCTCGCGCAGGACGCGCTTGCGGTAGTTGTCGAACTCCGCCTGGAGGCGCTGCAGGTGGGCGCGGTACTCCTCGACCTCACCGGATGCGGCACGCTCGGGCGTGTCGTCGTCAGGCGTGGAGGCGGGCGTCTCGCCCGCCTCCACCGCCTCGAGGTCGGCGAACCGGCGCTTGTCGGTGACCTTGATCACCGGCGCCTCGTCGTCGCGTTCGTCCGTCACGAGCTGGTGACCTCGATCGTTCGGGGCTTCGCGACCTCCGCCTTCGGGATCATCACCGTCAGGACGCCCTTGTCGAACGTCGCCGAGATCTTCTCGCCGTCGGCCGTGCGAGGCAGCCGAAGCGACCGAGCGAACGAACCGTAGCTGCGCTCGATCCGGTGATAGGTGTCGGCGTTCTGCTCGTTCGTCGGCTCCCGCTTGCCGCTGATCGCGAGCACGCCGTCCTCGAACGTGACGGAGACATCGCCGAGCTCGAGGCCGGGCAGATCAAGGTCGACCTCGAAGTCCTCGTCGGTTTCGCGTACGTCCATCGTGGGCGACCACGCGGATCGCTGAGCCTGGCGGCCCAAGAGCCGCTCGAACTCGTCATCCATGCGCAACAGATCGCGCATCGGATCCCACCTGTTCATCGCCATCACGAACTCCCTCCTTCCTCGACGATCTCTCCTTCCACAACCTCCTCGTCGTCGTTCGACGAGGACGCGTCGTTGCCGGCGCCAGGCTCGGGTCCGTCGGTGCCTCCGGCAGAACCGCTGGTGGCCTGGGCCTGTTGGTACATCGCCTGACCCACGCGGCTGAACACCGTCATCACGGCCTCGCTCGCGCCGTTCAGTTTGGCAGCATCGGCGTCCTGATCTTTCAGCGCTTCCTTCAGCGCTTCGGTCGCCGTCGTGAGTTCCGTCCTGTCGGACTCGGGCACCTTGTCGCCGTTCTCCGACACGAACTTCTCGACCTGGTAGACGAGCTGGTCGGCCTGGTTGCGGGTCTCGGCCGCCTCGCGGCGCTTGTGGTCCTCGGCCGCGAAGCTCTCGGCCTCCTTGACCATGCGATCGATCTCGTCCTTGCCGAGCGCGGTGCCGCCGGTGATGGTCATCGCCTGCTCCTTGCCGGTGGCGACGTCCTTGGCGCTCACGTTGACGATGCCGTTCGCGTCGATGTCGAAGCTGACCTCGATCTGTGGCATGCCGCGCGGCGCCGGCGGTATGCCGACCAGGTTGAACCGGCCGAGCGACTTCACACCTGGGCTCAGCACGGTCTCGCCCTCACCCTGCAAGACGTTGATCTCGACCTGCGTCTGGTTGTCCGCGGCGGTGGTGAACGTCTCGGTCTTCTTGGTGGGGATCGTCGTGTTTCGCTCGATCATCCGCTGCACGATCCCGCCAAGCGTCTCGACGCCGAGCGACAGCGGGGTGACGTCGAGCAACAGGATGTCCTTGACGTCGCCCTTCAGCACGCCGGCCTGCACGGAGGCGCCGATCGCGACGACCTCGTCGGGGTTGACGCCCTTGTGGGGCTCCTTCCCGCCGGTGAGCTTCTTGACGAGCTCCTGGATCATCGGCATGCGCGTCGAGCCGCCGACCAACACGACGTGGTCGATCGCCGACACGTCCTTGCCCCAGTCCTTGACCGCGAGGTCGAACGGCACGCGGCAGCGCTCGACGAGGTCCTCGGTCTGGCGCTCGAACTCCGCACGCGAAAGCTTCTGCTCTAGGTGCAACGGACCCTCGGCCGTGGCGGTGACGAACGGCAGGTTGATGGTGGTCTCCGCCACCTGGCTGAGCTCGATCTTCGCCTTCTCGGCGGCGTCCTTCAGCCGCTGCAACGCCATCTTGTCCTGCGACAGGTCGACGCCGTGCGCGTCCTTGAAGGACTTCACGAGCCAGTCGATGATCCGCTGGTCCCAGTCGTCGCCGCCGAGCTTCGTGTCGCCGTGGGTCGCCTTGACTTCGAACACGCCGTCGCCGATCTCGAGCAGCGACACGTCGAACGTGCCGCCCCCCAGGTCGAACACGAGCACCGTGTGGTCGGCCTCGCTCTTGTCCAGGCCGTACGCGAGCGCGGCCGCGGTCGGCTCGTTGATGATGCGCAGCACCTCGAGACCCGCGATCTGCCCGGCCTCCTTGGTTGCCTGCCGCTGTGCGTCGTCGAAGTACGCCGGGACCGTGATCACGGCCTGCGTGACGGTGTCGCCGAGGAACGATTCCGCGTCGCGCTTCAGCTTGAGCAGGATCTGGGCGCTGACCTCCTGCGGGCTCCATCCCTTCCCGTCGATGTCGACGGTCCAGGCTTTGTCGCCCATGTGGCGCTTGACCGACCGGATCGTTCGGTCGGGGTTGGTGATCGCTTGGCGTTTGGCGACCTCGCCGACCAAGATCTCGCCGTTCTTCGAGAACCCGACCACGGACGGCGTCGTTCGGGACCCTTCCGCGTTCGGGATGACGACCGGCTCGCCGGCCTCCAGCACGGATACGACGGAGTTCGTCGTGCCCAGGTCGATACCGACCGCTCGTGCCATCTGGTTCCTCCTTTGGTCCGGTAGCCGTTGCGGGCCACCCGGGTTCGCGTCTCAGTTGACGAAGCGCACTGCGCTCTGGGCCAGAATAAAAGTTGAGCGTGGTATTGACAACTTCGACCTCTGATCCTCGAGATCGCTGCGCCCAAGGCTTCTTCACGGGTTGACCGGGGCCATCGTGCCGTAGCCGAAAGCGGTCACAGCATCCCCGGCTGCGTGGTGGGCTGTGCGGAAGAACAGGGCCGGAAGGGTCAAGCACCCCAGACCTTCGTCCGAATAAGGCACTAGTACCGAAGGACTTGGCCTCAACCGCCCACGGGCGGTCACCGAAGGTGGAAGGAACGAACGTGCGAGTTGGTGCTTCGAACACACCCCAGCGCGAGAGCGCGGTGGCGGGCGGACACCCCACGGTGCGACACGCCGTGGAGTCGATCCTGCTCGAGGAGCGCACCCGCTGGGCGATGCAGATCCATGACGGCCTGACCCAGTCAGTCACGTCTGCGGTGCTCGAGGTCCAGACGCTCCGGCATCTGATCGAGACCGACCCAGAGGCCGCGGTCCGGATCCTGCACGAGATCGAGGTCGAGATCCGCGACGACCTTCGCCACATCCGCGAGCTTCTGTTCGAGATGACCGAAGAGGAAGACATCCCTGGCGCGCCCACGCTCGCTGGCTTGATCAAGGATTTCGCCGCGCGCTGGCGCATGCCGGCGACGGTGAAGGTGGAGGGAGACATCGAGGCGTTGGACGACGCCACGGTGGAGGCGGCGTACGCGATCGCGAGTGAAGCGCTCGCGAACGCCGCCAAGCATTCGGGAGCACCGGATGCGCACGTCGAGCTGACGCTCGGCGCCGACAGGCTCCACATCGAGGTGCAGGACCGAGGCCGCGGCATGGTCGCCGTGACCGACGAGGACCCGCACTTCGGGATCCGGATCATGCGGGCCCGTGCCGAAGCGATCGGCGGGACCCTCGAGATGACGTCAACCCCTGGGCACGGCACCACCGTGGTCGCCGAGCTCCCCGTCGTGAGGGCAGGTGAAGATCGATGAGGATCTTGGTCGTGGATGACCACGCGCTCGTGCGCCGTGGCATGAACTATGTGGTGAAGGAGGGCTTCCCCGATGCGGAGGTCATCGAGGCGGAGTCCTCGGCGGCCGCGCTCGAGGCGCTCCGGTCGACCGGCAAGGTGGACCTCGCCCTGGTCGACGTCCGCATGCCCGATCTCGACGGACTTGAGCTGCTCCGTGCGATCAAGGCCGAGTGGCAAGAGATGCCTGTGATCATGCTGTCGACCTACGAGAACGCGCCGTACGTGAAGCGCGCGCTCGCCGACGGCGCCTCCGGATACCTCTTGAAGGACGCGACGCCCGAAGACCTCAGCCAGGCGATCAACGTGGCGATGTCGGGCAGCGGCAACGTGCTCAGTCCGCGCGTGATCCAGAACCTGTTCGAGGACCAGGAAGCGTCCAACAGCTCGTCGAACGGACGCCGCAGCGAGTACAGCCTGACCCAGCGCGAGCACGACATCCTCGCGCTGCTCGCCGAGGGTCGGTCGAACCGCGAGATCGCGGGGCGGCTGTACCTGTCGGAGAAGACGGTCAAGGCGCACCTCGCGGCGATCTTCCGCAAGCTCGGCGTCACGAACCGCACGCAGGCCGCGATGATGGCCGTGCAGATGGGCGTCGGGCCGGTGCCCGGGGCGCTCTTGACCGAGCAGTAGGTCAGCTGCCGAAGTCGCGGTAGAACCGGCTCGGCGTCGGCCCGCGCTGGCCTTGGTACTTGTTGCCCGCCGACCCGTACGGCGTTTCCGCAGGCGACGTCAGCTTGAAGAACGAGATCTGTCCGATCTTCATCCCGGGGTACAGGGTGATCGGCAGGTTCGCGACGTTGCTCAGCTCGAGCGTAAGGTAGCCGTCCCATCCCGGATCGACGTAGCCGGCCGTCGAGTGGATCAGCAATCCCAAGCGTCCGAGCGAGGACTTGCCCTCGAGGCGCGCAACGAGATCGTCGGGCAGCGCGACGCGCTCGAGCGTCGATCCCAGCACGAACTCGCCGGGATGCAGGATGAATGGCTCGTCCGGCTTCACCTCGACGAGCTCGGTGAGATCGGGCATCTCGTCGCGCACGTCGATGAACGGGTAGCGCGAGTTGGCGAACACGCGGAACTGGCTGTCGACGTGGAGGTCGACGGACGACGGCTGCAAGCATCGCTCGTCATAGGGATCGATGATGATGCGGCCTGCGTCGAGCTCCGTGCGGATGTCGCGGTCGGACAGGATCATCGGCGCGATGCTACCCGCCGTTGGAGACCTCGACCCAGCGGATCAACGTCTTGGCGGCCTCACCGTCGTCGATCGCGCGTGCGGCCGTTGCCATGCCTTCCTCGAGGCTCTCGGCGAAACCCGCGACGCGGAGGGCAGCGCCGGCGTTGAGCACCACGACATCGCGGTAGGCGCCCGTCTCACCATCGAGGATCCTCCGGGCGATCTCGGCGTTGTACGGCGCGTCGCCGCCGGCGAGCTCGTCGGGCTTGACCTTGCCCAGGCCGAACTTCGCCGGATCGAGATGCGTCTCGCGCACCGTCCCGTCCTTCACGTCGTACACCGTCGAGAGGTCGGTCGTGGTGAGCTCGTCGAGGCCGTCGACGCCGCGGAACAGCAGCGCCCGCGTCCCGCGACGGGCGAGAACCTCGGCCATCAGCGGGAGCATCCGCTCGTCGGCTACCCCGACCACCTGCGCGTACGGGCGAGCCGGGTTCGTCAGGGGCCCGAGGAAGTTGAACGCGGTCGGCACCTTGAGCTCGGCGCGGACCGGCGCGACATGGGCCATCGCCGGGTGGAAGCGCCGGGCGAACATGAAGCCGATTCCCGCCTCGTCGAGGCAGCGCTCGACGCCGCCGGCGTCGAGCTCGATGTTGATCCCCAACTCTTCGAGGAGGTCTGCCGAGCCGCAGCGGCTGGTCGCGGCGCGGTTCCCGTGCTTGGCGACGGGGACGCCAGCGCCCGCGACGACGAGCGCCGCGATCGTCGAGATGTTGAACGTGCCCGCACGATCGCCGCCCGTCCCGCAGGTGTCGATCACCGGCTCGGGCGCACGGACGGGGACGGCGAACGACAGCATCGCTGCCGCGAACGCCTCCATCTCCTCGACCGTCTCGCCCTTGGTGCGAAGCCCGAGCAGGAACGCGCCGATCTGCGCCTCGGTGGCGTCGCCCTCCATCATCGCGGTCATCGCCGCGGACGCGTCGTCGGCGTCGAGCGCGCGACGGTGCGACAACTCGGTGAGGACGTTGGGCCAGAGATCCTGGTCGGTCATAGGCCGGACAGGCTACCGCCGGCTCCGCGGGCCCGACCCTCGCCGCGATGAGAGTGCGTCGCTAGACTGAGGCCCGTCGCCCTCGGGCGGTGGGGTCACGCGGGTGTGGTTCAATGGCAGAACGCAAGCTTCCCAAGCTTGAAACGGGGGTTCGATTCCCCTCACCCGCTCTCGATGCGTTGTGCGACCGCGGTCATCGCGACCCTCCCACGACACGGCGCCGCCTCCTCATGACGACGAAGACCGCGGGGCGTAAGAGCGCGGCGCGTCGCAGCCGACTCGTTGCCGCGCTCGCAACGCTGATGCTTCTCGCCGGTGTCGACGCGGGAGCGCCGACGCCCGCCTCGGCGGCCGTGGCCGCGCCGAGCGACTGCCGCAGCCCGAACGTCCCCCCGCACTTCCACACGCAGGTCGCGACGGCCATCCGGCTTTCGCGGAACCTGCCGATGGCCTGGTCGAAGTCCCCGTATCTGGCGAAGATCGTCTGCTGGCAGGACACCGGGTTCGATACGTCGTTCGTTGCACGAGCGCCGTGGCACCGGTGGCACGGCGAGTTCGCGATGACGGTCGAAGAGATGAGAACCATCGCCGGTCCGTGGCTCAGCGACAACCGGCACGAGTTGATCCTGAAACCGAGATGCTTCGTGCGCGGCTGGGACGCGTGTCCACACACGACCGTGAACACCCGTGTCGTGCAACAGCTGATCGCGGGGATGCGCTGGATCTGGCTGATGTACGGACGGCCCGCCACAGCGTGGCACCACATCGTCCGAACCGATCGATTCAACTCGTATCCGCGACCGGGCACCGATGACTCCGCGACGACGCACCCGTTCTCGGTCTGTCCGGTGAAGGGAACCGTCTCGTATCGCGACGACTTCGGCGTGCCGCGGAGCACCGGTGGCTACCATCCGCACGAAGGCAACGACGTCCACGCATCGATCGGCCGACCGATCCGCGCGCCATTCTCCGGGTACGCCGTCGCGCATACCGACACCTGGTTCGCCGGACGCTCCGTGGGGTTGGTCGGCGACCAGGGGTTCGTCCGCAACGCCCACCTGAGCCGGTTCGGGCACCTCGGTTACGTTCGGGCAGGCACCGTGATCGGCTACGTAGGGCAAACCGGGGATGCGCTGACGCCGCACGACCACTTCGAGTGGCACCCGTGGATCGTGCCGGAACCGCTGCACGTCGCCCCGTCGAGCTTCCGGCGCATCCTCGATGCCGTCGATCCTTATCCCTTCTTGAACAAGGTGTGCACCCGCGGCTGACCCGGGTCAGCGACTCGTCCGACGCCGCCTATCCGGGAGATACCGAGGGGCGGTCGGACACAGGTCCTTCAGCGGACACTGCGCGCATCGAGGGACGGGCGCCTTGCAGATCTCTCGCCCCAATCGGATGAACGCGACGTGCAACGGCGTGCGCAGCCCCTCGGGCACGAGATCGTGGAGGATGCGGTCGGCGCGTTCGGCGGAGACCTTGTCTGGGACGATCCCGAGCCGCCGCGTGACCCGGTGGACGTGCGTGTCGACCGGCATCGCGTCACGGCCGAGCGCGAAGCTCAGCACGACCGCGGCGGTCTTCGGCCCGATACCGGGCAACGACGTCAGGTAGTCGCGCGCGTCCGCGTCGGACATCTCGCGAAGCGGGTCGAGCGTGTATGAGCCCTCGCGCTCGGCCACCTCGCGAAGGATCGCCTGGATCCTCGGCGCCTTGGTGTTCGCGAGGCCACCACTCCGGATGACGTCGGCGACATCACCCGATCGCGCGTCCACCACCGCGTGCCAGTCCGGATACGCGCTTCGCAGCGACGCGAACGCCCGCTCGGCGTTGCGGTCGCTGGTGTGCTGGCTGAGCACGGTGAGCACGAGCTCATCGAGCGGGTCGGCCGCCCGAGGCGGCACGAGCTCGCCGAAGCGCTTGACGAGCCGGCGATGGATCGCCCGGAGGCGACGGCTGTTCGCGTTGGGAAGGTCGGTCGCGCTCACACGCCCTGGTCGCGCGCGGCGTTGCGGAACATCGTGAGCGAAGGCTCGAAGTGGAGACGCACGTTGCCCGTCGGCCCGTTGCGGTGCTTGGCCAAGATCAGCTCGGCCTCGCGCTTCTTCTCCGGGTCGAGGTCGTCACGGTGGATGAACAGCACGATGTCGGAATCCTGCTCGATCGCACCCGACTCACGGAGGTCGGAGAGTTGCGGCCGCTTGTCGGCGCGCGCTTCGGGGTTTCGGTTGAGCTGCGAGAGCGCGACCACGGGGATCGAGAGCTCTTTGGCGAGGAGCTTGAGCGACCGGGAGATCTCGGCGACCTCCTGCTGCCGGTTGTCGGGACGCCTCGCGTTCGGCGACGTCATCAGCTGCAGGTAGTCGACGATGATCATCGACAGGCCCTGCCGGCCGGTCTTCATGCGCCGCGCCTTCGCGCGGATGTCGACGATGTTCACGTTGCCGGCGTCGACGATGTGCAGCGGCGCTTCGTGCAGCGTCTCGCCCGCCTGCACCACGCGGATCCAGTCGTCCGGGCCCACCCGCTTGTTGCGGATCCGGTCCCACGGCACCCGCGCCTCGCCGCAGAGCAAACGCATGCCGATCTCGTAGCGGCTCATCTCGAGGGAGAACACTGCGACCGGCTCGTTCGTCACGGCCACGTTGCGCGCGATGTTGATCGCGAGCGAGGACTTCCCGATCCCTGGTCGCGCGGCGATGATCACGAGGTTGCCCGGCTGCAGCCCGGACGTGAGGTCGTCGAGATCGCGGAAGCCCGTCGGGAGGCCCGTGTACGCGGACTCTCGGTTCTGGATGGACTCCAACTCAGACATCGCCTGGTTGATGAGGTCACCGACGATGGCGGCGTCCTCGGTGTCCTCGCGCCGGGCGACGTCGTAGATGCGCTGCTCGGCGCCGTCGGCGATGTCGTCGGCGTCGGTCGCGCCCTCGTACGCGGTATCGATGATGTCCGCCGCCGCGCCGATCAGCCGGCGGCGAAGCGCGGCGTCGGCGACGATCCTCGCGTAGTGCGGTGCTCCGGCTGGAGTGGGGACCTCGTCGACGAGGTCGCGCAGGTACAGGGCGCCGCCGACCTCGTCGAGGATGCCGCCGCGCCGAAGCGCGTCGACGGCCGTGATGACGTCGATCGGCTCGCCCTGCGCGAACAACATGCGCAGTGCTTGATAGATCTTGCCGTGCGCCGACCTGTAGAAGTCGTCGGCATCGAGCAGCTCGACGACCTCGGCCATCGCCTCGGTCGACAGCAGCATGGCGCCGAGGACCGACCGCTCGGCGTCGAGGTCCTGTGGTGGGATGCGATGCCCGGGGATCTTGACGACTTCGTCAGCGACGCGCGCCACGCCACGACCCCTCTCTCACGAACCTCAACACCCGACGGGCGACGCTACGCCTCTGGTCACAACGGCGACAGTGGAGAAGCGATGTGGATTGGAGAACCGCAGGTGAACGTCCAACAAAGGTTGTCACTCCGGCCGCGACCTGCGGATTCCACATGTGGAAAGCCATGTGCACAACTGTGAATAGCGGCACTGACACGCGAAACGGCGAGGCCGGCGGGGTGAGGGAACCCGCGCATCCGCCGAAGGCGGCGAGCAGTTCCCGACCCTGCCGGCCTCGCCGGTCGTGCGTTACTCCGCGGCGACGACCTCGACGGTGAGGATGGGCTCGACCTCGTGGAAGAGCTTGACCTTCACCTCGTGCGTGCCGACCGAGCGGATCGGCTCGTCGAGCTTGACGTCGTGGCGGTCGACCTCGAAGTCGATCCGATCCTTGATCGTCGCAACGATGTCGGCTGCGGTGACCGACCCGAAGAGCTTGCCCTCCTCGCCGGCGCGCGCCGGGATCACCAGCGGGCCGCCGGAGATGAGCTTCGAGGCGAGGGCCTCGTACTCACCCTTGCGCTTGGAGAGCCGGTTGACGTGGGCTCGCTTGAGCGACTCCGCGTGGCGAACCGTGCCCTTCTCGGCCCTGACCGCGAGCCCCCGGGGGATCAGGTAGTTGCGCGCGTAGCCGTCGGCGACCTCGGCGGTGTCCCCGGGGTTCCCGAGCTTGTCGACGGGCTTCTGCAGGATGATCTTCATCGGCTCGAGTACGGCAACAGGGCCATCTCGCGGGCGTTCTTGACGGCTTGGGCCACGTCACGCTGGTGCTGCACGCAGTTGCCCGTCACCCGGCGCGCGCGGATCTTGCCGCGCTCGGACGTGAACTTGCGAAGCGTGAGGAGGTCCTTGTAGTCGACGTAGTCGATCTTGTCCTTGCAGAAGACGCAGAACTTGCGCTTGCCCTTCTTCTGCCACTTGTCGTCTTTGTCCTTCTTGGGTCGCTTCGACCTGTCAGGTTTACCCGGCATCCAGTGGTGTCTCCTCGCTCGATCCGGCCCCCACCGGCGCCGCGACCGCGGCACCCCAGTCGTTCCCACCGGACGACGTCGAGGAGCGGTTGGCCTTGGTCACGCTTGCGGTGGCCCACTTCAGGCTTGGACCGAGGTCATCGGCCTCGATCTCGATGACCGTGCGCTTCTCGCCCTCCTGGTTCTCCCAGGAGCGCTGCTTGAGGCGCCCGGTGACCACCACGCGCGTGCCCCGCGTGAGCGTCTCGGCCGCGTTCTCGGCCAAGGCGCGCCAGCAGTTGACCGTGAAGAACGACGTCTCGCCGTCGGTCCAATTGCCGGCGGCGTCGCGGATGCGCGTCGAATAGGCCACGCGGAAGTTGGCCACAGCGGCGCCGTTGGACGTGTAGCGCAACTCCGGGTCGTCCGTCAGGTTGCCCACGATGGTGATCTGGTTGTCGCTCGCCATTGGAGCGTTCCCCCTTCTTTCTTCGCTCACGCCTCGACAGAGGCGGGGGAAGCTGTTGCCTTCGCTTTGTCTGGCAGAAGCAGGACCTTGTGCCGGATCACCTCGTCGGCGATCTTGAGCGTTCGGTCAAGCTCCTGTTGGGTCTCGGGCTCCGCGTGGAACTGCACGACGACGTAGTACCCCTCCGTCCGTCGGGCGAGCTCGTAGGCGAAGCGCTTGCGTCCCCAGCGGTCGAGCTTGGTCACCTCACC
Source organism: Actinomycetota bacterium (assembly GCA_036265325.1). Lineage (GTDB taxonomy): Bacteria > Actinomycetota > UBA4738 > UBA4738 > HRBIN12 > AC-51. The sequence goes on along the minus strand of DATAPH010000049.1, from coordinate 26,182 downwards.
ACCGGTGGGGCTGATGACCTTGCTGATGCGATCGACCGCCGTCGTCACCAAGGCCTCGTCGGCCTCGGCAGGCAGGATGAGCATGCACTCGTACTCCCTCAACGTTCACCTCCTCTGGTCTGGACGGCCCCCCGCGAGGGGGAGCAGGTAGGTATGAGGGCTGTCCACGAGTGTACGGGAACGGCTCGGCCCGGATCCGGCCGACGAGCCCTGCCAGCTCGCCAGTCGCGTTCGGGTTACGCCGCAGAACGTTCGGCGCTGCGGTATCGGTAGAGTCCGTCCCGGAGCTCGTACCGGAGCGTCGCCGTCGAGCCCGGACCGGGACCGGGCACGTCCAGGACGAGCGGCGTTCGCCCGTCGGGCAATGGATGACACCGCCCGTCGAACGGGCCGCCCACCAGGACACCGAACCGCGTGTCGCCCAGCGTGAGGACCTCGGCCCACGGGGTGGTGCGTGTGTTGGTCTGGATCATCTCGGCGCTCCCTTCGTTCGGAAGCACACGATATGAGCGGGGTCTGACACGCCCTGGGCTACACTCGCATGCACGAGCCGTGCACTCCCAGGAGGTGCGAGCAGATGATCACGATCCACGACCTTCGCAAGTGGAAGAGCGAAGGCACGCGGTGGGCGATGCTCACCGCCTACGACTTCCCCACCGCGCAGATCCTCGATCGCGCCGGCGTACCCGTTGTGCTGGTGGGCGACTCCGTCGGCCGCAACGTCCTCGGGTATCCGAACGAGCTCCCGGTGACGATGGACGAGATGCTCCATCACACGCGCGCGGTCTCGCGAGGCGTCGAGCGCGCGATGGTCGTCGGCGACATGCCGTTCATGTCGTTCCAGGCCTCGGCGGACGAAGGGGTCCGCAACGCAGGCCGTCTGATCAAGGAGGGTGGCGCGCACGCGGTCAAGGTCGAGGGCCCGCAGCTCGACCTCATCCACCGGTTGGTCGACATCGGGATCCCGGTGATGGCGCACATCGGCCTCACGCCGCAATCCGTGTACGGCCTGGGCGGCTACAAGGTCCAGGGCCGCGGTGAGGCCGCGCAGAAGATGTTCGACCAGGCGACCAACCTCGAGAAGGCCGGCGCGTTCGCCATCGTGCTCGAGGCGATGCCCGCCGACCTCGGCGCGGAGATCACCAGCGGTCTGCACATCCCGACGATCGGGATCGGAGCCGGCGCGAGCACCGACGCCCAGGTGCTCGTCATCAACGACCTGCTCGGGATCAACGAGGCGACCCCGAAGCTCGCGAAGAAGTACGCGGACCTGCGCGGCGTGATGACCGAGGCCGTCACGAGGTTCGTGGACGACGTCGAGACGGGGGCGTTTCCGGACAGCGACCACAGCTATTCCTAGCCTCCCCGGGAGGCGGGAACACCCCGCCTAGACTGCCGCCGTGACGAAGGGCGCGCGGGCGTGGCTCGGCATCGTGATCGTCGTCGCCGTGACCATCCTGAGCGTGGTCGCGGGCGACACCGGCGCCGTTGCGATCGCGAGCGTCATCGCGGGTCTTGCCACCGGGCTCCTCGCCGCCGTCGCCGTCTTTGCGCTCGTTGTCTATGCCGAGCAACGCGACGTCCCGCTGCTGCTCGTCGGGGTCGGCGCGGCCGCGTTCGTCGTCCACCAGACGCTCGTGTCGGTGATCGCCATCCTGTTCCGTCCGGTGACAGAAGGATGGCTCCGGCTTCAGGGGTTCGCGATCCTGACGGGGCTCCTCGTACTTCTCGCGAACCTGGTCGCCGTGGTGCCGTGGCAAGACCGGCGCGGCCGAGAGCCGGTGCGGGCGCAACTCGTGGTGGCCGCGAGCGTGGCGGGGCTCATCGCCCTCGACGTGCTGGCCGTCTTCTTCGAACCTATCCGCTTCTCGGGGGGAACGGCCGACCTCGGATGGCTCGGCACCACCGCGGAGGTCGCGCTCGTCATCGGCGGCGTCGTCGGGCTCGTGCGATCCCTCCGGTGGGGCGGCCGGTTCGGCTGGGTCGCCGCCGCCTGCGCCGAGCTGACGATCCTCGGGCTCGCGCTGATCGCGACCCAGAAGGTCAGCAGCGGCGAGCTCCTTCGCCTCACCACCCGTGCGACGGCCGGCTCGACGGGGATGATCGGCGCGACGCTCCTCGTGTTCGTCGTGATCGGGCTCCAGCTGGAATCGACCCGCCTGCGGCGCACGAGCGATCGCGCGACCGAGGTCATGGAGGGGCGCGCCGAGATCGCGAGCATCGTTGCGCACGACGTCCGCGGCCCCGCCGGCACCATCCGAAGCGTCGCGGGGTCGCTTCGGACGAGCTACCAACGCCTCGGCGACGCCGAACGCCTCGAGTTCGTCGGCATGATCGAGCAGGAGTCGCTCCGATTGCTCCGCGTCGCCGACCAGATGTCGCTCGGACTGAAGACCGACGCGGGGACGTTGTCGTTCGCGCGCACCACCCGTGATCTGGAGGCACCCATCCTGCAGGGCCTGCACGAAGCGGAGGTCGGCCAGCGCGAGGTTCGCCTCGACCTGGCGGCCGACCTCCACGCCTCGGTCGACGACCGGTGGTTCGCCGAGGCGGTCCGTCAGGGGATCGAGAACGCGATGCGGTTCTCGCCGGCCGAAGAGCCGATCGCGCTGCGGTCTCGGCGCGACGGAGGCGCGGCGTTGATCGAGATCGAAGACCGCGGCCCGGGGATCCCCGAGGAGATGCGCGAGCAGGTCTTCGAGAAGTTCTGCCGCTGGCGTCCGGTGGGCTATGAGGACCGTCCCGGCAGCGGGCTCGGTCTGTTCATCGTGCGCTCCATCGTGCGCGAACACGGCGGGGACGCCGCGGTGGTAGCGGCCCCCGCAGGGGGTACCATCCTGCAGATCCGCCTTCCGCTGGAGGACGTGAGCTGATGCCCGATGCGAGCGTGTCGTTGCTGATCTGCGACGACCACAAAGTGTTGACCGACGCGCTGTCGATGGTCGTCGGCGTCGACGAGTCGTTGCGCCTGGTCGGTCCGCCCGTCCATACGCCGGAGGAAGGCGTCGTGCTCGCGTCGGAACAACTGCCCGATGTGGTGCTGATGGACATCATGTTCAAGGGCTCGGAGATGACCGGTATCGAGGCGACGCGCCGGATCAAGGAGCGGTCGCCGTCGACAAAAGTCATCGTGATGACCGCGCACGACGAGGACCGGCTGATGGTCGAGGCCGTCGAGGCCGGCGCCTCGGGGTTCCTCTCGAAAGACCTGCCGGCCGACGAGATCTTGCGGGCCACCAAGGCCGCGGCCGACGGCGAGGTGCTGATCGACCCCGCGACGCTGACGCGACTGCTCGCACAGGTGGCTCGAGAGCGAGAGGAACAGCGCGACGCGATGGCGCTGCTCGACGACCTGACCGAGCGCGAACGCCAGATCCTGCAGCTCCTCGCCCAGGGCAAGCGGAACGACGACATCGCCGCGGAGCTCTACATCAGCCCTCAGACGGTCCAGACCCACGTCCGGAACATCCTCGGCAAGCTCCGGGTGCACTCGAAGCTCGAGGCCGTCGCCTTCGCCGTGAAGCACGGCGCGATCCAGGTCAGCTGAGCGCCGACCCGGCCCTCCTCAGGCCTCGTTTCCTGCGGTTACCCGGAACCGGGTATGCAGCCGCGGACGCCCAGGGTCGAAGTCTCGGGTAACGCCAAGGACCTCGGGGCCCGTCAACCCCCTCGACAGGACCCGGAGACTGAAGGCCCGAGCGAACCCCTCCCTCGCTCGGGCCTTCAACCATCTCAGGCCAAGATCAGGACAGACCCGCGCGGCGAACCTTCCCGCTCGGCGTCCTCGGCAGAGCGGTGACGACCCGGAGGTCCCGAGGCGCCTTGTACCGCGCGAGGTCGTCGCGGCAATGCTCTCGGAGCTGCTCCAACGAGGGCGGATCCTGCGGGTTCACCGGCACCACCCAGGCGGTCACATGTTCGCCCCATTCGGGGTCGGGTCGCCCGGCGACCGCGACGTCGGCAACCGCCCGATGTGTCCGAAGCACCGCCTCGACCTCGTCTGGCCAGACCGTCTCGGCGCCGGTCCGGATCGCGTCGTCGGCGCGGCCGCGAACGGTGAGCCGTCCCGCTGCGTCGAGCCGGCCGATATCGCCGGTTCGGAGCCAGCCATCGGCCGTGAAGGCACCGGCCGTGGCTGCCGGATCGGCACGGTAGCCGTCCATGATCGTGGGGCCCCGGAGCTCGATCGCGCCGGGTTCTTCCTGTTGGTCGCCGGCGATCCGCAGCTGCGAGCCCTCGAAGACACGGCCGTCGTAGACGACACCGCCGCCCGACTCGGTGCTGCCGTACGTCGCGACGATCCGGCCGCCGAGCACCTCGGCCGCCGCGCGAAGCTCGGGATCGATCGCCGCGCCGCCGATCAGCAGCGTCCCCAGGCGGGTGAGGTCGCCGCCGCCCCGAACGAGCCGCTCGAGCATCGTCGGGACGAGCGAGACGTGCGCGCCGTCCGGCGCTTCGGCGAGCAGCGTTCCGGGTTCGAACCGTTCGAGGATCGTGACCCGAGAGCCGGTGAACGCGCCGCGCAACAAGACGAGCAACCCCCCGATGTGCGCCGGGCTCAGGCACGCGACCCACGGGTCGTACGCCGAGGCGTCGAGCGCGTCGAGCGAGCCGGCGACGGCCGCGCCGAGCGCCGCTCGCGACAGCTGCGCGAGCCGGGGGGCGCCGCCGGTTCCGCTGGTCGGCACGATCGCCCAGGCGCGCTCCGGGTCGACGGGTGCGGCGTCGGCGAGGATCGTTTCGTCGTGGGGCCGCACCACCACCGCCGGCCGCGCAAGACCGATCAGCCGTTCCTGCTCCCGGTCGGAAAGCCGCACGTCGACGGGCATGAACGAGGCGCCGGAATGCGCGTGCGCGGCGAGGATCTCCAACCAGTGGAAGCCCGGCGGAAGGGCGTACGCGACCAGTTCGCCGGGGCTCGCCCAACGATGCGCCGTGCCTTCCACACCGGGTAGCCTAACCATTCGAGTACGCGCTCTAGGAGTTGATGGTCATATGGTCGAATGGCACCCGAGCGGGCAATGGACCGACATCCGGTACGAGACGGCCGGCGCGATCGCGAAGATCTCGATCGACCGCCCCGAGGTGCGGAACGCGTTCCGCCCGCTGACCACGAAGGAGCTGATCGCGGCCTTCGAGGTCGCGCGTGACGACCCCGCGATCGGCGTCGTGATCCTGACGGGCGAAGGGCCCGACGCGTTCTCCTCGGGTGGCGACCAGAAGATCCGCGGCGACGACGGCTACGTCGACGACCAGGGCATCGGCCGGCTGAACGTCTTGGATCTGCAGATCCAGATCCGGCGGTTCCCCAAGCCGGTGATCGCGATGGTCGCCGGCTACGCGATCGGCGGCGGGCACGTCCTGCACCTGTGCTGCGATCTCACGATCGCGGCCGACAACGCGCGGTTCGGGCAGACGGGGCCGCGCGTCGGCTCGTTCGACGGGGGGTACGGCATCGGGCTGCTCGCGCGACAGATCGGCGAGAAGCGCGCCAAAGAGGTGTGGTTCCTGTGCCGGCAGTACGACGCCGCGACGGCGCTCGACTGGGGACTCGTCAACGCGGTCGTGCCGCTCGACGATCTGGAGCCGACGACGCTCGCATGGGCGGACGAGCTGCTCGAGAAGTCGCCGCTCGCGCTGCGGCTGCTCAAATCGGGCTACAACGCCGGCGTCGACGGGCTCGCCGGCGTGCAGCACCTCGCCGGCGACGCCACCCTCCTCTATTACATGTCCGAAGAAGCACAGGAAGGACGAGACGCCTTCAAGGAAAAGCGGACGCCCGACTTCTCGCGGTTCCCGAAGCGGCCGTGACCGACGTCGCGACCTGGTGGCGCGGCGCGCGCCCGCGCACGCTGGGGGCAGGGCTCATCCCCGTGCTCGTCGGCGCCGCGGCGGCCGGCCACATCGTGTGGTGGCGGTTCGTCGCCGCCGCCCTCGTCGCGGCGGGCCTGCAGATCGGGGTGAACCTCGCGAACGACGCGTTCGATGCGATGAAGGGGGTCGACACGCCCGACCGGGTCGGACCGCCGCGGCTCACGCAGACGGGCGCGGCGACGCCTCGCGCGGTGCTGGTGGCGGCGCTCGCGTCGATCGCGGTCGCCGGGTTCGCCGGGCTCGCGCTCGCCCTTGCGACGTCGCCGATCCTGATCCTGGTCGTCGGCGCGCTGGCGATCGTCGCAGCGCTCCTGTACAGCGGCGGCCCGCGACCGTACGCCGGGCTCGGCCTCGGCGAGCTCATGGTCTTCATGTTCTTCGGATTGGTCGCGACGTGCGGCACGAGCTACGTGATGGTCGAAACGGTGCCGGCGTCGGCATGGTGGTGCGGCGCGTGCGTCGGACTGCTCGCCGTCGCGATCTTGGAGGCGAACAACATCCGCGACATAACCACCGATACGGTCGGCGGCAAGCGAACGCTCGCCGTTCGGATCGGTGACTCGGATGCACGCAACCTGTACTTCGCGTTGATCGTCGCCGCGTTCGCCACGTTGCCGATCGGCGCGTTCGTCTATCTGTGGTCGCACGGCGCCGGGATGACTCCGTGGGGCCTTACCGGGCTGGCCGGGTGGTTCCTGGCCATCGCCCCGATCGAGGCGTCGCGTCGCGCGACGGGTCCCGCGCTGATCCCGGTCTTGGTCGGCACCGCGAAGGTGCACGCCGTCACCGGCGCATTGATCGCCCTCGGCCTCGTGCTCGCCACAACGGTGTCGTGATGTCGGTCGCGGACGCGTCGTTCGCGAGCGCCACCGCGCTGGTCGATGCGCTCGCGGGCGGCGGCGTGCGCCACGCGTGTGTCTCGCCGGGCTCACGCTCCACGCCGCTCGCGCTGGCGTTCGCGCGGGACGAGCGGATCACGGTTCATGTGCACGTCGACGAACGCAGCGCCGCGTTCTTCGCGCTCGGTCTGGCGACTGCGTCGGCTCAACCGATCGCGATGGCGTGCACCAGCGGGACGGCCGCCGTCGAGTACCACCCCGCGATCGTCGAGGCGTCCCAAGCGCGCGTGCCGTTGCTCGCCCTCACCGCAGACCGGCCGCCACGGGTCCGAGGGACGGGCGCCAACCAGACGATCGACCAGGTGGAGCTGTACGGGAGTGCCGTACGGGCGTACCTCGAGCCACCCGTGCCCACCGATCGTGCCGACGCTTGGTTCGACACCGGCGTCCGAGCGGTGGAGGCGGCGACCGGGGGCCTCAGGGGGCCCGTCCACGTCAACTGTCCGTTCGAGGAGCCGCTCGTCCCGACGACGACGGCGGCGTGGACGCGTCGCGCGACGCCGATCGCTCCCGCGGAGGAGACCGACCCCGACGCGATCGGTGAGGCGCTCGACGCCTTCGTGTCGACGTACGCGGCCGGGCGAGGCGTGATCACGATCGGGGCGCTCCGACCACCGTCGACGCTCTCGTTGCTGTCGCTCGGCGAGATCCTCGGATGGCCGGTGCTCGCTGAGCCGCTCAGCGGCCTGCGACTCGACGCGTCGCGTGCGGGTCGCGCCGTCGCGTCGGGACAGCTCCTGATCGGTGATGCGGACTGGCTCTCGCGACATCGACCGGAGCTGGTCCTCCAGGTCGGGGCGGCGCCGACGACGAGAGCGACCCAGCGGCTGGTCGCCGAGGCCGACGCGGCCGTCGTGCTCGATCGCGACCACCTCGACCCCGACCCCGACGGCGTCGCCGAGCGGCGGATCGCCGTGGATCCCGAAGCGTTCGCGGCGTTGGCGTGGGACCGGCGGGATGACCGGCCCATCGAACGACCGACGGGATGGCTGAACGTGTGGCGGCGTGCCGACCTCCGCGTCCACGCCGTCGTCGACCGGTTGTTCGACGGATGGCACGAGCCGTTCGAAGGGCGCGTCGCCCGCGACGTGGCCGCCTTCGTTCCGCATGGCGGCGTGCTCTGGGTGGGCTCGTCGATGCCGATCCGAGACGTCGACGCGTTCTCGCCGCCGCGCAGGCCGCCGCGCATCTGGAACCCGAGCGATCTGGTGCGGGTTCTCGGCAACCGGGGCGCCAGCGGCATCGACGGGTCGATCGCGACGATCCTCGGCGTGGCCAGCGCCGAGGCGGGACCGACGTACGCATTGATCGGCGACGTGACGTTCCTGGTCGACGCAGGTTCGCTGCTGTGGGCCGGATCGGCCGGCCCCGACGTCGTCATCGTCGTGATCGCCAACGGCGGCGGGCAGATCTTCTCGCTGTTGGATCAGGCGGGATTGCCCGAACTCGAAGAGCTGTTCGTGACGCCGCATCCCTCGGAGATCGCGACGGTCTGCGCCGCCGCACGGGTCGGGCACCGGCGCGTGGACCGCTCGAACGAACTCGTCCCGGCGCTCGAGCAGGCTGCGCGGATGGGCGGTGTCCAGGTTGTCGAGGTGTCGGCGGATCCCGACCTCCAACGCCGCCGGCGGGCGGAGGTGCGCGATGTCGTCGCGGCGACGCTGGCGCGCGACGACTAGGCGAGGTCTCCTCGGCGTCCAGCGCCGGCGAGCGATCAGCGCCGGCCGCGGGCGCCGTGCCTTCGGTCAACCCCAGCGGAGGGCGTCGAGGGACGCGCGGAACTTCCGGTCGGTCTCGTCGATCTCCTCCGCCGGATCGCTCGCCGCGACGATGCCGGCCCCTGCATAGAGCGTCGCGCGGTCCCGGGACAACAGCGCACACCGCAGCGCGATCGCCCACGTCCCGTTGCCGTCGGCGTCGACCCATCCGACGGGGCCCGCGTACGCGCCGCGCGAGAAGCCTTCGAGCTGGCCGATCGCCGCGAGCGCGCCATCCGTCGGCGCCCCGGCAACGGCGGGCGTGGGGTGCAGCGCCAACGCCAGATCAAGCGCGGTCGGCGCCGGGTCCACCAACCGGCCGCGGAACCGCGTCGACAGGTGCCACACGTTGGCGGTCTCGAGCAGCACGGGTTCTGGATCCCACGTCAACGTCGCGGACAGCGGCTGCAGCGCGGCGACGATCGCATCGACGACGATCGCGTGCTCCTCTCGATCCTTCGCCGATGCGGCGAGCGCGGCCGCGTTCGCGCGATCCTCGTCCAGGTCCCCCGAGCGCGGCGCGGATCCGGCGAGCGGGTTCGCCCGGACCTCGCTTCCCTGTCGCGAGATCAACAGTTCCGGGGAGGCGCCGACCAGGACCCCTGGCTGCGCCGGCGCGATGAACGAGAACGCGTGCGGGTCGACCGCGCGCAACCGATGGGCGAGCCGGCGCGCGTCGAACGTCCGGTCGGCCACCACCTCGATCGTTCGAGCGAGCACGACCTTGCGGAGCCCCCCTGCACGGATCCGACGGACCGCCTCCTGGACGGCGCCGCCGTACACCTCGGGTGACGGAACCGGGGTCACGGCCGCGTCGCCGAACGCGGCTGCAGGGATGACGCCGGTCACGAGCGTGGCTGCGCCCTCGCCGATCTTCGTCGTCACGAACGGATCCGTCCGCCGAACCTGGTCGTCCCCGATCACGAGCGACCCGCCCCCGGCGAACGGCAACGCACCAGCGGCGACCGCTCCGTCCGGCCGGTCGCGCAGGGCGTCTACGACATCGGCGACCGCGACGGACGCGCCCGGACCCGTGGCGATCCCCTCTCCGTCGCGATCGACGAAGACGCCGCCGTCCTGCCAGGCCGCGAGCAGATCGAACGACGCGCCGAGCCGCGCGGCGGTCAAGCCCGCACTCCGACGAACAGCTGCGTGATGCCGCCCGACAGCTGGAGCCGCCGCGCCGACGGGAAACCGGCGCGACGGAGCATCGAGACCATCTCGTCGGGCGGCGGAAGGTACGCCATCGACTTCGGCAGGTACGCGTACGCGTCTCGATCGGACAGCAGCCCGCCGATCACGGGGACCACTCGCCGGAAGTACACGGCGTGTCCCGCCCTGAGCACCGGCTGTTCCGGCCTGCTCGCGTCGAGCAGCGCGATCGCGCCTCCGGGCCGCACGACGCGGCCGAGCTCGGTGAACAGGCCCTCGAGCGAGACGACGTTCCGCAGCGCGAAGCCGCACGTGACACCATCGGCCGACGCGTCGGGAACCGGCAGGCGCAGCGCGTCGGCCTGCACCAACGGCGCGTCGGTGCGCGCGTTGGCGAGCATCCCGAACGCGAAGTCGAACCCGATCGGGCGGTGGCCCGCGCGTTGCAGCTCGCGACACAGGTCGCCCGTCCCGCACGCGAGGTCGAACACTCGAGAGCCGGGCGGGAGGTGCAGCTCCCGGATCGCACGCCGCCGCCACCCGACGTCCATGCCCAACGTCATCACACGATTCACCAGGTCGTAGCGCGGGCCGATCCGATCGAACAGCGAACGAACCGTCGCCGCCTTCTGCGCGCCGGTCGGGAGCGACGGATCGGTCACAGCTCCAACCGCCGTTCCGCCTCCTCGAGCACCACACGGCGGAAATGCGTCGCGATCAAAGCCGTCACGGCCGGCAGCAGCGTCTCGAACGCTTCCGCCGTGCGGGCGCCCCCCGGGTCGGCGCCGACGGTGTCGCGGATCGGCTCGCGCACGTGCGCGTCGAAGAGGTCGACCGCTCGGACGGCCAAGGTCCGGAGCGCCGAGTCCGCGTCGCGTGCGAGCGAGAGCAGCTCGCCGACCGGCAGACCGAACTCCAGCAGCTGCAGCGCGGTCCGGACCACCTCGACGTCGGCGCTCGAGTACCGCACCTCGCCGTCGACACGCCGGCCGACCGCGATCCCCTCGCGCTCCACCGCCTGGATCAACGAGCCCGGGACACCGGACGCGCTCGCGAGCTCGTCCAAGGTGAGCGTCGCCGCTTGCCCGTCGTCCCCGCGCGCGACCACGACCGCCGCGGCCAAGTCGGCGTCGGCGGCGGCGACCTCGCCGTCGAGCACGCGCCCGATCGCCGCCAGCGTCAGGCCCTTCGTCTGCAGCTCGCGGATCCGGCGGATCCGGTCGGCGTGCTCCTCGCCGTACCACGCGACCCGGCCCTCCCGTTCGGGTTGCGGCAGCAGTCCGCGCGACTGGTAGAAGCGCACGGTGTCGACGGAGACGTCACAGGACGCCGCGAGCTGCTCCACCCGATACCGCACGAGCAACCACTCTACGAGTGCGCACTCACACCTTCACACCGCTCGCTCGTAGCACCTGCGGCCGAGGGCACCCGGATACGATGCGCGGCATGCGGCACGCGAAGCGCAGCGTGAGCCTGTTCCTCGTGCTGGCGTGCACGTTCGGCACCGTGGCGCTCGGAGCGGCCACCAAGGCGCCCTGTGCGACCGGGCACTACGGCGACGGCCGACAGTACCGGTACCTCTGCTATACCGACGTCGTCCCGCTCCTCGGGACAGAGCAGCTCGCCGGCGGCCGCTTGCCCTTCCTCGATCCCTGCGCCAAGAGCGCGAACAACTGCGACGAGTACCCGGTGCTCACGATGTATCTGATGCGCGCCGCCGCGTGGATCCAGAGTGGCTATCAAGGCTTCTTCTACACGAACGCGGCGTTCATGCTCGCGTTCGCCCTGCTGACGTCGTGGTGCCTGTGGCTGCTCGGCGGCCGGCGCGCGTTGTGGTTCGCGCTGGCGCCGACGCTGCTCATCTACGCGACGATCAACTGGGATCTCGCCGCGGTCGCCGCCGCGACCGGCGCGATGGTCGCGTGGTCCAGACGACGCGACGGCTGGGCCGGCGTGTTGCTCGGCCTCGGCGCGGCCGCGAAGTTCTACCCCGCGCTGATCCTGATCCCGCTCTTCCTGCAGGGTTTGCAAGACCGTGAACCCGACCGCTCGATCCGGCTGCTGTGGTGGTCGGCCGGGGCGTGGGTCGCGGTGAACCTTCCGTTCATCGTGTTGCCGCCCGGTGGGTGGGCGACGCCGCCGTACCGGTGGGGACCGTGGTCGACGTTCTTCTCGTACAACGGGGGTCGAACCCCCGACTTCGACAGCGCGTGGTACGTCGCGTGCCGGCATTGGCCGTCCGCGTGCATCTCGATCGACAACGTGAACCTGTTCGCGCTCGCGTTGTTCATGTTCACCACCTTCATCGCGATCTTGTGGAAGGCGCGCCGCGACCCGTCGTTCCAGCGCTGGACGATCGCGGTGCCGCTGTTGATCTGCTTCCTGTTGACCAACAAGGTGTACTCGCCGCAGTACTCGCTGTGGCTGTTGCCGCTGTTCGCCCTGACCATGCCGAACCTGCGGCGGTTCGTCGCGTTCGAGATCACCGACGTGGCGGTGTTCGTCACGCGGTTCTGGTTCTTCGGGACGTACACGGGCGTGATGGCCCTGCCCCAGCAGTGGTGGTTCGAGGTGGCGCTCGGGGCGCGCGCCATCGTGCTCATCTGGTGCCTCGTCGGCTGGGTACGCGACGAGCGCGTGCCGGTCTCGCTCACGACGGCGAACGCGCCGCCGCCGATGCCGGCGCTCGTGACATGAACCCCGGGCTCCGCATCCGCGACGGATGGCGCGAGGCGCTCTGGGCGTTCCTCGGCGCACGGGTGCTGCTGACCGTGATCTCGGTGATCGGCGGCGGGATGCTCGCGCTCCCGCCCGGCCAGCCGCCGACGGACGCGGGGTTCCCCAACCCCGATCTCATGCCCGGCTGGCATATGGCGGTCACGGCGTTGCAGCGACAGGACGCCCAGTGGTTCCTTCGCCTCGCGACGATCGGATACAGCCATGGCGACAACAGCGCGGCATTCTTCCCGGCGTTCCCGCTCGCGATCCGGATCGTGAACGCGGTGCCGGGCATCGGCCCGCTCGGCGCAGGCCTGCTGGTGGCCAACGCATGTGCGTTCGGGGCGTTGCTGCTTCTCCACGCGCTGACCCGGTTCGAACTGGGCGACGCGGCCGCCCGACGCGCCGTCCTGCTCACCGCGCTGTTCCCCACGGCGTTCTTCCTCTACGCGCCGTACACGGAGTCCCTGTTCCTGCTCGCGTCGGTCGCCTGCTTCTGGTACGCGCGGCGCGACCGGTGGGTGTGGGCGGCGGCGGCGGGCGCGCTCGCGGCCGCCACGCGCAGCGTCGGGGTCGTCTTGATCCTCGCCCTGTGGGTGGAAGTATTCGCGCAGTACCGGCGCGATCGGCGGTCGATGTTGCCGAGGTTCATCGCCGCGGGCGCCGTCGCGATCGGTCCGGCACTGTACGCCGGGTGGTGGTGGCTCCGCGCGCGGGATCTCTTCGCGCCGCTCGACGCCCAACGCGCGTGGCGGCCAGACGGAGCTCAGCAGCCGATCGCGACGATCGTCAACGCGGTCGAGCTCGCGTACCGGTACCAGAGCTGGTGGCTGTTGGACCTCACGGTGGTCCTCCTCGCCGTGATCGGGATCGCGCTGGCCGCCCGACGGATCCCACTCACGTACACGGTGTACGCCGCCGCGAGCGTGCTGCTGCCCCTGCTGCTGGCCCCGTCGAACCGGCCCTTGCTGTCGATGCCGCGGTTCATGGCCGTCGTCTTCCCGGTGTCGTGGGGGTGGGCCCTGGCCGCCGAACGGCGCCGACCGCCGGAGGCCGCGATCCTCGTCGCCTTCGCCGGGGGGTTTGCCCTGCTTGCCTTCCTGTTCATCAACTGGCAGTACGTGTTCTGAAGAACGGAGCGTGCGGTGACCGCACGGGAACGCCCCAAAGCGACTAGGATTGCCCGCAACCCGGGGGCGGCCCGGGCTGACGTGCGGGGCGGACAGGAGGGAACCGTGACGATCAGGGTCGCGATCGCGGACGACCACTCCCTTGTGCGCCAAGGACTCCGCCGCTACCTCGACATGGCGGACGGGATCGACGTCGTCGGCGAGGCCGCCAACGGCAAGGAACTCCTCGAGCTCGTCGAGGCCGAGACGCCCGACATCGCGCTCATCGACATCCGGATGCCCGAGATGGACGGGCTCGAGGCTGCGCGCGAGCTCCGCGACCACCATCCCAACGTGGGCGTGATCATGCTCACCGCCTACGACGACCGCCAGTTCGTCGTCGAAGCCGTGCGGAGCGGCGCACGCGGGTACGTCCTCAAGGCCCGCGACGCCGAGCACCTGATCCAAACCGTTCGGCTGGTGGCCGGCGGCAACATGGTGATCGACCCGCAGCTCGTGGTCGCCCTCGCCGAGGAGCTCTCGACGGCCAAAGAGCGCGACCGCAAGGCGGAGACCCTCACCGCCCGCGAGATCGAGGTGCTGCAGCTCCTGGCCTTCGGACATACGAACCGCGACATCGCCGAGCGCCTGTACATCTCCCCCGATACGGTGAAGACGCACCTCGAGCACATCTTCGAGAAGCTCGGCGCCTCGGACCGCACCGCGGCCGTCGCCGAGGCGCTCCGCCGCCGGCTGATCGAGTAGCGTCGCCCGGTCTAGTCCGTACGGCGGAGGCGGTTCCAGCCCGCGGGTGATGGAGGCGCGCGGCCCCAACGGCCATGATGGTCGGACTCATGGAGGCCGTTCCATCCCCGCGGCGCATGATCCCGGTGCTCGGCGCACTGGCGGTCGTGTGCCTGGTCGCGCTCCTGCTGGCGACGCCTGGCACCACGTCGGCATCCGTCGCGCGAGCGCTCACGGCGGCGGCGTCGTTCATCCTTGCGGGGCTGACCGTCGCGGCCGCCGCGCGGCCGGATGGATGGCCGGGACAGCGAGCCCTCGGGATGGCGCTCGGGCTCGTCGGCGCCATGGCGCTCCTCTTCGGGCTCGTGGGGGCGGCGACCGACCGCGCCTTCGAGCCGCATACGCTCGACGTGCTGCTCCTGGTGGTCCTGGCGCCCTTCATCGTGGCCGCCCGCGATGAGTTCTCGGCACACTTCGATGCGCCGTACCGACGCGAGGTGATCGCAGACGTCGCCGTGCTCGCGCTGTCGCTCGCTGCGATCGCCTACATCGTGATCGTGCCGCCGCACGCAGGCGCGGAGGCAGCGATCTCCGCCGCGACCTTCGCGGTCCTCGGCGGCACGATCATCGGGATCTTCGGCGCGCTCGCGCTGTGGGTGCCGGTGCGCTCACATCTGCTCGCGTTCGCGGCCTTCGGCGTCGTCGCGTTCGTCACCATCTGGTTCGGTCATGCGTGGGCCGCCGGGACGTCACAAACGGCGTCCGGCTGGATCTCCGTCGTCTACGTGCTGGCGCCGCCATCGATCGCGTGCATGTTCCTGTTGGTCCCGCACGAACCCGAGCGGATCGGCATCCGGGAACCTGTCACCGTCGTTCGGCCGGTGCTGACGAGCATCACCGTCATCGCCGCCAGCGGTGCGCTGTCGCTCGTCGCGATCATGGACGACGCCCGCGGGATCGCCGGCGCGCAGGCAACCGTGATCCTGATGGTGCTCGGTACCGCGATCGCCGTGCGCATCCTGATCAACCAGCTCGCGAGCGCCGAGGCGTACACGAGCCTGCGTGCGGCGGTCGCAGACAGCGACGGTGCGTTGCGCGACACGGACGCTGCCCTCGAGCGCGTTCGCGAGGCCAACGAATCGCTCACGAGCTCCGAGGAGCACCTGCGGTTGGTGTTCGAGGCCGCCGTCGACGGATTCGTGGAGGTCGACCACGAGGGCGTCATCATCCGCGCGAACGACGCATTCGCTCGGATGATCTCGACCGACGCCGGCGCCTTGACCGGCCTGCCCTGGACGGCGCTCGCGACGGTCGTCGACGGCGCCGACGCAAGCTTCGCGCAGCTCCTCGAGGGCGCACACGCGACGATCGAGCGCAGCGACGGCCAGGTCGTTCACCTCGAATCGACCGCCTCACAGATCCCCACCGAGCCGCCCAGACGGCTGCTGCTCGTCCGTGACGTGACGGCGGGCAAGGTGGCCGACCAAACCATCCGGTCGCTGTTCCACTTCCTGCAGGATCGCGACGAGGACCGGACAAGGCTGTCGCGCCGGTTGAACGCCGCGATCGAGCAGGAACGGAACAAGATCGCACGCGACCTCCACGACGGCCCCGTCCAGGGCGTTTCGGCTGCCTCGCTCAGCCTCGAGGCAGCGCTGCTGATGATCAAGTCGGGCGACGTCGAGCGGGGAACCGAGGTGTTGGTGAAGATCCGGCAGGAGCTCGCAGGCGAGGCCGACGCCTTGCGGCAGCTCATGGCCGGCCTCCGCCCGCCCGTGCTCGAGGAACGAGGTCTGATGCCGGCGCTCCGCGAGACCGTCGCCCGGTTCGAGGGCGACACCGGCATCGTGTCGTCGTTCGAGGGCGATCTGAAGCGCCCGGTCCCGCGTGACATCGAGACCCTCGCCTACCGGATCGTCCAGGAATCCCTCAGCAACATCGGCAAGCATGCGAACGCGACGACCGTCATGGTGCACCTCGACACCGACGACAACCAGCTGCGCGTCGAGGTGGAGGACGACGGCCAGGGCTTCGAGACCACGCAGGCGCGCGATTATCTGCGAGCGGGGCGCGTCGGCCTCGCGTCGATGCGAGAGCGCGTCGAGCTCGCGAGCGGCACGTTCAACCTGCGCTCGAGCCCGGGACGCGGGACCGTCATCACGGCGCTGATCCCGTTGGACGAATCGCTGCTCGCGGCGCCCGCGATCTAGCGGCCGGCGCGCGGGGTCATGGAGGCGACGGCGACGGCGTGTTCGTCGGCGACGGCGATCCGGTCGGCGACGGCGACGCGGTCGGGCTCGGACTGTGCGTCGGCTCCGGCGTTTGGGTCGGCGTCGGGGTCGGCGCTTGGGTCGGGGATGCGACGGGCGACGGCGTCGGCGACGGGACCGAGACCGACGGGCCGATCGAGTGCGCGCTGTCGAACGTCGCCACGGGGAACGGTTGCGCAGGCAGCCCCTGCATCGCGTTCATCATGAACGTGTGCCAGATCTCGGCGGGGATCGTGCCGCCGTACACGGACGGAACACCCTCGACGTTCTCGAGGGGCGTCATGTCGTTCTTCGGCCAGCCCATCCACACACAGGTCGCGATCTGCACCGTGTAGCCGCAGAACCAGGCATCGACGTTGTCGTTGGCGGTGCCCGTCTTGCCGGCGACCGGCCACGTGCCGAGTTGCGCGGCGGTGCCGGTCCCTCCGGTGACGACGCCTTGCAGCGCGTTCGTGACGAGGTTGGCATCGTTCGCGTCGAGCACCCGAGCGCCGGGCGACCCGATGGAGTCGTCGATCTGTCCATCGCTCGTCTTGACCTGCAGCATTGGGGTCGCCCAGTGGCGCACACCTTGGTCCGCGAGCGTGGAGTACGCGTTCGTCATCTCGAGCGGGTTGACGCCGACGGAGCCGAGCGTGATCGAACACGTCTTGGGCAGGGGCGACTGGATCCCGAGGGCGTGCGCCATGTTGACGACCGGGCCCGGCCCGAGCTGCGCGATCACCTGCGCGAAGATCGTGTTCACCGAGTGGGCCGTCGCGCCGAACAACGTGAACGTGCCCGCCTCGCCGTCGCCGGCGTTCACCGGATGCCAGATCCCGTCCGGCTGGGTCGGGTCGGGACATTGCGGGATGGCGATCGTCGACGGGCCATTCCAGTACGCGTTCGGGTTGTAGCCGGCCTGCATCGCTGCGGCGAGCGTGAACGCCTTGAAGGCGGATCCGGATTGTCTGCCTGACCCACCGGACAGCTGGCCCGTCGCGAAGTTGAACTGGCCGTACGTGCCGTGGTCCCAATTGCGGCCGCCCGCCATCGCCAGGATCTGGCCGGTCCGAGGATCCATCGCAACGAGCGCGGCGGCGGGATCGGCGTTCCGGTTCGGCAACGCTTGCTTGATCGCGTCCTCCGCGTCGGCCTGCAGCCCGAGGTCGAGCGTGGTCGTCACGTTCATGCCGCCGGCGTACACCTCGGCCTCGCCGTACTTCTGGAAGAGGAGCTGCCGCACGTACGCGGCGAAATACTCCGACTGGCCCGGCGCCTTGAGTTGTTCGGTCTGGTCGGGGATCGTGCCGCAGCACTTCTTCGCTTTGAGGTGCTTGTCCTGCGCGTTCGTGATGTAGCCGTACTGGGCCATCTGATCCAGGGCGTAGTTGCGGCGATACCAGTTGTCGCTCGGCCGGTTGATCGGGTCGTAGAGATCGGGCGCGTGCAGTACCCCGGCGAGCGACGCCGATTCGAGGATGGTGAGCTGGCTCGCGGGTTTGCCGAAGTACGTCTTGGCGGCCGCTTGGATCCCGTAGGCGCCGTGCCCGAAGTAGACGGTGTTCAGGTAGTTCGCCAGGATCTGATCCTTGCTCATCGACTGCTCGAGCTTGATCGCGAGCAGTCCCTCCCGGATCTTCTCCTCGATCGACCGCGGCGGCAGCGTGTAGCTCTGCACGCCGTTCGCGTCGGTCGTGTACGAGCCCGCGTAGACGTTCTTGACGAGCTGCTCGGTGATCGTCGACGCGCCCTGCACCGTCTGGCGCCTGATCAGGTCGGTGAAGGCAGCGCGCATGATGCCCCCGACGTCGATGCCCGGGTGGTTGTAGAAGTCGTGGTCCTCGGTCGCGATCACCGCGTCCTTCAGATGCGGCGAGATCTGATCCAGCGAGACGACCGTGCGATCCACCGACCCGTGCAGGGTCGTGAGCAGGCGTCCATCGCGGTCGTACAGATAGGTCGTCTGGATCGGCGGCAACGCCTCGGGGAGCTTGATCCGCGCGTACGCGATGTAGAGGCCGACCCCTGCGAACAGCGCGAGCACAAACGGGGTGGCCAGGACGAGGAGCCACCAACGGCGGCGAAGGAACGACTTCTCCTTGCGTGTCTTCTTGCGCGTCGCCGCGCCGCTGCCCGGGCCGCTCGCTCCCTTCGTCGGGCGGGTGCTCGCGCGTGAGGATGCAGCGGCCTTCCCGGCGTTCCCTTTCGAGGGGAGGCGCTTGGGAGCGTGTTTGGGGGTGTATCGGTCCCCGGTGGAGGCCGACGGGCGGTCGCGCGACACGGTCGGACGATGCTAGCAAGGGGTTGCGCGGTTCCCCGTCCGGGCGGTGTGACGTCTCGGTGCTGTTGGTCAGCCCGCGGCGCTCCGGCGGGCGGTGAACGCCTCCCGCAAGTGGTTCCACTGGCACACACGGCAGACCTCGACCACGTAGCAGCACGCGCCCTGGTTGGCCGCTGCCAGGCGAAGGCCGGTGTCGATCGACCAGACCCGGCCGTTGTCGTGCTTGAGCGCGTCGCCGTAAACGTAGGCGAGCAAAACGAGCTTGTCCTTGCCGCACACCGGGCAGTCGACCCGGGTGGGCTCGCCGACGTACTTGGCCGCCCGCATCAACTCGGGGTGCGCGTCGCAGAGGTCGTTGACCGAGTTGAGCCCGCGCTGCGTGTCGCGAAGGATGGCGCGCTTGGCAAGCGTGTAGTCGATCACGTTGAGTTCGGCGCGCCGGGAGCGCCCCAGCGGTCGGCGTGCGGGCTTCTTCGCCATGGTTCGGCGATGGTACACCCATGCCCGGACAGGGGGCAGGGGCCGAACGTACCCTCCTTCGTATGAGCGACACACAGGAGCAGACGACCGAGATCCGGGTGATCCATGAGGGCGAGCGGGCTTGGGCCGACCTCGTCGATCCGCCGGGCACGCTGGGGACGGGCGGCGCCGAAACCGAGACGTTCACAAGCCGCGACGGCGCCTTCCAGACGGGCTTCTGGCGGCGTGAGCCCGACACCTGGTCGTTCGAACGCCTCTACGACGAGGTGGCCCTGATCGTGGCCGGCGAGGCCGACATCGAGACGAACGGCCAGGTCTTCACGGTGCGCGCCGGCGACCTCCTGGTTACGCCGAAGGGCTCGACGGGTACCTGGCGCATCAAGGAAACGATCGTCAAGTTCTTCGTGATCTACGACCGCGGATAGGAGTGCCCGCCACGAGCGACCCGTACCGTTCGCTGGACCCGCGGGCGGACCGCGGCGACGAGCTTCCGTTGCTGCTCGAAGCCGGCTCGGGTCGTGTGTTGCTCCGAGGTCTGCGCAAGCGCTGTCCGCGGTGCGGGGCGCGCGGGATCTGGCTGACGTGGTTCAAGCCGAAGCCGCTGTGCCCCGTGTGCGACCTGCGGTTCGAGTCCGAGGAGGGCGGGTTCCTCGGTGCGATGGTCATCAACTACACGTTCGCGTGCTCGTTCTGGATCGTGGCGATGGTGATCACGATGATCCTCACGGTGCCGTTCATCCCGGTGGTGCCCGTGATCATGGGGAGCGTCGTGATCCTCGGCGGCGTGCCGGTGTGGTTCTACCCACGGTCGAAGATGCTCTGGGCGGCGGTGGAATTCCTGACCGCGAGGAGCGAGCTTGGGTATCGGACGCCGGCCGCGCGCGATCCGCGGGCGCGCGACCTCGAGTAGCGCGTCAGGTGACGGCGAGGGGGATCCTGCGGATGCCGGTGAACGAACCGGAGCGGAGCGGCTCGTCGTCGATCGCGGCATCGGTGTAGCCGGCGGCGAGGACCGCGTGGGTGATCGCGGTGCGCGCCATCGTGCTCGCTCCTGCGCGGGCGAGGTCGTCGTCGCCGAGCTCCACCTTGCCGGTCCCCCCGAGATGGCGGACCCTGACGTCGCGATAACCGAGCGCTTTGATCGCGGATTCCGCGCGGTCGATCTGTGCAAGCGTCAGCGGGTCGACCTCGGTGCCGTACGGCAACCGAGACGCGAGGCACGGCATGGCGGGTTTGTCGGCGCTCGGGATCTGGAGATCGGCGGCTGTTCGACGGACGTCCTGTTTTCGGAAGCCGGCCTCGACGAGCGGATGGCGGACGTCGTGCTCGGCGGCCGCGCGAAGACCCGGACGCCAGTCCCCCAGGTCGTCGGTGTTCGCGCCGGAGAAGGTCGCGGCGAACCCTTCGGCTTCGGCGAGCAGGGCCAGACGGTCGTAGAGCTCCGATTTGCAGTGGTAGCAGCGGTCGGCGGCGTTGCGACGGTAGCCGTCGCGGGCGAGCTCGTCGGTCGAGATTGAGCGATGCGCGATGCCCACGGCGGCTGCGACGGCTCGCGCGCCCTCGAGCTCGCCCGTCGCAAGCGCAGGAGAGACGGCGGTGACGGCGAGCGCTCGCTGCCCCAGCACGCGCGCGGCGGCCGCGGCGACCAGCGATGAGTCGACCCCGCCGGAGAACGCCACGAGGGCGCTCGGTGCGGTCGCGATCGTCGCTTCGAGCTCAGCGAGCGTGGGCATCGACGTCCCGGGTCGCCGTGGCCGCGGCGAGCGCCTCGGCCCAGATCTGCTTGACGGGTCTGCCGGTCGCTGCGGCGGCGGCGGCGCAGTCGTCGTGTTCGGGTGCGACGTTCACGACACGGCCGTCGAGCAAGCCGATCTTGACGCGGACGGTGTGGCCGTCGATGTCGACTTCCCGCACCGCGCGGTCGAGCTCGTAGCGCTCGAGCCGTTGCACCCGGACGCCCAACGTCGACGAGTGCGCCAACAGCGTCTCGGCGAGCGTGCGTTCGTGTTCGGGGCGCCCGAGGACGCTGAGCATGACGCCGGGTCGCGCCTTCTTCATCTGGATCGGTACGGTCCATGCGTCGATCGCGCCGGCGGCCATGCATGCCTCGAGGACGTCGGGTACCAGCTCCGGAACCAGGTCGTCGACGTTGGCGTGCAGCACGACGACGCTCGCATCGGCGTGCGGTTCGGCCGTCGCGTCGCCGATCGTGACGCGCACGATGTTGGGCCTGTCAGGGTGTTGGCGCGTGCCCACGCCGGTGCCCGTCGTGCGGAGCGTCATCGCCGGGAGCTCGCCCCACGAGTCGGCAGCCGTCACGGCGATGGCGGCGCCTGTGGGCGTTACGAGCTCGCCCGGCGTCTCCACCCCGATCACCGGCACGCCGGCGAGCAACGCCATCGTGGCCGGTGCAGGAAGCGGCATCGTGCCGTGATCCATCTCGCCGATCCCGCGGCCGAGCGGGATGGGCGCGCAGACTACCCGACCGATCCCGAGCGCATCGAGCAGCGCGAAGGCGCCGCAGATGTCGACCAGCGTGTCGTCGTCCCCCAGCTCGTGCAGGACGACGTCGCTCGGATCGACACCGTGGACCTGGGCCTCGGCCGAGACGAGGCGGTCGAGCGTGTCGAGCGCACGCGAGCGCACGCGCGCGGTCAGCTGCGACTGCGAGACGATCCCGCGCATCTCTGCCGCCGTGCGGCCGCGGCCGGCGTCGGTTCCGACGTCGACGTGGCTCGACCGGAGGCCGCCGCGCACCGGTTGGGAAACGTGGACGTCGACGCCGTCGAGGGCGAGCGCGACGATCACGTCGTCGAGCGCCTGCCGTGGCGCGCCCACGTCGAGCAGCGCGGCCAGAAGCATGTCGCCCGCCAAGCCGCCGACCGGGTCGATGTATGCGACGCGGGTCACGGCGTACGCACCTCGGCGCGCCGGGCGATCCGCGCGGCGACCGATCCCGCTCCGAGGCCATCGTCGATGCCCACCACGGCGAGGCCGTCCGCGCACGACACGAGCATGGCGTTGAGTGCCGTCTGACCTCCGTGTGCCGAGCCGTACCCGACGCTCGTCGGCACACCGATGACCGGGCATGCCGCGAGACCGCCGATGACGCTCGCGAGGGCGCCGTCCATGCCGGCGACCACGACGACCACGTCGGCACGGTCGAGATCCGGGATGACCGGGGCGAGGCGATGCAGACCCGCGACGCCGACGTCTTCGTGCACCGTGACGTGAGTGCCGAGGAGATCGGCTCGGATCCTTGCCTCGTGGACAACGGGACCGTCCGATGTGCCAGCAGACACGATCAACACATGCCCGCGCTTGTCGATCGGCTCTCGTTCTGCCCACACCGCGCGCGCGCGTTCGTCCTCGCGTGCTTCGGGAAGCACCTCACGCACGGCGGCCCGCATCGACTCGTCGGCTCGGGTGACGAGCACGCTTGATGCGCCCGCCTCGGCGAGCGCGAGCGCGATCCGCGCGGCCTGATCGGGCGTCTTGCCCGACCCGAGGATCACCTCGGGCGCGCCCTGCCGTAGCTCGCGATGCGTGTCGACGCGCGCGAAGCCGAGATCGCGATACGGCAGCTCGACGAGCCGATCCGCGGCGTCCTTTGGATCCATCCCGTGATCTGCGACTGCCGCGAGCAATGCTTCCAGCTGGCGACGCGAGGTCATGCGGGCGAGTCTACGCCGCGGACCCGGTTCGGCTCCGCCTACGGGAGGTCGACGACGGCGCGCGCCTGCGCCTGGATCGCGAGGGAGCCCGGCACCAACAACAGGCCCGTGAACGGTCGCCGCACGGTGACGACCGCCTCGGACGCGCCGACGGCGCACGTGCAGTCGACGAGCACGGCGCCGTTGTCATCGGCGAACCGCGTCGCATCGGCGGCCGGGTCGCCCGTGCCGAGTGCAAGGTCCTGCGCCGCGGCGAGGGCGGATGCGTCCGCCGCCGCCTCCGCGTGCGACCGTTCGACGAGGACGCGGCCCACGTCCGCGACGCCCATCGCGCAGACGAGCGCGATGCAGATCGCGGCAGCGCATACGACCGACACGGACCCTCGCTCGGACGCGGCGGTCACCCGAACTCCTGGCGCATCACCGCGGACGCGTGCAGGTGCACCGATGTCCCGACCAGCCAGCCGATGAAAGGCACCCGGATCGGGTCGTCGTAGTCGATCGAGGCCGTCACCGGCTCGCCCTGCGCACCGGCGCGCTGGATCCCCACGACCACCGACGACGCATCGAGGCCCGGCGCCGCTGCAACGGCTGCGTCATGGGTCGCGGTTTCGTCGGGTTCGACGGCGGCGGCGCGCGCTGCCGCGCGCGCCGCCGCCTCGACCAGCGCTCGATCCCGCGCGAGCACGCCGACCTGGACGAGCGCCAAGGTCATGGCGAACACCAGCGGCAGCACCAACGCGAACTCCACCGCCGCCGACCCGCCCGACGAGCGCTTAGGCGGATTGGGCATTCCCGATCACGGTGTCGATGATCTGATCGAAGAACGCCGGCAACTTGCCCGACGAATGCGCCCACGTGATCAGCACGACCGCCACGGCAGCGGCCGCCAAGATCACCAACGCGTACTCCGACGTGGTCTGCCCCTCTTCCCGGCGGATCGCTCCGACGGTCCGCAGGTACAAGCGAACGAGGTACGACATCTGCTCACCTCCTCTCAATCGATGGAACGCACAGTGGTGATGAGGACCGGCACCACTGTGAGGAGGAGGAAGGCAGGGAGGATCAGGAACACCAGCGGGAACAACATCTTGACGGGAGCCGTCCGTGCTCGTTCGAGCGTTGCAGCCCGCCGCGCGTCGCGCACGGCCGCGGCGAGCTCGCGCGTCGCATCGCGCAGGGGAACCCCGAGCGCCTCGGTCCGCGCCAGAACGGCGACCGTTCGAGCGAGGTCGGGATCGCCGGTGCGCTCGACGTGCGCGGCGAGCGCCTCGCGCCACGGCACACCGAGGTCGACCGATCGCATCACCTCGCTCAGGTCCTCACCAAGCGGACCCCGCACGCACGAGACCGCCTGGCGGAAAGACGCCTCTGCCGACAGACCCGCGGTCGAACCGGCCGCGAGGAGATCCAAGAGCTGCGGGACGTCGGCGTGCAGCGCCTTGCTCCGTGCGCGACGGTCCCGCCGCGTTCGACCGCGACGCGTCGTCTCTACGGCGGGTTCCGGGGTGAAGAGCGGCAATGATCGCCCCACACCCTTCACGCCGGCGGCCGCGGCAACGATGGAGCCGGCGGCAAGCAATCCGACGAACGACGCAGCGCTCACTCGACCACCAGCAGCTTCCGGATCCACGCGAAGGCACCGAGCTCCAAGAGCAGGCCGACGACGACGCAGGCGATGCCGACGGGTGTGGACATGGCGCCCTCGATGTCGCGACGCGACGTCAGCCACAGGAAGGCGAAGAACCCGACCGGAAGCAAGCCGAGGATCCATGCGGACATCCGCGCCTGCGCCGTGAGCGACCGCACCTCGCGCGAGATGCTCACGCGGTCCCTGACCGCGCCGACCACCTGGTCGAGCACGGCGGGGAGATCGCCTCCACTGCGGCGATGGAGCTCCAGGGCGCCGACGACAAGCTCGACGTTCGCGTTCGGCCGCCCCGCCGACCACGATCGGAGCGCCTGATCCAGGGCGATCCCGGTGTCGAGCTGCTCCACGACGTCGGCAAGATCATCGCGAACGGGCGGTGCCGCCTCGGTCGCCGCATATCGGATCGCCTGCATGAGCGACGCGCCGGACCGCACCGCGGCGGCGAGCGCACCGACCGCATCGGCGAACCGCTCCTCGATGAGGATCGGCGAGACCGAGGCGGCACGCCTGCGCCTGACCGTGCGAACGACTGCGGCGATCGACACGGCGATCACGATCCCCGGTATCCGCGCGACAGCCCATCCGCCAAGTGCGGCGATGCCGAAAACGAGCACGTCGTCCCTGTCCACGGAGGGCACGCCAGCGCCGTCACGCGCCGGCAGCTCAAGGCGACCGCTGATAGCACTGCGGTGCGCACGGTAGACGGCCGCGGCACCACAACACGCCGCAAGCGGCAGACCGGCGACAGCGAGCGGGTTCAGCGATCGATCCCGACGTCGAACAGCGCGTCCGGAAGCGACTCGCCGCGGGCACGCAGCGTGTGCACGAGCCCGGGCACGTAGCCCGTCGCCTCGAACGTCCCATCGCCCGCACGAGGTTGATAGCGAAACACCGACTCGACGACGGCCTCGCCCTCACGGGTCCCCTCGACCGCGGCGATCTCCCAGACGATCCGGCGGCCGTCTCTGAGGCGCGCGAGCTGGACGATCATGTCGAGCGCGGCCGCGACCTGCCCACGCACGTGCGCCGCCGGGAGGTCGACGTCTGACATCATCGCCATCGTCTCCAGGCGCCACAGGACGTGACGGGCGGAGTTGGCGTGCGCCGTGGACAGCGACCCCTCGTGGCCGGTGTTCATGGCCTGCAGCATGTCGAGCGCTTCGCCGCCACGCACCTCGCCGACGATGATCCGGTCCGGCCTCATGCGCAGGGCGTTTCGGACCAGATCGCGCACCGAAACCTCGCCCCGTCCTTCGACGTTCGCCGGGCGGGCCTCGAGCGAGACCACGTGGGGATTGGCCAGGCGCAGCTCGGCGGCGTCCTCGATCGTGATCACGCGCTCGTCGTCGCGGATGGCGGTCGTCAAGATGCCGAGCATCGTCGTCTTGCCGCTCCCGGCGCCGCCCGAGACGACGAGGTTGGCGCGACCGCGCACGCACGAAAGCAGGAACCGCATCATCCGCGGGCCGACCGATGCCCGCTCGACGAGGAGCTCCGGTGTGATCGGCGCGGGCGAGAACTTCCGGATCGTGAGCGTTGGACCGCGGAGCGAGAGAGGCGGCACGATCGCGTGAACCCGCGAACCGTCCGG
>DATAPH010000048.1:0-5224 GCA_036265325.1 Actinomycetota bacterium | reverse complement strand
GGCCTCGCGCGTCGCCGACCAGGCGGTGCACGTCGCCATCGCCAACGCCACCGGGAACCCGTACCTCGCGAGCCTGAGCGGCCAGATACGCCGGCAGATCAGCCTCGGGTTCGGCGCCGAGCCGTACAGCCGCGAGATCCGGGCGCGCGCCGTGAAGGACCACACCACACTGGCCGAGGCCGTGATCGACGGCAAGGCGACCGCCGCGGCGCGGATCGCGGAGCGCCATTTCCAACTGACCGAGTCGGTGCTGCGCGACCTGGTGTCGACGGTCGAACCAGGGGGCGAGGCGTGAGCCCACGCGCTCGCTACGTCGTGCGCCGGTTGTTCCAGGCGATCCCCGTGATCATCGCGATGAGCATCTTCGTGTTCTTGATGATCCACCTGGTCCCGGGCGACCCCGTCCAGACGATGCTCGGGTTCCGGGCGACCCCGGAGAACGTCGCGACCGTCCGCGCGCAGCTTGGACTCGACCACCCGCTACTCAGCCAGTACCTGACCTGGGTGAGCGGGGCGCTCCACGGGAACTTCGGGCAGGACTTCATCAGCCACGTCCCCGTCTCGACGCTGCTCGCGCAGCGGCTGCCGGTGACGATCGAGCTGACGCTCCTGTCGATGACGCTCGCGGTGTTGGTCGGCGTTCCGCTCGGTGTGCGCGCGGCGGCCAAGGCGGGTGCGGTGCGGCAGGCCACCGAAGGGTTCGTCATCGCCGGGATCGCGATCACCGACTTCTGGCTCGGGATCATGCTCGTCCTGCTGTTCGCGGGGATCTGGCAGGTGCTGCCGCCGTCGGGCTACGTCCCGTTCCTGCAGGACCCGGCGCAGAACCTCCGCTATATGGCGCTGCCCGTGTTGGCTCTGGCGTTCGGCGAGGCCGCGTACATCCTGCGGACGACCCGCGGTGCGATGGAGGAGGTGCTCGGCACCCACTACGTCCTGTTCCTGCGGGCGAAGGGTGTGCGCGAGCGGCGTGTCGTCTATCGGCACGCGCTCCGAAACGCCGCTCCCCCGATCGTGACGGTGATCGGCATCCAGTTCGGCGTGCTGCTCGGCGGCGCGATCGTGATCGAGTCGCTGTTCGCGCTGCCCGGCGTGGGCCGGCTGATCGTGACCTCGATCCAGCAACGGAACTACGTGGTGGTGCAGGGCGGCGTCCTGGTCGTCGCGATCCTATTCATCCTCGTGACGCTCGTCACCGACCTGATCGTCGGGTGGCTCGACCCGCGGACCGAGGAAGGTGACGCGACGTGAGCGTTGCCGTCGTTGCGGCGGGTGGGAAGCCTCGGGCCGTTTGGCGCCGGGGGATCCTGGCGTCGCGGAAGGGCCGGTGGGGGTTCGCGATCCTGACGGTGCTCGCGTTGATCGCGATCTTCGCGCCGTTGCTCGCGCCGCACGACCCGAACGCGATCGACGCCACACAGATCTTGCATGCACCGTCGCTCGCGCATCGGTTCGGGTCCGATGCGCTGGGGCGCGACGTGTTCTCGCGGGTGCTGTTCGCGTACCGCGTGTCGCTCACGGTGGCTGTCGGATCGACGTTGGTCGCGTTCCTCGTCGGCGTGCCGCTCGGCCTGTACGCCGGCTACCACGGCGGGTGGGTCGACACCGCGATCATGCGGCCGATCGACATGGTGCTCGCCCTGCCGGCGATGCTGCTCGCGGTCGCGCTGATCGCCATCATCGGGCCGGGGTCGAACATCGCGACGCTGGCGATCGCGGTGATCTACATGCCGATCCTGGCGCGCGTCGTGCGGAGCTCGACGCTGGTCGTCGTCTCGCAAACGTATATCGAGGCGGCGCGGGCGCGCGGAACCCGCACGCGGTCGATCATCGCGCGTCACGTCCTGCCCAACGCGATCGGGCCCGCGATCGTGCAGGCGACGATCCTGATGGGGTTCGCGATCCAGATCGAGGCGGCGCTGTCGTTCCTCGGGCTCGGCGTGCAACCGCCGACCTCCTCGCTGGGCTCGATGCTCGCCGACGGGCGCGACGTGCTGACCCAGGCGCCGTGGGTCGAGGTCTTCCCGGGGCTCGCGATCGCGATCACGGTGCTCGCGTTCAACTTCCTCGGCGACGGGCTCCGCGCCCGCCTCGACCCGAAGGGAGTCAGCGAGTGAGCGACCTGCTGACCCTCAGGCACGTCGACGTCGGCTTCGCGACCGACGAGGGCACGGTGTCCGCGGTGAGCGACGTCTCGTTGACCGTCGAAGAGGGCGAGATCTTCGGCCTGGTCGGCGAGTCGGGGTGCGGCAAGACCACGCTCGCGATGGCGCTCATGGGGTTGCTGCCGCGGACCGCGTCCGTTGCAGGGTCGGTTCGGTTCGGCGAGCGCGAGCTGTTCGGGCTGGAGGCCGAGGAGTTCCGGCAGCTCCGTGGCGACCGGATCAGCATGATCTTCCAGGACCCGATGACGTCGTTGGACCCGACGTTCCCGATCGGTGCGCAGGTCGCGGAGACGATCACGGCGCATCGGGACATCTCCAAGCAGGCCGCCCGGGCGCGGGCGCTCGCGCTGCTCGGCGACGTCGGGATCCCGGAGGCCGAGCGCCGGTACGACGACCCGCCGCATCGGTTGTCCGGCGGGATGCGGCAGCGGGTCGTGATCGCGACCGCGCTCGCGAACGAGCCGTCCCTCGTGCTGGCCGACGAGCCGACGACCGCCCTGGACGTCACGATCCAGTCGCAGATGCTCGACCTGCTGCGCGATCTGCGAGGGCGGCTCCGGACGACCATCGTGCTGATCACACACGACCTGGGCGTGGTCGCGCAGATCTGCGACCGCGTCGGCGTGATGTATGCCGGCCAGCTCGTCGAGGTCGCGCCGGTCGCCGACATCTTCCGAACCCCTCGGCATCCGTATACACAGGCGCTCCTGGCCGCCCTTCCGTCCGAGCACCAAGAACCAGGATCGCTCCGAGTCATCAGCGGACGGGTCCCCAACCTGACGAGCCCACCGCCGGGATGCCGGTTCTCGACGCGCTGTCCGTACGTGATGGACGAGTGCGCGACGGTGCCACCGCTCGCGCATGAGACCGGCGAGCATCTGATCGCGTGCTGGCTCTCCGAGGCGACGAAGGAAGCCGCCCACCCCGACCACGCCTCAACGGGAGGTGCCGCGTGAGCCAGGTCGCGTACTCCGACGAGATCGCGCCGGCGCAGCCGGGGCAGCCGATCCTTCGCGTCGAGGGTCTCGTGAAGCACTTCCCCACCGACCGGGGACTCCTCGGGAGCGCCGTCGTCGTTCACGCCGTTGACGACGTGGACCTCGAGATCCACCCCGGCGAGGTGCTCGCGATCGTCGGCGAGTCGGGCTCGGGCAAGAGCACGCTCGCGCGCTGCATCCTGCGCCTGATCGACCCCACTGCGGGCCGGATCGTGTTCGACGACCGCGAGGTGACCGGACTCAAAGGTCGCCAGCTCGCGACGTTCCGCCAGCATGTCCAGCCGGTGTTCCAGGATCCCTTCAGCTCGATCGACCCGCGGTGGCGGATCGGCCGCAGCATCGCGGAGTCGCTCGACGCGTTCAAGATCGGGACTAAGGCTGAACGCAAGGAGCGAGTCACAGAGCTCCTCGACCGAGTCGGGCTCGATCCGTCCTACGCACGCCGGCGACCGCATGAGCTGTCGGGCGGCCAGCGTCAGCGCGTCGGGATCGCCGCAGCGCTTGCGCCCGAACCCAAACTGATCGTCGCCGACGAGCCCGTCTCCGCCCTCGACGTCTCGGTGCAGGCGCAGGTACTCAACCTGATGGCTGAGCTGCAACGCGACCTGGGGCTGGCGGTCCTCTTCGTCGCGCACGACCTCTCGGTGGTCCAGCACATCAGCCACCGCACCGCCGTGATGTACCTCGGCAAGATCGTCGAGACCGGGCCGACGGAGCGAGTGTTCCGCGACCCTCGCCATCCCTATACGCAGGCGCTTCTCGCCTCGATCCCGCACCCCGACCCCGAACGCCGGCTCGTCAGTGCGCCGCTCACGGGCGAGATCCCGAGCCCGATCTCTCCCCCGTCGGGATGCCGGTTCCGCACGCGTTGTCCCGTCGCCATCGAAACGTGCGCCACAGACGAACCCGAGATGACCCTGTTCGGCCCCGGCCACACGGCCGCGTGCCACGTCGCCCGCGCCGAGCTCGAACGCTCGGCTCGATAGAAGGGAGCACACACACATGCCCATGACCACCGTGGACGGCGTCGGACTCCACTACGAGCTCGACGGCGACGGCGACGAAACGATCGTCCTGATCAACGGGCTCGCGGACGACCTCGAGACCTGGGCGCTCCAGATGGAGGACTTCCTCGGCGCGGGCTACCGCGTGCTCAGGATCGATAACCGCGGCGTCGGCAAGTCGGACGCGCCCTCCGGCCCGTACACGGCGCGGATGCTCGCCGACGACGCGAAGGCGGTGGTCGACGAGGTCGGGCTCACCGGCTTCCATCTGATCGGCACGTCGATGGGCGGGATGATCGCGCAGGAGTACGCGATCAACCACGGCGCCGACCTCAAGACCGCGACGTTCTCGAGCACCTACGCAAAGCCCGGCCCGTTCTGCTCGCGGATGTTTTCGATGTGGCACGACATGGCCACGATCACCGGCGTCCCGTTCATCATGCGCGACGTCACGCTGTGGGCGTTCACGCAGGACTTCTTCTGGAACCGGGAGGACGAGCTCAAGGAGTTCGAGATGGAGATGGCGTCGATGCCGATGTCGGTCGAGGCCTACCTCGCGCAGCTTCACGTGATCCAGGCGCACGACACGGACGGTCGCCTCGATCGGATCCAGGGCTACCCCGTACTCGTGATGGCAGGTGAAGAGGACATCCTGATCCCCGTCTCGCTCTCGAAGAAGCTGCACGAGGGCCTCCCCAAGGCGGACTGGCTGACGTCGAAGGGAGGCCATGCATCCATGTGGGAGCACCCGGCGGATTTCAATCGCACGTATCTGGGCTGGCTCGGCGAGCATCGCTGAGCGACGGAGAGGGGGGAACATGCGACGGAACGACGAGCAACAGCGGGCCGAACGTCTGGCCCGGAGCTTCCTGACCGGCAACATCTCGCGGCGCTCGTTCATGGCGCGCGCCGCCGGCTTCAGCACCTTGGCGCTGAGCGCAACGAGCCTCGGCGCGTTGCTCGCGGCGTGCAGCAACGGGACGACGTCGACGGGGACGAACGTCGCGCCGGCCACCGGCGCACCGACGGCCGGTGGCACCCTGCAAGCGGCGCTGAC
>DATAPH010000047.1:0-16226 GCA_036265325.1 Actinomycetota bacterium | reverse complement strand
TGGCCCCGACTCCGGATTGATCGGATCGTTTACTTCCAGAGCGATCTCAGCTGACGCCTCGACACCGTCCCAGTCCCCGAGGTCGACCTAGATCGCCATCGCCTTGCGTGCGGCTTGGCCGAGACCGGTCGCGCAGGCCACTACGCACTCGCCGAGATAACGGACCTCCGTCGGGTAGCCGTCGGCGTCGGAAGGCGAGTACCTCGGCTGGATGCCATCTCCGGCACGAGGCGCAGAGGCGATCGCTGGTCTCAGGCATGCGTGCGCTCCGCTCCGGTGTCCGCGGCATTCACCGAGAGTGCCAACGCGCCGCATTCCGTCCGCGACCGCGACCGTGGCCGTATCGGTCCGGTCACTAGCCGTAGTACGGCCGACTCCGTGGCCATGAAACGGCCAGCGGCGTCACGACGAGTTCCCCTCGACCTTCGTTCTCATCGTGATCGAGCCCTGAGGGCCGCCCGCACAACCGGTCTTGACTCTGCTGCCCACCCCGAAGGGTTATCTCCTGAGGGTCCGGTGCGGAATAAGACGCCCAGACGTGAAAGGTAGCCTGACGTGCGGGAGTGGACCCAAGGGGGCTCGAACCCCTGACCTCATGGCTGCCAGCCATGCGCTCTACCAGCTGAGCTATGGGCCCGGAAGCGGTCAGTCTACCCCGCGTCCATCCGGTCCCAGCCTTCCGCCGTTCGGCTATGGCCGCACGGCCGATGCGGCATCCCCCGCCCGTTCCTACGATCGACGGACGCCCGACGCTGGGTCGGCGCTGGTCACCGGGGGTGACGTGATGAGTGAGCTGTTGATGAAGGGCCTCTCGAGTACGAAGCGCGAGCTCGAGGCAGGCGTCGCGGACGCCGAGGCCGAGCTGGCCCGCACGGAGGAGTACTGCCGCAAGCTCGAGGAGCTGATCGCGGTCGGAAAGGCGACGCTGCACGCGGCGAGCCAGGTGCCGCTTCCGCAGATGTCGCGCCCTGAGCAGTTCAGCGGCGTCACCGTGGTGCCGGAGCTGGCCAAAGACCACAAGTAGCCCACTTCCCGGGCGGGCGCACGTCCGCCCGGCCAGGGAAGGAGTCCTCGTGACCCAGGCGCTTGTGGGCGCGCTGTCGGGAAGCCAGACGCGTCTTGCCGAAGGGATCGCCGAGGCCGAAGCCGAACTCGTCCGTGCTCGTGCACGGTGCCGCGAGCTTCGCGAGACGCTGGCGCTCGCGCGCGCCCGGCAGTCTGCGGCGGTCGTGACGTCGGTGCGCGAGCCCGACGTGCGCGAGCGGCAGAAACGCGTCCGGATCGCGGAACGAACCGAGGAGATCCTCGCGTCGCAGACCATGGCGGCCGGCCGGCCGATCCCCCGTCGATGGCTGCCGGCGCTCGTGTCGATCATGCGCCTCGACACCGAACGGTTCCCGGAGATCTTCACGCGCAACACCGTGCTGCAGTGGTCGGGCGGCGGGTCGCTCGGCGGGCTGCACCTTGGTGGCGCAGAGGCCGCGCGTGTCGCGAAGGAGCTCGCGACGCACATCCAACCCGGCTCGATCCGTGTGGACGAGCTGACGGGCTCCGAGGAGAACCTCGACGTCCTCGTCCGCGCGACGTTCCAGCACGAGGGGGTCCAACCACCGACGCTCGAGACGACGATCCACGGCGTGTTCCGGTTCGATGACGCCGGCCGGATCGCCCTGTTGTACCTGACGCCCTACGACGCGGACGCGCTCGACGCCTACCTGGCGTAGACGTCAGCCGGTACGCGCTGCGGTTTCCGCCGCCCACCCCGGACGAGGCGCGTCGCGCCACAGGCGTTCCAGGTCGTAGTACGCGCGCTCTTCCTCGCCGAAGACGTGCACGACCACGTCGACGTAGTCCAAGAGGGCCCACCCCGCGTCGCTCTCGCCTTCCCGGCGCACAGGTCGCAGGTCG
Source organism: Actinomycetota bacterium (assembly GCA_036265325.1). GTDB lineage: Bacteria > Actinomycetota > UBA4738 > UBA4738 > HRBIN12 > AC-51. The sequence continues at coordinate 14,318 of DATAPH010000047.1, read as the reverse complement.
AGCTCGCGGCGCACGCGCTCCTCGATCGCTTGGATCACGGTCTTGATCTGCCGATCGGAAGAGGCGGAACAGATCACGAAGTAATCGGTGATCGAAAGCAGTTCGGCCACATCGAGCACGACGACGTCGGTCGCCTGCTTGTCGCGGGCGGCCTCCGTCGCTGCGAGGGCGATCGCCCGCGATATCGTTCCAGCGTCCGTCATCCGTGATAGTCCTGGCCGACCGTCACGGAGACGTCGGCCAGTCCCGATGATATCTGGGACACGGTGATCTTCCCGACCCCCAGCGCGTCGAGCGCTTTGGCGGCCTCGGCCTCGTTGTCGGTCCCGTTCGCGACGACCTCGGTGGTCTTGTAATCGAAGTTGTCGGCGTTCTCGCTCAGCACGATGCGGAACCCGGCCGGGATCAATCGGGCAGCGACGTCGCCGCCGACGCCTGGGCTCCCGTTGCCGTTGCGAACCTCCACGCGCGCGGGCGGCGTCGTGCCGAACAGCTGCGTCATGAGTTCGTCAAGGTCGGGTTGCGCGGTGGACAAGATCGAGCCGCCAACCACTTCGGACGGCATGATCTCTACCTGCGTCACACCGTCGGCCAGGATGCTGCCCGCCGCCTGCGGATCATCGGTGCTGCTGAAGTCGGTGGGCGACATCGTCGGGTGTGTCGAGAGGAACGCGGTGAGCACGTCTGCGAACCGTGCCGAGGTGTCGTCCGACCGCGTGCGGAGCAACGAGACCACCTGGGCGCCGCTGAGCTGGGTGGGTCCGGGACCGAGGTCCTCTGTGCCCGCCGGATAGGCGTCGGAGAGGTTCACGTTCAGTCCGCCCAGCCGGTCGACGACACCGCCGAACCGGTCGAGGTCCATCGTGGCGTAGTGCCCGTCCCACGCGCCGCCGATGTTCGACAGTCCGATCTGCACCTCGGTCCCGGGCAGGTCCTGGATCTCGTTCGAGTTCATCTCGCCGGCGCCCGGCATCACGAACGTGAGGTCGGGAGGGACGATCACCGCGGCGTCGGCGTCGCCGCCTCCGATCGTTGCGGCGAGGGCGGCCGGCGCGCCCGTCATCGAGAACGCAAGCAGGTCGCCCGGCTTCGCGGCCCCGCTCGGCGCAGCCGAGGGCAACGGCGTCGGCGATGCCGACGGCGTGCTGCCGCCGTTGCCCGCGAGCATCGCGATCGCGATCAACAGGATGACCAGTCCAACCACGACAGCGGCCTGGATGCGCCAGCGCTTCTCCACCCGCGCAGATCGCGACGCCCTGGACGGTTGCTGCTGGTCGTCGCTCATCGGTACAGCCCCTGCGTGCGGATGTGTTCCTCGACGCCCCCGGGCACGAGGAAGCGGATCGGCCGGCCCTCGTGCACACGCAGCCGGATGTCGGTCGAGCTGATCGCAAGCGCCGGGATCTGCATCACCGTCACGTTGGGCATCCCGTCGAACGCGGCGACGTCGTAGCCCGGCCGCGTCGCCGCGATGAAGTGGGCCAGGTCGAACACCGTCTCGGACTCCTTCCATCGCATGATCTCGAGCATCGCGTCGGCGCCGGTGATGAAGAAGAGCTCCGCGCCTGGCACCTCGTCGCGCAGTGCGCGCAAGGTATCGACGGTGTACGTCGCGCCGCCGCGGTCGACCTCCAGACGCGACACATGGAACCGCGGCTCGGGCTCGACCCCGATCGCGGTCATCGCGTACCGATCCTCCGCGGTGGCGACGACGTCGTGTTCCTTCATCCACGGACGGCCGGTGGGCACGAAGACGACCTCATCCAGCGCGAACTGGTGGAGGGCTTCTTCGGCCGTCACGAGGTGACCGACATGGATGGGATCGAACGTGCCGCCCATGACGCCCAGGCGTGTTCCCATCGGGCGGAGTCTAGGCCACGGACCCCTCGGAACCGGTGAGGCGACGCAGCATCGGCACATGTTCCGCGTAGTGGTCGACGGTGCACTCCTTGAAGACGTCCTTGACACCGTCGGCGGGACGGGTCTGCGCGGAGAAGGCTGCGCGCAGGCGATCCCGCGCGTCGTCGAGCGCGGCGCGGGCCTCGTCGGGTGTCATCGCGCGCGAGCGCGCAAGGAACGCTGCATTGACCTCCTCGGTGGGCCGATCGGCGTCCGTCTCCCACGGCGGGCCCCACCCGGCGCCATGCTCGACGCAGTCGGCGCCTTTGCCGAACCACGCTGCGACATGGAAGCAGATGTCGGTAACCGCCCAGCCCTCCGAGTCGCGCGCGGCGGAATCGGCCTTGTCGACGAGCGCGCCGAACGCGACCCATCGCTCCGCGTCCTCCTGCAACATCGCGCCGACGTCGGGATCAGGCGTCTCGCCTGCGAGCCACGCCGATAGGTCGTGCACATGCTTGGCGTAGTGGTTCGGTCCGGACTCTTCGAACCAGCTCCACGCGTCCGGCGTGAGCACGGGGAGCGCTTCCCACGCCGCCCGGGCTCGCACGCGGGCGGCCGCGAAACTCGCCGTTGCCTCTGACGTGGTAAGCGCGGCCGCCCGCGACGCCTGCCGCGCGTTGATAGCCTCGACCGATCCCTTGGGCGCGCCCGGATCCAAGGTGCCGGCCCGCATCGCCTCGAGCACGTCGGAGCACTCGTCGAGCCATCCGGCGACGTGGGCCACGACGGTGATCGGCGTCCATCCGTCGGGCGTGACGGTCGTCTCGTCCCACCGGTCGTCCGGGATCGTCGCGAGGACGGCGTCGAACGCGGCCGCGCCGGCGGCTTCGTCGTCGAGCAGTTGGTGCCGGTCAGGCATCTGCGGGTTCCTCCTCGTTCGGAGTCTGCCCCGGAGGCGGATCGGCCCGGTACTCGAAGACGCGGCCACGGATCGAGACGTCGTCGCCGGGCCTCGCGCCCTCGGCGGCGAGCGCGCGATCGACCCCTTCCTTCTTGAGGCGTGCCTGCAGCCGGGCGACCTGCTCGTCGTCGTCGAGGTCCGTCTCCATCACCCATCGCTCCACCTTCGCTCCCTGGACCTCCCATACGGCGCCGCGCCTGGTCACGACGAACCGCGGTCGGCCGGGGCGCAGGACCACAGTGGCTTGCCGCGGCGGCTCCGCCGCCGCGGCCTCCCGGGCGAGCAGCCCCAGTCGCTCCAGGAGCTCGTCGATCCCGTCGCCCGTCATGGCCGAGACGACGGCGACATCGCCGCCGAGCGACGCCCCACGCGCCGCTGCGTCGTCGACGAGGTCGGCCTTCGTCCCGACGACCACCGCGGGCCGTTCGCCGAGCGCCGGGTCGTACGCCGCGAGCTCGGCCCGAAGCACGGCGAGGTCCGCGGCAGGGTCTTCCGCCGACAGATCGACCACGAGCACCAGCGCGCGGCACCGCACGACGTGCCGGAGGAACCGGTGCCCGAGGCCCTTCCCGGAGGCAGCGCCTTCGATCAACCCCGGTACGTCGGCGACCACGAACCGTTCCGCGTCGCCGCCGGCGACGCCGAGGTTCGGCGTCAGCGTGGTGAACGGATAGGCCGCGATCTTCGGCTTCGCGGCGGTGAGCCGGGACAACAACGTCGACTTGCCCGCGTTCGGGAGCCCGACGAGGCCGACGTCGGCGACGGTGCGAAGCTCCAGCCGGAGCGTCCGTTCCTCAGGTGACTCCCCCGGCTCGGCCACGCGCGGCGCGCGGTTGCGAGCGGTCGCGATCGCCGCATTCCCTCGACCGCCGCGGCCGCCGGCCGCGACCACGGCCCGCGCACCTGCACCGACGAGATCGGCAACGAGCCCGCGATCGTCGAAGGCGACCGTGCCGTCGGGCACGGACAAGACCATGTCCTCGCCTTCGCGCCCATCTCGCTTGGCCGATCGGCCGCTCTTCCCCGGCGCGGCTCGCTGGTGCGGATGGTCGGCGATCCACGACAGATCGTGGACGCCGGTGTCGACCTCGAGGATCACCGAGCCGCCGTGGCCGCCGTTGCCACCATCGGGGCCGCCCCGCGCTTTGTAGGGCTCCGAATGCATCGACGCCGAGCCGTCGCCCCCCTTGCCGGACGTGACGAACAGCGTGCACTCATCCACGAACGCCATGCCGCGTAGCGTAGGTGGTCGCCGAGGGCGTCGGAGCGCAAGATAGGCCCATGCCGGAGCCGACCAGGGTGTGGATGGTTCAGCTGGATCGCTCCCCCGACGACGTCGAGGGCACCCTTACGCTGGAGGACGAGGCGCTCCGTTTCGACTCCCCCAGCCTCGGGATCCGGACGATCTCGCTCACGGCGGTAGAGCGGGTTAAGCGGATCTGGGGATCGCCGGTATTGCTCGTTCGTTCGGTCGAGGACGGTGACAAGCGCGTCACCGCCTTCTACTTCAGCAAGCCGCCGCCCCTGCACCCGGACCAGGCCGCGTCCGACGAACCGCCGCCCACGTTGATCTTCAACCGCAACCGTGCGCCGTCCAAGCGCAAGCAGCGACGGCGGAACGCGGGCTACCTCGCGAACGCGTCGAACTTCCTCGGCGATGACCTCGAGGTGTGGGTCAAGGAGACACGCGCCGCGGTCGCCGCGGCCCGCCAGAACGGCGGTTAGGCCGAGACGAGGTCGACGACCGCGTACGTGCGGCCGCGCGACTCGTGGAAGCGCACCTGGCCGGGACGCGTCGCGAACAGCGTGTCGTCGCCGCCCTTGCCGACGCCCTCACCGGGGTGGATCCGGGTGCCGCGCTGACGCACGATGATCGAGCCCGCGGTGACGACCTGGCCGCCGTAGACCTTCGTTCCGAGGCGCTTGGCCTTGGAATCGCGGCCGTTCCGAGACGAGCCGCCGCCCTTCTTGTGTGCCATAGGTTCCCCAGGGTACCAATCAGGTCCGAGCCGGTCAGCCGAGCTTCACGCCGGAGATCTCGATCAACGTGTACTGCTGGCGGTGACCGGTCTTCTTCGAGTAGCCCGTCTTTGGCCGGTACTTCACGACGTGGACCTTGTCGCCCTTCTTCTCGCCCACGGCCTTCGCCGTGACCTGCGCCTTGGAGGCTGCCTGGCCGGTGTGCGCCTTCCCATCGTCGTCGACCACGAGCAGCGGGGTGAAGGTCAGCGTCTCGTCGGGGCCGACCAGCTTCTCGACCTCGATCACATCGCCCGCCTGCACCTTGTGCTGCTTGCCGCCCGTCTTGATCACCGCATACATGGGAAGGGTTCCTTTCGCATCCAGATCAGATGGGTCAATGCACGTCGTAGGTGAGGATGATGCCCCGGCCTTCGCAGGTGGGACAGGTCTCGGAGAAGGATTCGACCAGCCCGGAGGATACCCGCTTGCGGGTCACCTGCATGAGGCCGAGCGGGCCGATCTCGAACACCTGCGAGCGCGTCTTGTCGAGCGCCAGCGCCTCGCGCATCGTGTCCTCGACCTGCTTCTTGTTCTTCTCCAAGAGCATGTCGATGAAGTCGATCACGATGATCCCGCCGATGTCGCGCAGGCGGAGTTGGCGAGCGACCTCCCTGGCGGCCTCGAGGTTGGTGTTGACGACCGTCGCCTCGAGATTGGTCTTGCCGACCGACTTGCCGGTGTTGACGTCGACGATCGTCATCGCCTCGGTCCGCTCGATGAACAGGTAGCCGCCGGACGGCAGCCACACCTTCTTGTCGAGCGCCTTATGGATCTGCTCGACGATCCGGTGTTCCTCGAACACCGGCAGCGAGCCGTCGTGGAGCGAGACCTTCTTAGCGAGGTCGGGCGCGACCTCGCTGAGGTAGCCCTCGATCTTTTCGTAGACGCGGCGAGAGTCGGTGACGAGGCCCTTGAATTCCTCGTCCGTGAACAGGTCGCGCACGACGCGCACGGTGAGCTCGGGCTCCTCGTACAGCCCCGTCGGCGCCTTGCCCTTCTTCGCCTTCTTCTGGATGTCGTTCCAGATGTCCAGGAGGCGTCGGAGGTCGTCCTCGAGGGCCTCCTCGGTCGCACCCTCTGCGGCGGTGCGGACGATCACGCCGTGCTCCGGGGGCTTGACCCGCTTGAGCATCGACTTGAGGCGCTTGCGCGCGTCGTCGCCCAGTCGCCGGCTGATCCCCTGGAGGTTCTGGTTCGGCGCGAGGACGAGGTATCGGCCCGCGAGCGACAGGTTCGCTGTCAGACGCGCCCCCTTGCCGCCCATCGGATCCTTGGTCACCTGGACCATCACCGACTGGCCGGCCTTGAGGAGTTGCTCGATCCGCGGGGCGGGACCTTCGATGTCCTCAGGGCTGTAGTTGACCTCGCCGGCGTACAGGACGCCGTTGCGGCCGCGGCCGACATCGACGAAGGCGGCCTCCATGCCGGGAAGCACGTTCTGGACCCTGCCCAGGTAGACGTTGCCGACCATCGAGGTTGCGCCCGCGCGGGTCACGTAGTGCTGGACGAGGATGTCTTCCTCGAGGACGGCGATCTGGTCGCGCTCGCCGTGCTCGGTGATCGCCATCAGCTTGTCGGTGATGCGGGGCGGCGGCGGCGCCTGCTCGCGACGGCGGCGGCCATCACGCCCGGTGCGCGTGCGCGTGGTGCGGATGCCGCGGGTCGGGCCACCCGCTGCGATCTGCTCCTCGATCGTCTTGGGCTTCTTGCTCTTGGGCGCTTCTTTTGGCGCCGGCTGGTCGGGCCGCTTGCCGCTCCGGCGCCGGCGCGGCTTCGCCGCGCCGGCCTCGTCGGCGTCGGGCGTCGCCTCGTCGCGCTGGGCCTCGGTGGCTTCCGTGTCGGTCTCGGTCGTCGCAGGCTTCTTGCCGCCGCGGCCACGGCCGCCGCGACGGCGCCGCTTCTTCGGTCCCGTCGACGTCTCACCGGCTTGCTCGGCGGCCGCGTCGAGCTGTGAACCCTTCTCGTCACCGGTGGCGGGCTCGGTCTTCGGCTGACGGGGCTTCTGCTGACGAGGCTTGGGTTCGGTCTTCACCTCGGCCGGTGCGTCGACCTCTGTTGCCTCCGCGGTCGCGGTGCCGGTCCGGTCGCCGCCGCTTCCGCTGCGGCCACGTCCACGGCCGCCGCGAGACCTTCGCCGGCGTGTCCCGGTCGACGTGCCGGTCGCTCCCTCGGCCGCATCCGATCCTTCCACGACGCCGGCGTCGGAAGACGCGGCGTCACCGTTGTCTGCCGATCCGGGCTGGCGAGGCTGGCGTTGCGGCTTCGGCCGCTCGGGGGCGTCGGTCTCGGGGGCGTCGGTCTCGGGGGCGTCGGTCGCAGCGGTGTCGCTCGCGACCGATCGCGGCGAACGGCTCCTCGTCGGTTCCGCCTTCGCGGCCTCGCTCGTCGTCGGCGCCGACTTCGCGCGCTCGGGCTTGGACAGCTCGGGCTTCGCCGGCTCAGCGGTCTTGGTGCTCACCTGCACCTTGCCCCAACTGGAGTTGCGGCGGCGTGCGGCGGTCGACTCTTCGTCGGTGCGCGCTGGTGCGTCCGACGGTTCCGCGGTCGTGGCCGCGGGGGTTGTGTCCTGATCCACGGAACGGATCACTCCTCTCGCATCGCGCGAGGGGCGTGTGTCGGATCGGGAACGTTGGCCTGGTTGCGCCGCGTGGAGCGAGCGGTTGCGGCGGCTGCTGCGTGTTGACCCGCGCTGCGGGATGCCCCGCGCGCCGGGCGACGTGCGTGTCGCACCAGTACGTTCCTCGTTCCGGCGTTCGCGACCTGCTGAGGCGCCCGGGTGGCTGCCGTCGGCGATCGCGCGCCGCCTCGACGTTGGTTCGTTGCACCGCATAGGTCCTTGGGCGGACCCAGCGGTCACATCTCAGCCGAGCATACCAGCGAACCCGCCCAGATCTCGGAGCCGAGCGGGCCGACACCGCCCGTGTGGGCTATCCGGCCCACCCCCGTCTCCCCCGTGGGAACCCGGCATCGGCCGGATAGCCGCTGGTGAACATGGGACCGATGCTCCCGAGGTGAGCGCGACCGCCCCCCTCGGCGCCTCGGAACGCATCCGCGTGCTCGTCGTCGACGACAACGATGGGTTCCGAGAGTCTTTGGTGTTCCTGCTGTCCGGGGAGGACCTCGAGGTGATCGGCCAGGCCCGCACCGGCCCCGAAGCCGTCGAGATGGCCGTTCGTCTGATGCCCGACGTGGTCCTGATGGACGTCCGGATGCCGGAGATGGATGGGATCGAGGCGACCCGCCGGCTCAAGGCCGCTCGTCCGAGCGTCGGCGTCGTGGCGCTCAGCAGCATGGAGGAGCAGCGCGCGGTCCGGGAGATGCTCGTCGCGGGCGCGGCCGGCTACGTGCTCAAGGACTCCGACGGCGACGCGATCGTGCATGCGGTGCGCGAGGCCGTGAGCGGCGGCGCGCCGCTCTCCCCCGAGGTCACCCCCGTCGTGATCGAAGAGCTGACCGACGCGCTGGACCGCGAACGCCGCCGCGCTCGCCAACTCGAGATGGCGCAGGAAGCGCTCCTGGAGCGCGCCGCGCATCGACAGCAGCTCATCGGGCGCGTGGGCCACGAGCTCCGCACTCCCGTCACGGTCATCCTGGCGATCGCCCAGACGATGCGCCGCGGCCAGTTGCCACCCGAGGACCTGGACGAGGCGCTGGACACGCTGGTGCAGCGCTCAGAGGGTCTCGCCCGGTTGGTCGAGCGGTTCGAAGGCGTCATCGAGACCGGCTTGACGGAGTGGCTGAACGTGACCGACCTCATCCGTGAGATCGCCGCGAGCGATCCGAGGATCCGGATCGAGGCGGAGGCGGTGCCCGCGATGACCACGTCGAACCGCGCGGCGGGGATGCGGATCCTCGACGAGCTCGTCGCGAACGCGCTGGCGTTCAGCCCGCCGGACGGCACCGTGACCGTCAAGATCACCCACGGCAACGGCGTGGAGGTCCGCGTGATCGACCAAGGCCCCGGCATCGACGAAGCCGCGCTCACTCGGATCTTCGAGCCGCTCGAGCAGGCGGAGCACCTGTCGACGCGCACGCATCAGGGCATAGGGATCGGTCTGTCGCTCGCGCGGCTCTCGGCCCACGCGATGGGCGGGGACGTCACACTCGAGCAGACGGGTCCCGAGGGTTCGACGTTCCTGTGGTCGCTCGCGGTCGCGTAGCGATCAGGTGAACCGACGCATGTGGATGCTCTCGAGCAGCCCGATCGCCGCGAAGCTCGCCAAGATCGAGGTCCCGCCGTAGGACAGGAACGGTAACGGGATGCCGGTGATCGGCATGATGCCGATCGCCATCCCCACGTTGACGAACATCTGGATCGCGAACATCGACGCGATCCCCGCCGCCACGTAGGTACCGAAGGGATCCTTCGCGAGCCATGAGATCCGGATCGAACGCCAGATGAGCAAGGCGTAGAGCGCCAGCAATGCGATCCCCCCCACGAACCCGAACTCCTCGCCGGCCACCGTGAAGATGAAGTCGGTGTGCTGCTCGGGCACGTAGTCCAGGTTGGTCTGGATGCCCTGCAGATACCCCTTGCCGAAGAGCCCCCCGGACCCGACGGCGATCAACGACTGGTCGAGGTTGTAGCGCACATCGGCCGGGACGGCCTGGGGATCGAGGAAGGCGGCCAGCCGCTGCCGTTGGAAGTCCTTGATCACGCCGGTTTGGAAGACCAACACGATGGCGATGATCCCCACAGCGCAGAGCACGAGGAGGTGCCGGAGCTTCGTGCCCGCGACGATCAGCATCCCGACGACGATCCCGGTGATCGTGATGGAGGTACCGATGTCGGGACCGAGGAACACGAGGCCGAGCGGGATGGCCGCCAGGAATAGCGCCTTGCCGATGTCGCGAAGCGTCGGCTCGGGCGTGCGGATGTTCGCGAGGACGGCCCCCAGCGCGAGGATGAGCGCGAGCTTCGTGAACTCCGACGGCGTGATCTGGAACGCGCCGACCGCGAACCAGCGCTGGGCGGTTCCGCTCACGTCTGTCGACCCGATCCCTGGGATGCGGACGAGGATCAGCGACAGGACGGACCCGATGTAGATGAAACCGGCGTAGATCTTGAGGAATCGATAGTCGATCGCCGCGATCACCAACGCGAAGATGCCACCGAGGACCATCGTGATCGCTTGCTTGTTCGTCCGGTCGAACGAATCGAGACCCATGTTGCGAAGGGTTTGACTCGTGGCCGAGTAGACGAGCAGCAGCCCGACCGCGCACAGGCCCAGCGTGATCAGCAGGAGCAACCAGTCGACGTGGCGGATCGGGCGTCGTTCCTGCGCGAACGTGCGGCTGGCGACGAGATCCATATCAGCGGTCCGGGGTCACGCAGCTGGGGCTGCTCGCGTCGCCGATCTTGGGGTAGAGGCCGTCGATCACCTGGCGAGTGATCGGAGCGGCGGTCTGGCCGCCGAACCCACCCTGCTCCACCATCGTCACGATCACATAGTCGGGCCTTTCGGGGTTCGGGCCAACCATCGACGCGAACCACGATGTGTCCTGTTTGTTGGGCCGCTCGGCGGTGCCGGTCTTGCCTGCCACGGCGACCTGCGAGAACGGGAAACCCTGGAAGGCACATTGCGCGGTGCCGCTGGTGACCACGCTTCGGAGTGCGCCACGGATGTAGGAAAGCTCGCTGGCGCTGTAGGGCACCGTCTGGGCGCAATCGCCCCCGATCTTCTTCACGACGGTCCCGCTCGAGGAGATGATCTGGTTGACCACATGCGGCGTGCAGAGGTGCCCGCCGTTCGCGATCGCCGCGTAGGCCCGTGCGAGCTGCAGCGGCGTCACCTGCACGTAGCCCGATCCGATCATCGTCAGGATGTCGCCGCCCGGCACCCAGCCATACGGGAACAGGGTCTTCTGTGTGTTCGCCCATGCGGGGTCGGGAACCAACCCAGAGACCTCGTAGGGCAGATCGACACCGGTCGGTTGCTCGAACCCCCACTGCTTGAGGTCACCCTGCAACGGGTCCGAATTGGTCCCTAACGGGTTGTTGGCCCAGGCGTAATAGAAGTCGGAGCCGAACGCGTCGAACACCGTGTCGCACGACTCCGAGAGCGCCGTCTGGATCGACATGTACCCGAGGTTGGCCGTCGTCCAGTTCACGAACTGGGCACCCGAGGTGTCTCCCGGTTGCGTGTACGTCCCGACGCAGTTGTATGAGCCGCCGAGCGACGCATAGCCCTCCTTGATCGCGGCGAGTCCGGTGATCGGCTTGAACGTCGAGCCGGGCGTGTAGGCGAGCTGGGTCGCACGGTTGTTGATCGCACCGATGTTGCTGTTGCTGAGGTACTTGCTCTGCGAAGGCGTCAGGCCGCGCTCGTACCACAGCGGGTTGTAGCTGGGGGTCGACACCATCGCCACGATGCCCCCGGTGTGCGCATCCATCACGACCACGGCCCCGGCGTTCGCTCGCAGCAGGTTCCCGTTCTGGTCGTGGTAGCTCCGCGCGTGTTGCATCCCGTCGAGGAGCGCCTTCTGCGCGAGCTTCTCGACGTGGTCGTTCAACGACAGCTGGACGTCGTCCCCCGGCGTCGGCTTCGTCGACGAGACCGTGCCGAGCGCCTCGCCGTCGGAGTTCACGAGCAGTTTCGTCACCCCTTGCTCGCCTCGGAGATACTGCTCGTACGACAGCTCGACGCCGTTCTTCCCGACGATGTCGTTCGGCCCGTAGCCGTTCTTCTGCCATGCGGCGTATTGCGTCGAGTCGATCAAGCCCGTGTAGCCCAGGACCTGTGCGGCCGTCGTTCCCATCGGATACGAGCGGACGAACGTGCTCTCGACCGAGACACCGGGGAACTGCTGCGGATGCTCCGCGATGGCGTACTTGACATTCTTGGGGACGAACTCCGCGACGGGGATCGCCTGGGTCGGCAGGTACTTCGGATCTTGCAGCGTCTTGGCGATCTCGCTGACGGGGACGCCCGTCATCTGCGAGACCCGAAGGATCACGGCCTCGCCTTGGGACCCGAGCTCGCTGGGCGTGATCCGCACCTCGAGGCTCTCGCGGTTCCCGACCAGCACGACCGGATGGGTCGGCGTGCTCGACGCGTCCAGGATCTGCCCGCGCAGCGGATCGGCGTAGACGGTTCGGACCGACTGGGCGTGCGCTTCTTTGTTGAAGCCCTGCGCCGCAAGCACCTGGAGGAACCAGAGACGGGTGGACAGCGCGAGGAACATCACGACCACGAGCAACGCGAGCACGCGGAGGCGGGACGTGGCTTTGTCCATCTACAGGCGCACCACCCTGCGCGGTCGGGAACCTTCGACGATCCTCCGCAACAAGGGGGCGAGGATCGGGGTGAGAACGGCGTTGTACAGCGCGGTCAGCAACGCGACCTTCACAGCGTACGTGAAGCCGGCCTCGAATTGCCCCAAAAGGAATGTGACGATCTCGTAGAAAGCGACGCCGAGAGCCGTCGAGATCGCCACCACGATGGTCGGCACCAGGGGCGACGGCGACACGATGTACTGGCGCGCCATCCCGACCGCGTAGCCCAGCAGCGTCAACGTCAGCGCGGTGATCCCCATGGGTTGGTCCAGCAGCATGTCCTGCGCCAGACCGCACGTGAACCCGACGACGGCGCCTTCGTTCGGGCCTTCCTGCAGCGCGATCAAGATCGTCACCAGATAGAGGAGCTCCGGACGGACGCCGAGCAGGCGAAGCTGCGAGAACACCGTCGACTGCAGCAAGATCGCGGTGACGATGACGGCGATCAGGGCGAGCACGCGCCGCATCAGCTCGACCCGCCGTTGGCGGTCTGGAGCACGAGCACGGCCTCCAGGGACGAGAAGTCCACGGCCGGCCGCACCGACACCGTCGCATCGGGTTGCACGCCCCCCTGCACCACGGACGACACCGTCCCGATCAAGATGTTGGGCGGGAACCGACTGTGCTGGTCGCCGACCGAGTAGGTGATCGTGAAGACCGACTCCGTCGAGGTCCCCGTGGGGAACGTCGTGGTCGCGGGGATGTCCTGCATCGTGAGGTCCTGATCGCCGTTGCCCACAACCAGGCCGGTTTCGCCCGACGTCGCGAGCCGCCCCGGGACGCTGAACCCCTCATCGATCAGCAGGCGGACGTCTGCGGAGATCGATGTCACCCGCGCGACGATCCCAACGAGCCGCGCGCCATCTTGGTTCCCCGTCACCACGGGATCGTTGACGCGGACCCCGTCGTTCGAGCCCCGGTCGATCGTGATGTAGTAGTTCACGTTCGACATCCCGTTCGAGATGACGACGGCCGGCACCGACGGGGGCCGCAGGCTTTGCTTCAGGTTCAACAGGCTCAGCAGTTCCTGGTTCTGCGCCTCGATCTGTGACGTCGCATTGATCCGAGCTTGGGCATCGGCGAGCTGCTGTTTCAAGTCGGTGTTCTCCTGCGCCAGGCTCGGCAGGTGCGCGACGCCGGAGAAGAAGTTCCCGACCGGGCGAGTGACGTTGGTGACGGCCTCTTGGAGCGGAGCCATGAACGTCCGGGCCGTGCGGCCCATCGCGGCCAGCGGCCCGGAGTCTCCCTGCCGGTAGTCGACGGTGATGATCGTCAGCGAGGCGACCACCAGGGCGACGACCAACAGGCGGGTGTTCCTGGGTCCCGAGCGCGCCGCCACGCGCTTACCGCCGGTTGCTCGAGCTCACCAAGACGCGCTGGAGGACCTCGAACTCCTCGAGGCACTTCCCGGAGCCGAGCACGACCGCCTGCAGCGGCGTGTCGGAGATCCGCACGGCCATGCCGGTCTCGTGACGCAAGCGCTTGTCGAGCCCGCGCAGCAGCGCCCCGCCGCCCGTGAGGACGATGCCGCGGTCCATGATGTCGGCCGCGAGCTCTGGGGGCGTCCGGTCCAGGGTCGTCTTGATCGCGTCGATGATCGCGTTCACCGGCTCTTCGATCGCACGCCGGACCTCCTCGGCGCTGATCGTGATCGTCTTGGGCAAGCCGGTGACGAGGTCGCGGCCCTTGATCTCGGCGACGAGCTCCTCGGGCATCGGGAACACCGACGCGATCGCGAGCTTGATCGCCTCCGCCGTCCGCTCACCGAGCAGCAGCGAGTACTCCTTCTTGACGTGCTGGATGATCGACTCGTCCAACTCGTCGCCGCCGATGCGGATCGACGTCGACGTCACGATCCCGCCGAGCGAGATCACGGCGACCTCGGTCGTGCCGCCGCCGATGTCGACGACCATGTTGCCCGTCGGCTCGTGGATCGGAAGCCCGGCGCCGATCGCGGCTGCCATCGGCTCTTCGATGATGTAGGCGCGGCGGCTGCCCGCGGCGATCGTCGCCTCTTCGACCGCGCGCTGCTCGACACCGGTGATGCCGCTCGGCACGCAGACGACCACACGCGGCTTCGCGAGCAGCCGGCGCTTGTGCACGCGCTGGATGAAGTAGCGGAGCATCTTCTCGGTCACGTCGAAGTCGGCGATCACGCCGTCCTTCAACGGCCGCACGGCTTGGATGTGGCTCGGCGTGCGCCCGATCATCCGCTTG